>NZ_JBGDUQ010000005.1:0-317179 GCF_046552175.1 Salmonella sp. SAL00672 | reverse complement strand
GCCGGAGGAATATCGGCAACACAATCATTTGGCCGGGATCTCAAAAAATGCCTGGAACTAAAACGGGTCTATTTACATGACCACAGGCCTGACTCCACCAGCGCGCTACAGGCCATAGTGCGAAAACCGTGGCCACAGACGTCTTTCTGGGTGTCGTAGCCCATCACCCGCAGCGCTTTGTTGATGGTGTTTTCGCTCATCGGTTTGCGGTAGTTATGATCGCCGGGGAATACCAGTTCAGTTCCCGGTCGGCAATGCTGCCGCACCTCGTGCAGCAGTTCGATGGCCTGACGTGACAATGGGACCAGGTGTGGGGAGTGCATCTTCGCCCCACGCGCTGAATATTTAACGCCGGGGATCGGCTCACGCTCAGCGGGGATGGTCCACATGGCGTTACGCAGATCAATCTCATCCCAGCGGGCAAAGCGCAGTTCGCTGGAGCGGATAAACAGCAGCAGCGCCAGCTTTACCGCCAGTTGAGTCAGTTGAGTCAGTTGACGGCCTTTGTAATCGTCGATTCTATCCAGGAAATCAGGGATAAGATTCAGATCCAACGCCGGGTGATGACGAACTTTGGGCGTAGAGACCGCGCCGGTTAAATCTGATGCAGGGTTATGATCGATAATGCCGTTCTGCACCGCATAGCGCATCACGCAGGCAGTGCGTTGCTGAAGCCGGGAAGCAACATCCAGTTTGCCCGCTTTCTCCACCTCCTTGATGGGCACCAGCAGATCTTTGACCTTCATCTTGGTGATGTCACAGCTACCGTTCGTGGGGAACACATAAAGCTCGAAGTAACGCAGCACCCGCTTCTTATGTTCCGCCGACCAGTTTACGTTACTGATGACCCATTCGCGAGCCACAGACTCAAACGTATGTTCCGGCGTTATAGCAAGACGTTCAGCCTTTCGGTGTGCACTCGGATCGATGCCGGAAATCAGCAGTAATTGGGCCTCTTCACGCATGCGTCTTGCCTGTGCAAGCGTCAAAAGCGGATAAGGGCCTAAAGCGAGCTTTTTCTCTTTATTTACAAAGCGGTACTTGATGTACCAGCGTTTTGAACCGTTAGGGTTAACCAGCAGGTAAAGTCCATGCGAGTCACTGAGCTTATACGGCTTGCCACAAGGCTTGGCGTGGACTATAGCGCGATCTGTTAGTGCCATTTGGGGGACTCACTATTATCGAACTACGTCTAAGCCCCCAATTTGGCCCCCAAATCGCGTGGATGTCAATGGATGAAAAATGACCAACACGGAAAGACAACAAAATAAATATGGTTATTGCCGAAAAATAAATTATCTTTGAATTACAGACGGATATGGACGAATTTGGACGGAAATGGACACAAAAAAAGCCCCCCTTAGGTAGCTAATTATTGCATCACTTGGTGCCGAAGGCCGGACTCGAACCGGCACGTATTTCTACGGTTGATTTTGAATCAACTGCGTCTACCGATTTCGCCACTTCGGCACTGAAGAGGTATGCGGAAAACGTTGTGGATTATACCTGTCATACGCCGCCATGCAAGCACGAGCATACACCTGTATCGCTAAGTGCTGAAAATTTCAGCAGCGTTGAGGATTAAATAGAATAATCAGGCTACTTCCCGCCTTCTCCAGCAGATTAACGCCGGGCGTCCCTTGCCTCCATGCTCTACACTTTTCAGTTCAACACCACATTAAGGGAAGCACAATGACGATAATAAAAAGCTATGCCGCCAAAGAGGCGGGCGGCGAACTCGAACTCTATGAATATGACGCGGGAGAACTCCAACCGGAAGATGTCGAGGTACGGGTCGACTACTGCGGGATCTGCCATTCCGATCTGTCAATGATCGACAATGAATGGGGGTTCTCTCAATACCCTCTGGTTGCCGGACATGAGGTCATCGGTCGGTTGGCCGCACTCGGTAGCGCGGCACAGGATAAGGGACTAAAAGTCGGCCAGCGCGTTGGAATCGGCTGGACGGCGCGCAGCTGCGGACACTGCGATGCCTGTATCAGCGGCAATAAAATTAACTGCCTGGAAGGGGCAGTGCCCACTATCCTCAATCGTGGCGGTTTTGCCGAGAAGCTTCGCGCAGGCTGGCAGTGGGTAATTCCTCTTCCGGAGAATATGGATATGGCGTCCGCAGGCCCGCTGTTATGTGGCGGCATTACGGTCTTTAAACCGCTACTGATGCACCATATTACTGCTACCAGCCGCGTTGGCGTCATCGGTATCGGCGGGCTGGGGCATATCGCCATAAAGCTGTTACACGCAATGGGCTGCGAAGTCACCGCGTTCAGCTCCAATCCATCGAAGGAGCAGGAGGTGCTGGCGATGGGGGCCAATAACGTGGTGAACAGCCGCGATCCGGAAGCGTTAAAAGCACTGGCGGGCCAGTTCGATCTCATTATTAACACGGTCAACGTCGATCTCGACTGGCAGCCCTACTTCGAAGCGCTGACCTATGGCGGCAACTTCCATACCGTTGGGGCCGTATTGAAGCCGCTGCCCGTACCGGCGTTTACATTGATTGCCGGCGATCGCAGTATCTCAGGCTCGGCAACCGGAACGCCATATGAACTTCGCAAACTGATGAAATTCGCCGGACGCAGCAAAGTCGCGCCCACCACGGAACTGTTCGCAATGTCACAAATCAACGAGGCTATTCAGCACGTTCGCGACGGCAAAGCCCGCTATCGTGTAGTGCTAAAAGCTGACTTCTGACCGCCTGACTCAGCGCTTTGACAATGATCAGGAAGCGCTGAGTGCCTGACGAAAAGCCTGTACAGCCAGTCGGCACTGCTCCGTCACGTGCTCGATGTCATGATTAACATCGATACGCGCAATATCATGTTCATCGGCACAGGGTCGCTCCAGCGCGTCAAACTGACTTTGCAGCAGGTCTGGCGGCATAAAATGCCCGGCACGACGCTGCATTCGCTGCAGAATGGTAGCGTAATCGCCATCCAGCCACAGGAAATGTACGTTAGGGCTGCTCTTACGTAAAATATCGCGGTACTGTTTTTTTAATGACGAGCAGACAATAAATCCCGTCTCATTTTTTTTATAAAGACTGTATGAAGCGTCATTTAATCGTTCCAGCCAGGGTAAGCGGTCTTCATCAGTTAACGGTATTCCCTGAGACATTTTATCAATGTTTTTCGCCGGATGGAGATCATCGCCGTCAATAAACTTCGCAGAAAATAATGTTGCAATTTTGCTGCCTATTAAAGACTTACCACTACCTGAAACACCCATTAAAATATAGCTTTCCCCGGCCATTTAAATACCTCTGAGTCATATTCCACTCCACAATATTACGCCTCTACGTTCGACAATTTCACGTTTTTTAATTTCCATAGAGAAGAACTCTAAGGCACATCACGTTATGCGTAACATTGTAGTGTAACAATTTTCCAGCGTGACGTAAGTCACAAATAATGACAAATAAAACCGCTTAAATGCGTTCAGGGTAACTACCTGACCAGTGAGGAATTTATGGAAGTAAAAACTCAATCCTGCGTTGTTGCGGGTAAGCGTGCTGTTGCCGTTACGGAACAAAATATTGAATGGAATAATAAAGGAACACTCGTACAAATTACCCGTGGCGGCATTTGTGGGTCTGACTTACATTATTATCAGGAAGGCAAAGTCGGCAATTTTACAGTAAAAGCGCCAATGATTTTAGGTCATGAAGTGATTGGCAAAATCGTTCATAGCGGCTCAGATTTATTACGTGAAGGACAACCGGTAGCGATTAATCCATCGAAGCCTTGTGGTCATTGCAAATACTGTCTGCAGCATGAAGAAAACCACTGTACTGAAATGCGTTTCTTTGGCAGCGCCATGTATTTTCCGCATGTCGATGGCGGTTTTACCCGATTTAAAGCTGTCGATACCGCTCAGTGCATTCCCTGGCCGGAACAGGCGGACGAAAAAGCCATGGCCTTTGCCGAACCGCTGGCGGTTGCCATTCATGCGGCTCATGAGGCGGGCGATCTGCAGGGCAAACGCGTCTTTATCTCCGGCGTTGGCCCTATCGGCTGCCTGATTGTTAGCGCGGTAAAAACGCTGGGCGCGGCGGAAGTGGTATGTGCCGATATCAGCGCCCGTTCTCTCTCGCTGGCCCGGCAGATGGGCGCGGATACGCTGGTGAACCCACAGCATGATTCTCTTGATGGCTGGAAAGCAGAAAAAGGGTATTTCGATATCAGTTTTGAAGTCTCTGGGCATCCTTCCTCTATCTCAACGTGTCTGGAAGTCACACGGGCCAAAGGCGTGATGGTGCAGGTTGGCATGGGCGGCGCAGTCCCCAACTTCCCGATGATGATGGTAATAAGCAAAGAGATCTCCCTGAAAGGCTCTTTCCGTTTTACTACCGAATTTAATACTGCGGTTTCCTGGCTTGCCAACCGCGTTATCAATCCGCTGCCGTTACTGAGCGCGGAATATCCATTTACCGACCTGGAAGCGGCGCTGATCTTTGCCGGAGACAAAACACAGGCGGCAAAAGTTCAGCTCATTTTCTGAGAAAGTAAAATAAGGGACACTATCATGAACGATCTTTTTTCACTGGCAGGTAAAAATATCCTTATCACCGGAGCCGCTCAGGGAATTGGTTATTTGCTGGCAACCGGTCTTGGTCGCTATGGCGCGCGCATTATTGTTAACGATATTACTCCGGAGCGCGCCGAAACAGCCGTGACGAAACTTCAGCAGGAAGGGATAAAGGCTATTGCCGCTCCCTTTAATGTCACCCATAAACAGGATATTGAAGCTGCGATTGAACATATCGAAAAAGATATCGGCGTCATTGACGTCCTGATAAATAACGCCGGTATCCAGCGCCGTCATCCGTTTACTGAGTTTCCCGAGCAGGAGTGGAATGATGTCATCGCCGTAAATCAGACCGCGGTTTTTCTCGTCTCTCAGGCCGTTACGCGCCGTATGGTGGCGCGTAAGGCAGGAAAAGTGATCAATATCTGTTCGATGCAAAGCGAGCTGGGCCGCGACACGATTACGCCATATGCCGCGTCGAAGGGTGCCGTGAAGATGCTGACTCGCGGCATGTGCGTGGAGCTGGCGCGTCATAATATCCAGGTCAACGGTATTGCGCCGGGATACTTCAAAACGGAGATGACCAAAGCGCTGGTTGAAGATGAAGCCTTCACCTCCTGGCTATGCAAACGTACGCCTGCCGCACGCTGGGGCGATCCCCAGGAGCTTATTGGCGCAGCGGTGTTTCTCTCGTCAAAAGCCTCCGACTTTGTTAACGGACATCTGCTGTTTGTCGATGGCGGTATGCTGGTTGCCGTCTGACCAGGGAAATACGACGCAGCGCGTAAGCGCTGCTATTTTGGCGCTAATAAGAGAGACGAATATGCCATTAATAATTATTGCGGCAGGCGTTGCGCTGCTGTTGGTCTTAATGATTGGCTTTAAAGTTAACGGCTTTATCGCCCTTGTTCTGGTTGCCGCCGTGGTGGGATTTGCCGAAGGGATGGGCGCGCAAGACGTCCTGCACTCCATACAAAACGGAATTGGCGGTACTCTGGGCGGACTCGCCATGATCCTCGGTTTTGGCGCGATGCTGGGAAGATTAATTTCCGATACCGGCGCCGCGCAGCGCATTGCGACGACGCTCATTAATACGTTCGGCAAAAAACGCGTGCAATGGGCGCTGGTGATCACCGGGCTTATCGTCGGCCTGGCAATGTTTTTTGAAGTCGGATTCGTACTGCTGTTGCCGCTCGTTTTTACGATTGTGGCCTCATCGGGACTGCCCTTGCTGTATGTCGGGGTTCCAATGGTCGCCGCCTTATCCGTTACGCACTGCTTCCTGCCGCCGCATCCCGGCCCTACCGCTATTGCGACAATTTTTGAGGCAAATCTCGGTACGACCCTGCTGTATGGGTTAATCATTACCATACCGACCGTGATTGTTGCCGGCCCGCTGTTTTCAAAATTGCTGGCGCGCTTTGAGAAAGCGCCGCCTGAAGGATTATTTAATCCTCATCTATTCAGTGAAGAAGAGATGCCGTCATTCTGGAACAGTATTTTTGCCGCCGTGATCCCGGTCATTCTGATGGCCATCGCAGCGGTATGTGAAATCACGCTGCCAAAAACGAATGCCGTGCGGGTTTTCTTCGAATTTATCGGTAATCCAGCAGTGGCGTTGTTTATTGCCATTATCATCGCCATTTTTACGCTGGGCCGACGCAACGGACGTACGGTTGAGCAGGTGATGGATATCGTCGGCGAGTCCATTGGCGCTATTGCGATGATTGTTTTTATCATCGCGGGCGGCGGCGCGTTTAAACAAGTGCTGGTGGATAGCGGCGTGGGCCAATATATCTCGCAATTAATGACCGGCACCTCGCTATCTCCGTTATTAATGTGCTGGACGGTAGCCGCCGTGCTGCGTATTGCGTTAGGTTCCGCGACCGTGGCCGCGATAACCACAGCGGGCGTCGTATTGCCGATTATTAACGTAACCCACGCCGATCCGGCGTTAATGGTACTGGCGACAGGCGCGGGAAGCGTTATTGCATCACATGTTAACGATCCCGGTTTTTGGCTGTTTAAAGGGTATTTTAATCTTAGCGTCGGGGAAACCCTACGCACCTGGACCGTTATGGAAACATTGATTTCTGTCATGGGGTTGCTGGGCGTACTGGCGCTGAATGCGGTTCTGCATTAATTCATCATCCGCAGCCCAATTAACCATGGGGGCGACGTTCCCGCCCCCGGTACTGGAGAAAACATGAGGAATCACAGAATTTCTTTGCAGGATATCGCTACGCTTGCTGGCGTGACAAAAATGACGGTGAGCCGTTACATCCGCTCGCCGAAAAAAGTCGCCAGGGAAACCGGCGAGCGTATTGCGCAGATCATGGAGGAAATTAACTACATACCAAATCGCGCGCCAGCTATGCTGTTAAACGCGCAAAGTTACACTCTGGGCGTGCTAATCCCCTCTTTCCAGAACCAGTTGTTTGCCGACATTCTTGCCGGGATTGAATCCGTAACGTCGGGTCATAACTACCAAACTCTCATTGCGAATTACAATTACAATCGCGATTCGGAAGAAGAGTCCGTTATCAATTTACTGTCCTACAATATCGACGGCATTATTCTTTCAGAAAAATATCATACCCTCAGAACCGTCAAATTCCTGCGCTCAGCTACCCTTCCGATTGTAGAACTCATGGACATCCAGGGCGATCGCTTAGATATGGAGGTGGGGTTTGATAACCGTCAGGCCGCCTTTGATATGGTCAGCACCATGCTGGATAAACGCCAGCGGCGGAAAATTCTCTATCTGGGTTCAAAAGACGATATCCGTGATGAGCAGCGTTATCACGGCTACTGCGATGCGATGACGCGCCGGGGGCTGGCGCCGTTGCGCATCAATCCCCGCGCTATCTCCTCTATCCATCTGGGGATACAGCTAATGCGTGATGCGCTTGCTGCGCACCCGGACGTGGATGGCGTCTTTTGTACTAATGACGATATCGCAATGGGCGCTCTACTGTGGTGCCGCGAGCGTCAACTGGCCGTACCGGAGCAGATCTCCATCGCCGGCTTCCACGGTCTGGAGATGGGCAGGCAAATGATACCGAGCCTCGCCAGCGTAATTACCCCTCGTTTTGAGATCGGGCGCAGAGCCGCGCAGATGTTGCTCAACAAAATTAAAAATAACGATCTCAACCATAATACGATTGATTTGGGTTATCAGATTTATCACGGCAGCACGTTATAAATTTTTTGTCTACTTTTTCCCGCAGCTTGCCTGAGCTTAACGCGTAGCCAAAAGCGCCACGCGTCAGGTTACGCACTACATCATTCGAGTAATACCAGGCGGTCTGCCGGATGGCGGCGGAAAGGACTTATCCGGCCTACGGGTCATAGTAGGCCTGAAAAGCACAGCGCCATCAGGCCTACTATTACTGTGATTACGACTTACGCAGCATTAGCCACAGGCTAATCAGGAAGAAAGACGCGCTCGGCAGCAGCGCGCCGACAATCGGCGGAATGCCGTATACCAGCGTCAGCGGGCCAAAAATCTGGTCGAGGACGTAGAAGACGAAGCCGAAGCTAATCCCCGTCACCACGCGCACGCCCATCGGCACACTACGCAGCGGGCCAAAGATAAACGACAGCGCCATCAGCATCATCACCGCCACGGAGAGCGGCTGGAAGATTTTACTCCACATATTGAGCTGATAACGTCCGGCGTCCTGTCCGCTCGACTTCAGATATTTAACGTAGTTATGCAGACCGCTGATGGAAAGCGCATCCGGGTCCAGCGCCACCACGCCTAACTTATCCGGCGTCAGATTCGTTTTCCAGGTGCCGCTCACCGTCTGCGAACCGGTGATCTGTTTCGGGTTTTGCAGATCGGACTCATCCACCTGCGACAAACGCCAGACCTTATGCTCCGGGTCGAATTTTGCCGAAGCGGCGTAACGCACTGACTGCAAACGACGCTGATCGTTGAAAGCGTAAATACTAATGCCGGCCAGCTCCTCGTCGCCCTTCACCCGTTCAATATAGACAAAGTTATTCCCGTCTTTCGCCCACAGACCTTGCTGGGTGGAAAGCAGCGAACCGCCATACATCGCCTGCGCACGATAGTTACGCGCCATCTGCTCGCCCTGCGGGGCGACCCATTCGCCGATCGCCATGGTCAACAGCACCAGGGGGATAGCCGTTTTCATCACCGACAGCGCCACCTGCATACGGGTGAAACCCGATGCCTGCATCACCACCAGTTCGCTACGCTGCGCCAGCATCCCCAGTCCCAGCAGCGCGCCAAGCAGCGCCGCCATAGGAAAGAAGATCTGGATATCCTTAGGTACGCTGAGCAGGGTGTACATACCCGCACCCAGCGCGTCGTAGTTACCCTGCCCCGCTTTTTTCAGCTGATCGACAAACTTGATGATCCCGGAGAGCGACACCAGCATGAACAACGTCATCATGATGGTGGTAAAAATGGTTTTACCGATATAGCGGTCAAGTACACCAAATGGCTGCATTATACCGCTCCTTTACGCAGAAAACGGGCACGCAGGCGGCGGACCGGCACCGTATCCCACAGGTTTAAACCAATCGCCAACGCCAGATAGATCAGGTTGACCGCCCACATCCAGATAACCGGGTCCAGTTTGCCTTTACCGCCATTCGATTTAATGGAGGTCTGGATCAGGAAGAACAGCAGATAAAGCAGCATGGCGGGCAACATAGACAAGACACGCCCCTGACGTGGATTCACCACGCTGAGCGGCACGACCATCAGCGCCATCATAAATACGGTAAAGACTAACGTGATACGCCAGTGCAGCTCGGCGCGAGCGCGATCGTTGTCGGTATTCCACAACGTGCGCATGTCCATCTGGTCGGTATCGTTCGGGTCCAGCGCCACGGCCTGATGGCCAATAATTGCCTGATAGTTCTGGAAGTCGGTGATGCGAAAATCGCGTAGCAACGCCGTTCCTTCAAAACGCGTCCCTTTGTTTAAGGTGACAACCTGGGAACCATCGCGCAACTGAGTAAGGTGTCCGGAATCGGCCACGACCACAGAAGGACGAGCATTGCCCTTAGGGCGAATTTGCGCCAGGAAAACATCGTGGAAGTCGCTGCCGTCAACGCTTTCGATAAACAGCACCGAGCTGCCGTTGGTCGCCTGCTGGAATTGCCCCTGCGCCAACGCCGCCATACCGGGGTTCGCTTTCGCCTCCGCCAGCACTTCATCCTGGTGTTTTGACGACCAGGGGCCGGCCCACATCACGTTAACCGCCGCAAGGATACCGGTAAATAACGCCAGTACCATGGCGGCCTTTACCAGCACGGCTTTGCTCAACCCACAGGCGTGCATGACCGTAATTTCACTTTCGGTATACAGTTTGCCCAGCGTCATCAGCAGCCCCAGGAACAGGCTTAAAGGCAGGATGAGCTGCGCCATTTCCGGTACGCCCAGCCCCAGAAGCGAGAGCACCAGATTTGCGGGAATATCGCCGTCAACCGCCGCGCCGAGAATCCTCACTAACTTTTGACAAAAGAAGATCAAAAGTAAGATGAAGAGTATCGCCAGCTGGCTTTTGAGCGTCTCCCGCACCAGATATCTTATGATTATCACTTTAAATACGCCCGTAAAAACCCATTTTTTTGCTGGAATTTAGCTTGTTTCATGGCTTAAACGTCATTTATTCTCTTGAGTCGTCGAAATCATCGCTAAGATCATTATACTCAGCGGATTCACCTCTCAGAACTTGTTCTGACGTGCCAATGCCGTAATAACGTTAAGATTAACACGAAGTCACCGCAACAGCGGACATGAGTTACGAAAGCTTTCAATTTCTATACTCTAATGGATTTCGAGTTGCAGGCAGGCGGCAGAACTGTGGAGCCCCGGAGCTTACATCAGGTAAGTGACAGGGGTGAGCAGGCGCAGCCAACGCATCTGCAACTTGAAAGACGACGAGTATAGCTGTAGCCACCACTGTTGTCTTTAAGATTCAGGAGCATAGTGCATGGAGTTCAGTGTAAAAAGCGGTAGCCCGGAGAAACAGCGGAGTGCCTGCATTGTCGTGGGCGTCTTTGAACCGCGTCGCCTTTCTCCGATTGCAGAACAGCTCGACAAAATTAGCGACGGATACATCAGCGCATTGCTGCGTCGCGGCGAACTGGAAGGAAAACCGGGGCAGACTCTGTTACTGCACCATGTTCCCAACGTTCTTTCCGAGCGAATCCTCCTCATTGGTTGCGGCAAAGAGCGCGAGCTTGATGAACGTCAGTATAAGCAGGTTATTCAGAAAACGATAAATACTCTGAATGATACTGGTTCGATGGAAGCCGTCTGTTTCCTGACCGAACTGCACGTTAAAGGCCGCAACAACTACTGGAAAGTGCGTCAGGCCGTCGAAACGGCCAAAGAGACGCTTTATAGCTTTGATCAACTCAAGACCAACAAGAGCGAGCCGCGCCGCCCGCTACGTAAGATGGTCTTTAATGTGCCGACCCGCCGTGAGCTCACCAGCGGCGAACGCGCCATTCAGCACGGTCTGGCCATCGCCGCCGGGATTAAGGCTGCGAAAGATCTCGGCAACATGCCGCCCAATATCTGTAACGCCGCCTACCTGGCGTCACAGGCGCGCCAGTTGGCCGACAGCTACAGCAAAAATGTCATCACCCGCGTGATCGGCGAACAGCAAATGCGCGAACTGGGTATGAACGCTTATCTGGCGGTCGGCCACGGTTCGCAGAATGAATCGCTGATGTCGGTGATTGAGTACAAGGGCAATCCGTCCGAAGACGCGCGTCCGATCGTGCTGGTGGGTAAGGGCCTGACCTTCGACTCCGGCGGCATCTCCATCAAGCCATCTGAAGGGATGGACGAGATGAAGTACGACATGTGCGGCGCGGCGGCGGTTTACGGCGTGATGCGTATGGTCGCCGAGCTTCAGCTACCGATTAACGTTATCGGCGTACTGGCGGGCTGTGAAAACATGCCGGGCGGACGCGCGTATCGTCCGGGCGACGTGCTGACCACCATGTCCGGTCAGACGGTTGAAGTGCTGAATACCGATGCTGAAGGCCGTCTGGTTTTGTGCGACGTGCTGACCTACGTTGAGCGCTTCGAACCGGAGGCCGTCATTGACGTCGCGACGCTAACCGGGGCCTGCGTGATTGCGCTGGGCCATCACATTACCGGTCTGATGTCGAACCATAACCCGCTGGCACATGAACTGATCGGCGCGTCCGAACAAGCGGGCGACCGCGCGTGGCGTCTGCCGCTGGGCGATGAGTTCCAGGAACAACTGGAGTCCAACTTTGCGGATATGGCGAACATTGGTGGTCGTCCTGGCGGCGCTATCACCGCGGGCTGCTTCCTGTCGCGCTTTACCCGTAAGTATAACTGGGCGCACCTGGATATCGCCGGCACCGCCTGGCGATCCGGCAAAGCGAAAGGCGCGACGGGTCGTCCGGTAGCGCTGCTGTCGCAGTTCCTGCTCAATCGTGCGGGCTTTAACGGCGAAGAGTAAGTTTGAGATTACCCCGTAGGCCTGATAAGGCGCATTAGCGCCGTCATCAGGCGTTTTGCCGGATGGCGCTGCGCTTATCCGGCCTACGGGAGGCATCATGGCAACGCATTTAAATCCACCACAAGAAGCCCCATATATGAAGAATGCGACGTTCTATCTTCTGGACAATGACACCACCGTCAACGGTTTAAGCGCCGTTGAACAACTGGTGTGTGAAATTGCCGCAGAACGTTGGCGCGCCGGCAAGCGCGTGCTGATCGCCTGCGAAGATGAGAAGCAGGCCATTCGGCTGGATGAAGCGCTGTGGGCAAGACCGGCGGAAAGTTTTGTCCCGCACAATCTGGCAGGCGAAGGCCCACGCGGCGGCGCGCCGGTTGAAATCGCCTGGCCGCAAAAACGCAACAGCAGCCCGCGCGATATTTTAATCAGCCTGCGTACAAGCTTTGCAGATTTTGCCACCGCTTTCACAGAAGTGGTAGACTTCGTCCCTTACGAAGAAACTTTGAAACAACTGGCGCGCGAACGCTACAAAGCCTACCGCGTGGCTGGTTTTAACCTGAATACGGCAACCTGGAAATAATGGAAAAGACATATAACCCCCAAGATATCGAACAGCCGCTTTACGAGCACTGGGAAAAGCAGGGCTATTTCAAGCCTAACGGCGACGAAAGCAAAGAGTCCTTCTGCATCATGATCCCGCCGCCGAACGTCACCGGCAGTTTGCATATGGGACATGCTTTCCAGCAAACCATCATGGATACCATGATCCGTTACCAGCGTATGCAGGGTAAAAACACCCTGTGGCAGGTCGGCACCGACCACGCCGGGATCGCCACCCAGATGGTGGTTGAGCGCAAGATTGCCGCTGAAGAAGGTAAAACCCGTCACGACTACGGCCGCGATGCGTTTATCGACAAAATCTGGCAGTGGAAAGCGGAATCCGGCGGCACCATTACCCGTCAGATGCGCCGTCTCGGCAACTCCGTTGACTGGGAGCGCGAGCGCTTCACCATGGACGAAGGCCTTTCCAATGCCGTGAAAGAAGTCTTTGTTCGCCTGTACAAAGAAGACCTGATTTACCGTGGCAAACGCCTGGTGAACTGGGACCCGAAGCTGCGCACCGCCATCTCTGACCTGGAAGTGGAAAACCGCGAGTCCAAAGGCTCCATGTGGCACATCCGCTATCCGCTTGCCGACGGCGCGAAAACCGCAGACGGTAAAAATTACCTGGTTGTCGCCACCACCCGTCCGGAAACCGTACTGGGCGATACCGGCGTGGCCGTGAACCCGGAAGATCCGCGTTATAAAGATTTGATTGGCAAATTCGTTATTCTGCCGCTGGTTAACCGCCGCATTCCGATTGTTGGCGACGAACATGCCGATATGGAAAAAGGCACCGGCTGCGTGAAGATCACCCCGGCGCACGACTTTAACGACTATGAAGTCGGGAAACGTCACGCCCTGCCGATGATCAACATCCTGACCTTTGATGGCGACATTCGCGAAAGCGCGGAAGTGTTCGATACCAAAGGTGAAGAGTCTGACGTTTATTCCAGCGAGATTCCGGCTGAGTTCCAGAAGCTGGAACGTTTTGCTGCCCGTAAAGCAGTCGTTGCTGCCGTTGACGCGCTGGGCCTGCTGGAAGAAATTAAACCGCACGATCTGACTGTCCCTTACGGCGACCGTGGCGGCGTGGTTATCGAACCGATGCTGACCGACCAGTGGTACGTCCGTGCAGACGTGCTGGCGAAACCGGCGGTGGAAGCGGTTGAAAACGGCGACATTCAGTTCGTGCCGAAGCAGTACGAAAACATGTACTTCTCCTGGATGCGCGATATTCAGGACTGGTGTATCTCTCGTCAGCTGTGGTGGGGTCACCGTATCCCGGCATGGTATGACAACGACGGCAACGTCTACGTTGGCCGTACCGAAGACGAAGTGCGTCAGGAAAATAACCTCGGCGCCGACGTTCAGCTTCGTCAGGACGAAGACGTTCTTGATACCTGGTTCTCCTCCGCGCTGTGGACTTTCTCTACCCTCGGCTGGCCGGAAAACACCGACGCGCTGCGTCAGTTCCACCCGACCAGCGTGATGGTTTCCGGCTTCGACATCATCTTCTTCTGGATTGCCCGCATGATCATGATGACCATGCACTTCATCAAAGATGAAAACGGCAAGCCGCAGGTGCCGTTCCATACCGTCTACATGACCGGTCTGATTCGCGACGACGAAGGCCAGAAGATGTCCAAATCCAAGGGTAACGTTATCGACCCGCTGGATATGGTGGACGGCATCTCCCTGCCGGAACTGCTGGAAAAACGCACCGGCAACATGATGCAGCCGCAGATGGCGGAGAAAATCCGCAAGCGTACCGAGAAGCAGTTCCCGAACGGCATTGAGCCGCACGGCACCGACGCCCTGCGCTTTACCCTGGCGGCGCTGGCCTCGACCGGTCGCGACATCAACTGGGATATGAAGCGTCTGGAAGGTTACCGTAACTTCTGTAACAAGCTGTGGAACGCCAGCCGCTTTGTGCTGATGAACACCGAAGAGCAGGATTGCGGCTTCAACGGCGGCGAAATGACGCTGTCGCTGGCTGACCGTTGGATCCTGGCGGAATTCAACCAGACCGTTAAAGCGTACCGCGACGCGCTGGACAGCTTCCGCTTCGATATCGCCGCGGGCATTCTGTATGAATTCACCTGGAACCAGTTCTGCGACTGGTATCTGGAGCTGACCAAGCCGGTAATGACCGGGGGTTCCGAGTCTGAACTGCGCGGCACCCGCCATACGCTGGTCACCGTACTGGAAGGTCTGCTGCGCCTGGCGCACCCGATCATCCCGTTCATCACCGAAACCATCTGGCAGCGCGTGAAGGTCATTTGCGGTATTACCGCCGACACCATCATGCTGCAGCCGTTCCCGGAATATAACGCCGCACAGGTGGATGAAGCCGCGTTGGCCGATACCGAGTGGCTGAAGCAGGCGATCGTCGCAGTACGTAACATTCGTGCGGAAATGAACATCGCCCCGGGCAAACCGCTGGAACTGCTGCTGCGCGGCTGTAGTGAAGAAGCCGTTCGTCGTGTTAACGACAACCGTAGCTTCCTGCAAACCCTGGCGCGTCTGGAAAGCATCACCGTGCTGCCAGCCGATGACAAAGGCCCGGTTTCCGTGACCAAAATCATCGACGGCGCCGAACTGCTGATCCCGATGGCAGGCCTCATCAACAAAGACGATGAGCTGGCGCGTCTGGCGAAAGAAGTGGCGAAAATCGAAGGCGAGATTGCCCGTATCGAAGGCAAACTGTCCAACGAAGGTTTCGTCGCCCGTGCGCCGGAAGCGGTGATTGCCAAAGAGCGTGAGAAGCTGGAAGGTTATGCAGAAGCCAAAGCGAAGCTGATTGAGCAGCAGGCGGTTATTAGCGCGCTGTAATCTGAAAGCCTGATGGCGCTTCGCTTACCAGGCCTACACGTTCGCTTATTGACATGGCGCGATCGGTAGGCCGGATAAGGCATTCACGCCGCCATCCGACAACATGAATTATGGGCCGACGTAAACGTCGGCCTTTTTACATCAGATAAACGGGAAGTAAGGCATAATGCCACGAGAAATCCACATTAGCGGGCTGTTTTCCAGCGGCTTCTCATCATTGGTTAACTCAAGCGAATCCAGATCGCCCTGGACCTGTGTATTCTGCGCCAGCCAACTCACCAGCCAAATTTTCAACCACGGATAAGCCAGCCCTAAGGTCACGCCGGAAATCACAAACACCACCAGTAACCGCCACAGCATACCGTGTGCAGTGACAGAGGAATGAAAACGAATCGAATCGTTCGCCAGTGACAAATTGTTTAAAAACAGGTTGCGTAACGCCACATATAAGTAACTGGTTACCACAATAATCGCGAGAAAATAGAGGAAATAACATGCCATTATCTGGCCATAATATTGCAGAATAAGCGCCCCTCCTGCCTGCGCATTCCCCATCATACTCAAAAGAATCATGTCGGTGAACACCGGCGCGATTAGATAACCAATCACGACAGCAAAAGGGAAAAGGGTCAACATTGCCAACACGCACCCTCTGATGCACGTTTTAACATTAACCTGAATCGAGAAACGATGAATGCCAAAGTTTGCGCCATTGCCAAACAAGGTCATCCATTTGCTGTAGGTAATACCGTTAATGACCCCTATCCCAATAATAGCCAGCAAACCGAGAAAAACGATATTGAACACTAAACCGCCGACGGCGATGGTTACCAGTGAGATAATGTAAAGAACAATATAAAGCGCCACCATCAGGAGTACCGGGAGAGCGAACATGTACCACCATGCGCGCCGCATGGAACACTGGAATCCAAAATGTACGCCATTAAGCGAAGTCATCATCGCCTGATACTGTAATCCTTTCACCGCCATAAAAGGAATAATCGCAATTAATAAGCCGAATAGCGTAAAACCGAGACCGGGATGACCGTGTTCAATAAGAGAGAGGCTAACAATATAAATAATAAAAACTAACAACACACTAATAAATAATGCGCCGCCCGTGGCTTTGTAAGCAAAAGGCTGATTGTTTAGCGTCATATTAGTATAAATATAACGTCGACATTTCACCATCGCCCACGGCGCATAGATTCCCAACGTGATACACGTCAACAAGAAATTCACAAGGCAAATAACAAAATACTTTCCGCCCTTGCCTGTAAACACCAACGTGTGATTATGGTTATCTTTACTACTGATAACGTTATTCATGAATCATATCCCTGAATTACAATCTATTAGAATTAATAATAAAAAGCAGTAAACTGTTACTGATTTGACTACGATACTATTTTTGTTTAATTTTTCCGCCTTTTATTTTGTCTGATTCAGGATCTCCTTGCGCGTAACTCAAGACGGTGGTATTAAAGTAATCTATAAATAAATTTTAAAAATTGAGCCATATTATGAATAATGTCGCCTCGCCAACGCTCACGGTGCGCCGAATCACTACCGCCGACAATGCCGCTATTGCCCGTGTCATCCGTCAGGTTTCAGCGGAATACGGACTTACCGCCGATAAAGGTTATACCGTTGCCGACCCCAATCTGGATGAACTGTATCAGGTTTATAGCCAACCGGGCGCGGCCTACTGGGTGGTAGAGCAAAACGGTTGTGTGGTGGGCGGCGGCGGCGTGGCGCCGTTATCCTGTAGCGAACCAGACATTTGTGAACTGCAAAAAATGTATTTTTTACCGGTGATTCGTGGTCAGGGGCTGGCGAAAAAGCTGGCGCTGATGGCGCTGGATCATGCCCGTGAACAGGGTTTTAAACGCTGCTATCTGGAAACAACGGCTTTTTTACGCGAGGCGATTGCGCTATACGAACGTTTAGGATTTGAACATATTAGCGAACCGCTCGGCTGCACCGGACATGTCGATTGCGAAGTGAGGATGTTAAAGGATCTCTGAAAGCCAGGCGTTTATTTATCCTCGCCAGGTATTATTTTTGCTGATATAAGTAATCCCGGAAACATCCTGTTATCCGGGAATCACTTATTATTCAAGGAAGTTATAAATGAAACGCCTATTATCAGCAATTGTTTTCCCCGCTATGTTTATTAGTATCTCTAATGTATATGCATTAGATATACAGCCCGGCGAATGGAAAATGGAAAATATAGAAATGCGCACCATCAATCCAGATACAAAAGAAGTATTAATGGATGAAAAAAATTCGGGCATAGCGACGCTTATGTGTTATACCCCTAAAATGTCTGAAGATTCTAAAAAAATGGTGAAGGGTTTTTCTACCAGTGCAGGCGGTTGCACGACAACATTTGTAGAAAGTACGGATACCAAACTGATCAATGAGACTGTGTGTAATAATCCTGATGTCAAATCGCACTCTATTGTAGAAACGACGAAAATAAGCGATACAGAATTTGCGATGACCATGAAATCGGATGTCGATGCAGGAGGTAATAAAACAACCTCCATCAACAAAATTAAACAAACCTTTGTTGGCAAGACCTGCTCTGAAGCGTCAAAAGGCGTGAAACAGTAAGTATTTCAACACAAGAACCCGTAGTGATGATGCAAAAAGGGCATTGTTCACGGTCACCTTTCGGGAATATAACACTGAGTGAGTTCTTTTTGCCTGCCTCAGGGCAGGCTTTACTCAGGACAGAATATCATGAAAATGACTTTTCCTGCTCGCCAGCAGTTTGATGCCGGGCGGATGACCACGCAGGTGGCAACAGCGTAAAAGATAAAAACGCTAATCTTTAATTTTACCCTTTATCCGGCGGCTGGCACGCCGCTATGAAAACGAAACTCGCGGTCTGGCGACAAGATAAGGTCAGCTTCCACCTCGCCAAAATAGCGCACGCGCGCAGAAATGTCCTCGGCGGAAATCTGCTGCGCCAGCGCCAGGTAATCCTGATAATGCCGCGCTTCGGAGCGCAGAAGCGAGAGATAAAACGTCTGTAAATCCTCATCCAGCCAGGGCGCCAGAGCGGCAAAACGTTCGCAGGAGCGGGCTTCGATATACGCCCCGCAAATCAGCTTATCAATTAAGGTGAGCGGTTCGTGCGTGCGTACCGCTTTCAACATTCCTTTCGCGTAGCGGCTGGCGGTGATTTTCACATAAGGAATGTTTCTGGCCTGCATGACCTCGCGTACCTGCCAAAAATGGTGCAACTCCTCTTTAATCAATAACACCATACGGTCGATAAGCTGACGTCCCCAGGGGTCATCAGTTTGCGGCATGGCGCTTTTGCTAATCTGTTTATGCAGGGCAACAAAATCCGGCTCCGGCCCCTGACGAAACGCGAACGCCTCGTAAGGTTGCAGCCAGGAGAGCAGCGCGTCGGCGCCCGATTTATCGGCGACATATTTACGCACCAACAGCAACGCGGTTTGCGCAGCCTTCAGTTCGCAGATCAGGTGATCGGTAAGCAGAAGAGGAAGATTTTGCGGATCGCGGGCCTGGACAATCCACGCCTGCGGCGTCGGGCAATGCAGGAAATTAAGCACCGGAGAGAGTATTTGCGGGTAATTCATACGTAACCTGTTAAAAAAATACGACAGCAGACGCTGCCGTACCGTCATACTATGCAGCTTTAGTGACGCACGCCGTCGTCATCTTCATCGACATAATCGTCGTCATCACCCTCTTCGCCATTAGGGTCTTCGAAATAGGTTCCCCAGCCGTCGTATTCAACATCATATTTTTCCGCCAGGTTCATCAGTTGCTCAACCTGAGCGTCGATGAGTTCGGCGTTCAACGCGCACTCGCTGAGGATGTCGCAACAAATAACCGTATCGCCCTCTTCCACTTCCAGCTCTTCCGGCTCCGTCACTTCATAGCCGAGTTTAAAGGCTTCTACCGCGGCTTTTTCCAACGTTTCGAAATCGTCAGCGGAAAGGTGATGCTCGATAGTGTACAGCGCATCCGGATCGCTGCCGTCCTCAAGTAACTCTTCAATAATTAAGCGCGTTTCTTCACGCTGCTCTTCCAGTAATTCCGGGTTTGCCATAGCTCGTTCCTCATAGATGTCCTGCCGATACTCTTATTGTCACATACCGCCGACGTTGCCTCCACCTTATCGAGAAAAGTTTTATCAAACAGGGTTGCAAATGAATAATCATCCATATAAAGTGAATTTTAATTCAATGAGAGGCCTAAGCCATGTGAGGGAAGTATGTCTACGTTTTACCAAAAACCTTTTTTAAAGTTACTTGATTTCACCGCCAGCGAGCTCACTGCTCTGTTGCAGCTTGCCGCCAAACTGAAAGCCGATAAGAAAAACGGTAAAGAAGAACAAAAGCTGGTGGGTAAGAATATTGCGCTCATCTTCGAAAAAGACTCGACCCGGACACGATGCTCTTTCGAAGTTGCCGCATACGATCAGGGGGCGCGCGTGACGTACCTGGGTTCCAGCGGGAGCCAGATCGGCCATAAAGAGTCCATCAAAGATACTGCCCGCGTCCTGGGCCGGATGTTTGACGGTATTCAGTATCGAGGATATGGCCAGGAGATCGTCGAAACGCTGGCTGAATATTCCGGTGTGCCGGTATGGAACGGTTTAACCGATGAGTATCACCCAACGCAATTACTGGCGGATCTGCTCACCATGCAGGAACATCTGCCGGGTAAAGCCTTTAACGAGATGACGTTGGTCTATGCCGGAGACGCGCGTAATAACATGGGTAACTCCATGCTGGAAGCCGCCGCGTTAACAGGATTGGATCTCCGTCTGGTCGCGCCAAAAGCCTGCTGGCCGCAAGCCGCGTTAGTGGCGGAGTGCAGCGCCATGGCGAAAAAGAACGGCGGCGCCATCACCCTGACCGAAGATATCGCCTCAGGCGTAAAAGGCGCGGATTTTATCTATACCGATGTTTGGGTCTCTATGGGCGAACCCAAAGAGAAATGGGCGGAGCGTATTGCCCTGCTGCGTGATTATCAGGTCAACAGCCAGATGATGGCGTTAACCGGCAATCCGCAGGTTAAGTTCCTGCATTGTCTGCCTGCGTTCCATGATGATGAAACCACGCTCGGCAAAAAAATGGCCGAAGAGTACGGTTTACATGGCGGGATGGAAGTGACCGACGAGGTTTTTGAGTCTGCGGCCAGCATTGTCTTTGATGAAGCGGAAAACCGAATGCATACCATCAAAGCAGTAATGGTAGCGACGCTGTCTAAATAATGTCGTTATGATGCCGGATGGCGGTTGGCCTACAAAATCACAACGTGCAGGCGCCGCCATCCGGCACAAAATATTACGCCATCAGCATTTTCACAACCGCTTTACGTACCCGCGCCGGTTCTCCCACCGCGCACAGGGGCTTATGCACTTCGCCGGGATAAAACACCACAAAGTCGCCTTCGTTCAGGACGACGGTTTTCTCGTCGACGCTCGTCGGTAAAAATGCAATGTCTTTATCCGCCAGCCAGTCCGTGTGCGGCGTTCCCGCAGGCCGGGTACTGAATGCCATCCCTTCCTGACCTTGTAGCACAATCTGAATATCAAGATAACGGGCGTGATACTCTGCGCTGCGCGATTCGCCCGGCTCCGTCATATTTTCAGAAATCATATAAAACAGCCTGTCGCCGTCAATGTCATACTTACCTGGCGCGGTCGTTGCCGTGACATGCGCATTGACGTGCTCAATCGCCTGCCGTAACGCCGTCGGCAGCCAGGCCTCCAGATATTCAATATTGCCAATAATCATCGCATCCCCTTAGTTAAAACAGCGTTTTATATTTCTCTTTATACGAGAAAAATGGCTGCCATACTACCCTTACTCTCATCGATTTTGCGCCAGCGCATGTTTATCGCCAGCGGTGTTTCTATATTGTTAATAGTTCACCCAACTTTATGCAGTACCTATGCATAAACCCCAGCGGCGCCAAATTGCCATCACTAACAACGCTTTGATATTAAAGGCGTTAACATAAAAACGTTTTAGCGATCACAATTCGCTCTCCCTGCATAAATGACTTCTCTATCCATAGTTATTTTTAAATTATTTAAATATCCCCGATAATAAAATCCCCCTCACGCATAGTTATGCAACCATTAAAAATAATCATTTTATTTTCAATGAGTTAAGATTTAAATATCATTCAATACAACAAACAAATAATTAACAATAAAAAAATAACAAACCATATAGCTGCGTAGTAATTCATTTAATGCCTTATTGTTTTTTGAATTTCTCTGACCCGGCTCATATATTAAGTAAGAAAAATAGCACTCCTTGATTGATGTGAATCTCATCACATTAACAACCCAAATAAAATTCAATCATTGCTCCCGAATTTAACTGAAACGCCGCGACTGCAAGCACGCTAAATATTTGCAGCCACTCCTTCTTTATTCTTGAAATTATGTAAAAGGTATAATGATGGAAAAGCATTTTGTCGGTTCTGAAATCGGTCAATTACGCAGCGTAATGTTGCATCGGCCCAATCTCAGCCTAAAAAGACTTACCCCTTCAAATTGTCAGGAATTACTTTTTGACGATGTATTATCCGTAGAGCGCGCTGGCGAAGAGCATGACATTTTTGCCAACACGCTGCGCCAGCAAGGGATAGAAGTGTTGCTGTTAACCGACCTGCTCACCCAAACGCTGGATGTGGCTGACGCTAAAGCCTGGCTACTGGATACGCAAATTTCCGATTATCGCCTTGGGCCCACCTTTGCCGCAGATATTCGCGCCTGGCTGGCGGATATGCCGCACCGTGAACTGGCTCGCCATTTAAGCGGCGGTTTAACTTACGGCGAAATTCCCGCCTCCATAAAAAATATGGTGGTCGATACTCACGATATTAATGACTTTATTATGAAGCCATTACCGAATCACCTATTTACCCGTGACACGTCCTGCTGGATATATAACGGCGTCTCAATTAACCCCATGGCGAAACCTGCACGCCAACGTGAAACGAGTAATTTACGTGCTATTTATCGCTGGCATCCTCAATTCGCAGGCGGTGATTTCATTAAATATTTCGGCGACGAGGACATTAATTACGACCACGCCACTTTAGAGGGCGGCGATGTGCTGGTGATTGGCCGCGGCGCGGTGTTGATCGGTATGTCTGAACGTACTACGCCGCAGGGCGTCGAGTTCCTGGCGCAGGCATTGTTTAAACATCGTCAGGCGGAACGCGTCATTGCCGTTGAACTGCCAAAACATCGCTCCTGTATGCACCTTGACACCGTCATGACCCACATTGATATCGACACCTTCTCCGTCTATCCGGAAGTCGTTCGCCCGGACGTTCAGTGCTGGACGCTGACGCCAGACGGACGCGGAGGTCTGAAACGAACCCAGGAGAGCACGCTGGTTCATGCTCTTGAAAAAGCGCTTGGCATCGATCAGGTGCGCTTAATCACCACTGGCGGCGACGCATTTGAAGCTGAGCGCGAACAGTGGAATGACGCCAATAACGTGCTCACCCTGCGTCCCGGCGTGGTGGTGGGCTATGAGCGCAACATCTGGACCAACGAAAAATACGACAAAGCCGGCATTACCGTCCTTCCCATTCCCGGCGATGAACTGGGTCGCGGGCGCGGGGGCGCACGCTGCATGAGCTGTCCACTGGAACGCGATGGTATTTAAAGGAGACGTTATGGAAAACAAACGCACACTGGTCGTCGCGCTGGGCGGCAATGCGCTGCTCAAACGCGGCGAACCGCTGGAGGCTGATATTCAGCGTAAAAATATCGAACTGGCGGCCAGAACCATCGCCCAGCTTACGCGGCAATGGCGCGTGGTGTTAGTGCACGGCAACGGCCCACAGGTAGGACTGCTGGCGCTACAAAATAGCGCCTACGCTAACGTTACGCCCTACCCGCTCGATATTCTCGGTGCGGAAAGCCAGGGCATGATTGGCTACATGCTGCAACAGGCGCTGAAGAATCATCTGCCGGAGCGTGAAATCAGCGTCCTGCTCACCCAGGTCGAAGTCGATGCCAACGACCCGGCATTCCTCAATCCAACCAAATATATCGGCCCCATTTACGACGAAGCGCAGGCCCGTGCGTTACAGGCAGAAAAGGGCTGGGTATTCAAAGCCGACGGTAACGCCTTCCGCCGCGTTGTGCCCTCCCCGCAGCCGAAACGCATTGTGGAAAACGATGCCATCCGCGCGCTGATTAGCCGCGATCACCTGGTTATCTGTAACGGCGGCGGCGGCGTGCCGGTAGTGGAAAAAGCCGATGGCTACCACGGTATCGAGGCGGTGATCGACAAAGATCTGTCCGCCGCCCTGCTTGCCAGCCAAATTCACGCCGACGCGCTGCTCATTCTGACCGATGCCGACGCGGTGTATCTCGACTGGGGCAAACCCACCCAACGCCCGCTGGCGCAGGTTACGCCGGAGCTGCTTCGTGAAATGCAGTTCGACGCCGGTTCGATGGGCCCGAAAGTGACCGCCTGCGCTGAGTTTGTCAGCCATTGCCGCGGCATTGCCGGAATCGGCTCGCTGGCGGATGGGCAAGCCATTCTCGCGGGCGAGAAAGGTACTTTGATTCGGTGTGAAACCGCCGACGTTGACGCATAAGGCTTTTTACCGGATGGCGGCTTCCGCCTTATTCGGCCTACAGAGCGCGCATAACCGTGGGCCGGATAAGCGCAGCGCCATCAGGCAATTCATTTTAACAAGGATATTGTAATGGTTATTTCACTGAAAAATCGTAACTTTTTGAAGCTGCTTGACTACACCCCGGCGGAAATCCAACACCTCATCGATCTGGCTATTGAGCTGAAAGCCGCAAAAAAAGCCGGATGCGAAAAGCAAACACTGATCGGCAAAAACATCGCGCTGATTTTTGAAAAAACCTCTACCCGCACCCGATGCGCGTTTGAAGTCGCCGCGTTCGACCAGGGCGCGCAGGTGACTTATCTCGGCCCAAGCGGCTCGCAGATCGGCCATAAAGAGTCCATGAAAGATACTGCTCGCGTCCTGGGGCGGATGTATGACGGCATCGAATATCGCGGATTTGGTCAACACATTGTGGAAGAGCTGGGGGAATACGCGGGCGTTCCCGTCTGGAACGGCCTGACCGATGAATTTCACCCCACACAGATCCTGGCCGATCTGATGACCATGCTGGAACATGCGCCGGGCAAAACGCTGCCGGAACTGAGCTTCGCCTACCTGGGCGACGCGCGCAACAACATGGGCAACTCGCTGATGGTGGGCGCGGCGAAGATGGGCATGGATATCCGCCTGATAGCGCCAAAGTCCTTCTGGCCTGATGCCGCGCTGGTCGCGCAGTGCCGGGAAATCGCCAGCGTTACCGGCGCTCGTATCACCTTAACGGAGAGCGTTGAAGACGGCGTTCACGGTGTGGATTTCCTCTATACCGACGTCTGGGTCTCGATGGGAGAACCCAAAGAAGCCTGGGCGGAGCGCGTCAGTCTGATGACGCCATATCAGGTCAACCAGCAGGTGGTAAACGCTACCGGTAATCCTGATGTGAAGTTTATGCACTGCCTGCCCGCCTTCCATAACGAGCACACCAAAGTGGGACGCGAAATCGAAATGGCTTACGGCCTGAAAGGACTGGAGGTCACGGAAGAGGTGTTCGAGTCCGCAGGCTCGATAGTCTTCGATGAAGCGGAAAACCGGATGCACACCATCAAAGCGGTCATGGTGGCGACGCTCGGCGACTAATCCCACAGGATATGCGCCCTCGCGGCGCATATCCGTGATATCAGGAGAGAACATCATGGGTAAATTTAAATTTCCCACCGCTTATACCATCCTGTTTATTCTTATTGCCCTGGTCGCGGTGATGACCTGGATTGTGCCGGCGGGAAAATACCAAATGGCGATGAACGCCACGCTGGGAAAAGAGGTGCCGGTGGCAGGAACGTATGCCCCTGTGGACGCGCATCCGCAAGGGATTACCGCTGTTTTACTGGCGCCGATTGACGGCCTCTATAACCACGAAACCTACACCGCTGGCGCCATTGACGTCGCGCTGTTTGTCTTGATTATCGGCGGCTTTCTGGGAGTGGTGAATAAAACGGGGGCGATTGATGCCGGTATTGAACGGGTAACAGCCAAACTCAACGGCAAAGATGAGTGGATGATCCCCATTCTGATGGCGCTGTTCGCCGCAGGCGGCACTATCTATGGCATGGCGGAGGAGTCGTTGCCCTTCTACACGCTGCTGGTGCCGGTTATGATGGCGGCCCGCTTCGATCCGTTAGTGGCCGCGGCAACCGTACTGCTCGGCGCGGGGATAGGCACGCTCGGTTCGACCATTAACCCTTTCGCCACGGTCATTGCCGCCAACGCCGCCGGCATCCCTTTTACTCAGGGAATGCTGATGCGCGTACTGCTGTTAATTGTCGGCTACGTACTGTGCGTGTTTTGGGTAATGCGCTATGCGCGCAAAGTCCGCGCCCATCCTGAGCTTTCTATCGTGGCGGATAAAATGGCGGAAAATCGCGCCCATTTTCTCGGCAATCGCGCCAATACTCTGCTGGAGTTTACGGCTACCCGGAAATGGGTGCTGCTGATCTTCGCCGCCTCTTTCGCGGTGATGATTTACGGCGTGGCGGTTCTCGGCTGGTGGATGGCGGAAATCTCCGGCGTTTTTCTGGCGGCGGCGATTATCGTTGGCGTGATAACGCGGATGGGTGAGGAAGCGTTCACCAGTACCTTTATTGACGGCGCGCGGGATTTGCTCGGCGTGGCGCTAATTATTGGTATCGCGCGCGGCATTGTGGTAGTCATGGATAACGGTATGATTACCCACACCATTTTGCACAGCGCGGAAAGTCTGGTTTCCGGCCTCTCTACCACCATTTTCATAAACGTAACCTACTGGCTGGAAGTATTGCTCTCCTTCCTGGTGCCCTCCTCTTCCGGTCTTGCCGTATTGACGATGCCCATTATGGCGCCGTTAGCGGATTTTGCCCACGTACAGCGGGATTTGGTCGTAACCGCCTACCAGTCGGCCTCCGGGATTGTGAACCTGGTTACGCCCACCTCCGCCGTGGTCATGGGCGGTCTGGCGATCGCGCGGGTTCCCTATGTCCGCTATCTGAAATGGGTCGCCCCGCTGTTGCTGATCCTGACATTGCTGAATATGGCGGTACTGAGCATCGGAGCGATGATGTAACGAGCCAGATGGCGACGCGTCTTATCCGACAGGACTGATAAGCACAGCGCCATCAGGCACGCCGTCACCTTTTTTGATCGGCTTCTCATTTTCCTGCAAAACCGCCCGATTGATCCGCAATCGATGTGACAAATGTGATGAATTTCGCCAGCCCGTTGATATCAATAATAAAGATAAGGTGCATTTATGAAGGAATACGATGATTACTCCGCCAAAGAACAACAGCAACTGGCGGTTTGTCAGCGCCTGATTAGTGAAAAAAGTTACCTGTCCCAGGAGGAGATTCGCCGCGATTTACAAAATGAGGGATTTGAAGGTATCAGTCAGTCTACGGTTTCGCGCCTGCTCAAACTGCTGGGCGCAATAAAAATCAGAAATACGAAGGGACAAAAGATTTATTCCGTAAATCCCCAGCGGCGTCCTTCGCCGGATGCCGGACGTTCAATAGCCGAAATGGTCGTTAGCGTTGAACATAATAGCGAATTTATCCTTATCCATACGGCGGCAGGTTATGGTCGCGCCGTCGCGAGAATTCTGGATTACCACGCATTGCCGGAAATTCTCGGCGTCGTTGCCGGTAGCAGTATTGTCTGGGTCGCACCGCGGGTCGTTCAGCGCACGGCGCTGGTACACAAACAAATTAATTATTTGCTTAAAATGAATTTAAATTCATAAGAACCGTTTGCGACAAGTAAATCATGCATTAATTCGCTTGATCCCAAAACAGAGCTGAGTATAATCGCGGACAATTTGCCGGGAGGAAGCATGGTTCAGTGTGTACGACATTCTGTCTTACCGCGTCTGAAAAAAGACGCAGGCCTGCCGTTTTTCTTTCCGTTGAAAACCAATACCAAGCCCCTCAATTGAGGGGCTTTTTTTTGCCCAGGCGTCAGGAGATAAACATGGCTAACCCGCTATATCAAAAACATATCATTTCCATAAACGACCTCAGCCGCGACGATCTTAATCTGGTACTGGCGACGGCGGCGAAATTAAAAGCCAACCCGCAGCCGGAGCTTTTGAAACATAAAGTGATCGCCAGCTGCTTTTTCGAAGCCTCCACGCGTACCCGCCTGTCGTTTGAAACTTCAATGCATCGCCTGGGCGCCAGCGTAGTGGGCTTCTCCGACAGCGCCAACACGTCGCTGGGAAAAAAAGGAGAAACGTTAGCCGACACGATCTCAGTGATTAGCACTTACGTGGACGCGATTGTGATGCGCCATCCGCAAGAAGGCGCGGCACGTCTGGCGACGGAGTTTTCCGGTCAGGTGCCGGTGCTCAATGCGGGCGACGGTTCGAACCAGCATCCGACACAGACCCTGTTGGATCTGTTCACCATCCAGGAAACGCAGGGCCGTCTGGATAACCTGCATATCGCGATGGTCGGCGATCTGAAATATGGCCGCACCGTGCATTCGCTAACCCAGGCGCTGGCGAAATTTAGCGGCAACCGTTTTTATTTTATCGCGCCGGACGCGCTGGCGATGCCGCAGTACATTCTGGATATGCTGGATGAAAAAGGGATGGCCTGGAGCCTGCATGGTTCTATTGAAGAGGTCATGGCCGACGTCGACATCCTCTATATGACTCGCGTACAGAAAGAGCGTCTCGACCCGTCGGAGTACGCCAATGTGAAGGCGCAGTTTGTTCTGCGCGCCAGCGACCTGAACGGCGCGCGTGAAAATATGAAAGTGCTGCACCCGCTGCCGCGGATTGATGAAATCACCACGGATGTGGATAAAACGCCACACGCCTGGTACTTCCAACAGGCGGGCAACGGTATTTTCGCTCGCCAGGCGTTACTGGCGTTAGTACTGAATAGCGAACTGAGTCTGTAAGGGAGAAAAACGATGACACACGATAACAAACTGCAGGTTGAAGCCATTAAATGCGGCACCGTGATTGACCATATCCCTGCGCAGGTAGGCTTTAAACTGCTGAGTCTGTTTAAATTGACCGAGACCGATCAGCGAATCACTATCGGTCTGAATCTCCCGTCTGGCGAGATGGGGCGTAAAGACTTAATCAAAATAGAAAACACCTTTCTCACCGAAGAGCAGGTTAACCAACTTGCTCTGTACGCGCCGCAGGCCACCGTTAACCGCATCGACAACTACGACGTAGTCGGGAAATCACGCCCCAGCCTGCCAGAGCGTATTAATAATGTGCTGGTTTGCCCGAACAGCAACTGCATCAGCCACGCGGAACCGGTATCCTCCAGCTTTGCAGTGAAAAAACGCGCCAATGATATCGCCCTCAAATGCAAATACTGTGAAAAAGAGTTTTCGCATTATGTGGTGCTGGCCAACTAATTTGGGTTGGTTATGAGATCCCGGCTCCCTATAATGAGCGGGGACATTCTATTACCGCTGTAATTCAGGAGAAATCATGAGCAAAACTATTGCGACGGAAAATGCACCAGCAGCAATCGGCCCATACGTACAGGGCGTTGACCTGGGTAGCATGGTAATCACTTCCGGTCAGATTCCGGTCGATCCGAAAACCGGTGCCGTAGCGGAAGACGTATCCGCTCAGGCACGTCAGTCGCTGGAAAACGTTAAAGCTATCGTGGAAGCCGCTGGCCTGAAAGTAGGCGACATTGTGAAAACGACCGTATTCGTGAAAGACCTGAACGATTTCGCGACCGTCAACGCCACCTACGAAGCCTTCTTCACCGAGCACAACGCCACCTTCCCGGCGCGTTCCTGCGTGGAAGTTGCCCGTCTGCCGAAAGACGTGAAAATTGAGATTGAAGCGATCGCTGTTCGTCGCTAAGCGCCGGACGTTATCCCCGCCGGGCGGCGCAAGTTTGCCCGGTTCGGGGCACCAACAGCCATGGAGAGGCGGCAATGGTAAGATCGCGTTTTACCGAGGAACAAATAGCCGATTTTCTGCAACAGTCGAAAAACGGCGTACCGAATAAGGCGTTGTGCGAAGAATATGGATTTAGCAACAGCACGCTCCGTCGCTGGCAGGAGAAACATGCTGAAAGCATACGCCAGGAATTAAAACAGATAGAATCTACCGCGAAGATAGTCTTTTTATGCTTCATTGTCGCAGCCATATTGCTTACCCTTATGTTTCCTAAACCCACTGGCGCCTTAGCGATTCCTCCTTACTTAGTTTATTGCATTAGCTATATTCGCCGCTTTCGTCGCATATCCGCAAAACATATCCGGCGGTGGGACATCTCCTCCTCTCGTTCTGGCTCGGGGGCAGAGAATGTATTTTACAAACTTAGCTGGACATTCCTCTTTTTTATTCCTGCATATAGCATTCTACAGCTGCTTGAATAAGCCCTGAAATTTAAAGATAAAGCCGATCGCGTAAAACTTGTCGAGCTTTACGGGCATCTGACCTGGTTAGCGATATCGGGGATTAAGCACGCTGGCGAATCCCCGACGAAAGTGTTTACTGCCAGCCATAACGTCGGCTGTAAAACCCTTTCACTAACTGGGTTAACGTCATATAGCCCGCCAGAATGGCAATCAGCCACGGGAAATAGCTTAACGGCAGCGCCTGCAACTGCAGGTAAGACGCCAGCGGCGAAAACGGCAACGAGACTCCCACCACCATCACCAACAACGTCATCGCCATCAGCGGCCAGGCGGCGCGACTTTGAATAAACGGCAGACGACGGGTACGGATCATATGCACAATCAGCGTTTGCGATAGTAATCCCACCACAAACCAGCCGGACTGGAACAAAGTTTGCGTTTCTGGCGTATTCGCATGAAATACCCACCACATCAGACAAAAGGTCAAAATGTCGAAAATCGAGCTGATCGGACCGAAAAAGACCATAAAGCGCCCCAAATCCGCCGGATTCCAGCGCTGCGGCTTTTGAATTTGTTCTTCATCGACATTATCAAACGGAATCGCCACCTGGGATACATCGTACAGCAGGTTTTGAATCAGCAAGTGCAGCGGCAGCATTGGCAGGAACGGCAAAAAGGCGCTCGCCACCAGTACGCTAAACACGTTACCGAAATTTGAGCTGGCCGTCATCTTGATATATTTCAACATATTAGAAAAAGTACGACGACCTTCAATGACGCCTTCTTCCAGCACCATCAGGCTCTTTTCCAGCAGGATAATATCGGCCGCTTCACGGGCGATGTCCACCGCGCCATCTACCGAGATACCAATATCCGCTGCCCGCAATGCCGGGGCATCGTTAATCCCGTCGCCCATAAAACCGACCACATGCCCCTCGCGTTTGAGCAAAGTGACGATGCGCTCTTTATGCATCGGCGTCAGACGCGCAAACAACGTCGTACGGGCGGCCAGCGCCGCCAGCGCGTCGTCGCTTAACCCTTCAATATCACTGCCAATAATGACATCGCCCGCATCCAGCCCAACTTCATGGCAAACTTTCGCCGCTACCAGCTCGCTGTCGCCGGTGAGAATTTTCACCGTAATTCCGCTCGCCTTCAGCGCTTTCAGCGCCGGCGCGGTGGTCTCTTTCGGCGGATCGAGAAAAGCAATATACCCTTCCAGGATCAGGTCAGACTCATCGATACGTTGGTAATCGCCCTCACGCGCAGGCAGGTATTTGGTCGCGACGGCGACCACGCGTAGCCCCTGACGGTTCAGCGTGTCGGTAACGCGTTTCACCCGGCGCAGCATATTGTCGTCCAGCGGCACAATATCGCCGTTGTGGCGCACCTGAGTACACACGTTCAGGATCTCCTGTAGCGCGCCTTTGCAAACCAGTTGATGCACGTTCGAATCTTCGGCGACCACCACTGACATCCGGCGACGCTCAAAATCAAACGGAATCTCATCGATTTTCTGCCAGCGTCCGGAGAGCTGACGCGCGGCGGTTTCGTCTACTCCCTCCAGGACTGCCGTATCCAGTAAATTTTTTAGACCGGTCTGATAATGGCTGTTCAGCCAGGCGCAATGCAGTACATGCTCGCTGGGCTTACCAGAAATATCCGTATGATTTTCCAGCACAATTTTGTCCTGCGTCAGAGTGCCGGTTTTATCGGTACACAGAATATCCATCGCGCCGAAGTTCTGAATCGCGTCAAGGTGCTTCACGATAACTTTCTGTTTCGAGAGCTTCACCGCCCCGCGCGCGAGGGTAGAGGTGACGATCATCGGCAACATTTCCGGGGTGAGTCCTACCGCGACCGAGAGCGCAAATAGCGCCGCTTCCCACCAGTCACCTTTCGTATAACCATTAATAATCAGTACTACCGGCGCCATGACCAGCATAAAGCGGATCAGCAACATACTGACGCGGCTAATTCCTTTCTGGAAAGCGTTCTGCTCGTTATCTTGTTCCGACACGCGCCCCGCCAATTGACCAAACCAGGTGTCGGCGCCGGTCGCCATCACCACGGCCTGCGCCGTTCCGCTCACGACATTTGTCCCCATAAAGCACAGCGTGTCGCACTCAAGCGGGTTATTTTGCCGGGGCTCACGCGTCGTGGCGACTTTCTCGACCGGCAGAGATTCGCCGGTCAGCGACGCCTGGGCGACAAACAGATCGCGCGCCTGGATAATCCGTAAATCCGCCGGGATCATATCCCCCGCCGCCAGTTTAATAATATCGCCGGGCACCAGTTGATCGATGGGTAACTCCAGCCAGGCGTTTTCGCCATTTTCATTAATAACCCGCAGTACGGTAGCGGTATTGCTCACCATCGCTTTTAGCGCGTCCGCCGCTTTCGTCGAGCGCGCTTCCTGCACAAAATTCAGCAGCGTTGAGATACCGACCATCAGGGCGATAACGCCTGCGGCAAACAGATCCTCCGTGGCATAAGAAATGCCGCCAAGAATCGTAAGTAAGATGTTGAAAGGATTGCGATAACATACCCACAGATGCACCCACCATGGCGAGGGTTTCTGTGCCGGAAGGCGGTTTTCGCCATGCTTTTCACGCGCGCGCGTCACCTCGGCGACGTTTAATCCCTCCGGGTGCGTATCAAAAACGCGCCAGAGCGTCTCCTGCTCCATTGCCGCGACTTTCAGACAGCGCTCGCTCAGCGAAGGCGGGATAGTCGCATTTACCGCGGTCTGCGCGCCGGGCAGCGGATCGCGGTGAACCAGACGATAAGGCAAATGACGATTAAGCCGGGCAAAAAGCTGGCGGGTAATGGTTTTTAGCATAGGTAATCCCTCCGCGCCGAAGTCAGGCGCAGAAAATTCTTCAGGCGCGGCAAAGCCTTGCCCGATGAGCAATGTTTAAATAAAAACAGGGACGTTATTGTGTCACTGTCTTACACACCGGTAAGACAGCAGAGGCAGGCTTACCGGAAAAGGAAAATTCTCCATCGCGGGAGAGGGGTGGGTTCAGGGTCCATGTCGCCTCCGGTAAGTAAATAATTTGCGCCGCGGATTATACGCATAAATCCATAAGTTTTGTGGCAATTATGGCGGTATCATACCGTTACGTAATTAAACCAACGATAAACCAGACTTTGCCCATTGCCCTTCGCTTGAGTAAAGTTACTCTTTTTATCACCATCAGCGTCACGCCACGGGAAAACAGGATGCAAAACCGGCTCACTATCAAAGACATCGCCCGCCTGAGCGGCGTAGGGAAATCAACCGTTTCCCGCGTGCTTAACAATGAAAGCGGCGTAAGCGAACGTACCCGCGAGCGTGTCGAAGCGGTGATGAATCAACACGGTTTCTCTCCGTCCCGCTCCGCCCGCGCGATGCGGGGACAAAGTGATAAAGTGGTCGCTATTATCGTCACTCGCCTTGATTCGTTGTCTGAAAACCTCGCGGTTCAGACCATGCTGCCTGCGTTTTACGAACAGGGCTACGACCCTATTATGATGGAAAGTCAGTTCTCGCCGACGCTGGTAATGGAACATCTGGGCATGCTCAGACGACGTAACATTGATGGCGTGGTGCTGTTTGGCTTTACCGGCATCACAGAAGAGTTGATCGCCCCCTGGAAAGCCTCGCTGGTGCTGCTGGCAAGAGATGCGCAAGGTTTTGCCTCCGTCTGTTACGACGACGAGGGCGCGATTCATATCCTTATGCAGCGGCTGTATGAGCAAGGACACCGCAACATTAGCTTTCTGGGCGTTCCCCATAGCGATATTACCACCGGCAAACGTCGGCATGACGCATACCTGGCGTTTTGCAAAAAACATAAACTTCATCCCGTCGCCGCCCTGCCCGGTCTTGCCATGAAGCAGGGTTATGAGCATACGGCAAGCGTCATCATGCCGGATACCACCGCGTTAGTCTGCGCTACCGATACGCTGGCGTTGGGCGCCAGCAAGTATTTACAGGAGCAACGTATTGAAACGCTGCAACTGGCAAGCGTCGGGAACACGCCGCTGATAAAATTCCTGCACCCGGAGATCGTCACTGTCGATCCTGGCTATGCTGAAGCCGGACGGCAGGCGGCTTCGCAGCTGATCGAACAGATCAATGGCCGCTGCGATCCGCGCCGGATCGTCATTCCTTCTACCCTCGCCTGAGTGACTGATTAAACGGAATACCACGAGTAATTTGTGATCTTCGCCGTGTTTCGGGAACGTTCCCATTTTTAAACCAACGTTGAAGAGCTACTCTTGCGCCAACCCATAACTTACCTCCTCTGCCATGAGGCTTTACAATGAGCAAAGTAAAACAAGCCGATATCGACCGGCTGATTGACCTGGTTGGCGGGCGCGACAACATCGCCACGGTGAGCCACTGCATTACTCGCCTGCGCTTTGTGCTCCACCAGCCCGCGAACGCCCGACCAAAAGAGATCGAACAATTGCCGATGGTTAAAGGCTGTTTCACCAACGCCGGGCAGTTTCAGGTGGTGATCGGCACCGACGTTGGCGATTACTATAACGCGCTGCTGGAGACCACCGGCAAAGCGTATGCTGATAAAGAGCAGGCAAAAAAAGCCGCTCGCCAGAACATGAAATGGCATGAGCAGCTAATTTCCCACTTCGCGGAGATCTTCTTTCCGCTACTACCGGCATTGATCAGCGGCGGTTTGATCTTAGGCTTTCGTAACGTGATCGGCGATGTGCCGATGAGCCACGGTCAAACGCTGGCGCAGATGCATCCGGCGCTAAAAACGCTTTATGATTTTTTATGGTTGATCGGCGAAGCGATCTTTTTCTATCTGCCGGTGGGAATCTGCTGGTCGGCGGTGAAAAAAATGGGCGGCACGCCGATTCTTGGTATCGTGCTCGGCGTGACGCTGGTGTCGCCGCAGTTGATGAATGCGTATCTGCTGGGCCAGCAAACGCCGGACGTCTGGAACTTCGGCGTATTTAGTATTGAGAAAATAGGCTACCAGGCGCAGGTTATCCCGGCGCTACTGGCAGGACTGGCGCTTGGATTTATTGAAACGCGGTTGAAACGCATCGTGCCGGATTATCTCTACCTGGTCGTCGTCCCGGTGTGTTCGTTGATACTGGCCGTCTTTCTCGCCCACGCCTTTATCGGCCCCTTTGGTCGCATGATCGGCGACGGCGTAGCCTTTGCGGTACGTTATCTGATGACCGGCAGTTTCGCCCCGATAGGCGCGGCGCTGTTCGGCTTCCTGTATGCCCCGTTGGTCATTACCGGCGTCCACCAGACCACGCTCGCTATCGATATGCAGATGGTTCAGAGCATGGGCGGTACGCCAGTCTGGCCGCTGATTGCGCTGTCGAATATCGCGCAAGCCTCCGCCGTGGTGGGCATTATCATCTCCAGCCGTAAACACAATGAACGTGAAATTTCCGTTCCGGCGGCGATCTCCGCCTATCTGGGGGTGACCGAACCGGCAATGTACGGCATCAACATCAAATATCGCTTCCCGATGCTGTGCGCGATGATCGGCTCTGGCCTTGCCGGTCTGCTCTGTGGTCTGAATGGCGTAATGGCAAACGGCATCGGCGTTGGCGGCCTGCCGGGCATTCTCTCTATCCAGCCGACTTACTGGCAGGTGTTTGCGATGGCGATGGTTATCGCGATCGTTATCCCGGTGATTCTGACCACCTTTATCTATCAGCGTAAGCATCGTCAGGGCACATTACAAATTGTCTAATACTTCTTCGGGGCGCAGTTGCGTCCCAACGCACTTGCAGGAAACAACAATGACTATTCCCCACTGGTGGCAAAACGGCGTTATCTATCAGATCTACCCGAAAAGTTTTCAGGACACGACCGGCAGCGGCACCGGCGATTTACGCGGCGTCACGCAGCACCTTGGCTATCTACAGCGACTCGGCGTAGATGCCATCTGGCTCACGCCGTTTTATATCTCGCCGCAGGTGGATAACGGTTATGACGTCGCAAATTATACGGCCATCGACCCGACCTACGGCACGCTGGATGATTTTGACGAGCTGGTCGCGCAGGCGAAAGCACGCGGTATTCGTATCATCCTGGATATGGTGTTTAACCATACTTCTACCCAGCACGCCTGGTTTCGCGAAGCGCTGAACAAAGAGAGCCCATACCGTCAGTTTTACATCTGGCGCGACGGCACGCCGGATGTCTGCCCGAATAACTGGCAATCCAAATTTGGCGGCAGCGCCTGGCGCTGGCATAGCCAAAGCGAACAATACTATTTACACCTTTTCGCGCCTGAACAGGCCGACCTGAACTGGGAAAACCCCGCCGTGCGCGCCGAGCTGAAAAAGGTCTGCGAATTCTGGGCCGATCGCGGCGTGGATGGCCTGCGTCTGGACGTGGTGAACCTGATCGCCAAAGATCAGGATTTTCCTGACGATCCGACGGGCGACGGACGCCGCTTTTATACCGACGGGCCGCGCGCGCATACGTTTTTACGCGAAATGAACCGTGACGTTTTTACGCCGCGTAATCTGATGACGGTAGGCGAAATGTCCTCTACCACGCTGGAAAACTGCCAGCAATATGCCGCGCTTAGCGGCGACGAACTCTCGATGACCTTCAATTTTCATCATCTGAAGGTGGATTACCCCAATGGCGAAAAGTGGACGCTGGCAAAACCTGATTATGTGGCGCTGAAAGCGTTGTTCCGCCACTGGCAACAGGGGATGCATAACGTCGCCTGGAACGCGTTATTCTGGTGTAATCACGATCAGCCGCGCATCGTTTCCCGCTTTGGCGACGAGGGTGAATACCGGATTCCAGCCGCGAAAATGCTGGCGATGGCGCTGCACGGTATGCAAGGGACGCCTTATATCTATCAGGGCGAAGAAATCGGCATGACCAACCCACACTTTACCCGCATCACCGATTATCGCGACGTGGAAAGTCATAATATGTTTGCCGCGCTACGCGCCGCCGGGCGCGACCCCGACGAACTGCTGGCTATTCTGGCCAGTAAATCCCGCGACAACAGCCGCACGCCGATGCAGTGGGACAACGGTAAAAACGCCGGTTTCACCCAGGGCGAGCCGTGGATAAGCCTGTGCGATAACTATGCGGAGGTTAACGTCGCGGCAGCATTACGCGATGAAAACTCGGTGTTTTACACCTATCAAAAGCTGATTGCGCTGCGTAAAACCCAGCCTGTACTGATCTGGGGCGATTATCAGGATCTCCTCCCGGATAGCCCATCAGTATGGTGTTATCGCCGCCAGTGGCAGGGGCAAACCCTGCTGGTCGTCGCCAATCTGAGCGACCAGTGTCAGGAGTGGCATCCGCCGCATATCAAAGGACAGTGGCAGGCGCTACTGCACAATTATGGCGAGGTCGCCAGCCAGCCAGCCGCGATGACGCTCCGCCCATTTGAAGCCATCTGGTGGTTACAACGCTAGCGCGACGTCCTTATACGGATAAACGCCACAAACCTATTGACACGGGCTGTGGCGTTGCTCCAGGTTACTGTCTGTTTTTGTTGAATAATTAATCAGATTTTTCTTGCTATCTTTTACAAACGCTACAGCGCCCGCCATCTGTACGCTCTGATTTTTACCTTGTTCTACATCAATAAAATTGCAAACATCCTTGATGCAAATCACTACATATAGACTTTAAAATGCACGCCGACCCAATATGTTGTATTAATTGACTACAATTGCTACAACATCCGTTCACTCGACACAAGGTGAATTGTGGATAACCTGGGTCAGGATTGCGGGAAGTCGTTGGAAAAGAGATGAATAAACCTGTTATGGCTTCCCCGGCCTCTGTGGATAACCTGTTCTTACAAATATGGAGTGATCATGACACCGCATGTGATGAAACGAGATGGCTGTAAAGTGCCATTCAAATCAGAGCGCATTAAGGAAGCCATTCTACGTGCAGCTAAAGCAGCGGGAGTCGATGACGCAGATTACTGTGCCACCGTCGCAGAAGTCGTTAGCAGCCAAATGAACGCACGCAGTCAGGTGGATATTAACGAGATCCAAACTGCGGTTGAAAACCAACTGATGTCCGGCCCGTACAAACAGCTTGCCCGCGCCTACATCGAATACCGTCACGATCGTGACATTCAGCGTGAAAAGCGTGGTCGTCTGAACCAGGAAATTCGCGGCCTGGTAGAGCAAACTAACTCCGCGTTGCTCAATGAAAACGCCAACAAAGACAGTAAAGTCATTCCCACCCAGCGCGATTTGCTGGCCGGGATTGTCGCCAAACACTATGCCCGCCAGCACCTGTTGCCGCGTGACGTAGTACAAGCGCATGAGCGCGGCGATATCCACTATCACGATCTCGACTATTCGCCGTTCTTCCCGATGTTCAACTGTATGTTGATCGACCTGAAAGGCATGTTGACCCAAGGCTTCAAGATGGGTAACGCCGAGATCGAACCGCCAAAATCTATCTCTACCGCCACTGCCGTTACCGCGCAGATTATCGCGCAGGTCGCCAGCCATATTTATGGCGGCACCACCATTAACCGTATCGACGAAGTGCTGGCGCCGTTTGTCACCGAAAGCTATAACAAGCACCGCAAAACCGCCGATGAGTGGCAGATCCCGGATGCCGAAGGGTATGCGCGTTCTCGCACCGAAAAAGAGTGCTACGACGCCTTCCAGTCGCTGGAATACGAAGTTAACACGCTGCACACCGCTAACGGCCAGACGCCTTTCGTGACCTTTGGTTTTGGCCTCGGCACCAGTTGGGAGTCGCGTCTGATCCAGGCGTCTATTTTGCGTAACCGTATCGCCGGTCTGGGTAAAAATCGCAAAACCGCCGTGTTCCCGAAACTGGTCTTCGCTATCCGCGATGGTTTGAACCACAAGTTTGGCGATCCGAACTACGACATTAAACAACTGGCGCTGGAGTGCGCGAGCAAGCGCATGTATCCGGACATCCTCAACTACGATCAGGTGGTCAAAGTCACCGGTTCGTTCAAAACGCCAATGGGCTGCCGCAGCTTCCTCGGCGTGTGGGAGAACGAAAACGGCGAGCAGATCCACGACGGGCGTAACAACCTGGGCGTGATTAGCCTTAACCTGCCGCGCATCGCGCTGGAAGCAAAAGGCGACGAAACCGCATTCTGGAAACTGCTGGATGAACGTCTGGCGCTGGCGCGGAAGGCGCTGATGACCCGTATCGCCCGCCTTGAAGGCGTGAAAGCCCGTGTCGCGCCTATCCTGTATATGGAAGGCGCCTGCGGCGTGCGGCTGAAAGCGGATGACGACGTGTCTGAAATCTTTAAAAATGGTCGTGCGTCCATCTCTCTGGGCTACATTGGTATCCATGAAACCATTAACGCGCTGTTCGGCGGCGAACACCTGTACGACAGCGAGCAGCTTCGCGCTAAAGGCATCGCGATTGTGGAGCGTCTGCGCCAGGCCGTGGATCAGTGGAAAGACGAGACCGGCTACGGCTTTAGTCTGTACAGCACGCCAAGTGAAAACCTCTGTGACCGCTTCTGCCGTCTGGATACCGCCGAGTTCGGCGTGGTGCCGGGCGTAACCGATAAAGGTTACTACACCAACAGCTTCCACCTCGACGTGGAGAAGAAGGTCAACCCGTACGACAAAATCGATTTCGAAGCGCCGTATCCGCCGCTGGCGAACGGGGGTTTCATTTGCTACGGCGAATACCCGAACATTCAGCACAACCTGAAAGCGCTGGAAGATGTCTGGGATTACAGCTATCAGCATGTACCGTATTACGGCACCAACACGCCGATCGATGAATGCTACGAGTGCGGCTTTACCGGCGAGTTCGAATGTACCAGTAAAGGTTTCACCTGCCCGAAATGCGGCAACCACGACGCCGCGCGCGTCTCGGTTACCCGTCGCGTGTGCGGTTATTTAGGCAGCCCGGACGCGCGCCCGTTTAACGCCGGTAAGCAGGAAGAAGTGAAGCGCCGCGTGAAGCATTTAGGCAATGGGCAGATCGGTTAATCCTCCGTTTGCAATGTGTAAATGCCGGATGGCGGTGTAAACACCTTATCCGGCCTACAACCGCTGGCTATAGTTCCAATTTCATGAGTTTCCTCTAAGCAGTTGGTGTTGTAGCAAGGCGGCAAACGAACGAATCCCAGGGAGCTTACATAAGTAAGTGACCTGGGTAAGTGAGAGCGGCCAACGCCGCTACAGCGCCAAATGCAACGAGGAAACATGAACTTTCACCAATACTACCCCGTAGACATCGTTAACGGCCCCGGCACCCGCTGCACCCTGTTTGTGTCAGGGTGCGTGCATGAATGCCCTGGCTGCTACAACAAAAGCACCTGGCGGCTCAATTCCGGCCAGCCGTTTACCAAAGAGATGGAAGATAAGATCATTGCCGATCTGAACGACACGCGCATTCACCGTCAGGGGATCTCGCTGTCGGGCGGCGATCCGCTGCATCCGCAAAACGTACCGGATATCCTGGCACTGGTACAACGCATCCGCGCAGAGTGCCCGGGGAAAGATATCTGGGTGTGGACCGGCTACAAGCTCGATGAACTCAACGCCGCGCAAATGCAGGTAGTCGATCTCATTAACGTGCTGGTCGATGGCAAATTTGTGCAGGATCTGAAAGACCCGGCGCTTATCTGGCGCGGTAGCAGCAACCAGGTAGTGCATCATTTGCGTTGATCGCTAAAGCCGTTTGTTTGCATCGTGATAGACGGCTGAATGTTCTCGCTTGCCGACCGCGACAACAAACACAATCACAACGTCATCCCGAACCTGGTACACCAGACGATAACCGGACGATTTAAGCTTAATTTTATAGCAGTCAGGAAGACCGTTTAAACGGGCAGAGTCGATTCTGGGGTTCAATAGCACATCAGCCAACTTTTTCTTAAGCTGAGCCTTCACCGTATCGCCCAGCTTATGCCACTCTTTTAAGGCCCTCGGGTCGAATTCCAGTTCATAAGTCATCCAGACTAACCTTGATTCCCTTTTGCGGACTAGACAGCCTCTCCCGAACTGTCTGAATCAATGCATCTTCACTGTCGCTAAGAGTGACGGTTTTCACTGGCATGCGCCCCGTTTCCGCGACGTACTGGAACAGTAATCGCACGGCTTCCGTTGGAGTAATGTTCAGTTTTTCCAGCACGGCATAAGCCTCATTTTTGAGTTTGTCATCCAGACGGACGTTCAGCGTGGCCATTATGCCTCCAGTAGAATCGAATGTGTAATGCAGTTTAGCATTACATTCGCATTACATCGAATTCTGGATAACGCCTCTCAAAAACGACTCACGCACTCCATCGCGACCGTTTTAAATTGCGTAAAATTCTGACATGCGCAGAGGCGCGTCATGGCGCGTTCGCGCAGGAAAGTGACGAAAATATCGTAGATGGCCATCGCCTCTTCATATTCACTTTTGCTGATGGCGAGTAAAAAAATAACGTGCGCCGTTTCATCACCCCAGGCAATCCCCTGTGGCGCGAGCACCGTATAAACCACCGTTTTCTTCGCCAGCAGCCCCAGCGCGTGCGGCAAGGCAATCCCGTCGCCTAATAACGTACTGACGATAGCTTCACGTTCAATAACCGAATCGAGAAACGCCGCATCAACAAAGCCTTCCTCATGCAACTGATCGCACAGCGTTTTAAACAGCGTCTGTTGATCTATTTCCCCCTCCACGATGCGAAAATGCGAGGCATCGAAATATTTATCCAGCATCCACGGACGGGTTCTGTCCACCAGCACCAGCTTACCGATCTGCTCCAATTGATAGTCGGTAGGAAAGGGCGCGATCATGATGACCGGTTTATCTTTTTCGCCGATCCGCGCCGTGGAAATCACAAAATCCTCCACAATACTGTCCCGCGCCTCATAGTCGCGTAGCGTCAGAGTGCGGGCAATCTCAATCTGCGGGTATTTCCGCGCCAGTACCGCTTCAATCATCCGCACCATCGCATTACCAGCATCGCACACTAACAGTACTTGCGGCTGCCGCTGGTAGCCAATGTTGTAACTACGTTCCAGCCCAACGCCAATATGCAGCACCAGAAAACCGATTTCGTTTTCGCTAATGGTATACGGCGTGTATTTTCCCCAACTCGATATCGCCGCCAACGTCATATCCCACGCCATCGGATAGTGCTGCTTAATATTTTCCAGTAGTGGGTTGGGGATCATGATCTGGTAGCGCACGCGGGTGATCATCGTTTTGATGTGGGTCAGCAAGTCCGCGTGAAGCTGTTTATCATTCAACAGGTTATAGTTGTACTGGGTATTAATAAAATTGAGGATATAGCGCACCAGCGCCTCTTCATCATCGGCATTAATGGCGCTGGGGGCAATCTCCTGTACCTGGCGGGCGGCAATATGCACCTTCAGCCAGCTTACTTCCGGCTCCGACAGCGGCTTGTCAGCCAGCTGTTGTAGTAGCTCCGCAATCTCATGCGCCGCATGGCGCACCTTTTCATCGACCTCCTCTGCCACGCATTCCGATAACGGATACCCCTCGCGAATACGCCGTACCGCCACCGCGCAGTATAAACACAGAAACAGCTCGCCCTCATCGGTCAGGCGGATTTGACAATGAGAGAAAATATCCGGCAAAAGAGACCGCAGCCGTTGAGACACCTCGGTGTTCAGCGTGGTACTAACAATTAACGGATGAGAGGGCTCCTGCTGCGCCAGCGTCCATAAAAGGTCGGTCAGACAGGCGCGAATCGCCATCTCTCCGCCAAACAATTTCATGCCATGACGCGGACGCGTTTCCAGCGTCAGATGATAACGCAGCAAATGCTCGCGCACGTCCGCCATGTCGTTCTGCAACGTCGCACGGCTGACAAACCATTCATCTGCCAAATCCTCCAGCTTCAGAGAGAAGGCGGAGGTTAAAAAACGCGCCAGCAAATAGTGTATCCGCTCCTGGCTGGTGCGCGGACCGCGCGCCAGGGCGGGAGATTGCTGCGTTTGCAGGGATTGATAACGTGCCGGATCATCAATTTTGAGCTGATACCCGTTGCCGCGGCTGAGAGTAAATTGCGCTCCATGCGGCGTCAGCAACATGTTCAACGCGGCGATATCCGCCCGAACGGTACGCGTGGAGACCGACAACCGCTGCGCCAGCTCATCCTGCGGCAGCGTCTCGTTTTGCAGCATCGCAAATAGCTGCGCTAAACGTTGGTTGGGGAATCGCACGTCTCTCTCCTCATGATTAGCCGACACGCGACCGGACGATAGCGAGTAACTGACGCACATCGTCCGCACGGGTGTTGCCGCTCACCTTATCAATAATCGAACTATAAATGTGAGGAATGATTTTGCTTACACCTGCATCAAGGGCGATGTGCAGAATCTCGGCGAAGTTTTCCAGATCGATACCGCCCGTCGGTTCCAGCCAGAAATCATGGCGGGCGCAGGCGTCAGCTACCGCTTTATACTCGTCGCGACAGGTGAGCCCTCCCATCGGAAAGTATTTAATGGAGCTGCCGCCCATATCTTTGAGTAGCGCAATCGCCGTTTCTATGGGTACGATGCCGTCCGGCGCGCGGCTGCTTAGCGGGCCGGTGGAAATTTTCACCAGCCCCGGCGTGCCGGTCGGCGAGACAAGACCGTTCACCACCGTCTCGTTTTGCCCCAGCAGCGCCCGGCTGGCCCCTACGCCGGTAAACACCTGGTTGACATGCTGCGGCTGTACCTGACGCGAGATTTCGCTCACCATCGCCGACTGGTTAGGATCGCCTGCCCCCAGTCCGACGGAGAGCGCATTGTCGATAAGCGCCGCATATTCACGCATATCCGCGACTGCGCTTGCCACATCCGGATAGTTTTTGGAGAGCACGCCAACCAGCACATGACCTTCCGCCGCCGCGTAGATTTCCCGGGCGTTATCTTTCGAACCGGCCAGTACGTTCAGGCAAACGCGATCGCGGTAAAAGTTAGGGGTCAGTTTCATGCTTTTTTCTCCTGATTAATCACTTCGCCAATACGACGCGCCACAATCGCTAACTGCGCGCGATCGACGCTGCGGACATCCGCTTCAATAATCCCTTCGTTGGCTTTGTATCCGCGAAAGTAAATCGCGTATTCCCCTTGCTTCAGCGCGTCGACCAGGTCGCCAGTGGCGATGCCGGTAACGGCTTCATCAAACTTAATTTCCGTGCGCGCGATGTCGCGTCCGGCGCTGTCCCACACCACGCGGGCGCTGACGCCGTTAAACGTGTTCAACGTGTCGATAAAGGGCGCCATTTTTTCTACCATCTCCGCGCCGCTCTCTTTTTGCGCCCGCAGGTACAATTCAATGGCACAGGTCAGGCCAACAATTCCCTCTTTGCCGACCTTCATCGCCCGGCCTATGCCCGCTGACTGACGTTTTACCCACTCAACATACTGCGTTTTGCCAATCACCAGCCCGCTGGTCGGCCCTTCAATCGCTTTCGCGCCGCTATAGATAACGAGATCTGCGCCCATACGGTAGTAGCACTGCAAATCTTCTTCCGCCGCCGCGTCCACAATCAGCGGGAGATTATGCGTGCGCGCCACCACCGCAGCCTGCTCCACGCTGAGCATACTTTTCTGTACACAGTGGTGAGATTTGATATAGAGAATAGCCGCCGTGCGCGGCGTAATGGCCGCCGCCAACTGCGCGGCGGAACATTCGTTGGCGTAACCGGCTTCCACCAGTTTGCCGCCGCCCAGCGCCACCATCGTTCCCACCGGCGCGCCAAAGTTGACGTTGTGGCCCTTTGGCAGGACGATTTCGTTATTTTCAATCGGTGTAACGTGCAGGTTTTCCAGCAGCCAGTCGCTGTCCTGAACCAGTACCGCGGCAACCGACTGGGCAAGACCCGCACTGGCGCAGGAGACTACCGTCGCCCCTTCCACCTCCAGCAATTTCGCAATGTACTCGCCGGTTTTATTCACCAGATCTTTCATCTCGAAATACTGATTCATTCCGGCCATCGCCGCGTCTATCACTTCCGGGCGCGGCGTAGAGACGCCGAGCGCCGTCATACGTCCGGAGGCGTTAATCACCTGTTTTAATTGATACTTCTCAAAAATCGAAGGCATGTTCCGCGCTCCCTTGTTCGGTCATATAGCCCTTGCCTGCGCGTATCGCGGCAAGCGGCGTCAGCAATTCTTCAGCCTGTAAGCTGTCGTTTTCCGCGTCTACCAACACGGTGGGCTGGCGTTTAAGCATAAAGAGGGTCAGGTCGGCATCCAGACCAGGCTGAAGACGCCCTTTGGTTTTCAGATTCAGGCTATCGGCGGCATTGGCCGTCACGCACGCAATGACCTGCGGCAGCGACATGCCGATGGCGAGGAATTTCGACATCACATTAGCCAGCGAATGCACCGGGCCATTGATGCGGTTACGGCAGTAGATATCGGAACTGATGGTATGCGGTAAAATCCCCAGGCTAATGGCGCGTTTCGCCACCGCAAAGCTCAGGCTGGCGGTACCATGCCCAACGTCCAGACGCGCGCCGCGCGCCAGCGCTCGTGTCACCGAGGCGCGCAGCTCGCCGTCAGGCCGAAGAATACGGTTCGGCTTACCGTTGTAACAGTGGGTAATGATATCGCCCGCCGTCAGACGCTCCGCGATTTCGTCCAGATCCGGCGGGTTATTGCCAATATGTACCATCAGCGGCAGGTTGCCGTTTTCTTGCTGCATGGCTTTAGCGCGTTCCAGCGGCGTGATGCCGTTAACGCCTACCACGCTGCTGCTCATCCGCGCCTTGAGGCCGACGATAAAATCCGGATGGCGTTTTACCGCCTGCCGAACCGCATCAGCGTCAATATTGGCCATGTTAGCCAGCTCGTTTTGGGCAATAAGCCCGACGCGTGAAACATTCAGCAGCGCATAAACGTCGGTGGTCGCGTCACGGGTCAGGGTGTAAAAATCGTCAATATCATCTGCGCCAGTGCTGCCTGCATCCACCACTGTGGTAACGCCAGTGGCAATACCCACGCTGTCCGGTTCGTCGTGGTAAATCGGCGATGTCGGGTAGCAGTGAACGTGAGAATCAATCCAACCCGCGCTGACAAAACACTCACCGCGCAGGTCAATGGTTTTCAACGCCGGACCATCAACGTCACCCAACGCCGCGATTTTGCCATCTTGCAGGGCAATATTAGTCAACGTGTCATCGACCAGACGCGCATGGCGCAGGAGTAAATCAAACATCGTTCTCTCCTTTGCCGGATGGCGGCGCAACCGCCTTATCCGGCCTACAAATCAACAGTTAGCTAATCGCAACCGGGAAGATGGAACCGAGGATCATCGCGCCTAAAATCGCGCCGCCAGTAATCGGCTTCTGCCAGATATAAAACAGCAGCGCGCCCACCAAAGAGCCCAGACCAATAGGAATCGATGCCGTCATGGCGCTGAGGATAATCAACGGCCCCAGAAAACGGCCTGAAGTGTTACCGGCCCCCATCATGACGTCCGCCCCGTACGTGGAGTCGCCCTGATTAATGGTGAACTTACGCGCCAGAATAATGATGTAGCCAATCGCCAGACCAATCACCAGACCGGTTATCAGCGAAGCGATAAAGTTCGCCACCGGGAAGACAAAGCCAGCCCCCAGCAGTAACGCCGGAACCCCTAAGCCCACGCCGGTCTGAATTGCCCCGCCGATATCCAGAATTCCGACCAGCGAACCTTCGATAATGCGGGCAAATAAAAAGCTGGCGCCGAAAGCGGCGACCGCGCCGTAGACGCCGGTATCCATCCCCGCTTTCAACATCGCCACAAAAGCGACTTCGTTAAATGCGCCGATGCCGTACAGATAGTACATATGCGTCCCGGCGAAAACGCCGGAGGAGAGCAGGCCAACAAAGATCGGGAACGACCAGTCGGCATACCAAAAACCTTTATTCTCTTCCATTGTGGCCTCCGTTATTTGCCGCTGAGCGAGTTGTGGATCAGTTCAAGCCAGTTCGGTACCGTCATGTTGAAAGACTCGATCATTTTCATGTCGAAGCCGCGGAAGAAGCCGCTCAACACAAACAGCAAAACGATGGCGACCATCATCACTTTGGTGACATGGTTCCAGCCGCTCTCTTCTACGCCTTTACCGATCAAAATACCCAGTACCAGCCCCGGTACGGCGTTCCCCATGATGAGCTGCGCCGCGCCGCCGAAAACGGTGGCCCAGAAGCCCGATTTTTTACCAGCGTCGATCGCCGCTAACCAGAAGATCACAGGCATGACGATGTTGACCAGCAGGTTTGCCGCCGGTACCAGCACCTTAACCGCCGTCACCTGTAGCGCTTCTGGCACGGATGAGGCGGTCAGGTTAAGGAACGTCACGACGATCATGCCGATGACGGCGCAGGCGATCGCCATTTTTTTCGGGTCGTGCAGCGTCTCGCCGACGTTACGGTTTTTGATCATTAGCGCCGCCGCGCCCCAGTTAGGGATGATGCGGTGATCGACATCCTGGGTGAACGATCCGGCCGCCACAGACGACGCCCAGGCGTTAAAGAAGAAACCCAGCCCAAAGGAGAAGTGAGATGCCGGGTCGCCTTCACAAGAGTTGAGTTCGCCCAACGTACGGAACGCGCCCATCCCCTGCGTGGTTGGCGCGTGAAACATGCGTGCAGCCCCAGCGCCCACCCCTACGCCGACCAGCGCGCCGATAATGAGCGATTTAATTAGTATTATCAGGAACATAACTATGCCTTTTTAATAAAAATCAGCGTTTCGCGACGAAATCCACCCTGTCGAGATTGATGGCGGTCACGTTGACGGTCACATCCAGCTCCACGCTGTAAGTGCGTCGTTCCCGGCGCAAAAAGAAAAACAGAAAGGCCTCTTTACGCACCGACTCATGCGCCTGAACAATCCGCACATCCTGTGGCTCAATACGCAGTAAGATATACGGCGACTCTCTCATCACCGCCGACTGAACATGGTTCAGCGCATCGGCAAAGGCGCGTGCTTTGGCGTCGCCCTTGCCTTTTACTCTCACCGTGGTGGTGAATTGCTCTTTCATCATCAGGCGCCGTATTTCTTTTGCCACGCCTGCACCAGGCGCTCGCCGAGCTCTTCTTTATCCATAAAGCCGAAACCCAACACGTTGCAGCCTTCATTGATAGCGGTGACGCCTTCATCCACTGACCGCATTCCATATTTGGCTTTGTAGCCATGCTTGTTTTGCGCGGTGATAGCGCCCGCGCCGCCGCTGCCGCAAAATGAAATGCCGAAGGTGGCGTTTTCCGCTTTCATCACATCGCCCAGCTTCATGTCTGCCGCGACGCCCGGTACGACGACCGCGCGACCGCCCGCTTTTTCCACGCCTGCCGCCACTTTCTGGCCTTTACCCAAGCGATCGCCAATCACGACGGTAATCTGTTCCATTTTTTGCTCCTTAGAGGTTGTCTTTCGCGACTTCAAAATGTACCGATAATAGCCAGGCTTCTTCGTCAGGAAGGTTGCCAAACGCCGCCACGATTTCGCGGGCGAGCGCCATTGATTCGGCTGAGATTTCATCAAACAAGCTGGCATCGACTTCCGGTAAAGGCTCGCCGGTAATTGACCGGTGCGCCATCGCGCGAACGTGCGAGGTCAGCATTTGCGTCTGTACCGCATTGGGGACAATGTGATGCCGCCCCAGCAGGCCATCCACCTGCGTTAACACCTGTTCAGCCAGTTCGTTAATTCGCTCACCGGCATCGTGTTTTACTGCTCCGTTATCCACGCGTCTCACCCCGTTAATGGCAATGAGATAAAACTAGCGGTAAGGGTTAAAAGTTTGTAGCGAGTTATTTTCCACCTCGAAGTGGAAACGCGAGTGGGATAGGTGATCTGCGCCACAGAAAAGGCGGCATTAATGAATTATCGCCGGGAAAGTGTGAGATCTATCGCGGCATAAAGAGGAAATAGCGTGGCAGAAACAAACAATGACGTTGTCGTATAAAGTGAGAAAGTGTGATGGGTATTACATTTTGCCGGATGGCGACCTGCGGATAAAGCGAAGCCGCCATCCCACAAAAATTAACGATACTTCTTATGATACGTATTGCGGGTGGTTTTTAGCGCTTCCGCCGCCGCTTTCGCTTCTTTAACGTTACCTTCGTTCGCCAGCTTCAGCGCGCCATCAATTTGGCCGACCAGAATGTCAAAACCGTGACGAAAATCCTTCATTTCCGGGCTATCCGGCGCTTTATCTTCCAGCTTTGGCGGCGTAGCTTTTTGAGCATCCAGCGCGGCCGCGCGCATTTTGGTTAATGCCGCTTTCAGTTCAGGGGCACTATCCGTTTTCTCAACAACTTTCAGGTTATCATTGAGAATATCCATATTATCTTCAAGATCGGCAGCAAAAACAGCCGAACCGAATACCAGCGATGACACAGCAAGAATAGCTAACAGGCTTTTACGCATTGCTCACTTCCTTTTTTATTATTAACGATAAGTGTAATACCCTGAATAATTCGGGTTGCAGGCAGCCAACGCGCCTGCAGCCTGAAGTATGACGGGTATTATTGTCCGGCGATTTTCATCTCCGGTAACAATACCGAACCACACTGTATATTACTACGCGTTTCAATATCATCACCTACGGTGACAATATTACGCCACATCTCTTTTAAATTACCGGCAATGGTAATTTCACTTACCGGGTACTGGATTTCACCATTTTCAACCCAGAATCCCGCAGCGCCGCGGGAGTAGTCGCCGGTAATACCGCTGACGCCCTGGCCCATCAGTTCCGTCACCACCAGGCCGGTGCCCATCTCTTTTAGCAACTGCTCAAAGTTCAGCCCCTGCCCGGCGATACGCCAGTTATGAATGCCGCCGGCATGACCGGTACTTTTCAGCCCCAGTTTGCGGGCGGAATAGTTGGTCAGCAACCATTGCGTCAGTACGCCATCCTTCACAATGTCCCGGCGTTCCGTACGCACGCCTTCGCTGTCGAACGGTGAAGACGCCAGCCCTTTTAGCAGATGCGGGTGTTCTTCGATGGTTAACCATTCCGGCAGAATTTGTTTGCCCAGCGAGTCGAGCAGAAAAGTGGATTTACGGTATACCGCGCCGCCGGCAATCGCCCCGACCAGATGACCAAATAGCCCTGTCGCCACTTCATTGGCGAAAATGACCGGCGCTTTCATAGTGGAGAGCTTGCGCGGCGACAGGCGGGATAAGGTGCGGCGCGCGCACTCGGCCCCGACCCATTCCGGCGCTTGCAGATCCGCCATTGCCCGGCCGATGGTGTAAGCGTAATCACGCTCCATATCGCCGTTCTCTTCGGCGATGACGCAGCTTGAGAGCGAATGGCGCGTGGAGCAATATCCCTGCAACATGCCGTGGCTGTTGCCGAACACTTTAGTGCCGTAATGGCTGTTAAAGCTACCGCCTTCGGTATTGGTGATGCGTTTATCCGCCTTTAGAGAAGCCTGCTCCGCACGCGCGGCCAGTTCAATGGCTTCGTCTGGCGTAACCTCTGCCGGGTGGAACAAGTCCAGATCCGGCGCGTCAAACGCCAGCAGTTCTTTGTCCGCCACGCCTGCGCACGGGTCCGGCGACGTGTAACGCGCGATATCCAGCGCGGCCTGCACGGTACGGGCAATCGCCTGCGGACTTAAATCCGTCGAAGAGGCGCTGCCTTTGCGGTTCTGGTGATACACCGTAATGCCCAGCGCGCCGTCGCTATTAAATTCGACATTCTCTACTTCACCATAACGGGTGCTGACGCTAATGCCGGTGGTCTTGCTGACGGCGACTTCCGCCCCATCCGATTTGCCTGAGGCTAACTCCAGCGCTGTCGAAACTGCTTCTTCCAGAATCTTACGCTGCGCTTCAACTTGTGAGATTACTTTCATTGCAAATGCCATAATGTAGAGAGAGTTTCTCTGAAGTCTAACAGAGAACCGTTTTTCAGTGCGCATCTTAACTGGTAACATTAGCCTCTTTTTTTAAGGAGCCTGACATGACAAAGCAGCCCGAAGACTGGCTCGACGACGTTCCCGGTGATGACATCGAAGACGAAGACGATGAAATTATCTGGGTCAGTAAAAGTGAAATTAAACGCGATGCCGAGGAATTAAAACGCCTGGGCGCGGAACTGGTGGATCTGGGGAAAAACGCGCTGGATAAGATCCCGCTGGACGCCGATCTGCGCGACGCCATTGAACTGGCCCAGCGTATCAAAATGGAAGGACGCCGCCGCCAGTTGCAGCTTATCGGAAAAATGCTGCGCCAACGCGACGTTGAACCTATTCGCCAGGCGCTGGACAAGCTGAAAAACCGCCATAATCAGCAGGTGGTGCTGTTTCACAAGCTTGAGCATCTGCGCGATCGTCTGATCGTCGAAGGCGATGACGCGGTAGCCGAAGTACTGACCCTGTGGCCGCACGCCGATCGTCAACAGCTTCGTTCATTGATCCGCAATGCGAAGAAAGAGAAAGAAGGCAACAAACCGCCGAAATCAGCGCGTCAGATTTTCCAGTATCTGCGCGAGCTGGCGGAAAACGAAGGGTAATTGCCGCAAATGACCGCGCCAGCCTGTGGCGCGGTACAGGCAAATCCACCCGTTTTTAACGTCCGAGTAGCTCCCGCTCGATCCGCTCGCGCGTTTCCACCGCCTGAACACTCATTTTCTCAGGATAACCAAACAGCGACGTGGTGATAATTGCCTCACCGCCCACCTTAAACGTGCGGTTTGCAAAATCCATTTCACGCAGTGCCTGGAATAGCGCGTCAAAATCGACCTCACCTTCTCCCAGCCCGATGTGCTGATGAATCGTCGCATTCACGCCAGGCGGGTTCATGATATAGCGGCAGGGAAGCGTGTGGTTGTGCGTATCGGCCAGCAGAACATGCGAAAGATCGGCCCCGGCATAGTTCAGCATCCTTGCGACGTCGCCCTGCCCTTTATCGTAAAAGAAGCCATGCGGTGCGCTGTACAGATAGGTCACGTTATCACTACGCAAAGACTGCACCATGTCGACCGTCTCATCGTTCAGTTCGCAGAAATCCCAGGGGTGAGACTGAATTTCGATTCGAATTCCCTCTCGTTCCACGATCGGCAGCAATTCCTCCATGGAGCGATACCACATCTCTTCACAAATCTCCGGCTCATCCGGCGTCCCGGAAAGCTCGGTATTAATCACCTGTACGCCCATATCAACGGCAATCTCAATCATCCGCTTCCAGTTGGTTACCGCGGCGCGCCGACGCTCTTCATCGGGGCCGGACCAACGATAAACCACAATAAATGACGAGATTTCCACACCGTAGTTCTGCAAGGCGCGTTTATATTCCTGCATGGTATCGCGACCAGCTTTAGGGTGTTTATAAAACGGATTAATACGCGGGTGCGGCGACTGCTCAATATATTTATACCCCCACTCGGAAACCTGCCGTACCATTTGGGTAATGGGTAAATGTTTAATAACATCGACATCAAAAGCAATTTTCATTGTAAATACCACGCTGCGGAAACTGAAAACGGTCACCTGGAAATTAGCTGTATCATTGCAGCAGCAATGACACGCTGCGATTAATTTGTTCCTCTATTTCCGCCTCACTCCAGGAAGCCAACTGGGAAGAAAAAGGTTCAAAAGCGTAAATACCGCGATATCCCATATTTTCCAGACGCTGCACCTGCTGGTAATTCTGCATTACATCCTTTTCACTCAGCATAATACGCTGCTCATCAGCCAATGCTTCCGTTGGTCGGGTGTCTTCCACACCGGACAAATGCACCAGCCCGATAGCAGAAATATCAATGCGCGACGCAAACTCCTTTTCGGCCTCTTCGTACAGATGATGATGGAAGGTATCCAGCAAAACCTTAAAGGGGGAACCTGCTTCCCGGATCAGTTGCTGAGCCCAGACGGCAGAACGCAGCGAACTTACGCGGAATCCTAAAGGTTCAACCAGCCCCTGAATATCATACCGGGCAAAGAGATCGCTCAGTCGTTTTATTGCCTCAACCGTAACCTCCGGCGGCACAATCGTTCCATCATTCAGCGGACAAAGAACTAATGCCCGCGCGCCGACTCCCTGCGCGTCTCGTAATAATCCTTCCGTTTTTTTTACTACCTCCTCGGTCAGTTGGTTGAAGGGATAGACCGCATTAATTGTGACAATTTCAAGTCCATACTTTTCTGCCAGGTTACGCACCTGATTATAATTCAAGTCATCAGTAACTCTGCCGCTTGGCATATCATTACGCAATTCCACTTTATTAAACTCAAGACGTTTAACCAGTCGAAAGAATGCTTCTATACTTAGACCCGGTGCAATTTTCCGGTTAATACAAAACCGTGTTTTTTCGATATTCATTATTTTCTCCCTGAACGTATATGAGTGGGTAAATAACCGTAATCCGTTAGTACAATTTAACGTAGGGTGAAAAAACCGGCTTTATCAATCTTGATAAAAACCGGTTTAATTTAGTGATGAACATCACAGGCTATAAGGGATTTTTGAAGAATATTTGAAGCTATTTCTCGCCAGGCACTTTAAGAAACTGCACCAGGATGCCGCTGAATAAATAGAGCCCCGCCATAGTATACATCACCACGCCGGTGCCGAACCCTGCCAGAACGGAGACCAGCGCTGGCCCAACGAAATTCCCCAGGCCGGAGCCAAAGTTCACGGCCGAGTTCGCCGCCCCCTTCTTATCCGGCGCCATCATCGGCACCAGCGGCGTCATTGGCACAAAGCCAGCCAGCCCGGCTCCCCACAAACACATCGCCAGCATAAAGGCGACATAGTTATGCCCCCATATCATCGGCACCCAGTAAACAATCAGCGTAGCGACACCGGTCAGGATGCTGCCAAAAATCTGGATGGTTCGGCGAAAACCAATTTTATCGCCCATCCAGCCAAAGATAATGTTGAAGACCTGGTTAGAGATAAAGGTAATCCCCCAAATACTCGCCCATTCCTCAAGCGTAAAGTGCTTATCCAGCAGAAACAGAGGTAATACGACAACAAAACCATAGGTGCCAAGACCGTTAATAGTTTTGACAATCACCGCCAGACCGATCCGTGGCCGTTCATACATAATGGAGATACCCGCAGATAACTCGTTGAAGACCGGCGTCGTTCGCGGTTTCAGAATGAATTCATTGCGTTCCAGCACCAGCATGAAGAGAACCCCCAGCAGCGCAACGCCCATCCCGGCCCACATCACGTTGATATGCCCCAACTCAGGAATTAACGACGCCGCCACCACCGGCCCAATGATGGTAAAACCAAGGTTATAGACCACCCAAAATAGCGAGGTGCCGATCCCTTGCTGGTGATTATCCAACTGGATGGTCAGGCGTACCAGGAAGGAGTAACAGACCAGCGGATACCCCACGCCACGCAGCATATAGGTAACAAGAATTGCGCCAAAATCATGGCTGGGTAGCGCAAAGTTCAGAAACGCGACGGAAGCCAGAAGATAGACGATAAAACCGGTAACCATCACCTTTTTAGGACCAAAAACGTCCACACAGACGCCGGATAGCCAGGAGGTAATCGCGACCACAATCCCATACCCGGCAAAAATCTGCCCGATATGCGCCTGATCAACCCCCTGCGTATTTAACCAGGCAGATAACCAGCTGTTCTCAATACAGCCGCCTAACATAAATAAAAATGTTCCCAGGTAGCTCCAGATAAACTTACCTGGTTTTATATAAAATGTCTGGGGCAGCGTTGCCTGCATTTCTTTCATTTTATTACCCTCGGTATAGAAAAGCTCTCACACTTTTCAGTGCGAGAGTTTCTTCATTATTAATAGATGCAGTTAAAGATAAATATCGCTTGTTATTTTCACCGGCAGCCCGCTTTTTAATGATTGCTGCGCGGCAATAGCGATACGCTGGGCCAATAATGCGTCTTCGCCGGTACAGACAACCGGCGTATGATGCAGGACTGAATCAATAAAGTGTAATATTTCCGTTCGGTAAGCTTCGCGATAACGGACCGTGAAATCAGGAAGGGGATTTTTCATTATGCAGTGCTGGCTGTTGAAAACTTTCACCGTCGACTCACTAACGTTATCCGCATACGCCATCCCTTCTGAGCCAAAAACCTCCACCCGTTGGTCATAGCCATATACCGCCCGACGGCTGTTATCAATGAGCGCGTAGCCGCCGTTTCTGAAAGTCAGCATCACCGCAAGCGTATCAACATCATCAATATTTTTCAGGCTGGGATCAATCAGCGTATTGCCCTTAACATAGACTTCGCTGACTTCATCCTGCATCATAAAACGAGCCATATCAAAGTCATGCATGGTGAAGTCAAAAATCAGACCGCCAATACGTTTGATCAGATCATGGGGTAGCAGGTCCGGATCGCGGGAGGTGATTTTTATCATCTGGGGCCGACCAATCTTGCCGCTGCGCACCAGCTCAAAGACCTCGTGAAACTGAGGATCAAAACGGCGATTAAAGGCAACCTGCAGCGTCACCCCCTTCTCTTTCACTTTTCTCAGCACCGCCATTGAGGCCTGCTCATCCTCATTCATGCTGAGCGGTTTTTCACAAAAAATGTGCTTCCCCGCCTGCGCTGCCGCCGTGACGATCTCTTCGTGCATATCCGTTGAGGTGAAAATAAAAACTGCCTCTATATCATCACGCTGTAAAAGTTCCTGATAATTTTTATACCCTGAAGTTATATTTACCGAATAAAGCCAATCGCTCATCTCCTCAATAAAATAATCGGCGGCGCAGATAATATCTAATTGAGGCAGTAAATACATATTCTCAACATGCATTTTACCTACCCGACCGAGGCCAATAACACCACATCGAAGCTTTTTCATTCGTACCTCTTAATCTCATGAATAGTAAATTTAAAACCGCAAAAGAAAAGCATCCGTAATTCTGCGAAAAACGGATCGTTTTATTTTGCCGTTCTGAAAAGCAAACAATGCGTTGACGCTGTATCGTTCAGGTTGCAGAACAATAACCACACTTCTGCAACCTGAACGACGGCAAATTAATCAGTACTGCCGGGCGTGTCCGATATGTTCTTCAAGCATACGCGCTACCGCCTGGATACGTTCGCTACGGGATACCTGCGCCCCACCAACGCGCCACCAGCTCAGGTACTTATGCACCATCGTTTTGGGAAGCACTTTTATGTCTATCAGCGTGCTCACGGTCTGTTTACGAGCATCTTCCAACGCTTCATGCAGTTGTTCAATGGTGGTGACGCGATAGCTTTTACAACCATATCCTTCAGCGATGCGAGCGAAATCGACCGGGATAAACCCGCCTTCCTGACGACCGCTCTCCTGCTGATGGAAACGAAACTCGGTGAAGTAACTGTCCATACCGTGTTCCATTTGCAGATTATTGATACAGCCGTTGGTCATGTTATCGAGCAAAATGACGGTAATCTTTTTCCCCATCTGGACGGAAGTGACCAACTCAGAGTGCAGCATCATGAACGAACCGTCGCCCACGAAGCTGTACACCTCGCGCTCCGGCTGCGCCAGCTTGGCCCCCAATGCGGCATTGACTTCGTAGCCCATACAGGAGTAGCCGTACTCGACGTGGTAATCATTCTCGCCGCGGCTTTGCCAGACACGCTGGAGGTCGCCCGGCAGGCTGCCCGCCGCCGCCACCACCAGCGCGTTTTCCGGCAACATCCGGTTAAGCACGCCCAACACGCGCGTCTGGGTCAGCCACGACCGCGTAATCTCATTAAACTCTTCAAACACCTTTTGAGTATCCATATGATCCTCAATTTCAGGTTTGAAGCCCTCTCCGCTATATTCCACAGCATAGACGCGCTCAACTTCCGCCATATATTGCGAGCGGACGCGGTGAATAGTCTCACCCCATTGCGAAGCATAATGCTCCTGGGCCAGCCGTTCGCTAAGCTGCGTCAGGGCGACGCGAGCGTCACCCTGCATCTGTACGCCATCCAGCTTGAAGACATCAAAGCGGCTAACGTTGATATTTAAGTAGCGCACGTCGGGATTCTGGAAGATCCACTTTGAGGAGGTGGTGAAATCGGTATAGCGCGTCCCTACACCGATAATCAGATCGGCCTCCTGCGCCAGCAGATTCGCCGCCAGTGAACCGGTTTCGCCAATCCCGCCGACGTTCAGCGGGTGTGCAGAACTGAGCGCTCCCTTGCCAGCCTGGGTTTCAGCAATCGGCAGATGACAGCGTTCGGCAAATCTCAGCAGCGCCTCTTCAGCCTGCGAGTACTTCACGCCCCCGCCGCAAACGATCAGCGGCCGCTGGTGGCGGCGAATCAGCGCAACCGCCTCGTTCAGCATCGGCTCCGTCGGCGCGTGACGCTCAAGACGATAGACCCGGCGAGCGAAAAAATAATCCGGATAATCCCAGGCTTCACCCTGCACATCCTGTGGCAGGCAAAGCGTCACGGCCCCCGTATCCGCCGGATCGGTTAACACCCGCATCGCGCTGATACAGGCGCTCATTAGCTGTTCCGGACGCGTAATGCGATCCCAGTAGCGGCTAACTGCACGGAAAGCGTCATTGGTGCTCAGCGTCAGATCGTGTTCTTGTTCAACCTGTTGCAAAACCGGGTCGGGTTGACGCGATGCGTACACATCGCCCGGCAGCAAAAGCAGTGGAATACGGTTAGCCGTCGCGGTCGCCGCTGCGGTGATCATATTGGCGGCCCCTGGCCCCACTGAGGAGGTGCAGGCATAAATCTGATGGCGACGCATCTGGCGGGCAAACCCCGTCGCGATATGCGCCATTCCCTGTTCGTTACGCCCTTGATGAACGCTAAGTTGGCCACAGTCCTCTTCCAGCGCTTGCCCCAATCCGACGACGTTCCCGTGGCCAAAAATGGCGAAAATCCCTTTTACAAATTTGATTTCGCTGCCGTCTACGTCGATGTACTGATTATCAAGAAAGCGCACCAAAGCCTGCGCCATGGTCAACCTGATTGTTTTCATGTACCCCACCTGCTTTTATCAACCGTTCGGCTGTCGTTGCCTGCTTATGCATCGCTTCAGCCCCAAAAACACAGAGACTTATCATAGGATCAAAATTTCCGTTCTCACAATTATATGGAATTTATATTTCATTTATGGGAAGGAGATCAAAAAACGGTTAAAAAATTTCGACATTCAGGCGTGTTTTTCATGAAAATGAAATTTATCTTCCATGCGATTTTAAAATAAACAACACATTTATAATCAATCAATTAAAACAAAAAACACAACAAAAAACGATCATGCCCGTTGCCCGGAAATGCCATTTCTGTGATCTTGTTCAAACAATAAATGAAAACATTATTTCCATTTTTATTGAAAATGAAATCACCAAACCTTAGTATGAGCAAAAATAACACCGTCTTCTGTTAGGGGATATGTCAATGAATAAAGCAGTCAGTAGTGAGCAAAAGCCGCTGGACGTTATCTGTCTGGGACGAGTCGCCGTTGATTTGTATGGTCAACAAATCGGGTCACGGCTGGAGGATATGACGACTTTCGCTAAATATTTAGGGGGATCGTCAGGCAATGTTGCCTACGGCACGGCCATTCAGGGATTACGTTCCGCTATGCTGGCCCGCGTCGGCGATGAGCATATGGGACGTTTCGTTCGTGAAGAATTAAACCGCGTTGGTGTGGATACGCAGTGCCTGCTGTCGGATCGCGATCGTCTGACCGCGCTGGTGATCCTCGGCATTAAAGATCAGGACACCTTTCCTCTGATCTTCTACCGCGATAACTGCGCGGACATGGCGCTAACACCTGAGGATATCCGCGAAGATTACATCGCTTCTTCACGCGCATTAGCCGTCACCGGCACTCATCTTTCTCACCCCAATACGCGCGCCGCCGTTCTTAAAGCGCTGGAGTATGCGCAAAAACACGGGCTGCGGCGGGCGCTGGATATCGACTACCGCCCCGTACTGTGGGGTCTGACGTCGCTAGGAGACGGTGAAACACGTTTCATCGCCTCATCACAGGTTACCGAACAGCTCCAGCAGGTATTGCGCCATTTCGATCTGATCGTTGGGACCGAAGAAGAATTCCATATCGCCGGCGGCAGTACCGACACGCTGACCGCCCTGCGGCGCGTCCGTCAGTTGACCCAGGCCGTACTGGTGTGCAAACGCGGCGCGCTGGGCTGCTCAGTCTTTGAAGGCAACATCGCCGATGACTGGTCGCAGGTGAAGATACATAGCGGCGTTCGCGTAGACGTTCTGAACGTTCTGGGCGCGGGCGATGCCTTTATGTCAGGACTGCTGCGGGGATACCTGAACGATGAAAGCTGGGAGCAAGCCTGCCGTTATGCAAACGCCTGCGGCGCGTTAGTGGTATCGCGCCACGGTTGTGCCCCCGCCATGCCAACCAAAAAAGAGCTGGACGACTACCTCGCGCGTGAACAATCCATCACCCGGCCAGACAAAGACCCGCGGCTGAATCACCTTCATCGGGTCACAACCCGTAAACAGCACTGGCCGGAGCTGTGCGTATTCGCCTTTGACCATCGCAAGCAACTGGTGGATATCGCAAATGAAGTCGGCGCCAGTGAATCCGCGATCCCTCCCCTGAAGATGCTACTGCTGGAAGGGGCGCGTCAGGCGGCGCTTGAGGCCGGTTTACAGAATAATAGCGGCATCCTTGCCGATACCACCTTTGGTCAGCAGGCGCTTAACGACGTGACCGGCCAGGGATGGTGGATTGGCCGACCGGTTGAGATGCCCGGTTCGTATCCGCTGAAGCTGGAACATGGCGATATTGGCTCTCAGCTTGTCAGCTGGCCGCAAGAGCACGTCGTGAAATGTCTGGTCTTCTATCATCCACTCGATGCAGAGTCGGTACGTCTTGAACAAGAGGCGCTCATTGACGAAGTTTACCGCGCCTGCTGCCAGTCTGGTCACGATCTGCTGCTGGAAGTCATCTTGCCGCGCGATGCGGCAGACCAAAATGAGCAATACTATCCTCAGATTGTGGAACGTTTTTATCAACTGGGGATCCTGCCGGACTGGTGGAAACTGCCGCCGTTAAGCCCAGATCGTTGGCGAGAAATCAGCCAGCATATTGAGCATTATGACCCTGAATGTCGCGGTATATTGATACTTGGCCTGGACGCACCGGAAAGCGAGTTGAAGTCAGGATTCGCCGCAGCAGCGGATATGCCCTGGGTGAAAGGTTTCGCCGTCGGCCGGACCATCTTTGGCGAACCGTCACGCCAGTGGTTAGGCGGCCAGCTTAACGATGAACAGCTCATCGCAACGGTGAAACAAAAATACCGCATGCTTATCGACTACTGGCGCGAATACCGCCCGGCACGTTAATGCCTGCCTCATCACGCCCCGTGTCTGCATCGGACAAGGGGCGTGTTCAAGGACGATTCCATGCCAGCTCTCACACAACATTCCACATCGATCACGCTGTTTCGCATCAGCGCCGCGATGTTTCTCAACTATCTGACTATTGGCATCCCGTTAGTCATGCTGCCGCTGTACGTTCAGCAGCAGTTGCATCTGAGCGATCTGTTGATCGGTATCGCGGTAGGCAGCCAGTTTATCGCCACCTTGCTTACCCGGGGCGCCGCGGGTCGAAAAGCCGACACGTCAGGCGGACGTCGGACGGTTATCACCGGTCAGTTCTACTGCGCCGCATCAGGTCTGCTGATGCTGGTCAGTCTAATCGCTCACCCGGTTCCGCTGCTCGCATGGGCCATACTGATTGTTGGTCGTGTGCTGCTGGGCATCGGTGAAAGTTTCATTTTGACCGGTAATTTAACCTGGGGGATGTGGCTGGCGGGCTCGACCCACGCGGGTCAGGTTATTTCCTGGAACGGCATGGCGACCTACGGTGCGCTGGCTATCGGCGCGCCGCTGGGGCTGTCGCTTTACGCCAGGGCCGGCCTGGCGCTTCCGGCGCTCCTCGTCGTGCTGTTGCCGATCATCGCCAGCGGAGTCATCTATGGCATTCCGGGGAATATCCCAACAGCCCGTCCCCGCGTGCCAGTGCTACGGGTAGTCGGCCTGGTGTGGCGGCCCGGAACAGGGCTTGTGCTCCAGGGCATTGGTTTTGCCACCCTAAGCGCGTTTACCGCCCTCTGGTTCAACGAGCGTCACTGGGATAACACCGGTTTTGCGATGACGCTGTTTGGCATTGCGTTTATCGCTGTCCGCTTTTTCTGCGCCAAATTTCCCGACCGTTACGGCGGCGCCACGGTCGCAACCTTTTCACTACTGGTAGAGGGGACCGGACTGGCGGTAATGTGGGCCGCTCCGTCAGCAGGCGCTGCGCTGATTGGCGCGGCGATTACCGGCTGCGGCTGTTCGCTGATGTTCCCATCGCTGGGCGTAGAGGTTGTGCGCAGAGTGCCACCGGAGATTCGTGGTACGGCCCTCGGCGTCTGGTCAGCGTTTCAGGATCTGGCCTACGGATTTACCGGACCAATAGCGGGCCTGCTGACGCCGTTTATCGGCTATCAGCAGGTCTTTCTTCTGGCCGCGGCCTGCGCGCTGCTGGGCGCGGCGGTTGTCCATCTCTTGCTGCGGCAACATTAAGCTGTTAAGAAGGGGCGAGTCTTTTCCGCCCCTATCGCAAAGACTTCGCTGGCCGCCATCTGCCAGTAGCCAGGGTTAAACAGTTCCAGCGAACAGATCCCCTCATAGCCCTTCTGCACTAGCTCATGCGTGATCTCATGCAGTGGGATCACGCCGTTGCCAGGAAACAGACGATGGCAATGCTCCAGCGTTGCCAGCGGCAAATTATCGGCGTCATCAATATGGTAAACGAAGATCTTTTCCACAGGGATCTGGCGAAGCGTGGTCAGATCCCGCCATTGATCGTGCAGGTAAAGATTAAAGGCATCGACGACCAGCCCGACGTTACTGCGATCGACCGCATCTACGATCTCCATCGCCATGGCAAGACTGCGCACACAGCATCCTGCGGAACCGATCGGCTCAAAGGCCAGCCGCATCTGGCTTTCTTCCGCCACTGCCGCCATCTCGCGCAGACGCTTCACTGAATCTTTCACCGTTTCCCCTGGCGGAAAATTTCCCCCCTGACGAATGGTGGGCACCACGACCAGACAATCACCCCCCACCACTGAGCCAGCATGGCAGGCGAAAGCCAACTGCCGCCGTTTCTCCGCCCAGCTTTCGCTATCACAAAACGTAATGTCTTCCAGCGAATTGTAGCCCCAGGGCTTAAGGTGGCCGACGGCGAAAATGTCTGCCAGCTCGCTTAACGTATGTTTCTGTAACCACTCCTGCAACATATCCAGACGGATTTCGATGTAGTCATAGCCAAAACGTTCCGCCAACACAACATCCTGTGCCAGCGTGGAGTTTCGCATACAGGTCGCTTCATTAAATCCCAACTTCATCATTCAGATCGACTCCTGCCGCCATAGCAACGTACTGGCGCCTGACGGCGGCAGCGTTAACGCGATCTCTTTATCGCCATCCAGCACCCGGCAACGCCTTTCCTGGACATCGCGGTTATACACCACCAGCACACGCTCGCCGTCAGGATTCACAAATCCCACCTCTTCCAGAAGATTATCGTAACTTGAAGAAAGCATGACCCTCGCCCCCGGACGCACATAGCGGCAGAAGTGGCCAATACCATACCAGGAGTGGTTACGCCGCAGCACGTCGTTTTGCGCATCGTATTGAATGGGCGCTTCACACAGATTACCCTGATGATTCGGCCCACCCTCACTGTTCAACAGCAGATTCCAGTCGATAAACCCGCTACAACCCGATTTGAAATTACCAATCATGTCATGGAGATAGGTATGCCAGTGGCGAATCTGGCTACCGGCATCGCTCTCCATTGGCACACAGCCTTCGGAAAACAGGAGTTTTTTATCCGGCAGGCACTGGGCCAGATACTGTATTTGCGAAAAATGATCGCCGGTATACCAGTGGAATGCCAGCCCGTTAATTCCCTTATAATTAGCTTCGTCAGCAAAGGCGAGTTCAGCCCAGTCTACCAGGCCATCTTTATCGTGATCCCAGATATAGATCTCCATCTCATCCATACCCTGCCGGGCGAGGCGCGGACGCAGATACTGCACGGCAAAGGCTGTCTCCTCTTCCACACTATACAGACAGGAGTCCCAGGTTTTTACCGCCACCGGCTCATTCTGCACGGAGAGCGCCTGCACATTAATGCCGTGGCGGCGGTATTCCAGCAGGTAGTTGATAATGATATCGGCCCAGTCGGCGTAGCATTCGCGCCGCAGCTTGCCGCCACCGTTCATATCGTTATTAGTTTTCATAAACGCCGGCGGACTCCACGGCGAAGCCATCAGCTTCATGTGTGGATTTAACCGCAACGCCCCGGAAATCAGCGGTATTAAATGCGCTTCATCGCGGGAAAAGGAGAGCCGTCCCTGCTGCAGGTCAGCGCTGGAATCGACATACGCGTAATTGCCCAGGGAAAAATCACAGCTCTGAATTGGCATCCGCGCCAGAGTGTAATTATGTTCCTGAGCAGAAAAATAAAGGGAAAGAAATTGCGCCTTCGTCTTTTCGCTCATGCTGTTGAATACCACGCCCGCACCTTCGGTAAAGCTGCCGCCGAATCCGTCAATCTGCTGTAACGTGTGGCGCGGTAAGACGCTGATTAATTCACTGCAATCACGCTGACGATGCGAAAAAGAGACCGCACGCTCAACAAGGAATTGCTGACGATACGGATCGGAAGAGATGAGTCTGCCTTTCATAGGGAAGTTCCGGATAAAAGAAGATAATAAATTGTGATATGCCGGATAGGACGCTTAAGCATCGCTATCCGGCAGGAGTTTTAATACGCGGAAGGTTTATTTGTAGAAATCAGGTTTTGAGGGTAATTCAACAATCTCGGTATTCCCTGTTTCCTGAGACTTCACGCAGGCATCAGCGGTAACCGCAGCCAGATAACCATCCCATGACGTTGGGCCTGCCGGCGGCAATCCTGCGTTCAGACGATCGAAGAAATCCTGGAACTCAATGTCGTAGGCATCAATAAAGCGCTGTTTCCAGTCAACCAGGATGTCGGTGCTATACTTCGCCGCTTTCCGTACCGCGGCGCTGGCGACGGTTGGCAGCTCCGCCATTCCTTTCTCGCCGGTAACATCGCAGTGAATGTCATAGCCATACTGGCAGTTCACAAACACTTCAACCACAATATTGATGCCGGAGGTGGTTTCCATTACAACCAGCTGCGGATCACGCAGAGTGGTCACCAGGCTGGACTGACGCGGGAAGTAAACCTTAACGGTTTTATAATCTTCGTTAAGCAGCCAGTGCATAACGTCAATTTCATGAATCAATGTTTCATAAATAGCCTGTGGCGTTTTGTATTCTGGCACCGTGCTGGCATTGTAATGACGTCCATGAACCATTAATGGCTGACCGATTTCGCCGCTGTCGATAATATTTTTCAGCTGAACGTAACCTTTGTCGTAGCGGCGCATAAAACCAATCTGCACCATGCGCTTACCATTTTTCTGCTCTGCTTCAATCACACGCTGACAATCCGCAGCCGTCACCGCTAGCGGTTTTTCACAGAAAACATATTTGTTAGCATTTAGCGCGGCAACGGCTACATCGGCGTGCGCCTCATTTGATGCGGTAATGATGACCACTTCAACGTCTTTATCATTAATCAGATCGTGATAGTCATTATAATCTTTGGCTTCGATCGCATACTTATCCAGCGCCGCCTGCGCCCTACCCGCGACGATATCACATACGGCAACAACCTCTACACCCGACACGGTGTTGGCCAGACGTCTTAAGTGATCGGAGCCGATCATGCCGATACCTACAATACCTGCTTTTAAAGTCATTTTCTGTTTCCTTTTCAATTAAAGATAATTTTTCAGTAACTCATCAATATGCTTTTTACCTTTTTGCGCATATTCCAATGGGTTATATTTCTTAGGATCCTGCTCGGCCTCAACAACAATCCAGCCAGAATATTGATGCCCGACCAGATAAGCTAATACGGATTTAAAATCAATATTTCCATCGCCGGGGACGGTAAACACACCATCAAGGAAAGAATTGAGGAATGATTTCTTCGCGAGGCGACATGCTTTGAGTTTTTCATTACGCACATCTTTAAAATGAACGTGTTTAATACGATCAAAATGTTTACTCAGTAGCGGCATGACATCGCCGTCAGAAACATATATATGCCCGGTATCAAACAGCAGATGTACAAATTGCGGATCGGTATTCTCCATGAGTCGATCCACTTCCGGCAGAGTCTGCACACCGGTACCCATATGATGATGGAAAGCGAGCTTCAGCCCGTGCGCATTGGCAATTTTCCCAAGCGCATTAAGTCCTTCGCATAAAAGCTGCCATTCGCTGTCGCTGAAGTTAGGCTTCTCTGTATAAACGCACTTATCGATAATACCTTGAATACTATAAGTTTGTTCAGAAACAACGGCGACATATGCATGTATTGCCTGCAAATAAGCACAATGCTGTTCAAAAGCATTCATCGCAGATGCAATACCATCGCGAATAATAAAGGAAGAAAACCACTGGCCTGGTATTTCCAGTCCGCGAAGCATTAACTCTTTATTTAACTCAGCAGGATCCTGCGGATAACAACCGCCAACTTCCGTACCGGAAAAACCGGTAAGCGCGGCATCACTAAGTATTTGTTTATATGTATTTTCTTTACCAATCTCAGGAATATCATCATTGCGCCAACCGATAGGCGCAATCCCCAACTTAATGCTCTTTTTTACATTGTACATGTTGCTGGCTCCCACTTAATGAAACGCTTTTACTGCATACCGCGATGCAAATTAACCTTTGATGGACAACATATTACTTTTTGTAGCCTGAAAAACTTTATCTATCCTGGTTGAAGATGTGGGATAAATGCGTCAGGTATCACAAAAAAATCATCACTCTTTAATGATATTGCCAGACTTTTCGCGCTATAGATAAACGAATAAAATATACTGACAAATAAAAAATGGCCGCAGTATTGCGACCATTCTCATGACGATTAAATTTTAGCAAGAATTAATATTCAAATAATAAATAATTAGCTTTACGATAGTCCTTGCGATATTGACCGGGCGTTTTCCCTACTTTATTTTTGAAGTAATTCTGAAAATGACTAAGGTTGCTAAAGCCAACACGATAGGCAATAGAGGTGATCTTTTCGCGCCCGCCTTCATCCGTGGTTAGTAACGATTGCGCCTCCCCCAGCCTACGTTTTATCAGGTAATCCATCGGTGAATAACCATAGCGGCGTTTAAATTCATGGGAAACATAATAAGGACTGACATTAAATTTCGTCGCCAGCGTATCCAGCCGAATTGGCTCATAGAAATTGCGATCAATATAGGATTTTATTGAATCGAGTAAATTTTCATGGCGCTGTATGGCATCGTTACCTGTGCGCAATAAGACATTTCCCTCAATGTATTTGAGTACTACCTGGGTCAATAGCTGCGCCATTGCTGGCCCTTCTACCGCATGCTGATTAATAACGGTAAACACGGAACTCATCAGTTTTTCCACCGTCGCATAATGGTGATACAGTGGAATAACCGGCACAATATCATCCGGTATTAGCGCATTCTCACGTAGACCCGGACACGAAATATTGTTAATCCCACAACAAATAGTGCCAATTGGCCGCCCGCTTTCCAGATACTCATCATGCACCACCTGGCTGTTATAAATGACCAGGTCGCCTTTACGAACCGGGTAGATGCGATCGCCAATGAAATACTCTCCGTCTCCTTCGGTGATAAGAATCAGTTCAACGGTCTGTGGGTGCATATGCATGAACCGGACAAACGGACCATTGCTCTCACTGACCTGACTCACATACGCCAACTGGGGCTGAGCCTTATTCTCTCGTTCTGAAGGACAGAAGCACAAGCGCATGATTTACCCTCCAATATCCGAAACTGTGGTGCCGAAACACCCCTGAAATTTGAATTTTTATACCACACCAAATGAAACAAAAATGCTATATAGATCATAATTTTTTCCAAATCTTTCCTCGTCACAACAGACAACCATTGATACCACAACAAATAAAAACAATAAAAATCAATAAGTTAATTAGATTTTTGATTTCTTACTGCACATAACCTCGTATAAAAACCAGTCGTCAAATTTTCAAAATAAAATTTCATAAAAATAAATTTGAAATTTTTAATCCTAAAATTTACATTGAATACGGTATGCGTTTTAGGCTGAAGATAACCAGGCTTTCCTGTGACCGCTCAGTCAGAACGTCGTCAACATCGGTTTAAGAGGATAAAAAAGAGATGGAAACAGTCGGCAATTTTATTCATGGTAAAACGACACTGAGCAGCAGCGGCGAGGCGCTACCGGTGACTAATCCGGCCACCGGTAAAGTAATTCGTCAGGTCACCCAGAGCACCCGAGAGGAGATGCTGGCGGCAATTCAAAGCGCACATGAGGCTTTTCCGGCATGGAGTAAAATGACTCCGCTACGCCGGGCACGTATCCTTTTTGAATTCAAAGTATTACTGGAAAAGCATCGGGACGAACTGGCGGCGCTGATCGTCAGCGAGCATGGCAAGGTCTGGTCAGATGCGCTTGGCGAGCTGACGCGCGGCATAGAGGTTGTCGAATTTGCCTGCGGGATCCCGCACCTCAGCAAAGGAGAGTACTCCTTTAACGTCGGCTCAGGCGTTGACAGCTTTTCATTAATGCAGCCGCTTGGGGTTGTGGCAGGCATCACACCGTTTAACTTCCCGGCAATGGTGCCTATGTGGATGTTCCCGGTTGCTCTGGCTTGCGGCAATACCTTCGTCCTGAAACCGCCCGCACTGGTGCCGTCCGCATCGTTACGTATGGCGCAGCTTCTGCAGGAGGCTGGCCTGCCGGACGGCGTGTTTAACGTTGTTCACTGTGGCAATGAGGCGGCTAGCCTGTTGACCAGCGACCCTCGCGTACAGGCCGTCAGCTTTGTCGGTTCCTCCGCCGTCGCGGAACATATCTATACCACCGCCAGCGCCCATGGCAAACGCGTACAGGCCTTCGGGGCCGCCAAAAATCACGCAATCGTCATGCCGGATGCAGATCTGGACGCCACCGTCAACGCCATTATGGGCGGAGCATTTGGTTCCGCGGGCGAACGCTGTATGGCGCTGCCGGTAGTGGTCGCGGTGGGCGATGAAACGGCGGACCGTCTGATCGAACGCCTGAAACCGCTGATTGCGGCGCTACGTATCGGCCCGGGAGAGCTGCGCGGCAAAGATGAAAATGAAATGGGCCCGGTTGTTTCACGTGCTCATCAACAGAAAGTGTTGGGTTACATCGACAAAGGGGTGAGCGAGGGAGCAACTCTGGTCATGGATGGCCGCAACTATAGCGTGGCGGGATATCCTGAAGGCTTTTATGTCGGCGGCACTCTGTTTGATAACGTCACGCCTGAGATGACCATCTGGCGTGAAGAAATTTTTGGCCCGGTTCTCGGAATTGTGCGCGTCCCGGATTATGCCACCGCCATTAGCACGGTAAACTCCCATGAATTCGGCAACGGCAGCGTGATTTTCACCACCAACGGTCACTATGCGCGCGAATTCGCCCAGTCGGTTGAAGCCGGGATGGTCGGTATTAATATTCCAGTTCCGGTTCCGATGGCATTTCACTCTTTTGGCGGCTGGAAGCGCTCGGTGTTTGGCGCCCTGAACGTCCATGGGCCGGATGGCGTGCGCTTCTATACCCGGATGAAAACCGTTACCTCGCGTTGGCCGAACGGACAGCAGATCGTATCGGAGTTCAGTATGCCGACTCTCGGTTAATACGCTTTCAGGAAGGAGAAGATTATGGCCAACTTGCTGAGTACCTGTACCTCTGAGTCGGGAAATATCCAACACATTTCCCCTCAAAATGCAGGCTGGGAGTATGTCGGTTTTGATGTCTGGCAGTTGAAGGCTGGAGAGTCGATAACCCTGCCGTCCGATGAGCGTGAACGCTGTCTGGTGCTGGTTGCCGGGCTGGCCAGCGTTAAGGCCGCCGACAGTTTTTTCTATCGGATTGGTCAGCGCATGAGTCCGTTTGAACGCATTCCGGCTTATTCGGTTTACCTCCCCCATCATACGGAGGCGAAAGTGACAGCCGAAACCGACCTTGAGCTGGCCGTATGCAGCGCGCCGGGATTCGGAGAGCTTCCGGTACGTCTGATCTCGCCACAAGAGGTCGGGGTAGAGCATCGGGGAAAAGGGCGCAATCAGCGCCTGGTGCATAACATCCTTCCTGATAGCCAGCTCGCCGACAGCCTGCTAGTCGTTGAAGTGTACACTAATGAAGGCGATACCAGCTCCTGGCCCGCGCACAAGCACGATACGGCAGTTGAAGGTCAGGAGACCTATCTGGAAGAGACGTACTATCACCGTTTCAATCCACCTCAGGGATTCTGCTTACAGCGCGTCTACACCGACGATCGCAGCCTGGATGAATGTATGGCGGTCTATAACCGGGATGTAGTGAAAGTACCTAAAGGCTACCACCCGGTTGCCACCATCGCGGGTTACGATAACTACTATCTGAACGTGATGGCCGGCCCGCTACGAAAATGGCGTTTCACCTGGGAAGAGAACCACGCGTGGATTAACTCACCAGACTACCCGCGATAACACTTCGTTGAGTGGTACTTTGCCAGCCGTCCTCTGCGGCTGGCTTTTTTATTCAACTCTGCGCCACACACGCTCATAAGATCGCTATCCACCTTCTCTTAAATTATTTCCCTGTTTTGTATATAGCGTATTTACGGCACGGCCCCCACCAGGAATACGCAATAAAATAATGATGCAGAAGAAGACTTACCCTATTTGCCGATATTATTATGGATCAATTAGTTACGTAGAGGTGGTAAACACTGGGGAGGTTTCAACAGGGTATATCCTGTGCGCACTCGCTGGAGGGAGTAAAGGTTGTGTAACCAGCGGAGAATATCTCTGGATATTCTCCGCTAATATTGGAGAGGTATCAGGCTATTACATCGCGACGTTTCCCCTGAATTTCACGCAGCTTGTTCTCGGCCAGCCGTTCAATTTCTGTTAGCGGCACCCCTTTTGTTTCCGGCACATAACGAGAAATAAAGACATAGCAGACCAAATTAAAAACGACAAAAATCCACATCGAAAAAGCGCCGCCGAAGGTCTCCTGCAGCCAGGCGTTATCATTTATGACCGGGAACAACAGTGAGATGAGGAAGTTGGCTATCCACATCAGGCTCACCGCCAGCCCCATCCCAAAACCTTTTATCTTTTCAGGGAAAACCTCAGAAATCAGTACCCATGCGCCAACGCTCCAGCTGACGGCAAACAGCAGCATAAAAAACAGGATGCCAAAGATGGTAATGTAGCCTGTATCGTGGGTGTACAAACCGTATGACGCGATCAACAGGCCGACAATTGAGCCGATGGTACCAATTTTCATAATCGGTATACGGCCATAGCGGTCGAACAGGATCATGCCGATAAAACTGCCCACCACATTACATACCGCGATAAAAATGGTCTGGAACATAACCACTTCGGTACTGCTGTTCTGCAACACCAGCGGCGCATAATAGTTCATTACGTTAACGCCTGTGAACTGTTGCAAAACGGCGATACAGCATCCAACCAACAGAATATAGCGGAGCACCGGCGAGCTTTTCAGGTTGGTGCGTTCTCCCCCGGCGACGTTGTCCTGTGGACGTACGGTTTCTTTCATGCTGTCAAAAATAGCGGCCACATCTGTGGCCGTTAATCCACTGTAGATCCGGGTAAGCACCTTTATCGAACGAGCTTCGCTGCGGTTGTTACGGGCGCACCATGCCGGTGATTCGGGTAGGAAAAGCGTAATCGCTAACATCGCAATGGAGGGTACCACTTGGGCAAAAAGCATAGTCTTCCAGCCCTGGGAAACCAGCACATCAGCAGGCATTCCTTTTGCTATCAGATAGTTGACTATAAACACGATAACCTGGCCAGATACCACGGAGATATTGTAAATGCCCAGCGCTTTGCCGCGAATTTCAGCAGGCGCCAGTTCAGACATATACATGGTGGATGCCGTTCCGGCCATCCCAACCGCAAAACCACACACAATGCGGGAAAGGGAGAAGATCATGAACGATTCACTCATCGCCGCCCCTAAGGAAGAAGCGATAAAAATGATCGCAATGATCAGAAGCGCAGGTTTACGCCCCAGTTTATCGGCAATTTTTCCACCGACCAGCGCGCCGATGATACAACCAATCACGATACTGGAAACGGCCCATCCGGTCTCGGTTGGCGTCAGTTGGTAATACTGCTGTAAAGGCAATACCACTCCGGTAATCACCGCCGTTGAATAACCAAACATCAATCCAGCCAGCGCCGCAATACAACACAGGACGTACACATAGGCCGAATTGTACTTACTTCTCTGAGACATAATCCCTCCCTTGCCTGTTGAGGAAACAACACACCAATGAAATTTTTCATTTTATTTTTGCATTCATTAGAAGAAAAATTCCATGCAAAAGATCACGAAATGGAGATGTTCCAGGAAAGAACAAAAAGTACGGCCCCTGACAAATTGAGTTCAGGCACTGTCACGGAAGCAATAAAATAAAGCAAATTCATCAAGATACAGGAGAGCACTGCGCAAAATGCAGCATCTTAACGATAAAAAACGCCAGGATTATGAAATTCGAAATGTGATACCCATAACAAAACATAAATTTCATTATTGATCGTTTTGAAATTAAAACATAGGTTGTGAAACGAGAGTTCTCAATAGCTATAAGATCGTCGGCAGCGCTACGGCAATGACCGACATAAGATGAATTTGTCTATTTGTTCACTAAATTCAAACAGATAGATGAAGTTTATTCTGGAGATAATCTACCTATGTCCACATCAGATAGTTGTTATAATACGGGTTACATATTACGCATCTGCGCGATTGCCGCACTGGGCGGAATATTATTTGGCTACGATACTGCTGTTATTTCAGGTGCGATTGGTTCACTGACCAGCTACTTTCATCTATCTCCTGCTGAGACCGGCTGGGCGGTTTCCTGCGTTGTGGTGGGGTGCGTTATTGGTTCGTTTAGCGCCGGATATTTATCCAAACGTTTTGGACGCAAGAAATCATTGATGGTTTCAGCGCTGTTATTCACTATTTCCGCAGTGGGCACCTCCCTCTCCTACACGTTCACCCATTTTGTGATTTATCGCATTATCGGTGGACTGGCAGTCGGCCTGGCGGCAACAGTATCACCGATGTATATGTCTGAAGTCTCACCGAAAAACATGCGCGGCAGAGCATTAAGTATGCAGCAGTTCGCTATCGTTTTCGGTCAGATTCTGATCTTCTACGTTAACTACAAAATAGCATCGATTGCAGCGGATACCTGGCTCATTGAACTTGGCTGGCGCTATATGTTTGCTGCGGGTATTATTCCCTGCATTTTGTTCTGTATTTTAGTCTTTTTAATCCCGGAATCTCCCCGCTGGATGATGATGATTGGTCGCGAGGAGGAGACGCTAAAAATACTGACCAAAATATCCAACGAAGAACATGCCAGACATCTTCTTGCCGATATAAAAACCTCACTGCAAAACGACCAACTAAACGCCCATCAAAAACTCAATTACCGCGACGGGAACGTGCGTTTCATCCTGATTCTGGGCTGCATGATCGCTATGCTGCAACAAGTAACAGGGGTTAACGTCATGATGTATTACGCGCCAATCGTCCTGAAGGATGTGACCGGTAGCGCCCAGGAGGCTCTGTTCCAGACAATCTGGATCGGCGTGATTCAGCTTATCGGTTCCATTATTGGCGCAATGATTATGGATAAGATGGGGCGTTTGTCGCTGATGCGTAAAGGCACTATTGGCAGCATCATCGGCTTGTTGCTCACCTCATGGGCGCTGTACAGCCAGGCAACCGGTTATTTCGCGCTATTCGGTATGCTGTTCTTTATGATTTTCTACGCGCTTTCCTGGGGCGTGGGCGCATGGGTGCTTATTTCTGAAATATTCCCTAACCGGATGAGGTCGCAGGGAATGAGTATTTCGGTCGGATTTATGTGGATGGCAAACTTTTTAGTTTCGCAATTCTTCCCGATGATTAATGAAAACCCGTATTTACTTTCGCATTTCCACGGCGCATTTCCAATGTGGATATTCGCCATCTGCTGCATCTTCAGTTACTTCTTTATCTGCCGTTACCTGCCGGAAACAAAAGGCATTTCGCTGGAGAAAATGGAGAGCGTAGTGTTAGCAAAACGCAGAAAAAAACCGCAGCCAATTCAAACCGAACGTTATTCTGATTAAGTTTCACCACAATGCCGATGATCGCTAAATACGATCATCGGCTTGTTTTTTTACTCCGTCGCCAGCGCCAGTGAAACCGCTAACGTTTGCGCCAGACACATGGACGCGACCTGAGAACGGAAACCATCGACCTGCGCTTCACGTACCACAAAACAGACTTCACTGAACGCTGCCAGCGGGCTGACCTGGCTATCGGTTATCGCAATATGGTGCGCACCGCGTTTCGCGCCAAGCTCGACTAATTCCACCACTTCCTGCGCGTAAGGCGAATAGCTGATGGCAATAACAACATCGTCGGGGCTGACCATACTTAGCTGTTCAGAGAACATTCCGCCAATACCGTCAATTAAAAATGCCCGTCTCTCCAGATGACGCAATGCGTAGGTTAAATAACTGGCCACGCTAAACGAACGACGTAATCCAATCACATAAATATTGTCGGCTTTCGCTAACAGATTTACCGCAGCATCCAACTGCTCATTTTTAATCTGCACCGGTAATTGTTGTAATACCTGTGCATTCACCATTGAAAATAGCTTCAGAATTTCACCCGGCTTTTCCGGGGTAGGTTCCCCTTCATCCGCATTTTTCTGTCTGAACAGACGCGCCCGCTCGGTATAGCTTACTGTTTCCTCCATCAGGTGCTGGCGAAATACCTGTTTCATTTCATTAAATCCGCTAAAACCAAACGCATTAGCAAAACGAATCAGTGTCGAAGGGGGAACATCGGCATGTTGCGCGATGGAAGCTACCGTGTCAAAAGCAACGCTATTACTGTTATCCAGAATATACTGAGCAACTTGTTTAAGACGTTTGCTAAGGCTGTCATAGCGACTGCGGATATCATCCTGCAGTAAGGAAAGTTGAGTTTGATGTTTAGACATGCATGATACTCTAATAGAACGAAAATTTCGTAAATAACCATATTAGCACAAATGAACTGAACATACAGTTAACAACATTCAAATTGCGCTGTGGTTACCTTCAGTACAGAATTTGCTGGCGGGCTGGGTTCTGAGCAATCTGAATCTGACCGCATAAATGCGACAGGATCAGCATTGTTATGACTGGACGATGCCCGCAGCCAGGCGGCATCGCAAACGTTGAAAGGCAGAAGATGACGTTTATAAATCACGAAACCTTCATCTGTTATTGCGAACTGGCTCTTTTCGTCCCGCATACGGCAACCGGCGGAACACTCTTAGTGTATTACACTGATTACTTTAAGGATATGCGTCTACTCTTTTTCAATACTGAGCGGCAAATGATTTTTTCAGTATTGCTTTAACGTCTCCCGGCGAGCGGAATGCGCTTTCGATGGCAAGATGCCCCATATAAAACAGCCAGCCACAAAGCTGGCTGACCGCATAGTCATTTAATACGCTGTTACGTTCTGAGCTTTTTTCGCCAGCCCATCCAGCAATTTCTGATGGATGCCGCCGAAACCGCCGTTGCTCATCACCAGGATGTGATCGCCAGGCTGTGCGGTTTTCACCACCATTTCCGCCAGCGTATCGACATCTCCACTCCAGTGAGCAGGCTGTACGCAGGCGTCCGCCACTTCTGAAACCTGCCACGGAATATGCGGCGGCTGCAGCAGGAACACTTCATCCGCACGCCCTAACGACGGCGCCAGGTCATCCTTGCATAACCCCATCTTCATCGTGTTAGAACGCGGCTCCAGTACCGCGATAATGCGCGCGGTGCCGCCCACTTTCCCGCGTAGCGCGGCAAGCGTCGCCAGAATCGCCGTCGGATGATGGGCGAAATCGTCATACACCGTCACGCCGTTCGCTTCACCACGTAGCTCCAGACGGCGGCGGGCGTTAATAAATGACCCCAGCGCGCTGGCCGCTTCTGCGGGCGCGACGCCCACGTGGCGCGCGGCGGCAATCGCCATCAGACCGTTGTGCATGTTATGTTCGCCGACCAGGCCCCATTTCACATCGCCGACTTTTTCGCCGTCCAGCCACACTTCCCACTCGGAAGCATCCGTAGTCAGCTTCTTCGCCTGCCAGTGTCCCTGCTCGCCCACCAGCTCCTGCTCGCTCCAGCAGCCCAGCGCCATGGTCTGTTTCAGGTTGATGTCGTTTTCCGGCCAGATGATGCGCCCCTGCCCCGGCACGATGCGCACCAGATGGTGGAACTGCTTCTGGATCGCTTTCAGATCGTCGAAGATGTCGGCATGATCAAACTCAAGGTTGTTGAGGATCAGCGTCCGCGGGCAGTAATGCACAAATTTAGAACGTTTATCAAAGAACGCGCAGTCGTACTCATCCGCTTCGATAACAAAGAACGGGCTCTCGCCCAGGCGCGCGGAAACCTCAAAGTTGCCCGGTACGCCGCCGATCACGAAGCCCGGTTTGTACCCGCACGCTTCCAGTATCCAGGTCGCCATGCCTGCGGTCGTGGTTTTGCCGTGGGTACCGGCGACCGCCAGTACCCAGCGGTCGCGCAACACAAAGTCGTGCAGCCACTGTGGACCAGACATAAAGGGAATGTTTTTTTCCAGCACCGCTTCCACGCACGGATTCCCGCGCGTCATCGCATTGCCGATAATCACCAGATCCGGCTGCGGATCGAGCTGGCTGGCGTCATAACCCTGGATCAGATCAATGCCTTGCTTCTCAAGTAAGGTACTCATCGGCGGATACACATTGGCGTCCGAACCCGTTACTTCATGACCAAGCGAGCGAGCCAGCATCGCCAGCCCCCCCATGAAAGTGCCACAAATTCCCAAAATATGAATGCGCATACGTCACTATCCTTTTTTTATCTGCGAGCCATTTTACGCACATGTCTGGCAAGTGAGAAACGCATTTCAGGTAAATCTGTACTTTGCTGGCGCGATTCACCTGAGCGCATCATCTGAAATGTTTGTTAAGATTGTTACGGTCGCTTTACTCCAATCAATTGCAGGGAAAGTGTTATGAAAACGTTAGGTGAATTTATTGTCGAAAAGCAGCACGAGTTCTCTCAGGCTACCGGTGAGCTCACTGCTTTGCTGTCGGCAATAAAATTGGGCGCCAAGATCATCCACCGCGATATCAACAAGGCCGGTCTGGTCGATATCCTGGGTGCCAGCGGTGCTGAGAACGTACAGGGCGAGGTTCAGCAGAAACTCGATCTGTTCGCGAACGAGAAACTGAAAGCTGCACTAAAAGCGCGCGATATTGTAGCGGGCATCGCATCGGAAGAAGAGGACGAAATTGTCGTCTTTGAAGGCTGCGAACACGCGAAATATGTGGTGCTGATGGACCCTCTGGATGGCTCTTCTAACATCGACGTTAACGTCTCTGTCGGTACGATTTTCTCGATTTATCGCCGTGTGACGCCCGTCGGCACGCCGGTCACCGAAGAAGATTTCCTGCAACCCGGCAACAAACAGGTCGCTGCGGGATATGTCGTGTATGGCTCGTCCACCATGCTGGTTTACACCACCGGCTGCGGCGTACACGCTTTCACCTACGATCCGTCGTTAGGTGTGTTCTGTCTGTGCCAGGAACGTATGCGTTTCCCGGAAAAGGGTAAAACCTACTCCATTAACGAAGGCAACTACATTAAATTCCCGAATGGCGTGAAGAAGTACATCAAATTCTGCCAGGAAGAGGATAGTTCAACAAGTCGCCCTTATACCTCACGTTACATTGGCTCTCTGGTGGCCGATTTCCACCGCAACCTGCTGAAAGGCGGCATCTATCTCTACCCCAGCACCGCCAGCCATCCGCAGGGGAAACTGCGTCTGCTGTATGAATGCAACCCGATGGCGTTTCTCGCGGAACAGGCCGGCGGCAAAGCAAGCGATGGTAAAGAACGTATTCTGGATATCATTCCGGAAAGCCTGCACCAGCGCCGCTCGTTCTTCGTCGGCAACCGCCATATGGTTGACGATGTGGAACGCTTTATCCGCGAATACCCGGACGCGTAATCTTTACCACCATGCGGAATAACGCATGAAGCCGCCATTGGGCAATAACATGTCCGATGGCGGCGTTGCCTTATCAGGCCCGTGATTTTTTCGGTTCTTAACCTTTGGCGTTCATGCTCCGCAACGACGCGCCAGATGAGGCGGAAACGAAAACAAGCGAAGACTTTCGGCGTGAGTTGGCTATAATACTCGCCACTTGTTTGTCATAAATTCAAAGGAAACAGACATGAGCTTACTCAACGTCCCGGCGGGTAAAGAACTGCCGGAAGATATCTACGTCGTTATCGAGATCCCGGCTAACGCAGATCCGATCAAATACGAAGTTGACAAAGAGAGCGGCGCGCTGTTCGTTGACCGCTTCATGTCCACCGCGATGTTCTATCCGTGCAACTACGGTTACATCAACCATACCCTGTCTCTGGACGGCGACCCGGTAGACGTTCTGGTCCCGACGCCGTACCCGCTGCAGCCAGGCGCCGTCATCCGTTGCCGTCCGGTTGGCGTACTGAAAATGACCGACGAATCCGGTGAAGATGCGAAACTGGTTGCCGTACCGCACACCAAACTGAGCAAAGAGTACGATCACATTAAAGATGTGAACGATCTGCCGGAACTGCTGAAAGCGCAGATCACTCATTTCTTCGAGCATTATAAAGATCTCGAAAAAGGCAAATGGGTGAAAGTTGACGGTTGGGACAACGCCGAAGCGGCTAAAGCGGAAATCGTTGCCTCCTTCGAGCGCGCAGCGAAGAAATAAGTTCGCTTTTACATAAGCGTCAAGATAAAGGCTCTCATAGTAATGAGGGCCTTTTTATTGGCTAATGAATAGAACACAGTTTTTATCATTATTAATTTAACATTCACGGAATGAATAATACTTTACCTGATTTTTTATTAAAAAGGGTTGAATACGCTCACGGTTTCTCTAAAAAGCTTAAGATAATAATTGTTTTGTGAATGCCCCCAGACTCCCATGGACTTACGCCCTAAATATTAGCAAGCGCTAAATTCTTATTTAGTGCATAAGCCCGATTACCTTTTTAATAAGGTATCCTAAGCTCTCCCTACCAATAACCGTATTTTTAATCCAACATAACATCCGCTCAAAACACACTTTTTAATATATTTTTAAGGGCTGCCATAATTATTTACTACTTTAAGAGATTATGATGAAAAATGATATATTAATTACCGGTGGACATATCATCGATCCCGCTCGTAATATTAATGAGATTAACAAGTTACGCATCATTAACGATATTATCGTTGATGCCGATAAATATCCTGTAACTTCGGAGACCCGAATTATCCATGCCGACGGCATGATCGTCACTCCCGGTCTTATCGATTATCACGCGCATGTTTTTTATGACGCGACGGAAGGCGGCGTCAGGCCTGATATGTACATGCCGCCGAATGGCGTCACCACCGTCGTGGATGCAGGTTCTGCCGGTACGGCAAACTTTGATGCCTTCTACCGAACGGTGATTTGCGCCAGCAAAGTTCGAATCAAAGCGTTTCTGACCGTGTCGCCGCCGGGCCAAACCTGGTCACAAGAAAATTATGATCCTGACAATATTGATGAAAATAAGATCCACGCGCTGTTTCGCCAGTATCGCAACGTTCTTCAGGGATTAAAACTCAAGGTTCAGACTGAGGACATTGCTGAATATGGCTTAAAACCGCTGACTGAATCCCTTCGTATTGCCAACGATTTAAAGTGTCCCGTGGCAATACACTCGACTCATCCCATCGTTCCCATGAAAGAACTTGTCTCCTTGCTACGCCGCGGCGATATTATCGCTCATGCGTTTCACGGCAAAGGTAGCACCATTCTTACTGATGAAGGCGCTGTCTTAGCCGAAGTCCGTCAGGCAAGGGAAAGAGGCGTTATATTTGATGCCGCCAATGGTCGCAGCCATTTTTCAATGAACACGGCACGCCGGGCCATCGCCAATGGCTTTCTTCCGGATATCATCAGTAGCGATCTCTCAACCATCACTAAACTCGCCTGGCCTGTTTATGCCTTACCATGGATTTTATCGAAATATTTAGCACTCGGCGTCGCGCTTACCGATGTCATTAACGCCTGTACCCATACCCCAGCAGTTTTATTGGGCATGGCAGCAGAAATTGGTACGCTGGCCCCTGGGGCATTTGCCGATATCGCCATCTTTAAATTAAAAAACAGGCATGTTGAATTTGCCGATATTCATGGTGAAACGCTCACGGGGACGCATGTGCTGGTACCACAAATGACCATAAAATCCGGTGAGATATTATTTCGTCAAATTGATTTTGGCGCGCGGCCAAACGGAGTTGAAAAATGACCTCAATGCAAAAATGGCTACGGATCGGCGCGACATTAATGTTCGGCCTTTTTGTTGCTTATCTTGACCGTTCTAATCTTTCCGTTACGTTACCTACGATTACACACGACCTGAATATTGATGGCGCAACGGCCAGCATTGTATTAACCATATTTCTTATTGGCTATGCCTTTTCAAATATTTTTGGCGGCGTATTTACCCAGCGATACGATCCGAAAAAAATAGTCATTCTGATGGTGCTAATCTGGTCGATTGCGACCGTTTTTGTCGGATTTACCTCGTCAGTGTATGTTATTTTGATTTGTCGGCTAGTGCTTGGCATTACCGAAGGCATTTATTGGCCGCAGCAGTCCCGCTTCGCCAGCGACTGGTTTTCAGACAAAGAACGGACGCAGGCGAACAGCATTATCCAGTATTATGGACAGTTCCTGGCATTAGGCCTGGGGTTTATGATTTTGTCCCCGCTGGATGCTGCCTTCGGTTGGCGAAATGTTTTTATTATCACTGGTGTGATCGGCATTGTTGTTGTGGTTCCACTTTATATAACAATGCTGAAAAAACAGGAAGAAGCGCCTTATTATCGTGCGCCGGCGCCAACAGAGAAAACTAAACTTACCCTGGAATCGCTGGGCGGCCCCCCCTTCCTACTCCTTATTTTTACCTACATCACTCAAGGGATGTTGTTCTGGGGAATTACGTTATGGATACCCATGGTTGTCAATTCTCTCGGCTATACCGGATTCAGTAAAGCATTGGTCAGTTCTCTGCCTTATCTGACTGCGGTTATACTGGCAATCCCTATCTCATGGATCAGTGATAAGACACAAAAGCGTGTACTTATTGCTTCACTGGGCCTACTAATCCCCGGCGTGATGTTATTTCTCCTGCCATTTGTCGATGCGCCGGGCTTTAAAATCACGCTCATTACCCTGGCGATGGGTTATTATGCCGCCAGCTTTACCCCCAATATCTGGTCGATTATCCAGTCGAACGTTAAACCCCATGCGATTGGCCCAGCCTCCGGTATTATTAATGGCATCGGCGCCGGCGGCGGCGGTACGTTGGCAGGCCTAATGGTCGGCTATTTTTACCGGACAACCGGCAGCTATATGCAGGGATTTATGGTTCTCGGATGCATTGTTATCCTGGGCGGCGCGTCATTATTGATCTACGGCAGAATAAGAGCTCATCGTGCCCGGCGCTAGCGCCATCAGCCAGAATGTAAAAAACAACGCCACCCGAAGGTGGCGTGTTCAGTTCAGGGCTGGTTTCTGTCTAACCAGTCACCGCTTTCAATCAGAGTTAACCCATCAACAGGACGTTGATATACATACATCCATGCGCTGCCGTAAGGCGTCTGGATTAACTGGCGTGCGTATTCACCGCCCCTGGTGCGCAAAGCATCAAGTTCGGCCAGCGTGGCGTTATCAATTCGATAAACTTCACCGTATACCGCTCCGTTTCCCGGAACTGCGCCTGGATAGTGGCCCAGACTATACAACTGGTAGTTATCGATACGGTAATCGCCAAGCAATTGGGCATTGGTCATCCAGTGACTGTTGCCTTGTTTCTGTCGTAAACTGCCATAGACAAATATTCGCATTGCTAAAACTCAAACTGATAGAGCAAATCAAGTGCCTGATCTACGCCAGACACTGCTTCCAGATATAGCTTAGGCATCAGGCGATAACGTAACGTGAGCGTCGCCAGAGAGTCAAATATCCCTACACCATACTTCACCTGTAGACCCGGCAGTACATAGCCGCTGACCACAACCTGGGACGAATCGCCCACCCCTTGCGTGTCCAGCGCCAGATTACTTACACCGAATGTCTCTCCGATTTTACCCACAACCTGACCACTTTGCGCAACCCCCAGGCCAATAAGCATGGAAGTCATTGCTGCGCTATCACTCTGATTGCTGTCCAACCCCTGCCCACGCAGCAGATAAGAAAGCGCTTCAGCCTGCGGCATCGCCGGATCGGAGAAGATTTCCGCTTTGGGTTCATCAGCAGTGCCTGTGACGCGCACACCCGCAATGACATCGTCTTCGGTGGCGTCAGGGTTACGGATCGCTTCGATATTGAGCAACGGCTGATCCGGCGGGCCGGAGAACAGCAGCTCGCCTTTACGGACAAGCAGGTCCTGGCCGTAGGCGCGGAATCGGCCGTCAGGAATATTGATTTGACCATTCAGCCCCAGCCCCTGCTTATCCTGCGCGACTTTCAAATCGCCGGTCAAACGCGCTTTAAGCCCGAAGGCGTCGATACGCACGTTGTTGCCGACGTGAACCGTCAGATTACTGTTGATGGGAATAGACGCTGTCTGCGGCGTTTCTGGTTGCAGGTCATTATTGAGCATAACCACATCGCTGGAGACGCCAACCGCACTCTCTGGCAGGTCGTGCACCACAATTCGCGCCCACGGAACGTCCACACGCCCATCCAACGTGAACAGCGAAGGCGTCGCGTCAAAGACCACATCCGGCGAGACATCCAGGCGCACCATCGGCGGAACGGTAATCCGCACCCGGCTGCCTTTCGCCGTCACCCGCGCGCGCCAGTTGTCAATCTGGCTCCAGTCGGCGTTGCCGTTCAGGTTAATTTGCCCTTGTTGTGTTCGCACGATACCGGCGAGCGTCGAACGCGTCCCGCTAAAGTTCATGGTGAGCTGGCTCGGCTGCATCTCAAACGGCATAAAATTACCGTCAATATCCAGCGCGCTAAGCTGCAACTGACCAAACAACTGCGGGCTTTGTACATCGCCGCCCAAGCGTAGTCTGGCGTTTAACATTCCCGCCGCTTTTTCGCCGCGCGAAAAGACAGGGTTGACCATCGCCAGATTGAGATTGCGCATGTTGACGTTACCGCCGAGATTGCGCCGCCCCTGAGGATCGGTTACCTGCACCTGGCCATCGAATTGACCATTGTTCGTCAGGCGAATCAGCCATCCCAGCTCGGCGCGATTATTGTGCAGATCGGCGCTGAGGTTCAGCGTCTCAAACGCGACAGGTAACGGCGCGTCATTGACGGTCTGCGTGACCTTCACATTACGACCGGAAAGCGTGACCTTCCCCTGCGGCAATCCCTCTTGGGTGGTGTCCCACGACACGTCCGCTTTCCCGCTAAAGATCCCGCTGGCCTGAGTGGTATCAGGCATAAATGGCTTCAGCATCGCCAGATCAAAGCGGTTGAGATTGACCACCGCCCGCCCTGCGGCGCCCGCATCAATGGTTTGCGGGATGCACAGCTCGGCGTTCGGGTTCAGCCAACAATGCGGCCCGATACTGATTTTCTGTTCTTTATTACGGTAGTCCAGCGCAATCGCGCGGGTCAACGCCCATGGCCCCACTGGCGTCTGGAAACGGGTGTCGCTTAACGTCCCTTTCCAGCGCGCCGCCTCGCGATCAAAACTGCCTGTCAGGGAGAGTTGACCGGATACCGGTTCTCCCTGAACACGGAGCTGTAGCTGATGCTGCTTCTCGCTGCCTTTGGCGTCAAGCGTCACCAGATTGATGTTAACGTCGGGTTGCGAAATCCGCTCTACGCGAACGTTGAGATGGCCCGCTATCTGATCGGTGGATTTAATATCACCCTCAATGCGCGCCTGGGCGACAGACAGTTCCTGCCAGCGCAAGCCGCGGGCGGTGATATCCGCCAACAGCTGCGGCGCTTCTACCGTACCGCGGACTTTAACGATTCCTTTTGCCATGCCGCCCAGCCCTGGCAGCGCATTATCCAGCCCTGGCGCATCAATGGCGGCGTCAAGATTCAGCTCCTTAACGCCAAGCTCGCCTTTTATATCGGCGCTGTTTGGGCCCAGCGCAAGGTGCAGCCCCGGGATCGTCCACTGCATGTAGCTGTTGCCCTTTAGCGTCCCGTTGACGTTAACGCTGTTCTGCTTCACATTACCGGTCAGCTTGAGCTCCGGGACATCCATCTGCCAGGTGCCGCCGTAGAGGCTGCCTTTGGTTTTCATGACGCCGTTAAGCTTCGCGGGCCAGTCCGGGATCTCTTTAGCGGTATTGATGCCATTTAGCGTCAGTTCGCCGCGCCAGCTAATCGCCTGCTGCCAGTCCACCAGCGCTTTCAGTTCGGTTTTTCCCTCCAGAGCGGCGACGGTGAGTTTATCGAGATTAATCTGCCGCTCATTCCCTTTGGCATCCAGCGTGATGGTCGCCGGCGGAATATCTTGTCCTTTCACGGCGGTTCGCATCGACAACGTATAGTCGGTCATCTTACCGCTCAGTTTGAGCTTCAGATCGTCAGCCTGAAACTGGGTATCACCCGTCAATGGCCAGGCAATGCGTTGGCTGACGACTTCAAGATTGAGCGGTAAACCGGCCTCCGCCAGCCGCGTCTGGGCGCGAAGCGCGACATCCATCGGCCCGGAAAGGTTCACCCCGACCTCCAGTTGTTCGCGTAACGCGCCGCCGACCTTGAGTTTTATCTTTTCACCCTTTAGCGGATCGATATTCAGCGTACTGTTGAGCGTAATATCAACCGGCCAGTTATTGGCGAGCTGCGCCGTACCGGAGGCTTTCACCGTGCCCTGGTTGGCGTCGATATCCAGAGTATCCAGCTTCATATTACCGTCGATACTGCTGACTTTAAGCAGCATCGTGCGCACCGTCAGATCGGTATCGCCGGTGATGCGTAGCTGCTCGCCGCGAAATGACTCGATATTCAGATTGAGCGGCAGGTGAACATCGGTCATCTCCGGCATTACTGGTTTTGCAAACAGATCTTTTAGCGTTTCGCCAAGCGGCTTTTCATCCGGTTGAGGTTTCTCGATTTTGGGTTCAACCACCTCTTCCTGCGCCACGTCAGCGACCTTCGGCAGCGCGATCAGCAATCCCTGAAGCCGCGTCGGTTTCAGGGTCAGGTTTTTCTCCTGCCATGCCAGCCCGGAGGTAAAATCCAGCACCGAAACGGTAGTGTCATCAATCTTGATATTGATGTTATTCAACGCCACGCGCGACAGCGTGATGGGCCAGGGCGTGGAGAGGTTCAGCGGTCCGCTTTCTTCCTCTTCTTGCGCCGGTTCGGAGGGTGGCATTTTTTTGCTGTCGATAGCGACATTAATGTCTTTTAGCGCCAGATCATTGACGCACAGGCTACTGCGCCACAGGCAATCAAGCCCGACGGCCAGATGAATTTCGCCCGCATTCACCGCAACGCCCGGCTGCTCATAGCGGATATTTTTTAACGATAAGTCCCGCCAGCCGCCGGTGACCTGCCCAATCTCCAGCCCCGGCACCCAGCGGTTCGCCGCACTGAATACCAGATGCAGCCCCGTCGTCGTCCCGACCAGAAACGCAACGCTCGCCAGTAACACCACAATGAAAATCAACACGCCGAGGCTTATTTTCTTCCATAAACTCATAATTCAGGCCCCAGACCGATATAAAACTGTAAACCGTGTTCGTCTTTGTCGCCGACCGGTACGGCAAAATCGAGTTTGATAGGCCCAACCGGCGACGCCCAGCGCACGCCGACCCCGGTCCCGGTTTTGAAATCGCTACGGCGAATATCACTCACCGCCTCGCCGCTATCGACAAACACTGCCCCCCACCATTTGCCAGTGACGTTATACTGGTACTCCAGCGATCCGGTTGCCAGTTTTGAGGCGCCTTTAAGATTGCCGTCGCTATCTTTAGGCGAAATAGATTTGTATTTATAGCCGCGAATACTGCGGTCGCCCCCGGCGAAGAAACGTAAATCCGGCGGAACTTTGTCGAAATCACCGGTTTCTATCCAGCCCAAATTGGCGCGCATCACAAAACGGTGGCGATCGTACAAAGTCCGAATCCAGACGTTTTGCGCCTGCAGCACGGAGAAATCCACGTCGGAGCCCCAGGCCGTATTCGAATAGTCTACTGAATAGCGCTGCGAATCGCCCCAGGTTGGCATCAGTCCCCCTCGCGAGCGGGTTCGGCTGATCATCACGCCCGGGTAGAACAGCATGGTGGTATTGGTGACGTTCCCCTGGGTAAAGTGGTCGAAACTCCAGCGCAGGTTAATCGCCCGCTGCCAACCACTGGAAAGGTCCCAGTAACGCGACACGGCAAGCGTGGTCGAGTCCTGCTCCGTATCATTCAAATCGGTACGTTTAAAACCGCCCTGTACCAGATAGTATTGCTCCAGCGGGTTTTTCAGCAGCGGCATTTTATAACTAAAATCCAGCACCTGTTCCGGCGCAGAAATACTGGTGCTGGTGGTCAGACTATGACCGTAAGAGTTCATCCACGGTTTTTTCCACGACGCTTTCACGCGCGGCCCGACGTCGGTGGAGTACCCCACCCCGGTTTCAATCGTATTTTCGGTTCGCGGCGATACCACGCCTTTTAACGGCAGAATTTTTGTTTTACGCGATTTCTCAAATTCCGGCGCCACCACGACAGAATTAAACCATCCGGTAGCGGAAAGTCGGCGGTTTAGTTCCGCCAAATCTTTCGATTCGTACTCATCGCCCTCTTTAAACGGCAACAGATTTTGTAAATATTCATCACGAATCTGCGAACCTTCGAAGGTGACAGGTCCGAAGCGATAGCGCTCACCGCTATCATAATCAATATCCCAAAACGCCTGATGGCGGCCCAGAGCAATTCCCAACTGACTTTTAACGAATTCGCTGTCGAAATAGCCTTTACGTAGCGACACGCTGGTTAACGACTTTTTAAAATTGTCATAGTCTCCCTGGTTCAGCACCGTGCCGATTGCCGGACGCGTTTTCAGTAAGGCCAGATAATCTTTGTCCGTGCGCGCGCCGCCGCGTAAAATGACTTCTGTACCGCCAATCAACACCGGCTGGCCGGGCGTAACCCTGGCGATTAATACCTGCCGTCCTTTCGCAGGCGGTGGAAGCAAGTCGAATTTGATAGTGGGTTCGTAATAGCCTAACGCTTTAAGCCCTTCGCGAATCGCATCATCAACTCGGGCGCGAAAGCGCCGATCCGGCGTCACCTCATCGCTCTGAATCGTAGAGAGCTGTGCGCGAACGTTTTTTTCCAGCTCTCCGGATAGCCCTTCGACTTTCAGACGAACATTTGCGGCTACCGCAGAACTGCTCAGGCACAGTAAGCTAACCCAACATAACTGACGGATATGTGGCACATTTTCTCCTGAATATCCCCTATTCCCACCCCTGGAAAAAATCACACTACCGCTCCGCGGCTTAACATAAAATCAACAATTTCGATTGAAAAGCAGACGACTGCCCAAATATTTCTTATGGTTAAATCCAGATACATTAATGTTGTTATTGTGTGCAAAGATGCGTCTCGTTACAACCTTAACGCCAATTAACGCTTTCGGGAGAATAGCTCATGAGTTTATTTGATAAAAAACATCTGGTTACTCAAGCAGATGCGTTACCAGGACGCAACACCCCGATGCCGATCGCCACTCTGCATGCGGTAAATGAACACTCTATGACCAATGTCCCTGCCGGGATGGAGATCGCCTACTTCGCTATGGGCTGTTTCTGGGGCGTAGAACGTTTATTCTGGCAATTGCCCGGCGTATATAGCACTGCGGCAGGGTATGCAGGCGGTTACACGCCTAATCCAACCTACCGGGAAGTCTGCTCCGGGCAGACCGGTCATGCCGAAGCGGTACGGATAGTGTACGATCCTGCCGTTATCAGTTATGAGCAGCTTTTACAGACCTTCTGGGAAAATCACGATCCGACGCAGGGGATGCAACAAGGTAACGATCACGGTACGCAATACCGTTCTGCGATTTATCCCTTAACGCCGGAACAGAATGCCGCCGCTCACGCCAGTCGCGAGCGCTTTCAGTCGGCAATGACCGCCGCCGGAGACCATCGCCCTATTACCACGGAAATCGCCCATGCGACGCCGTTTTACTACGCCGAAGATGAACACCAACAGTATCTGCACAAAAATCCATACGGTTACTGCGGGATTGGCGGGATCGGCGTTTGCCTGCCGCCTGACGCGTGACGACGCTGGCGTAGGGGGAACTTGTCGGAGTTGAAAATGAACCCTCTGGCGACTTTACAGTAGCTTACGCTATACTAGCCCTGAACTTATCGGCTCACTGCTACGAGCCGGTTTTCATTAAACGTTACCACACGGATTTATAAACTTCCCTTCCGAGGATCTGGCGTTTCGCCGGATAAGATATGTTAAACAGTATATTCATTATATTCTGCCTGATCGCTGTAAGTGCGTTCTTCTCCATCTCCGAGATCTCGCTTGCCGCATCACGTAAGATTAAACTTAAGCTATTAGCTGATGAAGGCAGTATCAACGCACAACGCGTATTGAAAATGCAGGAAAATCCCGGCATGTTTTTCACCGTTGTGCAAATTGGCCTGAACGCCGTCGCTATTCTTGGCGGTATCGTCGGCGATGCGGCATTTTCGCCCGCCTTTTCCGCCCTTTTCTCGCACTATATGTCGCCAGAACTCTCCGAGCAGTTGAGCTTTATTCTCTCCTTCTCGCTGGTGACGGGGCTGTTTATCCTGTTCGCGGATTTAACCCCGAAACGCATCGGTATGATTGCGCCAGAAGCTGTGGCTTTGCGTATCATCAACCCGATGCGCTTCTGCCTGTTCGTTTTTCGCCCGCTGGTGTGGCTGTTTAACGGCATGGCAAACAACATCTTCCGCCTGTTCAAAATTCCAATGGTGCGGAAAGACGACATTACTTCTGATGATATTTACGCAGTGGTGGAAGCCGGCGCGCTGGCGGGCGTCTTGCGCAAGCAAGAGCACGAACTGATTGAAAATGTGTTTGAACTTGAATCCCGCACCGTACCGTCTTCTATGACGTCGCGCGAAAGTATCATCTGGTTTGATCTGCACGAAGACGAACAAAGCCTGAAGAAAAAGGTCGCCGAACATCCGCACTCAAAATTTTTGGTGTGTAATGAAGATATCGACCACATCATCGGCTATGTAGACTCCAAAGATCTGCTGAATCGCGTGCTGGCGAACCAAAGTATGGCGCTGAATAGCGGCGTGCAAATTCGCAATACCTTGATTGTGCCGGATACGCTGACCCTTTCTGAGGCGCTGGAAAGTTTCAAAACGGCGGGCGAAGATTTCGCGGTCATTATGAATGAATACGCGCTGGTCGTCGGTATCATTACGCTGAACGATGTGATGACCACGCTAATGGGTGACCTGGTCGGCCAGGGACTGGAAGAGCAAATTGTGGCGCGCGATGAAAATTCCTGGCTGGTTGACGGCGGCACGCCGATTGACGACGTCATGCGCGTGCTGGATATCGATGAGTTTCCGCAATCCGGCAACTATGAAACCATTGGCGGCTTTATGATGTTTATGCTGCGCAAGATCCCAAAACGCACTGATTCGGTGAAGTTTTCCGGCTACAAATTTGAAGTGGTGGATATCGACAACTACCGTATCGATCAGTTGCTGGTGACGCGTCTCGACAATAAAAGCAACGTACCGGCGCCGAAACTGCCCGATGCAAAAGACAAAGAAGACAGCGCGGCCTGAAATCCGTTTGCCAGAAACATCAACGGCTCCTGATTCAGGAGCCGTTTTTTTTTACTTTTTTAACCTACTGCATAGCACTTTTGGTTACGCCATCTCAGTTTGCAGACGCATAACCTGACGGTTAACTTCAGACATCACAGACAAGTGCTGCTTGTCTCTCACTTTTGGGATAAGAATCTTACCCTTATCGAACTCAAAAGCGCCAACATCCTTGATATATAACCGTCCACGGAACAGGATCTTCACGTACTTCGCCACCTGTAGCGGGTTGTAGCGTTGGAAAATTTTCATTGTTGTCTCCTGCAGAGTATTACGCCCTTGCGGTGCCACAATCAGCCCAACAGTTTTAAGGCGCAAATTTTAATGCCATATGACTATAGACCATATCTACGTCGTTTCCAGTGTGCATAAGTATATTTACCTTTTGATTACAGTTATTCAGAATTATCTAAACATCAGCTCATTTTTCTCAGTATATGCCTTCATTTTTCACAGGAAGTGTGCGCCCGCCCGCAAACTGGCATCCCCTTTGCGGGAAAAAGCATCAATCGCACATATGATTAACTATCGGCCCAAAGTGGTCGGATCACCTGCAAAAAAATAAAGAAGGAATGACCATGACCCTACGTAAAATTCTGGCGATGTCGTGTCTGCTACTCCCCATAATGGCTTGTGCGCATAACCTTGAAGTTAACCAACGGGTGCCGCCGGTAGGCATTGCCGACCGTGGCGAACTGACGTTGAATAAAGATGAGTTTAGTTATAAAAACTGGAATAGCGCGCAGCTGGCGGGAAAAGTGCGCGTCCTGCTGCACATTGCGGGTCGAACGTCAGCGAAGGAAAAAAACGCCACGCTGATTGAAGCGATTAAATCCGCCGGGCTTCCGCATGACAGATACCAGACGACCACAATTGTGAACACCGATGATGCGATCCCAGGCTCCGGTATGTTCGTGCGTAGCAGTATAGAAAGTAATAAAAAGCTCTACCCGTGGTCGCAATTTATTGTCGACAGCAATGGCGTGGCGCGTAACGCCTGGCAATTAAAAGAAGAGGGGTCCGCCGTCATCGTGCTTGACAAAGACGGTCGGGTTCAATGGGTGAAAGATGGCGCGTTAACCCAGCAAGAGGTACAGCAGGTGGTCGACCTGCTGCATAAGCTCCTCAGTAAATAGTCACCCGGAAGCCGGGGTTAAGGAACGACTCACGAGGGGTATAGTCCAGCGTTTTTCCCTGCCAGTCGTGAACGTGCGCCCCGGCTGCAACAGCAATGGCATGACCTGCGGCAGTGTCCCAGACGCTGGTCGGCCCAAATCTGGGGTAAAGCTGCGCCTGGCCTTCCGCCACAAGGCAGAATTTCAGCGAGGAACCAATAGAGGTTGTCTGATGTTCGCCAAGCTGTTGGAGATATTCGGTGAGTTCATCATCCGCATGCGAACGGCTAATCACCACCAGCGGCGGGCGGGCATCCCGGACCTGAATCTGCTTACGCACCCCGCACTCCTCTTTCCAGGCCTTACCTTCCGCCGCGTAGTACATCACTTTCAGCACCGGCGCATAGACCACGCCCAACACCGGTTTGCCCTGCTCAATCAGCGCGATATTGACCGTGAATTCGCCATTGCGCTTGATGAACTCCTTGGTGCCGTCGAGCGGATCGACCAGCCAGTAACGCTGCCAGTGCTGGCGCACTTCCCAGGCGGGCGGATCTTCTTCTGAAAGCACCGGAATATCCGGCGTGAGCGTGCGTAACCCTTCGAGAATCACGGTATGTGCGGCGATATCCGCCGCAGTGACTGGAGAATCGTCCTGCTTGCGGGCGTACTCCATCGGTTTGGCTCCATCATAAACCTGCATAATAGCATCACCCGCGTTCCGTGCAAGCTGGCATACTTGTTCTAACATTCTCCACCTCTTTATGACAGGGGCGTTAACTCGTTGTTTTACTTATACCCGATCGTTAAGGGTTCCGCCAACTGTGATACCGTCTGCGGTTTTGATAATACCTTTCATGGCATGATTCACCCTTCTGTGAACACTCGCAAAAAATCGGCCGGATGGGGCAGTTTCGCCTTCTTCTGGCGACGGTCGGAACGATATCGGGTTTCACTGTTTATCATCGCTATTTTTCACTATCCGGCTTTTCTATTGCGTTCTTAAAAGGTGCCTCTGATGATTAAGTTTAGTGCAACGCTTCTGGCTACGCTGATCGCCGCCAGCGTGAATGCGGCTACCGTCGATCTCCGTATCATGGAAACTACTGATTTACATAGCAACATGATGGATTTCGATTATTACAAGGATACCGCAACCGAAAAATTCGGATTGGTACGTACCGCAAGTTTGATTCATGCCGCCCGAAATGAAGTCAAAAACAGCGTGCTGGTGGATAACGGCGACCTGATTCAGGGGAGCCCTCTGGGCGATTATATGGCGGCAAAAGGGCTCAAAGACGGTGATGTTCACCCGGTCTATAAAGCTCTCAACACTCTGGATTACGCGGTTGGAAACCTCGGCAACCATGAGTTTAATTATGGTCTGGACTATCTGCATAACGCGCTGGCCGGCGCGAAATTCCCTTATGTTAACGCCAATATTATCGACGTTAAAACCCAAAAGCCGCTCTTTACGCCTTATCTGATTAAAGAGACGAGCGTTATTGATAAAGACGGCCACCCGCAAACTCTGAAAATAGGCTATATCGGCTTTGTTCCGCCGCAAATCATGATTTGGGATAAAGCGAATCTGAGCGGCAAAGTTACCGTCAATGACATTACGGAAACCGCCCGGAAATATGTGCCCGAAATGCGCAAGAAAGGCGCTGATATCGTGGTAGTCATTGCTCACTCAGGCCTTTCTGCCGATCCGTACCACAGCATGGCGGAAAACTCGGTTTATTACCTCAGCGAAGTTCCCGGCGTCGACGCGATTATGTTTGGCCACGCCCACGCCGTCTTCCCCGGTAAAGATTTTGCCGACATCAAAGGCGCGGATATCGCCAAAGGTACGCTTAACGGCATTCCTGCGGTAATGCCTGGCATGTGGGGCGACCATCTGGGAGTGGTCGATCTGGTGCTCAATAACGACAGCGGCAAATGGCAGGTTACGCAGGCGAAAGCGGAAGCGCGGCCTATTTACGACGCCGCCGCTAAAAAGTCGCTGGCGGCGGAAGACAGTAAGCTGGTCGGTATTCTGAAAGCCGATCACGATGCCACCCGCGAGTTTGTCAGCAAGCCCATCGGCAAGTCCGCCGATAACATGTACAGTTATCTTGCTCTGGTGCAGGACGATCCTACCGTACAGGTGGTGAATAACGCGCAAAAAGCGTATGTGGAACACTTTATTCAGGGCGATCCGGATCTGGCGAAACTGCCGGTGCTGTCCGCCGCCGCGCCGTTTAAAGTTGGCGGGCGTAAGAACGATCCTGCCAGCTTTGTCGAGGTGGAAAAAGGCCAGTTGACCTTCCGTAACGCCGCCGATCTTTATCTCTATCCGAATACGCTGGTGGTGGTGAAAGCCAGCGGCAAGGAGGTAAAAGAGTGGCTGGAATGTTCTGCCGGACAGTTTAATCAGATTGATATTCACAGCAACAAACCGCAATCGTTGATCAATTGGGATGGCTTTCGCACCTATAATTTCGATGTCATTGACGGCGTGAATTATCAAATCGATGTGTCACAGCCCGCCCGCTATGATGGCGAATGCCAGATGGTGAATCCGCAGGCGGAACGTATTAAAAACCTGACCTTTAACGGTAAGCCTGTCGACCCGAACGCTACGTTCCTGGTCGCCACGAATAACTATCGCGCTTACGGCGGCAAGTTTGCCGGCACGGGCGACAGCCATATCGCCTTTGCGTCTCCGGATGAAAATCGCGCCGTGCTGGCGGCATGGATTGGCGCAGAGTCAAAACGCGCGGGCGAAATCCATCCGGCGGCGGATAATAACTGGCGTCTGGCGCCAATCCACAGCGATACGACGCTGGATATCCGCTTTGAAACATCGCCAGGCGATAAAGCCGCGGCCTTCATTAAAGCGAAAGGACAGTATCCGATGAAGAAGGTTGCTGTCGATGATATCGGTTTTGCCATTTATCAGGTGGATTTGAGCAAGTAACGTGAGTCCCGCATGGCGCTGCGTTTATTCGGCCTGACTGGCAGGCCGAATAAAGCGCTAGCCGCCATCTGATAAACGCTCCCGCTGCGCCAATACCTGCGGCAAATTCAGTTCTATCCAGTCCGCCAGCGCGGCGACTTTATCGCTCACCTGCTCGCCAAGCGGCGTCAGGCTGTACTCCACATGCGGCGGAACAACTGGATATGACACCCGGTTGAGAAATCCGTCCTGTTCAAGCGCCTGTAACGACTGCGCCAGCATCTTTTCACTCACGCCTCCCATCTTGCGGCGCAGGTCGCTAAAACGGTGTGTACCGTCGCGTAACGCCACCAGAATCAGTACGCCCCAGCGACTGGTGACATGTTTTAACACCTCACGGGACGGGCACTGTTCAGCAAAGAGATTACCTTCACGCAACTGCCGGGAAAGAGTATGAGCGCGCATTGATACTTACCTTTCTGTACGTACTTACTAAAAGTAAGTTTAGGTGGTAGCGTAATAAAACACAAGACCAACACTGAGGAGTTCACCATGATTGCTATCACTGGCGCAACAGGCCAACTGGGCCAACACGTTATTGAAAACCTGCTAAAAACGACGCCCGCCAGTCACCTCGTCGCGATCGTCCGTAACCCGAAAAAAGCCGCCCCGCTCAGTCAGCGCGGGATTGCCGTTCGCCAGGCGGATTACGCTAACGAAGCCGCGCTGACCACCGCCTTACAGGGCGTTGATAAACTGCTGCTCATTTCATCCAGCGAAGTGGGACAACGCACCGCGCAGCACCGCAACGTTATTCAGGCCGCCATTGCCGCAAAGGTGAAATTCATCGCCTATACCAGCCTGCTACATGCGGATAAATCGCCGCTGGCGCTCGCCGATGAACATATTGAAACGGAAAAAATGCTGGCTGAGTCAGGTATTCCTCACACGCTATTACGTAACGGCTGGTATACGGAAAACTACCTGGCGAGCGTCCCTGCCGCGCTGAAGCATGGCGTCTTTATTGGCGCAGCGGGACAAGGGAAAATCGCCTCCGCAATGCGCGCTGACTATGCCGCCGCCGCCGCGCGCGTCATCTGTGAAGAGGGTCACGCCGGGAATGTCTACGAGCTGGCGGGTGATAACGCCTGGACATTAAGCCAGTTGGCGGATGAACTTACTCATCAGAGCGGAAAAAAAATCGTCTACCAGAACCTGAGCGAAGTCGATTTTGCCACCGCGCTGAAAGGCGCAGGACTGCCTGACGGACTGGCGGATATGTTGGCAAATTCTGACGCTGGCGCGGCGAAAGGCGGCTTGTTTGATGACAGCCATACGCTGCGTAAACTCATCGGTCGCCCGACGACGACGCTCACAGAAAGCCTTCGCTCCGTACTGTAAGTGTTAAAATTTAGTTAATTTATGTGGCATCCTCATAGACCTTCTCTGATAATGACGGAACGGTTTATGAGGAGAATCTGATGATTAGCGGCGTGCTATACGCCCTGCTGGCAGGGCTAATGTGGGGATTGATTTTCGTCGGCCCGTTAATCGTGCCGGATTACCCGGCCCTCTTACAGTCAATGGGACGCTATCTGGCGCTGGGGCTGATTGCCCTGCCGATTGCCTGGTTAGGCCGCACGCGGTTACGCCAGTTGACGCGCAAAGACTGGTCCACCGCCCTGTCGCTGACTTTGATGGGCAATGTAATCTATTACGCCTGCCTCGCCAGCGCTATTCAGCGAACCGGCGCGCCGGTGTCGACGATGATCATCGGGACATTGCCGGTCGTCATTCCACTTTTCGCTAACGTTCTCTATAGCCAACGAGACGGCAGATTATCCTGGCGGCGTTTAGCGCCCGCGCTGGCGCTTATCGGTTTTGGCCTGCTGTGCGTCAATATTGCTGAACTTAGTCAGGGATTATCCGATGTTAGCGGCTGGCGCTATGGTTCAGGCATTGTGCTGGCGCTGATTTCCGTAGCGTGCTGGGCATGGTATGCGCTGCGCAACGCCCGCTGGCTGCGGGAAAATCCCGACAAACATCCCATGATGTGGGCAACGGCGCAGGCGCTGGTTACGCTGCCGGTCTCGTTAATCGGCTATGCGGCGGTCTGTCTGTGGCTGAGTATCCAGAAACCGTTGTTTACCCTGCCCTTTGGCCCGCATCCCGCGCTGTTTATCGGTCTGATGATCGCCATCGCAGTGCTGTGTTCCTGGGTGGGCGCGCTGTGCTGGAATATCGCCAGCCAAAAATTGCCAACCGTTATTTTAGGGCCGCTGATTGTTTTTGAGACGTTGGCGGGACTGCTCTATACCTTCATTCTGCGCCAGGAAATCCCGCCATTCCTGACGTTAAGCGGCATTGCGCTCCTGGTGGCGGGCGTGGTCATTGCCGTGAGAGCGAAACCGGAAAAAGCGACCGTCGTTCCGGTCACGGAACGCTAATTTCATACTCGCTTAAATTATACGCCCCCCGAAAGAGTTATAGCCTCGCCTTAAAGATGTATTTAAAATACAACTTATATTATTGCAAATGAGGTAACGGCTATGGCTTATCGCGATCAACCTTTAGGCGAACTGGCGCTCTCTATTCCCCGCGCATCGGCGCTGTTTCGCCAGTACGATATGGATTACTGCTGCGGTGGAAAACAGACGCTGGCACGCGCCGCCGCGCGTCACGACGTCGATATTGACATCATTGAAGCGCAACTGGCGCAATTGGCTGAACAGCCCATCGAAAAAGACTGGCGCGCCGTTCCGCTGGCGGACATTATTGACCATATCGTTGTGCGCTATCATGATCGACACCGCGAACAACTGCCGGAGCTTATCCTGCAGGCAACCAAAGTGGAACGCGTTCACGCGGATAAGCCAAACGTCCCACGCGGCCTGACAAAATATCTCACCGCGCTGCATGAAGAGCTTTCCAGCCATATGATGAAAGAAGAACAGATCCTGTTCCCCATGATCAAACAGGGTATGGGTCGCCAGGCAACGGGCCCGATAAGCGTAATGGAAAGCGAGCATGACGAGGCGGGAGAGCTGGTAGACGTCATCAAACACGTCACCCAAAATGTAACGCCGCCGCCAGAAGCCTGCACCACCTGGAAAGCGATGTATAACGGCATTAATGAGATGATTGATGATCTGATGGAGCACATCAGCCTGGAGAATAACGTGCTGTTCCCACGCGCACTGGCCGGAGAATAATCGCCAGCCGGGCATTTTGCCGGATGGCGGCTGTAAACGGCGCCTTATCCGGCCTCCAAATCAACGCTACGCTGTAAGCCCGGTAAGCGCCAGCGCCACCGGGCAAAACAATTAACGCATTCCCGCCATCCGTTTCTTACCTATCAACAGCCAGCCCAGACCCAACGCGATAAACCACAGCGGCGTCACGATCAGCGCCTGGCGCGTATCGTCTTCCAGCGTCAGTAATACCAGCACGAACGCAAAGAACGCCATGCAGACCCAGCACATCAGCTTACCGAGCGGCATCTTATAGATGGATTTTTCATGCAGGTGGGGACGCTTTTTGCGGTACACCAGGTATGAACACAGAATGATGGTCCAGACAAACATAAACAGGATAGCCGAAACCGTAGTGATCATGGTGAATGCGCCAATCACGCTCGGGTTGACCATCAGCATAACCACGCCGCCCAGCAGGCAGATACAGGAGAAGGTCAGGCCTTTCGCCGGTACCGCGCGTTTCGATAGCTTAGCGAACGCTTTTGGCGCCACGCCTTCTTGCGCCAGGCCAAACAGCATACGGCTGGTCGAGAAGACGCCGCTGTTGGCGGAAGACGCCGCCGAGGTCAGCACAACAAAGTTGATCACGCTCGCAGCGGCAGGCAGACCCACCAGTACAAACAGCTCAACAAACGGGCTCTTATCCGGCACCACGGAACTCCACGGCGTCACCGACATAATGACAATCAGCGCAAAGACGTAGAACATGATGATACGGATCGGTATTGAGTTAATCGCGCGCGGCAGCGATTTTTCCGGATCTTTAGTTTCTGCGGCGGTAGTACCAACCAGCTCAATGCCCACGAAAGCGAACACTGCAATCTGGAAACCGGCAAAGAACCCGCTAATACCTTTCGGGAACCAGCCGCCGTCATTCCACAGATGCGCGAAAGACGCTTCAACGCCTGTCGGCGATTTAAAGTGCATCGCAATCATCACCAGCCCGACCACAATCAACGCCACAATGGCGACGATTTTGACCATAGCAAACCAAAATTCCATTTCACCAAACATTTTAACGGTGGCGAGGTTGAGGCTTAGCAGCAGGATCACTACCGCCAGCGAGGCGACCCAATCGGAAAGGCCGGGAAACCAGAACTGCGCGTAGGCGGTAATCGCCACCACGTCAGCCATACCGGTCACCACCCAGCAAAACCAGTACGTCCAGCCGGTGAAATATCCCGCCCAGGGGCCAAGCAGGTCGGAAGCAAAATCGCTAAACGATTTATATTCCAGATTCGAGAGCAGCAATTCCCCCATGGCGCGCATCACGAAAAAAAGCATAAAACCGATGATCATATATACAAAAATGATCGACGGTCCGGCGAGACTGATCGTTTTACCCGATCCCATAAACAGACCGGTACCAATAGCGCCGCCAATAGCGATAAGCTGTATATGACGGTTTGTAAGATTGCGCCGTAGCGACTGTTCAGCCGGAGCCTGTTCGTCGGCTGCGACTTTTACCTGATCTACCATGTTTTTCTTCCTGTACCTGTCTGTGTTGTGCGGGCTCTACGGCCTTTGGTCTATGATACGACGATCCTGTTATCAGGACTCATCGATATTAGGTAAGAATCGGCGGGATGAATACTCAGATTCAAATACAATGTTAATTTTATGTTTAAAATGAGTGTTATATCACTTTGATAATGCGAATTAGCTCACAAAAATACACGTAACGACGCCATTTGCAAAATAAAATATTGGCATCTACTGAAGTCAGGGTTGCCGGATAAGGCGTTTACGCCGTCATCCGGCAAACCCGGGGCGCTTACAGAATTTCCAGCAGTTCCACCTCAAACACCAGGGTGCTGAATGGCGGAATAGATGCCCCGGCCCCACGCTCACCATAGGCCAGCTCCTGGGGGATAGTCAGTTCCCATTTGGAACCTACCGGCATCAGAGTCAGCGCTTCAATCCAGCCGGCGATCACGCCATTTACCGGGAATTCAGCCGGTTCGCCGCGCGCGACGGAGCTGTCAAATACGGTGCCATCAATAAGCTTACCGGTGTAATGCACACGTACGCGGTCGGTACGCGCCGGAATCGCGCCTTCGCCCTGCGTCAGAACGCGGAACTGTAAACCAGATTCAGTACTGTTCACACCGTCTTTTTCGCGGTTTTCTTCCAGGTATTTCACGCCTTCGGCCGCCATCGCTTTGAAACGCTCACGACGCACCGCGTCCGCACGCTCATGAATTTCACGCAGCGCACGATGCACCACATCAACAGGAACCGCCGGGTGTTTACCTTCCAGCGCATCAGCAATGCCTGCAACCAGCGCTTCAGGCAACAGCCCTTCAAGACCGGATTCGCTGAGCTGCTGCCCTACCTGCAAACCAATGCCGTAGCTCGCTTGCGCTTCAATAGTGTCAAAAGTCGGGGTGGCCATTATTTTTCCTTCATCGGATATCAAAAAAGTAGCGGGCAGCATAACAGCCACGCTTCTTCTGGTAAAACTTTGTCTCAGGGAGGATGACAAATCGCAGGGAAAAAGAAACAATAGATTATCCGTATTGATGTCACGAAAGCGGATAGCACTACCAGTATCATAGCGTTAGCCATCTATACTCTATGATTAAGGAACGAGATGCGGAGCAGGAGGTAAACCATGCCCGGGCGCTTTGAATTAAAACCAACCCTGGCGAAAATCTGGCACGCGCCGGATAATTTTCGCATCATGGAGCCGCTGCCGCCTATGCATCGTCGTGGCATTATCATTGCCGCTATCGTGCTGGTGATCGGTTTCCTGCTGCCCGCCAGCGAGACCAGCGACTCACCTGTCGTCACGCGGGAAGCGCAATTGGATCTGCAATCGCAATCACAGCCGCCGACGGAGGCCCAGCTTCAGGCGCAGCTGGTCGCGCCGCAAAACGATCCGGATCAGGTGGCGCCCGTTGCGCCGGAACCTATCCAGGAAGGCCAGCCGGAAGAACAAAACCAGCCGCAAACGCAGCCTTTCCAGCAGGATAGCGGCATCGGTCAACAGTGGCGCTCGTACCGGGTAGAGTCTGGTAAAACTCTGGCGCAACTGTTCCGTGACCACGGGCTGCCCCCGACAGACGTTTATGCAATGGCGCAGGTAGAAGGCGCTGGCAAACCGCTGAGTAACCTCAAAAATGGTCAAATGATTAAAATTCGCCAGAATGCCAGCGGGGTGGTGACAGGTTTAACGATAGATGGCGATAACGGTCAACAGGTGCTGTTTACGCGTCAGCCTGACGGCAGTTTTATTCGCGCACAGTAACGTCGGCTGCGCCTTACCCCGCCTGTACCCTATTCGTTCAGGTGAAGCATTACCGCTTCACCTTATTCACCCACCAAATCCCCGAACATACCAGCACCAGCGCAATCATGTATTTCCACTCCAGAATATTCTCGCCGAGAAAAATAGCCGAAAGGGCCGCGCCGGAAACCGGGATCAGAAAGTTAAACGGCGCAATCATCCCCACGCGGTTATATTTGAGTAAAATGCTCCATAGCGCAAAAGCGACCGACGAGAGTAACGTCAGGTAGACTAAAATCGCCACCGACGAGAAGCCATGTATCGTCAGCGTACCGCCAAAAGCGTAACCGCCAATGACCAGTACCAGACCGCCAATCCCCAATTGATAGCCAGTCATGACCATCGGATCGACCGTCTGCGAGAGACGTTTGCCATACAATGTGGCCGCAGAAAGAATAAACGCCGCCAGCACCACGGAGCCTTCTCCCGGCAGATTAAAGCTGAAATCCAGGCCGTTGCTGACGTTCACCGCCATGACGCCCGCAAAGCCCAGAATACAGCCGAGCGTTTTGTTGTAGCTCAATCGGTCGTTCTGATAAATAAAGTGCGCCAGCAATACGCTGAAGAATGTGCCTGTCGCGTTCATGATTGAGCCTTTCACGCCGGAGGTGAACGCAAGGCCGATATAGAAAAAGAGATATTGCAGCGACGTCTGAGTCAGCCCCAGTAACGTTAACTGAGCAAACTGGCGCGGACGAAACCGACCAATCGGTTTACGCTGAAGCAGCGCGAACAGTAGCAGCAACCCACCCGCAAACAAAAAACGATAACCAGCAAAAACAATTTTAGAAGGGATATCGTCGGTGGCTATCTGAAAGAGGTCATAACCGCTTTTGATGGCTGGATAAGCGCTGCCCCATAGCAGGCAACAAAATGCGGCACACACATAAACGACGTTTTTGCGGGCAAACGGGGAGGCCTGGCGTTGGGTATCCATTCTTTCACCAAGAAATTAAAATAATGTTTTATTTTTGATTATCGCGAAAAGAGGGGGAGATAGCCAGTCGAAAAGCGATGGGGTTAAAAAAGCAAAACGTCGGCGCTGGGCCGACGTTTCGTTGCTAGCAAAAACGAGAATGCCTGATTACTCAGCAACCACGTTGATGATAACTTTTGCGAATACTTCGCTGTGAACCTGGAAGTTCACTTCGTGTTCGCCAGTGGTACGCAGAACGCCGTTCGGCAGACGAACTTCGCTCTTAGCCACGTCAACGCCAGCCGCAGTCACAGCGTCAGCGATGTCGCGAGTACCGATGGAACCGAACAGTTTACCTTCGTCGCCTGCTTTAGACGCGATAGTAACGGTTTCCAGGGCGTTGATTTTCTCTGCGCGTGCATTTGCAGCAGCCAGAACGTCAGCCAGTTTAGCTTCCAGTTCAGCGCGACGTGCTTCGAAGTATTCAACGTTTTTCTTGGTAGCCGGAACAGCTTTACCCTTTGGTACCAGGAAGTTACGAGCATAGCCCGCTTTAACGTTAACCTGATCACCCAGGCTACCCAGGTTTGCTACTTTATCAAGCAGAATAACTTGCATTACCTTATCCTCTCAAAGTCGTATTAATGGACCGTGACCGATTACTGATGGCGATCAGTGTACGGCAGCAGAGACAGGTAGCGAGCGCGTTTGATAGCGCGAGCCAGCTGACGCTGGTATTTTGCACGGGTACCGGTGATACGGCTTGGGACAATCTTACCGCTTTCGGTGATGTAGTTTTTCAGCGTAGCGATATCTTTATAGTCGATCTCTTGAACGCCTTCCGCGGTGAAACGGCAGAACTTGCGACGACGGAAATAACGTGCCATATGGCTAGTCTCCAGAATCTATCAATTCAATCTGCTCGGCATGCAGAACCATTTTGCTCAGACCGTTCTTTGCCTTGTGGCAAGAAATAAACCCCTGAACGGTTATGCGGCTGCCGACCGTTATACTGTGAGTAATGGCCTGGTTTTCGTGTCCGCTAACAATAACGGGCATTTGGCACCACGCCTGCCGGTGAAAGCCGGCTTCCTCTTGCACAGAACGATGCTCAAGCACGAACTGGCAATGCGGAATTCCTGATGGACTGACCTTTCGAAGGGGGGCCCTGCACACGGTGCCGGACAACGCCAGACGGTTGGTCATCAGAAATTACTCTTCAGAATCCCCAGCTTCAGCATCATCTGCGGTTTCGTTAGCGAAATCATCGCGACGCTCACGGCGCTCGTCTTTCGCTTTAACCATCGGAGAAGCTTCGGTAACAGCGTGCTTAGTACGCATAACCATGCTGCGGATAACGGCATCGTTGAAGCGGAAGGTAGTTTCCAGCTCATCGATCACTTCCTGCGGCGCTTCAACGTTCATCAGAACGTAGTGCGCTTTGTGCAGTTTGTTGATCGGGTAAGCCAGCTGACGGCGGCCCCAGTCTTCCAGACGGTGGATCTTGCCTTCTGCGCCAGTGATGGCAGCAGAGTAACGCTCGATCATGCCCGGAACCTGTTCGCTCTGGTCAGGATGGACCATAAAAACGATTTCGTAATGACGCATCGAATTGCTCCTTACGGATTATTCAGCCTCCTGTCTGGGTCAGCCGCAGCCCATGGAGGCAAGGAACGTGTTAAAGGTCGGCTGAAAAATGACGCGTTATAATACTGGCGCCTGCGGGCAAACTCAAGGTGATTGTACAATTATTTATCGTGCCGAACGTAACGCCTGTCCCGTCGCATTTTGCTGCTGAGATATTAACTTCATATCGCATGCCACTATAAACGGCCTGTTGCAGCAGAGAAATTGACACTGTGGTCAGCGTACTTTTTTGCCACTCAGGGTTTCTTAAACATAGCGGCATACATCAACGGGTTGTTAATCAGGTAAAAAACGACAATGCGATAATTTTTTGAACAACAGCATCAGAAAAGGTCGCCATCTCTGCGGCGGGTTATGGTTAAAATTAAACCAGAAGCGATTCACTAAAGGGGGATATCGCCAACCAGACCGCGCTGCTGAGGAGGTACTCTATGCGAGCCCGGATAATGTTATTTCTGGCTGCGCTTTTGCCTGGCATAACGGCAACGGCAGCCATCGAGTTAAATAATCACCAGGCCAGAAATATGGATGATGTGCGCAGCTTAGGCGTGATCTACATCAACCATAACTTCGCCACGGAAAGTGAAGCCAATCTGGCGCTGAATGAAGAGGCCGACGTGCGAAACGCAATGTATTATCACGTCATACTTATCCGGGAACCGGGTAGCAATGGCAATATACACGCCAGCGCGAATATTTATCGCTAGCATCAGGAAAACCAACGAAAAAGCCATAGTTGATTTGCCCCCTGAACAGGGGGCTTTTTTCGCGGAAAGATGGCTCCGGAATTAGACCTGTGACATCCCGATAATATTCACATTCCGGAGCTCATACTTCACTTCTGCCCGTAATACGCATTCGGGCCATGCTTACGCATGAAGTGTTTATTCATCAGATAATCGTCGATGGGATTCAGCGCCGGGTTAATACCGCGCGCAATCCACGCCATTCGCGCCACTTCCTCCATGACCACCGCGTTATGTACCGCATCGTGCGCATCTTTCCCCCAGGCGAACGGCCCGTGTTGATACACGACAATGCCTGGCGTATGCCGCGGTTCCACCTCGCCCAGCGTTTCGATGATCACCTTGCCGGTGTTCAGCTCGTACTCGCCCTGCACTTCTTCTTCGCTTAACGCTCTGGTACAAGGAATATCGCCAAAGAAATAGTCCGCGTGCGTGGTGCCGAGCGCTGGAATAGCCATCCCCGCCTGCGCCCATGCCGTGGCGTGGGTGGAGTGGGTATGAACGACGCCGCCAAGCGACGGATAGCGTTGATACAGCGCCAGATGGGTAGCGGTATCGGAAGAAGGACGATAACGTCCCTCCACCACTTTGCCATCCATATCCACCACCACCATATCATCTACCTTCATGGTTTCATAGGCGACACCGCTTGGCTTAATCACCACCAGCCCGCGTTCGCGATCGATAGCGCTGACGTTGCCCCAGGTAAAGGTCACCAGCCCATAACGGGGCAAATCCATGTTAGCGTCAAATACCTGCTGCTTGAGCTTTTGCATTAGGCTGCCTCCACCAGACCGGCGCTGGCCATGCGCGCTTTCACCCAGTCACGCGCTTTCGCTACCTCTGCCGCCGGGTTCTCTGCTGTTTCGCTCCACATCTCAATCAGATAGGGCCCGCAATAGCCACTCTGTTTGAGCGTTTCGAAGCAGCGTTCGAAATCGACAACGCCTTCGCCAAACGGCACATTTTTGAACACGCCGGGTTTAGTATCTTTGACGTGTACCGCGACGATATGCCCGATTCCCGCCTGTAGCTCCATCTGTACGTCGTTATCCCAGGCAGACAGATTGCCGATATCCGGATAGAGCTGGAACCACGGGTTATTGAGGTAGTGAGCATAGCCCAGCGCTTTACTGATGGAATTCATCAATGGATAATCCATGATCTCCATCGCCAGCGTCACCTGGGCGCGGCTGGCCATATCAACGCTCTCTTTTAACCCATCGCGGAAGCGGCAACGCGTTTCGTCGTTGGCCTGCTGATAGTAAACGTCGTACCCCGCCAGTTGAATGACGCGAATCCCGACGTCCTGCGCAAACTGAATCGCTTTACGCATAATCTCCAGCCCCTGCGCCCGTACCGCGTCATCTTCGCTACCGAGCGGAAAACGACGATGCGCGCTCAGACACATGGACGGCACGCGCACGCCGGTTTCAGCAACCGCGCTCACCAGCGCCAGGCGCTGCTCGCGACTCCAGTCGAGCCGCGCCAGTCGGGCGTCGGTCTCGTCCACCGACATTTCAACGAAGTCAAAACCCAGCGTTTTCGCCAGCCGCAGGCGCTCCAGCCAGCACTCCCCGGCAGGGAGCGCTTTTTCATAGATGCCGAGCGGAATTTGTTTCGACAGCATAGCCGCTCCTTAGCCCCACAGTTGGGCAATGGAGCGTTTGAACTGCCGTGCGGCTTCTACCGGCGATTCGGCATCGCGAATGCTGCGCCCCGCGATAAAGACATGGATCGGAATGCCTTTGAACAGCGGCAGGTCTTCCAGCGCCAGTCCGCCGGTCACGGTCACTTTAAAGCCCATATCGGACAGCCGCTTAATCGCGGTAATATCCGCCTCGCCCCACGCCACGCCTGCCGCCTGCGCGTCACGGCTGCGGTGATAAACCACTTGCTGAATACCCGCATCACGCCACTGCTGCGCCTGTTCCCAGGTCCAGTAACCGGTCAGTTCGATCTGCACGTCGCCGTTGAACTCTTTCGCCACATCCAGCGCGCCTTTTGCGGTGTTGATATCCGCACAGCAAATCACGGTCACCCAGTCCGCGTTGGCTTCGAAACACATACGGGAGAGGATTTTACCGGCATCGGCAATTTTGGCGTCCGCCAGCACAATTTTGTGCGGATAGAGCGCTTTCAGGTCGCGAACGGCACGCACGCCTTCGCCCACGCACAGAATGGTGCCCACTTCGATAATGTCGACTTCTTCGGCAATCAGGCGAGTGGTTTCATAGGCGCTATCCATAGTCTGGTTGTCCAGCGCGACCTGCAACATTGGTAATGACATTTTCAATTCCTTCTTAAGCTGCCGCGTTGGTGCGGTCAATGAGATCCAGGACTTCCTGCGCGGTGCGGCAGGCGCGTAAACGGTCAAAATTAGCTTCGTCTTCAAACAGGTTGACGATCTGCATGATGCCCACTTCCTGGTGAGTGTTGGCATCAACCGCCGCCATGGTGATCAGAATATCGACCGGGTCGTTATCTTCGTGGTTGAACTCCAGCGGCTTTTTCAGGGTCACCAGCGAAAAACCGGTTTTCTTCACCCCTTCTTCCGGGCGGCCATGCGGCATCGCCAGGCCGGGGGCAATCACAAAATAGGGGCCAAACTGCTCAACGCCATCGAGAATGGCCTGGTAATAGCGCGGCTCCACCACGTCGGCAGCCACCAGTAAATCGACGCCGATCTTGACGGCTTCCTGCCAGGTATTCGCTTCAGCCTGCAGGCGGATAGAATTATTCTCCGCCAGTGAATCACGTAATTTCATGTTGCATCCTTACTTCACGTCTTGCGGGAAATGTTCTTTGATCACTTCCAGCAGTTTCGGGCCGAAGTCAGCTGGAGAGAGCATGTTGCGCACGCCAACCACATATTTGTTGCCGGTCACGCTGATTTCGCCTGCAATATGGGTAGAAGCGATGATGATATCCGCGCCGCTCAACTCGCTTTTGTACTCGCCAACCGCGCAGCTGTTTACCGTGTGGTCAATGTTTGATTGGGTTAAAAACTGGTCCACTTTCATTTTCATGATCATGGAACTGCCCTGTCCGTTGCCACACACAGCCAGAATACGTACGGTCATAATCAAAACTCCTTATTAAGCAGACTGTTCTGCCAGTTGTTTTTCTGCATCTTCTTCTGCGCGCAGTGCGCGGCCAGCGAAGAACATATAAGCCAGTGCAATTACAATGATGACGGCCATAAAGGCGATACCGAGGGAGAAGAAGCCCTGCATCATCGGCGGTGCCAGAATCGACCAGTCCGCCATACCCATCCAGGCACTCATACCGGTGAGTTTCACCGCCCAGACGCAACCAAAGATTTCAATCATCCCCATCACCAGACAAATTTTCAGCGCCGCACGCCAGCCGCCGAAGTGGTTAGCGAACACGCCGATAGTGGCGTTAGAGAAGAACATCGGGATAAAGCCAGGAATAATCAGGATCGAGGAGCCGCAGGCAACCAGGATGCCAACCGCAATCAGCTGACCAATGGTGCCCCACATAAAGCCCCAGACCACCGCGTTCGGCGCGAAGCTATAAATAGCCGCACAGTCAATCGCCAGTACTGCGCCCGGAATCAGACGCTGGGAGATACCGTTAAAGGCCTCAGAGAGTTCTGCCACAAACATGCGCACGCCCTGAGTGATGATGAAGATCGCCACCGCAAAGGAGAAACCGGTTTGCAGGATGTAGACCGTCCAGTGCACTTTGCCCGCCATCGCCTGCACGGTGTCGATACCGAAGGAGAGCAGAATGGCACCAAAGAAGATGGTCATTACAATCGCCGTGGAGACGATGTTGTCGTGGAAAATGTTCAGCCAGCCCGGCAGTTTGAGGTCTTCAACGCTTTCCTCTTTTTTGCCCAGGAACGGCGCGACCTTATAGGCAATCCAGGAAGCAAACTGCTGCTGGTGACCGATGGAGAAACCACAGCCATCGGTCACTTCCTGAGTCGGCTTATACATCATGTTGGAGGTAATACCCCAGTACAGGGAAACCAGTATCGCCGTGCAGATAATGGTGGTCCACATGGAATAGCCGAAGATATAGAAAGAGACCGCAATCAGCCCCGCCTGCTGGAACATGATGTGCCCGGTCAACATGATGGTGCGAATACCGGTAATGCGTCGCAACAAGACGTAACAAATATTCAGCGCCAGCGCGAGCAACACCGCGTAGCCTACCCAACTATACGCATCACCCATCCGCTCGATCGTTGCCATCATCGAAGCATAGGTATCGGAAATCGCGCCGTTGATGCCGTAAACCTCAGACATTTTCGCCACCACCGGTTTAAAGGTGCTGGTCAGAATGCCGGACCCGGCCTGTAGCAGCATGAAGCCAATGATGGTTTTGATCGTCCCTTTGATGATCACGCTGACGCTTTTACGCAGCAGGATATAGCCCAGGCAGGTCACAATACCCAGTAATAGCGGGGCATTGGTCATTACCTGATTAAAGAAAATGGTAAAGATGTTGTAGAGGATCTCCATAACGATCTCCGGTAGACGAGGTTGCTGAGTCGCAGGCGCTCAGAATAATGTCCCTCCACTGTAATTTTCAAAAGTAATCACAACAAGATTGAATTTGATTAAATGTGACGTAGCGCGCAAATAATTAGCACACTTAATACATGGTTTACTTATAAATAACTCATTTCTTCATTAAAATAAGTAAAATCATAAAGATGAATACATCGCCATGACGCCAGAAAAGATTAAATTTTCTTCTGGCTGCGTTCTCCTCTACTCAAAAGTCAAAAAATAGCCCATTGCCTTCTTGAGAAAATAGTGTCAGGATTAATCAAAACAAATCACGTTTTGAACCATTTTGAACAAACATGAAGGTAAATGCGATGAGTAAAGTACAAAGCATCACGCGTGAATCATGGATTCTGAGCACGTTTCCGGAGTGGGGAAGCTGGCTGAACGAAGAGATTGAGCAAGAGCAGGTCGCGCCGGGTACGTTCGCTATGTGGTGGCTGGGCTGTACCGGTATCTGGCTAAAATCTGAAGGCGGCACTAACGTATGCGTCGATTTCTGGTGCGGTACCGGTAAACAGAGCCATGGTAACCCGTTGATGAAAACCGGCCATCAGATGCAGCGTATGGCTGGCGTCAAAAAATTACAGCCTAACCTGCGCACCACGCCGTTTGTTCTCGATCCTTTCGCTATCCGTCAAATTGACGCCGTACTGGCGACCCACGACCATAACGATCACATTGACGTCAATGTCGCGGCTGCCGTAATGCAGAATTGCGCCGATAATGTTCCGTTTATCGGCCCGCAGACCTGCGTGGATTTATGGGTTGGCTGGGGCGTGCCGAAAGAACGCTGCATCGTGGTAAAACCGGGCGATGTCGTGAAAGTGAAAGATATTGAAATTCATGCGCTTGATGCCTTTGACCGTACCGCATTAATCACCCTGCCCGCCGATCAGAAAGCCGCTGGCGTACTGCCGGACGGCATGGATGTACGCGCGGTTAACTATCTGTTTAAAACGCCGGGCGGCAATCTCTATCACAGCGGCGATTCTCACTATTCCAACTACTACGCGAAACACGGCAACGAACATCAAATTGATGTCGCGCTCGGTTCTTACGGTGAAAACCCGCGCGGTATTACGGACAAAATGACCAGCGCGGATATTTTACGCATGGCGGAATCGCTGAATACCAAAGTGGTGATCCCGTTCCATCACGATATCTGGTCGAACTTCCAGGCCGATCCGCAAGAGATCCGCGTGCTATGGGAAATGAAGAAAGATCGCCTGAAGTATGGTTTTAAACCGTTTATCTGGCAGGTTGGCGGCAAGTTTACCTGGCCGCTGGATAAAGACAATTTCGAATACCACTATCCGCGTGGGTTTGACGATTGCTTTACCATTGAACCCGATCTACCGTTCAAATCCTTCCTGTGAGCCGATATCATGCCGGGATTACCCGGCATTTTTTCCATTTACTTTAGTATTTCCAGGCTATTTCAAATATCATCTTTTCAAATCAATTTGTATCGGAATAGCTCATGACTGAAGCACAAAGACATCAAATACTGCTGGATATGCTGGCACAGTTGGGCTTTGTTACCGTCGAAAACGTGATTGAGCGTCTGGGGATCTCCCCGGCGACAGCGCGCCGCGACATCAACAAGCTCGACGAAAGCGGGAAACTTAAAAAAGTGCGCAACGGCGCAGAGGCCATTACCCAACAGCGGCCCCGCTGGACGCCGATGAATCTGCACCAGGCGCAAAACCACGATGAAAAAGTACGCATCGCGAAAGCGGCGTCGCAGCTGGTAAACCCGGGTGAAAGCGTAGTGATTAACTGCGGCTCCACCGCTTTCCTGCTGGGGCGCGAAATGTGCGGGAAGCCGGTACAGATCATTACCAACTATCTGCCGCTGGCGAATTATCTGATCGATCAAGAGCATGACAGCGTGATTATCATGGGTGGTCAGTATAATAAAAGCCAGTCGATTACCCTGAGCCCGCAGGGAAGTGAAAACAGTCTCTATGCGGGCCACTGGATGTTTACCAGCGGAAAGGGCTTAACCGCGGATGGCCTGTACAAAACCGATATGCTAACCGCCATGGCGGAACAAAAAATGCTCAGCGTCGTCGGGAAACTGGTCGCGCTGGTCGATAGCAGTAAAATTGGCGAGCGCGCGGGAATGCTGTTCAGCCGCGCCGATCAGATCGCTATGCTGATTACCGGCAAAAATGCCAATCCGCAGGTTTTGCAACAGCTTGAAGCCCAGGGTGTAAGCATACTCCGCGTTTAAAGATGCTGTCGGAAAAACGCTACCGTCGCCGACAACGCTTCTGGCGTAATGCGATGCCGCACGCCTGCGGCCCATAAACAGGTCACATGCTTATCCAGCTTCGCCCCGGCGAGTGCCTGCTGGAGCCGGAAGGTTTCGATAGCAGGCACCACGTCATCCTCCTGACCATGCCACAACAGAAGCGGCCTGTCGGCCAGTCGCTCTAACTGGTGTGTGACTTCCCATTCACGTAGCGGCGCGATGATATTGTCGAATTCCGCCTGCTGTGCCGGGTTCTGCGGGGATAACGGCGGGAAAAGCGTCCGGGCAAGCCCGGTAAAATAGCCCGACCCCATTAAACTGGCCCCGCATTTTACCTCTCGGTGACGCGTCATAATGCCCAGCGCCGTCATACCGCCCATGGATGCGCCGCCCACCGCCAACCGCCCGTCAAGTAGCCAATTTTCCGCCTGAATCGCCGCACGTAACGTCGTAAATTCCTGCATGTTTTGGTGCAGAATCTGCCAGAATCGGTGTATCCGTCCCTGTGAGTCGCCGCCAAAGCGAGCACCATGCTCCGGCGCATCCGGCATGACTACCCGGAATCCTGCCTGTGCCAGGGCAACGGCAAAATAACTATAAACCAGGCTGGAGGAGGTGAAGCCATGATAGAACACCACACAGGGAAGCGGCACGGCGCGTTTCCCTTCCGGGAAGGCATGTAGTACGACGCCTCCGGCTAATTGCCGTGTTTCAATCGCTATCATTATTCTCTCCTTTTTATCCGGTATGCCACGGAGAAATACTTAACGCAAGTTTATGGATAGCGCAATAATTCATAATGTTTGAGAACTGGGTTACGCTTTCGCAACGTTTTCATTCGAAAATCGCGTGACAGGTAACACTTCGGGAACATTCCCCCTAAAGGGAAATCAATAAGGCATTACACTATGATTATCAGGAAACGAGATAGAGTTATGCGTCGGTTTGCTTCATTGATAGCAGCGCTGTTATTAAGCGCGTGTAGCGTGCTGCAGGGTACGCCGCAACCTGCGCCGCCTGTCGCCGATCACCCGCAGGAAATCCGTCGCGATCAAACGCAAGGACTACAGCGGATGGGGACCGTAAGCGCGCTGGTTCGGGGCTCCCCGGATGATGCAATAGATGAAATCAGAGCGAAAGCCGTCGCTGCGAAAGCCGATTATTACGTTATCTTAATGGTTGATGAAACGGTTGTAACCGGCCAGTGGTATTCACAAGCCATTTTGTATCGTCAATAACAGTAGATTGATTTTTAGTCAGTTTTACATTGCTTTGCGCCCCTATGCGTTTACCTGTGCACAATACACAAACAGGTTTACCGTGATGGAGCGTCCTGTTAAATGCGGGGTATGTAATAAGGAGCTGACGATGAAACAAGAACTTGCCTTATCCTCACTGCTGCTTTCTGCCGGACTGGTGAGTACGACGGCACAGTCTGCCGAATTCGCCAGTGCTGACTGCGTAACGGGTCTGAATGAAATCGGCCTGATCTCGGTCAGTAATGTTGCAGGAAACCCACAGGATGTGGAGCGGATTATCGCCCTGAAAGCCGATGAACAGGGTGCGTCCTGGTACAGAATTATTCAAATGTATGAAGAACAACAGTCGGATAACTGGCGCGTACAGGCGATACTCTATGCCTGATGCCGCGTGGCTCGCGCCGGATGGCATGTACTACAGGCCAAACGTTACCGCAGTCCCCCGGTCGCCCTTAACAGTAAATCATTTTGCACTTGGGCAGGCAGCGGCATTTCGCCGCGTGTATCCAGCATCATCTGACACCACGCTTGCGCCAGCGGCGGCGAGGCATGACGCAGCATTTCCGCTCCGCACCCCAGCAAGAAAAGCTGCTGCGTAATCTCTCTGCCCATTGCTTCGTCCGGTTTGCGTAAACGTTGCTGTAGCTGACGTACCGCGCGGTCGTAATGGCGATCCTGACCTTTGACTTCCGCAAAAGCTTCACTCAATACGTCATAGACGCCGTGTTGTTTTGTCAGCACCCGAAGTACATCCAGACACATGATATTGCCGGAACCTTCCCAGATACTGTTCACCGGCATTTCACGGTACAGGCGCGGGAGTTCGCTCTCTTCGCAATACCCCATCCCGCCGAGAACCTCCATCGCCTCAGCCACAAAAGGGATTCCCTGCTTACAGATGGCGAATTTCGCCGCTGGCGTGAATAATCGCGCCCATAATGCCTCTTTCGCCTCGCGACGTTGCTCCCAGGCGCGCGCCAGCCGAAACAAAAGCGCCGTCTGCCCCTCCAGGCATAGCGCCATACGACTTAAGGTTTGTCGCATCAACGGTTGTTCGATCAGCGGCTTACCAAAAGCCTGACGCTGATGAGCATGGTAAATGGCGACTGAAAATGCGCGCCGCATTAAGCCATGACTCCCGAGCGCGCAATCAAGACGCGTCATACCGCCCATCTTTAAGATATGCCGAATCCCTTCGCCCTCTTCTCCCAGCCGCCAGCCGACGGCATCCTGAAACTCGACTTCGGCGCTGGCATTAGATCGATTACCGAGTTTATCTTTCAGGCGTTCAAGACGAACAGAGTTCCGTTGCCCGTCTGGCAGGAAACGCGGCACAAAGAAACAGGATAGTCCTCCTTTTGCCTGCGCCAACACGAGGTGCGCATCACTTTGCGGCACAGAGAAAAACCATTTATGTCCCACCAGCCGATATGAATCATCCGCCAGCCGCTCCGCGTGGGTCGTATTACTGAGTACGTCAGATCCGCCCTGCTTTTCCGTCATTCCCATGCCGATGAGCAGGCCCCGTTTTTGCCCGCCCGGCAGCAAATGCGAATCGTAGCGATCGCTGCGCAGCGGCGCCAGCCAGTCATGGAAAGTGGTGGGAAGCATCTGCAATAGCAACGGTGTCGCGGCAAAGGTCATCGTGACAGGACAGAGTGTTCCCGCTTCTACCTGAGCATGTAATACAAAACGCGCCGCCCGGGCGACAAAACTTCCCGCCCTTGCCTCTTCCTCCCAGGCCAGGTTATGTACCCGATTAGCGCAAAGCCCCTGCATCAACAGGTGCCAGGCGGGATGAAAGCGAACGTCATCCAGACGCTGTCCCTGGGGATCGTAACGTAGCAACTCAGGAGGATGCGCGTTCGCCAGACGCCCCAGTTCCAGTGATTCTGCCGTTCCCAGTTGTTGGCCAATGCTGGCGAGAAGATCGCTATCCCATCCCGCGCCTTCCCGGGAAACCGCTTCACACAGCGCGCCATCAGACAGGAATAAGTTACTGTTATTGAGCGGAGCAGGTTGATTAAAGACGGTATGTGTTTGCCAGGACATGGTGTCTCCCTCCTTCAATGGCGCTGAAGTCAAGTATGGTCATGACTGCGCCATTGACGCCAGAGCAAGATCACAAAAGTATGATTAACCGGCAATATAATGTGGGACGAAACGGGAGGTGTCTTTGGTAATTAGCGTATTGTCCTCGCGAATCCCCATCCCGGAGGCTTCATCGTCAATGATCCAACTGCCAATCAGCGTATAGCTATCGCCAAAGCGCGGCAAAGGCTGAAACGCCTGGTAAATCATCGGCTCGTCAGCGTAGTCGCCGTCGGCATGATCGATAACATTTTGCCGCTCATCGAAAATCGTGACGTTGCCGCCTTCACGTGAATAAATCGGCTTCCGCACGCTGCTTTCACCTGGCGCTGCGAGCGATTTTTCGCCCTCAAACCAGGCCGGCAGCAGATTCGGATGGCCAGGGAAAAAGCGCCACAATAACGGCAACAGCCCTTTGTTACTCAGAATACTTTTCCACAATGGCTCAATCCATTGCTCACGACGTTTTCGCAACAGCGGGCCGTTGTCGTCGCGCATCATCCACTCCAGCGGGTAGAGCTTAAAGGCGCGGCGAATCACGTTATCGTCCAGATCGGTCAGCACGCCGCCTACGCCAAGCCCCAGTTCTTCAATATAGATAAATCGCGTTTCCTGGCCCGCCTGCTGCGCGCAATCCTGAAGGTACAGCACCGTCGTGCGATCTTCGTCGGTATCTTCACAACAGCAAAAGTAGAGCGGTTCCCGACTGTACAGCTCGCTGAAGCGGGCGATCAGCCGCTCCTGTATCGCGTTGTATTGATCGGCATCACGCGGGATGGCGCCGCTACGACGGGCATCCTCCAGCCATAGCCATTGAAAGTAGGAGGACTCATAGAGCGACGTCGGCGTATCCGCATTGTATTCCAGCAATTTAACCGGATCTTTGCCGCACCAGACGAAATCCATCCGCCCGTAAAGCGAAGGATCGCGGCTGCGCCAACTTTCGGCGATGACATCCCAGTACAATGGCGGGATCGCCAGCTGCTGCATGATCTGCTCATCCCGGACGGCCCGCTCGACAATCTCCAGACACATCTGATGAAGCTCTGCGGTCGGTTTTTCGATCTGTTCTTCAATTTGCCGTAATGTAAAACGGTAGGCCCGGCTTTCATCCCAGTAAATTTCGTTATCGATAACATGAAAGTCAAAACCGTGATCGCAGGCGATCTTATCCAGATCCCGGCGTATCGGTACGTTGTGTCGTAGCATGGTTAGCCTCCCCAGTGCCCGCGGGCGCTGGAAGAACGGCCATAGCCGCCGCGGGAGACGGTGGACGCTTTCCGTGTGATATAACCAGGGCTGGTCACGGTATCGCTTTTCCCTGTGCCGCTGCGCCACGCATAATCGCCGGATGTGGTGCGCCAGACGGGACGGGAGACGTAAGATGAACCGCCGCTGCTATAGATGTATTGTTCATCACGGTTCTGACGAATCGCGCGGCTGAGTAAAAAGCCGCTTAATACCGGAACCCAGCTCCGCTCGGTGATATCAAAGTAGCAATCGCCAAACTGCGACTGACAGCGCTCCTGCGTCAATTGCTTAGGCACATTAGCGTAAAATTCTGTTTTCGCATTATTCCAGCCGTCAGCGCAAACGCTGGCGCTGTTGCCATCGTCGATACAGTCGTTCACCGTGGCGTAAAACGTCCCATCGCCGTCGTTGTCAGTATTGCCGCCATCACCGCACCCTTTCAGGAGAAAAAAGGCCGCTCCACCCATAATCGCCAGCGTCAGGCATTTTGGCGTGTAGCGATTTCGTTGCCGCTCAAAGGGATTAACCGGTTCGGCTATTCGTCTTATTGCCGAATGGCCTACGCCGGATGTGCTTCTGGATTTTCGTTTTTTTGCCATGATCTTCCGTTACCATGTCATACAGGCAGCGTTAAAAATACCGCCAGCCAGCGCTGCGGTTCCCATAAATAGCCCCGCCGCCACGTTGTGATGAATAATTTTTTCGCTCAGCGTAGGCATGTATAACCTTACGCAACCATAAATCAGCAGTTGAATCACCAGCGCAATGCCGCCCCAGGCAAAATAGTCCGGGATACTGACCGAGTTTATCGCCGCGCTGGATAAGGGGATGACATAGCCCAGCAACGTACCGCTAAAGGCCAGCGATGCCGCAGTATTGTTATTTTTTATCAGCTGCCATTCATTATGCGGCGTTATCTTTGAGTAAATAAAAAGAAATACAATGACCATTGCCGCGCCAATAAAAAAATAGGCGCAGAAAGCCAGTAATGCGTCCAGTATATGCATAATTTCCCTGTATGTGCTTAACCAATAACCGTCAGTGAAGTGAGCGGGATATCCACGCCAAGGGCGCGTGAAAACACCCATTCAGGCTCACCGCGCTCGTTAAATGATTCTTCCCCGTTCAATAGAAGATACTCCCAGGCGTCATCCGTCACCTGGCGCTGGAAGCCCATCGTAAAATTGTGAACGTCCCATTTCTCTGCCTGCTGATTTTCAACCTTTTCCAGCATGTAGACAGGTTCAATATTGCCCGGCTCTTCATGGTTAAAAAAACGCTGCCAGCGCCGTTCTTGCCAGTTGAGCGTCATCGGCCCTATTGCCGCTGGCGCAATGGCTGAACGCCAGTGACGTTCCTCGTTAATACCGAAACTTTCCTCATATACAAAAAGTTTGATGTCATCAATGTCGTCAACATCCGTGCCGCCAGTGGTGTTAATTTGCAAAAACTCATCGCCAGAGGTGTAGTAGCGAAAAATCTGACTGCCGCCGCCTAAATCTATACGACTCGCTGCCGCGACAGTGTATTTTTCACCCGGTAGCTCCACCAGCAACGACGACTCCAGTAGCCGGAATGCCAGCGTATCCAGCGTGAAACCGGCGTTAAGATGTAATCCTAATGGTCCGCGAATCGGCGCTGGCGCGCTTGTTTTACCGAGCAAACGCTGAAAAAATTGCATCATAGGGGAACCTCTATCTCTTGCCATGCGACCTCTTCAGCCAGAATGCGATTATTACCGACCAGATGTAGCCACATACCGCCTCTGACTTCAGTTGAAATCACCGGATTCAATTCCATACCACGACCATTCTTGCAGTGACTGATCCCCAGCACCGTCGCGTCATGATGAAGCTTCATATAACGCATTAGCGCGCCGTATCGCATAGGCGCGACAGAAGCCGGGACAGGCAGCGCGAATCCGGTATCGCCCAGCATCGGATTCATAATGGAAGCGACAGATTGCGATGATCCTGGGTCCTGAATGGAACGGGAAAGTTGTTCAGCGGAAAGGTTACGGACTATCTCCATGCGCGGGCAGTGGGTTTCCAGTAATCCGGCATAACGCTCGTCTTCCAGATAAACCACAATATGGCACTGCGCGGGTACATAGTCTGCCAGCGAGAGCGCCGCCGTGAAGGTCTGCTCATCGGTACGAGCGAAAATAATCACGCTCTGGCACTGCTCCAGCCCCATGCGCTGGTGTTCCTGCGGATCGTTAAAGTTGCTGATGCGGATAAAATCCACCCAGTTATTACCCGGCAGCGGATGCTGAATATCTTCCAGTTCGCACAGCAGAACCCGTTCAAAGGCACGCCGCTTGTCATATAGCAGCAAGGAGATCATCTTTTCGGTTTGATGACCCCGCCAGCCAATCACCAGCATATGATGGTGTAAATGGCGATAATCGCCCATGCCCGTTATTCCTTTCGCTAACATTCCCTGTACCTGCGCAATCACTTTTCCCATTAACGCGCCGAACAACCCGACGCTAACCGGAATTTGCCACAGCGCGGTGAACAGACGTCCTGGCGCCGTCTGCGGGCTAAGATCGCCAAAACCTAATGTGGAACCCACCACCGAGCAGTAATAGATAAAATCGCTTAACTGGCTCACCAACGCGCTTTCGCGCAACAGGCGCAGCACCAGATAACAAAGCAGATACTGCCCGATAAACAGGCCCAGCAAAGCGGGCCAGGTCAGTCTGGACAAATGACGCTGGCAGGTTTTGACAATCCACGTAAAGAGCATTATTCGCCTTGTTGACGCTGTAAACGCGCCAACACATCCTGAGCATTGCTTTTATTGGTTGCGCCAATACCGGCCTGCGCCAGTTTTTCATCCAGGTCGCGTCCATTGGCGACTTTTTCCAGCTGCGCGGCGGCATCCAGCCGGGCCTGGCGTTCAGCCTGACGCGTTTGTAAACGTTTAAGCGACTCCGCCGCCGTAGACACATTCGACGCGGCTCCGACGGTCGAGGTCGTCACCGCCTGCTGCGCGCGCTGCATGGCTTCTGTCGCCTTAACCACTTCAAGTTGCTGCTCAAACTGCGCAATCCGCTGGCCTGTCGCCGTTACGGCCTTCTCCACCGCATCGCGAGAGGCTTCCAGATTAGTCAGCACCTGTTCTTCGGCAAGAATGGCATTTTCCAGACGGGCTATTTCTTCCGCCACTTCGTTGAGTAAAGCGGCGTCGACATTCTTACTCATTGCCGCCAACGCCCGTGTTTCAAGGCTGGCTTTACGCTCACGTAAATCATTCAGCTTGTCATGGCTTAGCTTCACCCGCGCCAATAAATCCACTCTGGATTTACCCGCTTTATCCAGCTCGGCTTTTGCGTCGCGAATATGCTGCTCCAGCATACGTACACCCTGTGCTTCATCAATGGCTTCCTCTGCCTGAGCAACGAATGATTTACCTAACGTGAACAAACTTTTTAAAATTCCCATGTAAGCCGCCTGTATTATTCCTGTGAATAGACTTGTGTTATTTCAGCGATATCCAACGCATTTTCTACAAGCGTGGTGATTTCCAGCATCACGTCGGCAAGCGACGAATTTAACGACAGCGCGCCAAAAGCGACATAATATTCCTCCTGTTTTACCTGAGTAATACCGACCGAAGACAGCGGTAAAACCTTCTGATTTCTCAGCAAGAAAAGATTAAATTCCGCGGTATCTCTAATCGTATTTACCGGACAGATATAAGTCTCGATAACTATTTGTTGCGAGGTAAATAAAACCGTCAGTGGTAAATCGCCATAATCATTCATTTTTATTATTAATGAAGATTCATTATTTTCTATATCAATATCTAATTCGGCGATGTTGTTTAACGCATCCGCCAGCGTCCGTGGAGTCCATGCCATATTATTATCTCTATCTCTTTTTTATAAATAAAGGGAGTTACAGGGTAGGTTTTGCTTTTTATATTACCAGCCAAAGATAAAAAAAAACCATCCGATTATGGATGGTTATTTTCTTAAAAAATACTATTAGCGTCAGGTTCGCTGGCGAACGGCTTCAAACAGACAAATCCCGGTCGCCACAGAGACATTCAGCGACGACACGCTACCAGCCATAGGAATGCTGATCAGCTCATCGCAGTGCTCACGGGTCAGACGACGCATACCTTCACCTTCTGCGCCCATGACCAGCGCCATGCGGCCAGGCATTTTGCTCTGATACAGCGTATGGTCAGCCTCGCCCGCCGTCCCGACAATCCAGATATTCTCTTCCTGCAACATGCGCATCGTGCGCGCCAGGTTGGTGACGCGGATCAACGGCACGCTTTCCGCTGCGCCGCAGGCGACTTTCTTCGCCGTCGCGTTAAGTTGCGCGGAGCGGTCTTTCGGCACGATTACCGCATGTACGCCAGCGGCATCGGCGCTGCGCAGACAGGCGCCAAGATTATGCGGATCGGTGACGCCATCGAGGATCAACAAAAAAGGGCGATCGTGTAATGCGATCAGATCCGGCAGATCGTTTTCCTGATACTGCCGGCCTGGTTTCACACGAGCGATAATGCCCTGATGCACGGCACCGTCGCTTTTCTCGTCGAGATATTGGCGGTTTGCCAGCTGGATAACCACGCCCTGGGACTCAAGGGCGTGAATCAGCGGCAACAGACGTTTATCTTCACGGCCTTTTAAAATAAAGACTTCCTGAAAACGTTCAGGGGCGCGCTCCAGCAGGGCCTGCACTGCGTGGATGCCGTAAATCATTTCGCTCATTAATGTACTCATTGTTTACGTTTTGCCGGGGGCGCTACGCTTGCCCGGCCTACAGATAATTCACCCTCTTCTGTTTGAAGAGGGTATTGCTCACTCTGCCGCTTTTTTCTTCGCCGCACGCTTCGCTTTGGTCGCTGCGGCTATTTTCTGCGTTTTAGCCGATGGCTTTTTTGCTTTTCTCGCGTCTTTCTTCGCTGCTTTCGGCTTCGCTTTTTTCTCGCCGCGGAAGGCGCTATCAGGCTCGAAGTTAACTTTTTTACCTACCTGACGACGTTTACCGGCGTTTTTACTTTCACCTTTTTTCGCTTTTTCACGCGCCGTTTTGCCGACGTTACGCGGTGCGCGCTCGCTGGAGATCAGGCTAAAGTCAATTTTCCGTTCGTCCATATTCACCGCTTCGACGCGTACCTCGACCCGGTCGCCCAGGCGATATGTCTGCCCGCCGGACTCGCCAATCAGACGTTGCCCTACCTGATCGAAGCGATAGTAATCGTTATCCAGTGAGGAAACGTGTACCAGCCCATCGATAAACAGTTCATCAAGACGGACAAAGAAGCCGAAACCGGTGACGCTGGCAATCACGCCCTTAAAGACGTTGCCTACCTGATCCAGCATAAAGTCACATTTCAGCCAGTCGGAGACATCACGCGTCGCTTCATCAGCGCGGCGTTCCGCCATCGAACAGTGCTGACCGAGCTGCAACATCTCTTCCATCGAGTAGTGATAACCGCCCGTTTCTGTGGTGTTGCCCTTGTTCCCTTGCTCTTTCGCCAGCAGGTACTTAATGGCGCGGTGCAAAGAAAGATCCGGATAGCGGCGAATCGGCGAGGTAAAGTGCGCATAAGACTGCAACGCCAGGCCAAAGTGCCCGCGGTTTTCCGGATCGTAAATCGCCTGCTTCATTGAACGCAGCAGCATAGTTTGCAGCATTTCGGCGTCCGGCCGGTCGGCAATCGATCCAAGCAGTTCGGCATAATCGCGCGGTTCCGGTTTATTTCCGCCCGGCAGCTCCAACCCCAGCTCCGCCAGTACGGAGCGGAATGAGGTGATCGCTTCGGTGGTGGGCTTATCATGAATACGGAATAGCGCCGGCTCTTTAGCTTTTTCGACAAAGCGCGCCGCCGAGATATTCGCCATGATCATGCACTCTTCGATAAGCTTATGCGCGTCATTACGCTGGGTCTGTTCGATACGCTCAATGCGACGTTCGGCGTTAAAGATAAACTTCGCCTCTTCGCTCTCAAACGAGATCCCCCCGCGCTCTTCACGCGCTTTATCCAGCACTTTGTAGAGGTTGTGCAGCTCTTCAATATGCTTCACCAGCGGCGCATATTGTTCACGCAGATCCTGATCGCCCTGCAGCATATGCCAGACTTTGGTATAGGTCAGACGCGCATGGGAGCTCATCACCGCTTCATAGAATTTGTAGCCGGTCAGCCGACCTTTCGCCGAGATGGTCATTTCACAGACCATACACAGCCTGTCAACCTGCGGGTTTAGCGAACACAGGCCGTTGGAGAGCACCTCCGGCAACATTGGGACAACCTGTGACGGGAAGTAAACCGACGTGCCGCGATTGCGCGCCTCGCGATCCAACGGCGTTGGCGGCCGTACATAATAGCTCACGTCAGCAATAGCGACCCACAAACGCCAGCCGCCGCCGCGTTTTTTCTCACAGTAAACCGCGTCGTCAAAGTCACGGGCATCTTCGCCATCAATAGTGACCAGCGGCAAATCGCGCAGATCGACACGACCGACTTTCGCCTCTTCCGGCACCTCTTCTTTCAGCCCGGCGACCTGCTGCTCTACCGCCTGCGGCCAGATGTAAGGTATTTCATGGGTACGCAGCGCCATATCAACCGCCATACCGGTGCCCATATTGTCGCCCAGCACTTCGACGATTTTCCCTACCGCTTTAGTACGGCGAGTTGGACGTTGGGTCAGTTCAACCACGACCACGAACCCCATCCGCGCGCCCATGACGTCTTCTGGCGGGATAAGAATGTCGAAGCTGAGACGGCTGTCGTCCGGCACTACAAAGCCGACGCCCGCATCGGTGAAATAACGCCCGACTATCTGACTGGTTTTCGGTACCAGTACACGGACGATACGCGCTTCGCGGCGACCTTTACGATCGGCGCCCAGCGGCTGCGCCAGCACCTGATCGCCATGAATACAGGTTTTCATCTGCTCGCTGGAAAGATACAGATCGTCTTTGCGGCCTTCGACACGTAAGAAACCGTAACCATCACGATGACCGATCACGGTGCCTTTCAGCAGGTCGAGGCGTTCCGGCAGCGCATAGCACTGGCGGCGAGTAAAGACCAGTTGTCCATCGCGCTCCATCGCGCGCAGGCGGCGACGCAAGGCTTCAAGCTGCTCTTCGCCTTCAATATTCAGTTCTACGGCCAGTTCTTCGCGACTGGCCGGTTTTTCACGTTTCGTTAAATGTTCGAGGATAAATTCCCGGCTCGGGATAGGATTCGCGTATTTTTCTGCTTCGCGTTCCTGGAAAGGATCTTGTGACATTGAGGTTCCTCCATTGTCATCTCTAATGAAGTTTACTTCACTCCACCAGTAATAATTTATAAAGCGGTTGATTCTCTTCAACCAAATCGGCAAGCGTGTAGTTATCCAGCTCCTTGAGAAAACTCTGCACGGCCTTAGAAAGCGCCTGTTTCAGACGACAGGCAGGGGTGATGTGGCAAAATTCGCTGCTACAGTTGACCAGTGATAAGGGTTCCAGCTCACGCACCACATCGCCAATACAAATAGTATTAGCCGGTTTACCCAGGCGGATACCGCCATTTTTTCCCCGAACGGCGGTGACAAAGCCCGCCCGGCTAAGCTGATTGATAATTTTGACCATATGATTACGGGACACGCCGTAGACTTCTGTCACCTCAGAAATGCTGGTCATTCGTCCATCTGGTAACGACGCCATATAGATTAGCGCACGTAAGCCGTAATCGGTGAAACTCGTTAACTGCACATCAACCTCAGGAAAAGGGAAAACGGGATATAACTTATCTGTATTGATGATAAACCAGCCACAAGCTGTGTCGCTAATTTATTTCAGTTCGGGGAAGGAAAAAAGCGAGGATTTAGCACTGTGTCGGATAGCGTAATGGCTTACCCGACACAGCAATGTATCACACTGTTAGCCCGGCAAGCAAAATATCTGCCAGGCGTACCAGATTTACGCGTCGAACGGGTCGCGCAGAATCATCGTCTCAGTACGATCGGGGCCGGTAGAAATAATATCAATCGGCACGCCGGTCAGTTCTTCGATACGTTTGATGTAGTTCAGCGCCGCCTGCGGCAGGCCGCTACGATCTTTCACGCCGAAGGTGGATTCAGACCAGCCCGGCATGGTTTCGTAAATCGGCTCTACACCTTTCCAGTCGTCAGCTGCCAGCGGAGTGGTAGTCACTTCGCGACCATCCGGCATACGGTAAGCCACGCAGAGTTTCACCTCTTTCAGGCCATCCAGCACGTCCAGTTTGGTCAGGCAGAAGCCAGACAGGGAGTTCAGCTGTACCGCACGACGAACGGCAACGGTGTCCAGCCAGCCGGTACGACGACGACGGCCGGTAGTGGCGCCGTATTCGTTACCCTGCTTGCAGAGGAACTCGCCGGTTTCATCAAACAGTTCGGTCGGGAACGGACCTGCACCTACACGAGTGGAGTAAGCTTTGAGGATACCCAGAACGTAATCAACATAACGCGGGCCCAGGCCGGAACCGGTCGCCACGCCACCTGCTGTGGTGTTAGAAGAAGTTACGTACGGATAAGTACCGTGGTCGATATCCAGCAGGGTACCCTGCGCACCTTCAAACATGACGAAATCGCCACGCTGACGCGCCTGGTCGAGCAGGTCCGAAACGTCAACAACCATAGAAGTCAGGATGTCGGCAACAGCCATCGTATCATCCAGAACTTTCTGGTAATCAACCGCTTCAACTTTGTAGTAGTTAACCAACTGGAAGTTGTGATATTCCATCACTTCTTTCAGTTTTTCAGCGAAGGTTTCTTTGTCGAAAAGGTCACCAACACGCAGACCGCGACGTGCCACTTTATCTTCATAAGCAGGCCCGATTCCACGCCCGGTGGTGCCGATCGCTTTCGCGCCACGCGCTTTCTCACGCGCGTTATCCAGCGCAACGTGATAATCAAGGATCAGCGGACAGGCTTCAGACAGCAGCAGACGCTCACGAACGGGGATGCCACGGTCTTCCAGTTCTTTCATCTCTTTCATCAGCGCGCTCGGAGACAGCACAACACCGTTACCGATGATGCTGGTTACATTCTCGCGAAGAATACCTGATGGAATAAGATGGAGAACGGTTTTTTCACCGTTGATTACGAGAGTATGGCCTGCGTTGTGACCGCCCTGGTAGCGTACAACATATTTAGCCCGTTCAGTCAGAAGATCGACGATCTTTCCTTTACCTTCGTCACCCCATTGGGTGCCCAGTACGACGACGTTGTTACCCATTTTTCAAAATCACCGTTTGCTTAAAAATGGATTCTACCATCGCTTTTTCAGATATACAGCACTTTTTGCACTCAATCTGCGGCAAATCCGACCACTTTTTGCTCAGCCAATCGTTTTCCTCAACATGTAGTAGACCACAACTCCCGCGACCACAAGTCCGCCGCCAAAACGACGTAAAACATTTTCCGGCAGTTGCGCCAGTGCCGAAACCATTTTTTTCCATGCGCCGGGATACAGCATCGGTCCCAGCCCTTCGAGGACTAATACCAGAGCAAGCGCCAACCAGATTGTTGAATTCATTTATCGCCCTTATAAAAGAAAACCACCGGCATCCTTTGGATGCGGTGGTTTTGCTGGTCTAAAACCGCTGACGCTATTTTAGCGTGTCGTCGAACTCGGTGTCTTCATGTAGCGGAAGAAATCGCTGTCCGGGCTCAGTACCATCACGTCCTGATTACCTTCGAAGCTCTTCTCGTAAGCGCGCAGACTACGAATGAACGCGTAGAAATCAGGGTCCTGGCTGAACGCGTCGGCAAACAGCTTCGCGGCTTCAGCATCACCTTCACCACGCATGATACGCCCCTGACGCTCGGCTTCCGCCAGAGTTTTCGTCACCTCATAGTCAGCAGCCGCACGCAGTTTTTCCGCTTCTTCCTGACCTTGTGAGCGATGACGACGCGCGACCGCTTCACGCTCGGCGCGCATACGGTTGTAAATCGCCTCAGAAACCTCGGTCGGCAGGTTGATCTGCTTAATACGCACATCGACCACTTCGATACCCAACGCCGCCATACTGTTCGGGTTGATGACCGGTACTTTACCTTTGGTTTCCGCCGTGACGCGTTCCGCCGCTTCGGCAATCGCGTCATCCGCCGCCGGGGTCGCTACTTCATCATCGGTACCGGCTGAACCGGAGTTCAGCGCGTCGCGCACCTCCAGAGTCAGACGACCACGAGAATCGGTCACGATGTCTTTTACGTCCAGGCGACCAATCTCAGAACGCAAACGGTCCGAGAACTTACGTTTTAACAGCACTTCGGCTTGCGAAATATCGCCGCCGCCGGTCGCCAGATAGTAACGGCTAAAGTCGCTGATACGCCATTTGATGTAGGAGTCGACAATCAGGTCTTTCTTCTCTTTAGTCACAAAGCGATCGGCCTGGTTATCCATCGTCTGGATACGCGCATCAAGCATTTTCACTGATTCAATAAACGGGATCTTAAAGTGCAGACCCGGCGCGTAAACCAGCGGTTTGTTCTCATCGTCACGCAGAACTTTACCAAAACGCAGCGTAATGCCGCGCTCGCCCTCTTTGACCACAAAGACGGACATGTAGAGCACTACCAGCACGATGATGATAATCGCAATAACTGACTTACGCATCGTTATTCCCCCTGACGCTGGTAGTCGTTACGCTGCGCATTCGCGCGGCGTTGGTCCATAATATCGCCCTGATTTGAGGACGACGTGTTGCTTGCTCCGCTGGCGTTAGACTTTGTGGACGGCGGCAGGCGCAGCAGGTTGCTGGCGCTATTGTCGCTCTTTGCCGCCGGCGCATTCCCGCCTTTCAGCATCTGATCTAACGGCAGCACCATTAAATTACCGCTCTTGTCGTTAACCAGTACTTTACGGGTATGGCTCAGCACTTTTTCCATCGTTTCAATATACAGACGCTCGCGTGTAATCTGCGGCGCGGCTTTATATTCCGGCAAAATCTTCGCAAACCGGGCGACTTCACCCTGCGCTTCCAGGATAGTCTGGGTTTTATAGGCGCGTGCCTCTTCCAGAATACGCTGCGCCTGACCGTTGGCGCGCGGCTGAACTTCGTTGGTATACGCTTCCGCTTCACGAATGTACTGCTGCTCGTTTTCACGTGCGGCAATCGCGTCGTCAAAGGCGGCTTTCACCTCTTCCGGCGGGCGCGCAGCCTGGAAGTTCACGTCCAGCAGGGTAATCCCCATGTTGTACGGTTTGATAGTCTCTTCCAGCTCGCGTTGGGTATCGCTACGAATAACGGTACGACCTTCGGTCAGGATGCGATCCATCGTGTATTTACCAATGACGCCACGCAGCGCGCTGTCGGTGGCCTGACGCAGGCTATCGTCCGGGCTGGTCACGCTAAACAGATATTTCTGCGGATCGGTGACGCGGTATTGCACGTTCATTTCAACGCGCACGACGTTTTCATCAGACGTCAGCATCACGCCTGACGCCGCCAGTTCGCGCACCGCTTCGACGTTCACCGGCGTAACGTCGTCAATAAATGTCGGCTTCCAGTTCAGACCTGGCTCTACCAGATGGCTGAATTTACCAAAACGCGTCACAACGCCGCGCTCGGCTTCTTTAATGGTATAAAAACCGCTGGCCGCCCAGATAATGACTACTGCCGCCGCCGCGATGGCGACAATACGGCCTCCCAGTTGCGGACGCGGGCCTTGCGATGAGCTACCGCCGCCGGAACCGGTGCCTTTACCGCCCCCAAAACCACCGAGTTTTTTACTCAGCTTACGGAAGATATCATCCAGATCGGGAGGTCCCTGATCGCGGCCACCTTTGTTTCCATTTCCCCCAGAGTTGCTGCCAGGTTTGCTGCTTCCCCACGGGTCGCGGTCCTGTCCGTTATTACCGGGCTGATTCCACGCCATGTTTGTGCTCCATATTTGTTATGCGGTGATCCCCGTTGTCTTTCGACCTCAGAGGATAAGGCGAAATTACTCCATGCTTCAGACGAACCGCCGTTACAGACATCATCTTTCAGGCTGCGTCTTGAGTGGCGGCTTTTTTACCCCAGGTCACTTCGTTGTGAGCTCCTGAAATTCTCTCAGCTACCGCTTCAATACGACCTGAATGACTTCGCGTCTAGATCACGTATTCGATCAACTCCGGTTCTTGTTTACAGAGGCGACGCCAGTCGACAATCGGCATTCGTACCTGCAGACTGACGCTACCGTCTTCCTCCATCCACTCTTTTTCTATTGCCTGAAGCTGATAAAACCGGCTTCTCAGACGCCCTTCCTGCGGCGGCAAACGCAGCGTATGCTGCGCCACCTCGCCGGAAAGACGCTCCGTCAAAGCCTGAAAAAGCTGTGGTATTCCCACGCCGCTTTGCGCTGAAAGCCAAACGCGGATGGGTTTATTCTCTTCATCTCTGTCGATACGCGGTTCAAAGTCGTCCAGCATATCGATTTTGTTCATCACCATTAAGGTGGGGATTTCGTGAGCGTCAATCTCTTCAAGAACGGTGTTTACCGCCTCGATGTTTTCCTGCACACGAACATCCGCCGCATCGACCACATGCAGCAGCAGCGTCGCCTGACGCGTCTCCTGCAGGGTAGCTTTAAAGGCAGCCACCAGGTCGTGCGGTAAATGGCGGATAAAGCCTACCGTATCCGCCAGAACGGTTTCACCGACATCCGCTACATCAATACGACGTAACGTGGGGTCCAGCGTCGCAAATAGCTGATCTGCCGCATAGACCCGCGCTTCAGTGATCTGATTAAAAAGGGTGGATTTTCCGGCGTTGGTATAGCCCACCAGCGATACCGTCGGAACGTCGGCCTTGATGCGCGACTGCCGCCCCTGCTCACGTTGCTTCTCAACTTTCTCCAGGCGCGACTGAATCTGCACAATGCGATTACGCAGTAAACGACGGTCGGTTTCGAGCTGGGTTTCACCCGGACCGCGCAAACCAATCCCGCCTTTCTGACGTTCAAGGTGGGTCCAGCCACGCACCAGACGCGTAGCCAGATGGCGTAGCTGTGCCAGCTCAACCTGCAACTTACCTTCATGGGTACGCGCACGTTGGGCAAAAATATCTAAGATAAGACCGGTGCGATCGATAACCCGGCACTCGCACAAACGCTCCAGGTTTCGCTCCTGGGCTGGACTCAATGCATGATCAAACAATACGACCGCTGCGCCAGTCGCTTTCACGGCTTCCGCAATTTCAACTGCCTTACCTTCACCTACAAAGTACTTCGGGTGCGGTGCTTTACGGCTACCGGTAATCACCTGCATTGCTTCGACACCGGCGGAAGAGACCAGAGATTCAAACTCCTGGAGGTCTTCCATATCTTTGTCTTGCGAAAAATAGATGTGTACCAGTACCGCCTGCTCACCGGCATCATAACGGTCAAACAAGCGTAAACCCTCTTAATAACCAGCGGGGGCGATTATCCGACGCCCCCGACATGGATAAACAGCGCGTGAACTTATTCAGTCTCTTCGCTGTCCTGTTGCGCAGTAGAACCCTGCGCGTTGCTACCGTGATGGTAGTTATTGCTGGCGCCGCCACCGGCATTGTTGCTGTGATGGGAAACCGGGCGAGACGGGACAACAGTAGAAATCGCGTGCTTATAAACCATCTGGCTGACCGTGTTTTTCAACAGGATCACGAACTGATCAAAGGACTCGATTTGACCTTGCAGCTTAATACCATTCACCAAATAAATAGAAACTGGAACACGTTCCCGACGCAATGCGTTCAGGAACGGGTCTTGTAAAGATTGCCCCTTAGCCATTCTCTTTTCCTTATATGCTTATTTGTACTTTGAACCTTTCGATTCTGAAAAATTGCGCACGATACGTCTCAATTGTACACATTCAGTCTGCGATAGCACCAACAACCTGTAATACTTCTTTTCGCGCCCGATCGGGATTCTCACTGTCAAGCCAGCGCACCCCTTCCCAACCGCGCAACCAGGTCATCTGGCGCTTCGCCAACTGTCTCGTGGCGCAAACACCTCTATAAACCATTTCATCATATGAGATTTCGCCCTCAATGTATGACCACATCTGGCGGTATCCCACACAACGGATGGAAGGCAAGTCCGTATGCAAATCTCCTCGGGCAAAAAGCGCCCGGACTTCTGCTTCAAAACCTGAAGCCAACATCTGATGAAAACGCAGTTCAATGCGCTGATGGAGCAGTTCACGGCTCGCCGGGGCGATAGCGAACTGATGCACCTGGTACGGTAGCGCGTCTCCTGACGTTTGCGTTAGCTCCGTTAAAGTTTTACCCGAAATGAAAAAAACTTCCAGTGCCCGGGAAAGTCTTTGCGGATCATTTGGATGAATTCGCGCGGCGGCAACCGGATCTATCTCCTGAAGTTGCTGATGCAACGCCTCCCATCCAAGCTCCGCTGCTTGCTGCTCTATCCGGGATCTGACTTCCGGATCTGCTGAAGGCAGCGGCGATAACCCTTCCAGCAATGCCTTAAAATACAGCATGGTACCGCCCACTAACAGCGGGATACGCCCCGCAGCGGTGATCTCCGCCATTTGCGCTAACGCGTCGCGGCGAAAATCCGCCGCCGAATACGCCTGCGACGGGTCGCGTATATCCAGCAGTCGATGCGGCGCCGCTTTCAGCTCATCGGCATTCGGCTTAGCCGTGCCAATATCCATTCCCCGATAAATGAGGGCGGAATCAACGCTTATCAACTCTACTGGCAAAACTTTACGCAGTTCTATCGCCAGCGCCGTTTTGCCGGAGGCCGTCGGCCCCATCAAAAATATCGCCTTAGGCAGGCTCGCCTTGCTTACATCATTCATGCTTCAGGGCGTTCATCGCCGAATGTAAATCAACAGGTTGTAACAGGCCACCCGGCGGCGCTTTTACCAGCTGCGGACATAGCCGCTCAACATCCGCCAGCAGCGATATGGCCTGCGCCATCGACCACTGCGGATGTTCGCTCTGCACATTACGCGCTATCCATTGTGCAATATTGACCGTTGCAAATGTGGTCTGCTGCGCCAGGTAGCCTATCAGTTCAGGAATCAAGATTTGTAAATTTTGTTGTCGTAAGGGTAAAGGCACCGCCCGAATGGTCACATGCTGCGCATCTGACTGAAATTCAATACCCAATTCTCCCAACAAAGATTGGGCTTTTTGCAGCGCGGCTTTTTCATCGGCGCTCACTTTTAAACGCAGCGGAATCAGCAACGGCTGCGCGCAAACCGGACTTTGACCCGGTGTAAGCTGCGCCTGACGCAGCCAACGCTCCGCAACCGGCAGCGACAAGAGCTGGATAGTCCCCGCGTGTTCCAGCAACGCGCAGTCACCGCCGACTATCGTCAGTACGCGACCGAAACTCTGGCTATGTCCGTCAAGCGCAGGCGCAACCGGCTCCGGCGCGGGGCTCGTCGCCGGCGTCTGTAAAAGCGCGCGATAAACCTCGCCCTGCTGCTTCTGATAACCTGGCTGCGCGTGCGGCCAACCACCTGCGGACTGACGCCCGCCGTTGCCGCCCGATGCGCCGCCGGAATAACGCGGTGTCGCGGGCTCGCGCGCCGCAGTTGGCTCGGCGGGTACAGCAAAATGGTTGCGCCCGGCGGCGATACGGTTTTCCGGGACATGCCGCGGCGCTGGCGCAATCTCCTCCAGCGGCAGCGTCGTTTCCGTCTGCTGTTGTAGAACGCTCAGCACCCCTTGATAGATGAAGTCGTGCACCAGCCGGGATTGATGAAAACGCACTTCGTGCTTGGCGGGATGAACATTGACATCCACCTGATGCGGGTCAATCTCCAGATACAACACAAACGCAGGCTGTTGGTCCGCGCCCAGTTTATCTTCACAGGCCTGGCGAATGGCATGGTTGATCAAGCGGTCGCGCATCATGCGGCCATTCACATAACAGTACTGGATCTCCGTTAACGCCGTGGTGGTGTGATTCGGATCGGCGACCCAGCCGCGCAGGGTCAGATCGCCATGCTGCCACTCGATCGCCAGTGCATGTTCGAGAAACGGCGTGCCGCAGATGGCGCCTAACCGGCGCTCTTTTTGCCCGTCCTTTGCGACAGCGCGATACTGCCGTACCAATTTGCCGTTGTGCGACAGGTTAAGCGTGACGTCAAAACGGGCCAATGCAATACGACGGATGATCTCATCGATATGATTAAATTCCGTTTTTTCGGTACGCATGAATTTGCGCCGGGCGGGCGTATTATAAAAGAGATCCAGAACTTCCAGGGTGGTGCCGACCGGGTGCGCGGCGGGTTTTACCGTCACGTCCATGTCGCGCCCTTCCGCATACGCCTGCCAGGCTTCCGCCTGCTCCGCCGTGCGCGACGTTAGCGTCAAACGCGAGACCGAACTGATACTGGCCAGCGCTTCGCCGCGAAATCCCAGACTGATAATCGCTTCCAGATCGTCAAGCGAGGCGATTTTACTGGTGGCATGACGGGCCAGCGCCAGCGCCAGCTCCTCTTTTTTAATGCCGCAGCCATTGTCGCGAATACGAATAAGCTTCGCGCCGCCACGCTCGATGTCGATATCAACGCGGGTAGCGCCTGCATCCAGACTATTCTCTACCAGCTCTTTAACAACCGACGCAGGGCGTTCCACCACTTCGCCAGCGGCGATTTGGTTCGCAAGCTGCGGCGGCAGAACCTGAATCGGCATGAAATCTCCTTAATTCGCGGCAGTTATGGCGCCAGGCTGGTTGGTACTGGCCGTCTGGCCTGGGCTGCCCTGCGGCGCAGACTGGATCGGATGCGCTGCAAAGTACTTACGCAACCCCCGGTATATAGCGTCAGCAATCTGCTGCTGATAGCGTTCGCTCGCCAGCAATCGTTCTTCGCCGTGATTACTGATAAAACCCGTCTCCACCAAAATGGACGGGATATCCGGCGAACGCAGCACGCCCAGGCTCGCGTGTTCCGGGCGACGTTTATGCAGCGCCCCCACGCCGTCCAGTTGGCTTAGTACGTTCGTCGCCACATCATACCCTACCCGCTGCGAATGACCGAATTGCAAATCCAGTACCGCCTGGCTCAGGTAAGGGTCTGACTGACTGTTCGCCAGCACATCGCCAGCGCCGCCTAACAGTTCGGATTGCTTCTCATGCTGCTCAAGCCAGTTTGCCATTTCGCTGTTCGCGCGACGATTGGACAATACCCAGACGGAGGCACCGGTGGCGTCGCGATTTGGCGCGGCATCCGCATGAATAGAGACAAGGAAGTTGGCGTTTTGCTTACGCGCCACGTCAGACCGCCCCATCACCGAAATAAAATAGTCGCCGTCACGCGTCAGCACGCCTTTAAACATCGGATCGTTATTCAGTAATGTGCGTAACTTACGCGCGATGGCGATGGTGACATTTTTCTCGCGCGTACCGCCCGGGCCTATCGCACCGGGATCCTGGCCTCCATGTCCGGCATCAATAGCAATCACCACTTTATCGCCAGCGCCTGCCGACGCGCGCGCCGCAGGCCGCGTAACGGTATTGCTGCTGGTTACGCCGGTCAGGCGATCATCAGAAGATTTAAACGGATTACGGGCCGGCTCCGTCGGGCGAGGCGCGCTTTCAACCCGTTTCGCGACGACAGGCGGCGGTGGCGGCGGAACATCGGCATTAATGGTGAAAACGACCGTATAGTTGCCGCCGTTTTGCCGCTTCACCGCCTCGGTTTTACCATTTTCCGTCAGATCGACAAGCAACCGTAAAGATTGCGCATCTTTCGGCGTTCCAGCACGGATCGTTTTTACCAGATTGTTACCGCTAAACTGAAGCGGCAGCCCCTGAATCACGCCGGTCTGCCTGATATCCAGCGCCACGGTACGTTTACCGTCCTGTGAGTAAGCATATTCCGGCTCGCCGATAAAACTCAGCGTAATGCGCGCCTGCTGCTCGCCGTTGGAAACCTGAATATCAGAGAGACTGGCGGCGCCCGCCTGCGCGCACAGCAGGATTAAGGCTGCTATTACGGCATTTTTGATGCGATAAATCATCCCGCCACCTTTATAGCTAATCGGCTAAACGCGCCAGTAACGAATGACCCGATGAGGATACCGCGCTTACGCGAGCCTCACGCCCCTGCGCCTGGTAATCAATATGGATTTCGACGTCCGGGTCGGGGAGAACGCCTTTACCTTGTTGCGGCCACTCCACCAGACAAATGGCGTCGTTGGCGAAATAATCGCGAATGCCCATAAACTCCAGCTCCTCCGGGTCCGCAAGACGGTATAAGTCGAAGTGATATACCATCATGTTATCAAGCGCATAAGGCTCTACCAGCGTATAGGTGGGGCTTTTTACATTACCGTTATGGCCTAACGCCTGTAAAAATCCCCGGCTAAACGTCGTTTTACCGGCACCTAAATCGCCATACAGATAAATAACGGTCGCGCCATCGCAGGCGTTGGCTACCCGTTGCCCCAGGTCTAGCGTCGCCTGTTCGTCAGGTAGCGGAATTACTCGATTCATCATGGTTTACGTCAATCACATCAGGGTTAACAATACGCCGCAGCGTAGTAAAAAGATCGGTCGCCAACATGCCGCGAGCGCCATAACGCGCTGCCAGTAAGTCCGCCGCCGCGCCGTGAGCCACACATCCCACACATGCCGCATCATACGGGGTAAACTTCTGTCCGAGCAATGCGCCGATGATGCCGGACAGGACATCGCCCATCCCGCCGCTCGCCATCCCTGCATTACCAGCGTCAATGATAGCCAGAGGGTGGTGTTCAGCGGCGATAATCGTTCCTGCGCCTTTTAACACGACCACGCCTCCATACCGTTTTACCAGACGCTGTGCTGAAAGTAAGCGATCACTTTCAATTTCTGCCACAGAACATCCTAACAGGCGGGCCGCCTCTCCCGGATGCGGCGTAATCACGCGATTGTGACGTTTATCAGGATTGATTGCCAGTAGGTTCAACGCATCCGCATCCCACAGCATAGGTTTACGGACGTTTTCTACTTTCTGTAAGGCTTTTTTGCCCCATTCCTGCTGTCCAAGCCCCGGGCCGATCACCACAACGTCAGCCCAGGTCAGGCTCTCTTCCAGCGACTGAGGCGTGAGTTCATGTACCATCAGTTCCGGGCGGGCCGTCAGCAACGGCGCGATGTTTTCACCGCGGGTCAGTACTCTGACCAAGCCAGCTCCCGTACGCAGCGCCGCCTCGCCAGCCATCCGAATTGCGCCCGCTGTTCCCTGGTCGCCTCCAATAATCGCCAGACGACCATGATCGCCCTTATGCGAGGTCGGTCGACGCGGCGTTAGCCATTGCCCCAACTGCGTCGCGTCAAAACGCCGGAGCGGCGGCGTCTGGCTCGCCAGCCAGCCTTCCAGTCCCAACGCGTCATAATGCAATATGCCGGTAACGTCACGCGCTTTGCCGGTCAGCAGGCCTGGTTTCAGGGCGATAAACGTGACCGTATGCGCGGCGCTTATCACCGCGCCAGGCGTGGCGCCCGTTTGCGCCAGCAGGCCTGACGGGATATCGACGGCGACAACCGGCGCAGGATGGGCGTTCGCCTGTTCAATCAGACCGGCTACCGGGTCGCGCGGCGCCTGGGCTATACCGGTGCCAAGCAGCGCGTCGATAATTAGATCCGTCGCTTCCGGCCAGATAATATCGGCAGCATGGATAATGCCGCCGGCATTCAGCCAGGCATCGCGCGCCTGCGCCGCTTCTTCAGGCAACGGTTTGTCGCTCTCCTGCGCCAGCAACGTTACGCTAATGCCCGCCGCTTGCGCTAGTCGCGCCACGACGTAACCATCGCCGCCGTTGTTGCCATGACCACACAACACCAGCCAGTGTCGGGCGTCAGGGTAACTGTCACGGGCTACCCGAAATGCCGCGTCGCCAGCGCGCAGCATCAATTCATAGAGTGTGAGTCCGAAGGCATCCGCCGCATCGCGTTCCAGCCGTTTGATGTCATCGGCGGGCCAAATGGAGTGTGGTATACTTACAGGGTTTTTCTTCATGTTATGGTCCATCATGTCAAAGCCCCTCGATCTCAATCAGTTAGCGCAAAATATTAAGCAGTGGGGGCTGGAGCTGGGCTTTCAGCAGGTCGGTATTACTGATACCGATCTGCGCGCATCCGAACCTGCGCTGCAGGCGTGGCTGGACAAACAATACCACGGCGAGATGGCATGGATGGCGCGCCACGGTATGATGCGCGCCCGGCCTCATGAACTCTTACCCGGTACGCTACGTGTCATCAGCGTGCGCATGAACTATCTGCCCGCCAACGCCGCGTTTGCCAGTACGTTGAAGGATCCCACGCTGGGCTACGTTAGCCGATATGCGCTGGGGCGTGATTATCACAAGCTATTACGCAGCCGCCTTAAAAAACTGGGCGAGCAGATCCAGCAGTACTGCGGTTCGCTGAATTTTAGACCGTTTGTCGACTCTGCGCCTATTCTTGAACGCCCATTAGCGGAAAAAGCCGGACTTGGCTGGACAGGTAAGCACTCACTTATCCTTAATCGGGAGGCGGGCTCATTCTTTTTCCTGGGGGAACTGCTGATTGATTTACCGCTGCCGGTCGACCAGCCGGTCGAGGAAGGTTGCGGCAAATGCGTCGCCTGTATGACCATTTGCCCGACCGGGGCGATTGTCGAACCGTATACGGTGGACGCGCGGCGCTGTATTTCTTATCTCACCATTGAGCTGGAAGGCGCTATTCCGGAAGCATTTCGCCCACTGATAGGTAACCGTATTTACGGCTGCGATGACTGCCAGCTTATCTGTCCGTGGAATCGTTACTCTCAGTTGACCGACGAAGCAGATTTTAGCCCACGCAAGGCGCTGCATAACCCAGATTTGGTTGAGTTGTTTAGCTGGAGCGAAGCGCAGTTTCTGAAAGTCACTGAAGGTTCTGCGATTCGGCGCATTGGTCATTTACGCTGGCTGCGCAATGTTGCCGTCGCGCTGGGGAATGCGCCGTGGAGTAATGCCGTCATTACGGCGCTGGAAAGCCGCAAGGGTGAGCATCCACTTCTTGATGAGCATATCGAATGGGCGATTGCGCAACAAATTGAAAAGCGCAACGCCTGCATCATTGAAGTGCAGCTACCGAAAAAACAGCGCCTGGTCAGGGTGATTGAAAAAGGGCTGGTGCGCGATGCCTGAATTATTCACAGGCTGTGTATAAAAATAAAAACACATTGCGATTCAAGAGGGAAAAAAGGAATAGTCAATAACGCTAACGTTTTGAAATCTTATTTTTTCTATATTTTTCAGTAAATTATAAAAATTCTACGCGTCAGGTATAATTTTTTGCATTCCAGGAGTAATGGGCCGCCCTGTGGATAAGTCTGTTTACAAGGATCTGACGAAAGCGGAACAAAACGTGCCCCAACGCGATATTCGTTGTGGATAATTTTACTGTAGATAAGAATTGGAGCGGGAAACGAGACTCGAACTCGCGACCCCGACCTTGGCAAGGTCGTGCTCTACCAACTGAGCTATTCCCGCATAATCTTCGTCTTTCGAACCGCTACTGCGTTGGCTGCCTTCACTCGCCTGAGTCACTTACTTCAGTAAGCTCCTGAGGACTCATTCAGTTGCCGCCTTGTCGCAATTCGAAATCCTGCGATTGGTGGTCTGTGCTTAACAAGCACTTTCAAATTTTGGAGCGGGAAACGAGACTCGAACTCGCGACCCCGACCTTGGCAAGGTCGTGCTCTACCAACTGAGCTATTCCCGCATAATCTTCGTCTTTCGAACCGCTACTGCGTTGGCTGCCTTCACTCGCCTCAGTCACTTACTTCAGTAAGCTCCTGAGGACTCATTCAGTTGCCGCCTTGTCGCAATTCGAAATCCTGCGATTGGTGGTCTGTACTTAACAAGTACTTTCAAATTTTGGAGCGGGAAACGAGACTCGAACTCGCGACCCCGACCTTGGCAAGGTCGTGCTCTACCAACTGAGCTATTCCCGCAAATTTGTTGCTGTCGTAATTCGCATTTCTGCGTCGTTACGGGAGGCGCATTATACGAGAAATCCATTTAGCTGCAAGCCCCTGAACGCATTTTTTCGCGATTTTTGTTTGAATGCTGATTAAATCACCAAACAAGACAAAAAACGAGCAAAGCGTGCGCTATGCAACAAAAAACTTTTCACGCCACGCCTAAAGGCACAGAATCAGAATAGCACCCTGCGCCAAAAAAAGAATAGCACGGTGACCACAACATCCAATTGATATCAGGGATCAAGATGAAAAAAAAACTTATTGTCATGCTGTTAGCCAGCCTCTCCGTTCACGCCGCTTCCGTTTCCGCCAGAACATTACATTTTGGCACCTCCGCCACCTATGCGCCCTATGAGTTTGTCGATGCCGATAATAAAATTGTTGGTTTCGATATTGATGTCGCCAACGCGGTCTGCAAAGAGATGCAAGCGGAGTGCTCATTTACTAACCAGAGCTTTGATAGTCTGATCCCCAGCCTACGCTTCAAAAAGTTTGATGCGGTGATCGCCGGTATGGATATGACGCCCAAACGTGAGCAGCAGGTCTCCTTTAGCCAACCCTATTACGAAGGTTTATCGGCGGTAGTCGTCACGCGTAAAGGGGCTTATCACACTTTTGCCGATCTGAAAGGCAAAAAAGTCGGTCTGGAAAACGGTACAACGCATCAGCGCTATTTGCAGGATAAACAACAAGCTATCACACCTGTCGCCTATGACAGCTATCTAAACGCCTTTACCGATCTGAAAAACAACCGTCTTGAGGGCGTGTTTGGCGATGTCGCCGCGATTGGTAAGTGGCTAAAAAACAATCCGGATTACGCCATCATGGATGAACGCGCCAGCGATCCTGACTACTACGGAAAAGGGTTAGGCATTGCGGTACGCAAAGGCAACGACGCGCTATTGCAAGAAATTAATGCCGCGCTCGACAAGGTGAAAGCGTCGCCGGAATATGCGCAAATGCAAGAGAAATGGTTTACGCAGTAATTCAGTGGCGGGAGAGCTGCCGGATGAGACGCTCTGGCGTTGCCATCCGGCATGTTACGCCTCACAGCTTAATGAAATGCTCGCGGTAGTAAGCCAGCTCCGCCACCGACTCGCGAATATCATCCATCGCCTGGTGCGTGCCCTGCTTGGTAAAGCCGGCCAGAATCTCCGGCTTCCAGCGGCGCGCCAGTTCCTTGAGCGTACTGACATCCAGATAGCGATAGTGGAAGTAGGCCTCCAGTTCCGGCATATATTTAAACAGAAAACGACGATCCTGACCGATGCTGTTACCGCAAATCGGCGACTTACCCGCAGGCACCCACGTTTTCAGAAATTCAATCGTCGCCAGTTCAGCGTCTCGTTCGCCCATCGTACTTGCCTTAACGCGATCTACCAGGCCGCTACCGGTATGGGTGCGCACGTTCCAGTCATCCATTAACGCCAGTTGCGCATCGGATTGATGTACCGCAATCGTCGGCCCTTCCGCCAGAATGTTCAGGCTGGCATCCGTCACCAGCGTGGCTATCTCAATAATGCGATCGCGCTCGGGGTCCAGACCTGTCATCTCCAGATCGATCCAAATCAGGTTGTTTTCATCGGCACTCATGCTATTTTCCACCCTTCAGAGGTCACATTCACTGTGACTATATTCATCTACAATTGCGTGTATCATAGATGTTTTGCCCACTATGGGCGACCAGGAGCCAGTACGATTGAGCAAAAATAAACTCTCCAAAGGCCAGCAGCGCCGTGTGAACGCCAATCACCAGCGTCGTTTAAAAACGTCCGCGGAGAAAGCCGACTACGATGACAACCTGTTTGGCGAGCCTGCAGAAGGTATCGTCATTAGCCGTTTTGGTATGCATGCCGATGTGGAGTCTGCTGACGGCGAGGTTCACCGTTGCAATATCCGCCGCACTATCCGTTCGCTGGTGACGGGCGATCGCGTCGTCTGGCGTCCGGGCAAAGCCGCCGCAGAGGGCGTCAACGTAAAAGGCATCGTTGAAGCGGTGCATGAGCGCACCTCGGTATTGACGCGCCCGGACTTCTACGACGGCGTGAAGCCTATTGCCGCCAACATTGACCAAATCGTTATCGTCTCCGCGATTTTGCCGGAGCTGTCGCTGAATATCATCGATCGCTATCTGGTCGGCTGTGAAACCCTACAGGTTGAGCCGCTTATCGTACTCAATAAAATTGATCTGCTGGACGACGAAGGTATGGACTTCGTTAATGAGCAGATGGATATCTACCGCAATATCGGCTATCGCGTGCTGATGGTCTCCAGCCATACGCAGGATGGTCTGAAACCGCTGGAAGAGGCGTTAACCGGTCGCATCAGTATTTTTGCCGGGCAGTCCGGCGTCGGAAAATCCAGTCTGCTAAACGCTCTACTCGGCTTACAGAACGAGATTCTGACGAACGATGTGTCGAATGTCTCCGGTCTGGGTCAACATACCACTACCGCTGCTCGTCTGTATCATTTCCCGCATGGCGGCGATGTCATTGATTCCCCCGGCGTGCGCGAGTTCGGCTTATGGCATCTGGAGCCGGAACAAATCACCCAGGGCTTTGTCGAATTTCATGACTATTTGGGACATTGCAAATACCGGGACTGCAAGCATGACGCCGATCCAGGCTGCGCCATTCGCGAAGCGGTAGAGAACGGCGCTATTGCGGAAACCCGTTTCGAAAATTATCACCGAATTCTTGAAAGTATGGCGCAGGTAAAAACGCGTAAAAACTTTTCTGATACGGACGACTGACAGATACGCTAGGCGTCGTTAGAATCGTCCCCTTTTTTCAGGATACCGGTATAACTGCCGGTTCAGGAACAACAATGGCCTGGAGGCTACCTTGTTAAACTCATTTAAACTTTCGCTACAATACATTCTGCCGAAACTATGGCTCACTCGCCTGGCGGGCTGGGGCGCAAGCAAACGAGCAGGATGGCTGACAAAACTGGTTATCGATCTCTTCGTAAAGTATTACAAAGTCGATATGACCGAGGCGCAAAAACCCGATACCGCCAGCTATCGTACGTTCAATGATTTCTTTGTTCGTCCGCTGCGTGATGACGTGCGTCCGCTCAATACCGATCCTAACATCCTGGTGATGCCTGCTGACGGCGTGATAAGCCAGTTGGGTCGTATCGAAGAAGAGAAAATTTTGCAGGCCAAAGGCCATAATTACAGCCTTGAAGCGTTGCTGGCGGGTAACTACCTGATGGCGGATAAGTTCCGCAACGGCACGTTTGTGACCACTTACCTCTCCCCTCGCGACTACCATCGCGTGCACATGCCATGCAACGGCATCCTGCGTGAAATGATCTACGTACCGGGCGATCTGTTCTCCGTTAACCATCTGACCGCGCAAAACGTCCCCAACCTGTTTGCCCGCAACGAGCGCGTTATCTGTCTGTTTGATACCGAGTTCGGTCCTATGGCGCAGATTCTGGTCGGCGCAACAATTGTCGGCAGTATCGAAACCGTCTGGGCGGGGACCATTACCCCGCCGCGCGAAGGCATCATCAAGCGCTGGACCTGGCCAGAAGGCGAACATGAAGGGTCTGTCGCCTTGTTGAAAGGCCAGGAGATGGGACGCTTTAAACTGGGTTCCACGGTCATCAACTTATTTGCGCCGGGGAAAGTGAATCTGATCGCGTCGCTGGCAAACCTGTCCGTTACCAAAATTGGCCAACCGCTGGCTACGTCGACCGAAACATTCGTCGCGCCGGAGGTGGAACCTGCTCCGCTGCCGGCAGAAGAAATTAAAGCTGAACACGACGCCAGCCCGCTGGTTGACAATAAAAAAGACGACACCTAATCAAGAGAGAATGCTGACGTGCGCCTGATTATCGCTTTTCTGATGGCCTGGTGCCTCAGCACGGGGGCGTTCGCCGCAACGGCCCCCGACGCCAAACAAATCACGCAGGAACTGGAGCAGGCAAAAGCGGCGAAGCCCGCTCAGCCGGAAGCCGTTGAGGCGCTCCAGACTGCGTTAAACGCGCTTGAAGAGCGAAAAGGCTCGCTTGAGCGCGCGAAACAATATCAACACGTTATTGATAATTTCCCTAAGCTATCCGCCACCTTGCGCGCCCAGTTGAATAATCTGCGCGATGAACCTCGCAGCGTACCGCCAGAGATGTCCACCGAAGCGTTAAATCAGGAGATCTTGCAGGTTAGCAGCCAGCTACTGGATAAAACCCGCGAGGCGCAACAGGAGCAGGAGCGCGTCAGGGAGATCGCCGACTCGCTCAGCCAGCTTCCCCAACAGCAAAACGACGCCCGCCGCCAGCTTAATGAGATTGAGCGACGGCTCGGCGCCGCAGGCGGAAGTGCCGCGCTTAGCCAGGCGCAAAGTCTCAATATGCAGGCGGAGTCCGCCAAACTAAAAGCGTTAGTCGACGAACTGGAGTTGGCGCAACTGTCCGCCAACAACCGACAGGAACTGGCTCGTCTGCGTTCCGAGCTGGCGGAAAAACAGAGTCAGCAATTGGATGCGTATCTTCAGGCGCTGCGCAATCAGCTCAACAGCCTGCGCCAACGTGAAGCGGAACGCGCGCTGGAAAGTACTGAGCTGCTGGCGGAAAACAGCGCCGGTTTGCCGGAAGGCATCGTCGAACAATTTAAAGTCAACCGCGAGCTGTCACAGGCGCTCAATCAACAAGCGCAGCGGATGGATCTGGTCGCCTCGCAGCAGCGACAGGCCACCAGCCAAACGTTACAGGTGCGCCAGGCGCTCAATACGCTGCGGGAGCAGTCGCAATGGCTTGGCGTGTCCAACATGCTTGGCGAAGCGCTGCGCGCGCAGGTCGCCCGTCTGCCAGAGATGCCTAAGCCGCAGCAGCTTGATACGGAAATGGCGCAGCTACGCGTTCACCGAATGCGCTATGAAGAGTTACTCAATAAGCAGCCGCAGCTACGGCAAATACGTCAGGCCAATGGACAGCCGCTGACCGCCGAGCAAAACCAGATTCTTGACGCCCAGCTTCGCACTCAGCGCGAGCTGCTCAACTCGTTGTTACAGGGCGGCGATACGCTGATCCTGGAGCTGACCAAACTGAAAGTCTCCAACAGCCAACTGGAGGATGCGCTTAAAGAGGTTAATGAAGCGACCCACCGTTATCTGTTCTGGACCGCTGACGTTAGCCCGCTATCGCTCTCCTGGCCTGTTGATTTGGTTCAGGATTTACGCCGGCTTATCTCATTAGATACGTTTAATCAGTTAGGTAAAGCCAGCATCATGATGCTGACCAGCAAAGAGACGCTACTGCCGTTATTCGGCGCGCTGGCGCTGGTCGGGTTTAGCCTCTATTCACGTCAACACTTCAACCGGTTCCTTGAGCGCTCGGCCTCGCGCGTCGGGAAAGTCACCCAGGATCACTTCTCGCTGACGCTGCGAACGGTGTTCTGGTCAATTCTGGTCGCCTCGCCGCTGCCCGTCTTATGGGCGACGCTCGGCTATGGTCTACAGGAAGCCTGGCCGTATCCGCTGGCCGTCGCCATCGGCGATGGCGTGACGGCGACAGTACCGCTGTTGTGGGTAGTCATGATTTGCGCCGCTTTTGCCCGCCCTAATGGCCTGTTTGTGGCGCATTTCGGCTGGCCGCGAAACCGGGTAGCGAAAGCGATGCGCTACTACCTGATGAGTATTGGGCTGATCGTGCCGCTCATTATGGCAGTGATCATGTTTGATAATCTTAACGATCGGGAGTTTTCCGGCTCGTTGGGCCGACTTTGCTTCATCCTGATATGCGGCGCGCTTGCGCTGGTCACGCTGAGTCTGAAAAAAGCGGGCATCCCGCTCTATCTTGATAAAGAAGGCAACGGCGACAACATGGTCAACAGCCTGCTGTGGAATATGTTGATGGGCGCGCCGCTTATCGCGATTCTGGCGGCGGCGGTGGGTTATCTGGCCACGGCGCAGGCGCTACTGGCGAGACTGGAAACCTCGGTCGCCATCTGGTTCCTGTTGCTGGTCATTTATCACGTCATTCGCCGCTGGATGCTGATCCAACGACGCCGACTGGCTTTTGACCGCGCCAAACATCGTCGGGCGGAAATGCTGGCGCAGCGCGCGCGCGGCGAAGAAGAACCGGCGCACTCCTCCAGCCTGGAAGGCGCGGTCGACATCGATGAAAGTGAAATCGATCTTGACGCTATTAGCGCTCAGTCGCTGCGTCTGGTCCGCTCAATTCTGATGCTTATCGCCCTGCTATCGGTAATTGTACTGTGGTCGGAAATCCACTCGGCATTCGGCTTCCTGGAGAATATTTCGCTGTGGGATGTCACCTCTACGGTGCAAGGCGTGGAAAGCCTGGAGCCGATTACCCTCGGGGCGGTGCTCATTGCGATTCTGGTCTTTATCATCACCACGCAGTTGGTGCGTAATCTGCCTGCGCTGCTGGAACTGGCGTTATTACAGCATCTCGATTTAACGCCTGGTACCGGTTACGCCATCACGACCATCACCAAATATCTGTTAATGCTGATTGGCGGGCTGGTCGGTTTCTCGATGATCGGCATTGAGTGGTCGAAGCTACAATGGCTGGTGGCCGCGCTCGGCGTTGGGCTTGGTTTTGGCCTGCAAGAAATTTTCGCTAACTTTATCTCCGGCCTGATTATTTTGTTTGAAAAGCCGATTCGTATCGGCGATACGGTGACCATTCGCGATCTCACCGGCAGCGTGACCAAAATCAATACCCGCGCCACCACCATCAGCGACTGGGATCGTAAAGAGATTATCGTGCCGAATAAAGCCTTTATCACCGAACAGTTTATCAACTGGTCGCTGTCTGACTCCGTTACGCGCGTGGTGTTAACCATCCCGGCGCCAGCGGATGCCAATAGCGAAGAGGTGACGCAAATTCTGCTGACGGCGGCGCAGCGCTGTTCTTTGGTGCTGGACAACCCGCCGCCTGAAATCTTTCTGGTGGATCTCCAGCAGGGTATTCAAATTTTCGAACTGCGTATCTATGCCGCGGAAATGGGACACCGTATGCCATTACGCCATGAGATCCACCAATTGATTCTGGCGGGCTTCCGCGAGCACGGTATTGATATGCCGTTCCCGCCGTTCCAGATGCGTCTGGAGAGCCTCGGCGGTAAACAAACGGGGAGAACGTTAACGTCAGCGGGTAAAACCAGCCGCCCGGCGGGCAGTTTGTAAACGCAATGGCGCCGGATGACGCTAAAAGACTCGATGACATAGGCTTATCAGGTCTTTTAGCATAGATCACACACAAAACTGATAGCGCAGGAAGAATTGCCAGGACCAGTAAGCAAATATCACCAACGCGACACAGTACAAAAACCAACTACGTATTTTCTTATACACAGTAACGTAAAAAAACGGGAAAAACAGGGGCAGCGTCATCATCGCGCCAAAACCTCTGGAATCATCATTTTCGACAGTTCTCATCACATCACAAATGTTGTTTATCCCACTCTCGCCAATCATCCACTCTTTATCCAGGACTGAAAATACAGCGATGAGTGGGATAGCCAGTAAAATCCAGATAGCGCACAATGCAAACATTTTCGGACTCATTATAAATATCCTTTTCATAAAGCCGATGAGCTAACGCTATCCGGACAAAGATTACTCCGCCGCCCACTCCGGATCGGCGCTCATGCGGCTGCTGTAATTCTGATAAATCGCCATCGCCAGCAGCGAGAAGAAGATCGGGCCGCCGATCATCCACAAGGCGCTGTCCCAGTCCCCAGCTTCAATCACTGGCTGGATGATGGTAAAGACGTTGGCAAACGTCACCACCAGCACCACAACACCCGTCGCGACCAGGGTAGAGGCTTTGGTTTTAAAGAGAACAAATGGCCGCTCCAGATCCTGACGCGCTTTAAAGAAGGGAAATGCCAGCGCAAGGAACAGGTATGGCAAGGTCATTGAGACGTTCGCCATCAGAGTGAGTTTGTTATAAAACGCCGATGCGGTGTCACCGCCAAAAGAGACCAGCAAAATAAACAGACTCACCAGCACGCACTGTAGCCACATAGCGGTCGCCGGCATACCGTTAGCGTTCAGTGTCGTCATCGGCGCGGGCCACAACGCTTTTGGCGTCCCCTGAATAATGGCTTTCAGCGGTGAATAGCTCAACGTAAAAAACGCGCCGGTATAAGCCAGAAACATAGAAAGGCCGGTGATACGCGCAAACCAGACGCCCACCGTCATCGCAGCTTCCGGAGAAAGGTTTAACGCGTTACCTAATGTCGTGCCTAAACTCGACATCAGAATGTAGGTGATATTCCCTAAGTTAACGGCGCTATTACTTAATATCTGTTGCCAGTTAGTACTGACGCCCCATAAAAAGATCGCCAAAGAATAACCAATTGAAATCACAATGGCCGCGAAAACAATACCTTTCGCAAAATTCTTTTCCGGTTTCTCGGTTTTATCCACCAGTCCGCCGACAGCCTCAATACCGCCGTAAGCAAAAATAGCAAATACCACAAATGACAACATTGCCAGGCCGGAGTGATAACCCGGATTCGGTGACGAGGTAAAATTAATCTCTTGTGCAAAATGCCCACCATTTAATAACAAAATAGCGACACTCACTAACAATAAAACTAAATTAAGACACATTACGGCAATACCCCCGACCGCCGTAATTCGCGCAATTTTATTGATCCCTCTGGCGGCGACACACGTCACCAGAATCATCCAGCCGACGGCGAGCAGCCCGACAACCTGCGTAGGCTCAAGCCCTGCAATACGCCAGTGCTGCGTCATATCGGCGCCAAAAACAAAAGTAGAAAACGGTACCCAAATTTTTGCCGCCGTACTTACCATCCATATGACATACGATGAAAACCACATAAACGTGCCAATAAACGCGTAACGTGGCCCCACGCTATTATTCATCCACGAATAGATCCCGCCCTCTTCTTTGCGATAAGCGGAACCCATTTCAGCCATCATTAAGGCGAATGGAATAAAAAACAGCAAGGCAGAAAATATATACCATGGGATTGCGCTATACCCCATTAAATAAAACGCCGACGGGCTATTCGCAAAACCAAAAACAGAAGTAAAAATCATCAGGATAAGCCCAATAAGGCTCATCTTTTTTATCGTGTGGGTCATTCAACCATCCCTTACGCTCGAGCGCGTTTGCCAGACGCCGCTCACCGATTGACGCCGCCTTCTTTTTTACGAAGGTCAGCGATAAAAAAATCAACACAGGATTGATACCTAAATGGCATCAAAGTTCCAGCCTTATGTTGTGGAAAACAGAGGATAATTGAAAAAATATGCTACAAAATGGCGCTTATTGCGCCATTTTATCTCGCGAAAGAGTGAATTTCAGATTTACGCCCGATCGACCGTAAAAGCAATCACGTCCGCCAGGCTTTCTGCTCCCAGCGCCAGCATCACCAGACGATCAACACCCAGCGCCACGCCGGAACAATCCGGTAGACCGGCGGCCAGCGCATCCAGTAGATTTTGGTCAATCGGCTGCTGCGGCAGACCGCGCGCGGCGCGCTTACGATTGTCCTGTTCAAAGCGCTGTTGTTGCTCACGTGCGTCCGTCAGTTCGTGGAAACCATTCGCCAGCTCAATACCTTTGTAGTACACCTCAAAGCGCTCGGCGACGCGATGATCCTCGGTACTGATTTGTGCCAGCGATGCCTGACTTGCCGGAAAGTGATAAATAAAGGTCGGCTTTTCTTTACCTATATGCGGCTCAACCCCCATCGTGAACAACAGTTGCAGCAACGTATCACGGTCTTCTTCCGTATCGGCGATATTGCTTAAATCAAGCTTTGCCGCCGCCTCACGCAGTTGCGTTTTATCTGCTGATAACGGGTCAATCTCCAGATGGCGCTGAAACGCCTGTTGATAGGAGAGACTTTCCGCAGGTTGACAATCCAGCACTTGCTGAAGCAAATCATCCACTTCATTCATCAGGCGGTACATATCGTAATGCGGGCGATACCACTCCAGCATGGTGAATTCCGGATTATGATGTCGTCCCATCTCTTCATTACGGAAACTGCGGCATAGCTGGAAAACCGGACCGCACCCTGCCGCCAGCAGGCGTTTCATATGGTATTCCGGACTGGTCATTAAATAGAGGTTGATCCCCTGGGAATGGCCAGGTCCGACGAAACGCGTTTCGAACGGGAACAGATGAATGTCTGTGACCGTCGCCTGACTCATGCAGGGCGTCTCAACCTCAAGCACTCCACGATCGGCAAAGAAACGACGGATTTCCGCCATAATCGCCGCACGTTTTAATAAATTGGGGATGGACGCGCTCGGCTGCCAGGTTGCCGTTTCGCTCATGATTCTTTCTCCAGTTTAAGACAAGGTCACGAAGTCTACTCGCAACGCGCGGGCGAAACAAATTTTGCGCAGGCGTATCGGGCGCCTTCTGGAGGGTAAAAAAAGTGATTTCAGATGGTTTAGTAATTAAATTAATCAAAATCAATGATAATTCATCCCTCTGATACGCTAAAAAAATCGAACACGTCAAATTTCCCTCACATCCCTGAGACTATACTGTTGTACCCATAAAGGAGCAGTGGAAACGCATTCATACTTCGCAGAACCCAGAGGCTTTATCTGGCTGCGCGAGGGTGAAATTACAATAATCTGGAGGAATGTCGTGCAAACCTTTCAAGCCGATCTTGCCATTATAGGCGCCGGTGGCGCGGGATTACGTGCTGCAATTGCTGCCGCACAGGCGAATCCCAATGCTAAAATCGCACTGATCTCAAAAGTGTACCCGATGCGCAGCCACACCGTCGCTGCCGAAGGGGGTTCAGCCGCTGTCGCCCAGGATCATGACAGCTTTGACTACCATTTTCACGATACGGTAGCAGGCGGAGACTGGCTGTGTGAGCAGGATGTCGTGGATTACTTTGTCCACCATTGTCCCACTGAGATGACGCAGCTGGAGCAATGGGGCTGCCCGTGGAGCCGCCGTCCGGACGGTAGCGTTAACGTGCGTCGCTTCGGTGGTATGAAAATCGAGCGTACCTGGTTCGCCGCGGATAAAACCGGCTTCCATATGCTGCATACTCTGTTCCAGACTTCCCTGCAGTTCCCACAAATCCAGCGCTTTGACGAACATTTTGTGCTGGATATTCTGGTTGATGACAACCATGCGCGCGGCCTGGTGGCAATGAACATGATGGAAGGCACGCTGGTGCAAATCCGCGCCAACGCCGTGGTCATGGCGACAGGCGGCGCAGGCCGCGTATACCGCTATAACACCAACGGCGGCATCGTCACCGGCGACGGGATGGGCATGGCGCTGAGCCACGGCGTTCCGTTGCGTGATATGGAATTCGTTCAGTATCACCCGACCGGCCTGCCAGGTTCCGGTATCCTGATGACTGAAGGTTGCCGCGGCGAAGGCGGTATTCTGGTCAATAAAAATGGCTACCGTTATCTGCAAGACTACGGCATGGGCCCCGAAACGCCGCTGGGCGAGCCGAAAAACAAATATATGGAACTGGGGCCGCGCGACAAAGTATCCCAGGCTTTCTGGCACGAATGGCGTAAAGGCAACACCATCTCCACGCCGCGCGGCGATGTGGTTCACCTCGACCTACGTCATCTCGGCGAGAAGAAACTGCATGAACGTCTGCCGTTCATTTGCGAACTGGCGAAAGCCTATGTCGGCGTCGATCCGGTTAAAGAACCGATTCCAGTACGTCCGACCGCACACTACACCATGGGCGGCATTGAAACCGACCAGAACTGTGAAAGCCGTGTCAAAGGGCTGTTTGCCGTTGGCGAATGCTCCTCTGTTGGCCTGCATGGCGCGAACCGCCTCGGTTCCAACTCACTGGCGGAACTGGTGGTGTTTGGTCGTCTGGCTGGCGAACAAGCAATGGAACGCGCTGCTACGGCAGGCGCCGCAAATAGCGCCGCGCTCGACGCCCAGGTTGCCGATATTGAACAACGTCTGAAAAATCTGGTGAACCAGGAAGGCAACGAAAACTGGTCGAAGATCCGCGATGAGATGGGTCTGTCTATGGAAGAAGGTTGCGGTATTTACCGTACCCCGGAACTGATGCAGAAAACCGTTGATAAACTGGCCGAGCTTCAGGAACGTTTCAAACGCGTACGTATCTCCGATACTTCCAGCGTGTTCAACACTGACCTGCTGTATACCATTGAACTGGGTCATGGTCTGAACGTGGCGGAATGTATGGCGCACTCTGCGCTGGCGCGTAAAGAGTCCCGCGGCGCGCATCAGCGTCTGGATGAAGGCTGTACCGAGCGCGACGATGTGAACTTCCTCAAGCACACCCTCGCCTTCCGCGATGCTGATGGCACGACCCGTCTGGAATACAGCGACGTGAAAATCACCACCCTGCCGCCAGCCAAACGTGTTTACGGCGGTGAAGCGGAAGCAGCCGATAAGAAGGAGAAGGCGAATGGCTGAGATGAAAAACCTGAAAGTTGAGGTGGTGCGCTATAACCCGGAAACCGATACCGCGCCGCACAGTGCTTTCTATGAAGTTCCTTATGATGAAACAACATCGCTACTGGACGCGTTGGGCTACATCAAAGATAACCTGTCGCCAGACCTGAGCTACCGCTGGTCCTGCCGTATGGCGATCTGCGGCTCCTGCGGCATGATGGTCAACAACGTCCCTAAACTGGCGTGTAAAACCTTCCTGCGCGATTACACCAACGGTATGAAGGTGGAAGCGCTGGCGAACTTCCCGATTGAGCGCGATCTGGTTGTCGATATGACGCACTTTATCGAAAGCCTGGAAGCGATTAAACCGTACATTATTGGCAACTCTCGCACGCCAGATCAGGGGCCGAATGTCCAGACCCCGGCGCAAATGGCGAAGTATCACCAGTTCTCCGGTTGCATCAACTGTGGTCTGTGCTACGCCGCGTGCCCGCAGTTCGGTCTGAATCCTGAGTTTATCGGACCGGCTGCGATTACGCTGGCGCATCGCTATAACGAAGATAGCCGCGATCACGGTAAGAAGGAGCGTATGGCGCAGTTGAACAGTCCGAACGGCGTATGGACCTGTACTTTCGTGGGCTACTGCTCCGAAGTCTGTCCAAAACATGTCGATCCGGCTGCGGCCATTCAGCAGGGTAAAGTGGAAAGCTCGAAAGACTTTCTTATCGCTACCCTGAAACCACGCTAAGGAGTGCAACATGACGACTAAACGCAAACCCTATGTGCGGCCGATGACGTCCACCTGGTGGAAAAAACTGCCGTTTTATCGCTTTTATATGCTGCGCGAAGGCACAGCGGTGCCGGCAGTCTGGTTCAGTATTGAACTGATTTTCGGTCTGTTTGCGCTCAAACACGGCGCGGAATCCTGGATGGGATTCGTCGGCTTTTTACAAAACCCGGTGGTAGTGATCTTAAACCTGATCACCCTGGCGGCCGCGCTGCTGCACACCAAAACCTGGTTTGAACTGGCGCCGAAGGCGGCCAATATCATTGTAAAAGACGAAAAAATGGGGCCAGAGCCAATCATCAAAGGGCTTTGGGTGGTCACTGCGGTAGTCACCGTAGTCATTCTGTATGTTGCCCTGTTCTGGTAAGGAGTCCCGGATGATTAATCCAAACCCAAAACGTTCTGATGAACCCGTATTCTGGGGACTGTTTGGCGCAGGCGGTATGTGGGGCGCGATCATCGCGCCGGTGATCGTGCTACTGGTTGGCATCATGCTGCCGCTGGGGCTATTTCCGGGCGATGCCCTGAGTTTTGAGCGCGTACTGACGTTCGCCCAAAGCTTTATTGGTCGCGTTTTTCTGTTCCTGATGATCGTGCTGCCGCTATGGTGTGGCCTACACCGTATGCACCACGCGATGCATGACCTGAAAATCCACGTGCCTGCGGGCAAATGGGTCTTCTACGGTCTGGCGGCAATCCTGACCGTTGTGACGGCGATTGGCGTTATCACTCTCTAAGTTGCCACGACGCCCTCTTATCTACCCGATAAGAGGGCATTTTTTCTTTTCCTGCCTCTCATTTTCCCGCCAGGTTCTACACTTAGAAAAAACACTGGAAGGAAAAACGCTATGCGCTTGCTGCCCGTCGTTGCTGCGGTTACTGCGGCATTTTTGGTTGTCGCCTGTAGTTCGCCTACCCCGCCTAAAGGCGTTACCGTGGTAAATAACTTTGATGCCAAACGTTACCTCGGCACCTGGTATGAGATCGCACGCCTCGATCATCGATTTGAACGTGGACTGGAACAAGTCACGGCCACCTATAGTCTGCGTGACGATGGCGGGATTAATGTCATCAATAAAGGCTATAACCCGGATCGGGAAATGTGGCAAAAAACAGAAGGCAAAGCGTATTTTACCGGTAGTCCAAACCGCGCCGCGCTCAAGGTCTCTTTTTTCGGCCCGTTCTACGGCGGCTATAACGTGATTGCGCTTGACCGGGAATACCGTCATGCGCTGGTGTGCGGCCCGGATCGCGACTATCTGTGGATACTCTCTCGCACGCCAACGCTTTCTGAGGAAATAAAACAGCAAATGCTGGCCGTCGCGACCCGGGAGGGGTTTGACGTCAATAAATTAATTTGGGTAAAACAATCAGGTTCGTAGCAATGTCAGCGACGAATTAATGCGCACTGAGTTTTAGCCCAATGATACCCGCGACGATCAAGCCAAGACTGAGCAAACGCGCCGGTGAGGCAGACTCGCCCAGCAGAAGGATACCGGTGATTGCCGCCCCAACGGCGCCGATGCCGGTCCAGATGGCGTACGCCGTTCCAACGGGCAGCGTTTTCATTGCCCAGGAAAGTAACGCCATACTGATAACCATGGCCGTAATGGTGATGATACTGGGGGTCAGACGAGAAAAACCGTGGGTATACTTCAGGCCGACAGCCCATACCACTTCAAGTAAACCAGCGATTAATAGAATGATCCAGGACATAGCAGGCTCCAGATAATTAATGGGGCCGTCCCCGGTGAGAATAGCGTTTACAGGTCGTCCTGTAACGTATACGGATGAAGAGCCATTCTTGCCTGAGAGAAAATGAATTTCAACCTTTTTATTTTTTTCCGTCTAAAGGCGGGAATTGGCCCTTTTAAGCCGCGTAGTTTTCGCATTTAGCGCCCACAGGAGTTCTCTATGATGGAACGCCTTCTGGGAAAGAAAGTGCTTTATCTACTTCCGGGTGCAAAAAACTATGTTGAAAATTTTAGTGATAGACCGATGCCACTTTACCCGTACGGGCATGGAGGCCTGGCTTAATCACACTGATGTGCTCAGTTCTTCACTGCTGGTATCCGGGATGAATAACCTTATACTGGCGAAAGAACATATTCTGCAATGGAAGCCCCACCTGGTTATCGCTGATTTATATGGTTTTCTCAACGATGCCTTACCCGAACAGCCTATCAATGCATTTTTTGCCGCCTGCAGGATGACGCCGTTGGTATTATTACAGTCAGGGAATATGCCGTACAGACCGCAATATGCCAGTCATGCGGTGTTATCTAAACACACGCCTTTACATGAGCTTGCACAACGAATTAAAGGAGCGCTACATACTCATCCACTGCAGGAAGCGCCGGAAAGCGCCACGCCATTGCTCTCTCCGCAGGAGGAAAAAGTGCTCGCGATGTGGACGGAAGGCACCAGCAATAAAGAGATTGCGTATGCGCTTGGCATTCACGGGAAAACGGTTTACACCTATAAACGTAATATCCGTATGAAACTTCATATGGATAACCGGTATTCTCCCTTTCTTATGCTTCCGGAGAAAATCGATTAACGGTACGACGCCATGCCGTACCGTTGATGATTACTGCTGAGCTCTGGTTGCAGCGCCAGAGATCGCACTACCACCGTCCGAGATGTCCTCGCCCACGCCGCGCGTGGTATTACAAGCAGTTAATACAGTGGAAAGTACCAAAACAGAAAAGATCGCTGCAATTGTCTTTTTAACCATAATGTCTTCCTTTTCTAGCCAATGTTGTTTGTGTATAGCAACTTAATAATAGACAACATCCCAGAAAATGACGGGCGATCGACTAATTTTAGGAAGACGAGAAGCGATTAGCTGGCTGCGCGGGAGATGGCGTGGCCAAGATGCTGAATATCTTCGCCGAAGCCGCGGGCGGTATTACATGCCGTTAATAATGTGCTGGTAAGAAGAACCAGCGCGACAAGGCTGATAAAGCGTTTCATCATTGAGGCGCGAAAAAAAGGATGGCGCAGCATACGCTGCACCATTTTTCCCGATAACGTAAATTATTTTACGCGGGATACGTATTCGCCGGAACGGGTATCGACTTTGATCACTTCGCCAATCTGCACGAACAGCGGAACTTTAACCACTGCGCCAGTAGACAGCGTGGCTGGTTTGCCGCCAGTACCTGCGGTATCGCCCTTCAGACCTGGGTCGGTATCAACAATTTCCAGTTCAACAAAGTTCGGCGGAGTGACAGAGATAGGCTGACCGTTCCACAGGGTTACGATGCATTCCGCCTGATCCAACAGCCATTTTGCGTTGTCGCCGATAGCCTTGGCATCTGCAGACAGCTGCTCGAAGGTTTCGTTGTTCATGAAATGCCAGAACTCACCGTCGTTGTACAGGTAAGTCAGGTTCATATCGACTACATCCGCGCCTTCAGCGGAATCGGTCGATTTGAAGGTTTTCTCAACGCGCGTGCCGGTCAGCAGACGGCGCAGCTTAACGCGGGCAAACGCCTGGCCTTTACCCGGTTTCACGAATTCACTGGATTCAACCGCATAAGGTTCGCCATCCAACATGATTTTAAGACCGGAACGAAAATCGTTGCTATAGTAAGTCGCCATAAGGCCCTCTGAAATTGTTAACTGGTAGCTAAGCCACAAAATGGCGCATATTGTAACCCTAAATACCCCATTGCGAGAAGATTGGTTAGCGCAACTTGCCGATGTTGTGACCAATCCCGACGAACTGCTGCATCTTTTACAGATTGAAGCTGATGAAAACCTCCGGGCAGGACAGGACGCCAGGCGCTTGTTTGCCCTCCGCGTGCCGCGCGCTTTTATTGCGCGCATGGAGAAGGGCAACCCTGACGATCCTCTTTTACGTCAAGTGCTGACGTCCCGGGATGAATTTATTGTCGCCCCCGGTTTCTCCACCGACCCGCTGGAAGAGCAACACAGCGTGGTGCCAGGATTATTGCATAAATACCAAAACCGGGCGCTATTGCTGGTAAAAGGCGGATGTGCGGTAAATTGCCGCTACTGTTTCCGTCGTCACTTCCCGTATGCAGAGAATCAAGGCAATAAGCGCAACTGGACAGTCGCGCTGGAGTATATCGCCGCACACCCGGAACTGGATGAGATCATCTTTTCCGGCGGCGATCCGCTGATGGCGAAAGATCATGAGCTGGACTGGCTGCTCACGCAACTGGAAGCCATTAAGCACGTCAAGCGGCTACGCATCCACAGTCGGTTGCCTATCGTCATCCCGGCACGCATTACTGACGAACTGGTCGCCCGCTTTGACCAGTCACGTCTGCAAATTTTGTTGGTGAACCATATCAACCACGCTAATGAAGTGGACGAGGCGTTCGGCCTGGCGATGAAGAAACTGCGCCACGTGGGCGTCACGCTTCTCAACCAGAGCGTCCTGCTGCGTGGCGTGAATGATAACGCGCGAACGCTGGCGAATCTGAGCAACGCGCTATTTGACGCCGGCGTGATGCCCTATTACCTGCATGTGCTGGATAAAGTGCAGGGCGCCGCGCATTTTATGGTCACCGATGACGAAGCCCGGCAAATCATGCGCGAACTGCTCACGCTGGTATCCGGCTATATGGTGCCAAGACTGGCGCGTGAAATCGGCGGCGAACCGAGCAAAACACCGCTGGATTTACAGCTTCGGCAGTGCTAATTCTCGCGGGCGCGTCAGGGACGACGAAAAATATTACCGCGCAATATCACGAGGAGATTCCCCCCGCGATTCTCCTCACCCTCTGGAGAGGATAAACTAACCTTCGTTAAATACACCTTTCCGATACTCTCTTTTCAATAAAGTCCGTTTTAGGACTCGCTTAGCGTGTACTGCATTTTCGAATTATACTGGTTCTCCTTTTTATAGGACGGCATAAACAATTTATATATCAAATACATTTCAGTAAAACATTTAATTATTTTATATTTGTGGAGAATTGACATGGCCTTAACGATTAAGGGACTAAATACCGGCGTTATTCGTCACAATGATAAGTTTATCGCGCTGGCGCTTAAGGTGAAGTCACTGAGAAATAAAGAAACACTGCTTTTCTTTCCTGTGCTCGCGCTGCGAGACTTGTTGATCGGCCTTGAACACCGGCTTTATTTACAACACTCGCTGCCGGAACAAGAGCAGGAAAAACGCCAGAAAGCCAAAAGCAGTCATGTGCTTAAAATGCATGAGAATATTCCGGCAATACTCCGTGAAGAGCTGGAAAACGCCGATGTTAATCAGCGTGTTGAATCTTTAGCGTTGAGCGATAATACAGAAAAAGTATTAACCTTTACGTTAAAGTTGCACAATGGTAGCCATCTTGATTTACAGGTCGGTGAGTGGCAGGTTGAAGTTCTGGTGATGGCTATTATTCACGCCATTAATAATGCCGAAATGCGTGAGCTCGCATTGCGTATTTCTTCAATGCTGGACTTTTTACCATTATACGATGCTGACTGCCTGGAAAACGGTAATATCGAATTCGATACCTATAACCAGCCTGACTGGAAACATAATCTGTATAACCATTATTTAGCGCTCGTTTATCGTTATACGGATGAGGCAGGACAATCGCATGATTGCGGCACCATCATTAAGACCCGTAGTCAGTCAGGCTCTAAAGAAGCTGAAGCAATATCACGCCGCTTGCTGAATTTCAGCCCGCGTCTTAAAAAGCTGGAAGGAAAACCGTGTAAGGTTTTTGTCAGAACGCTTGGAACCGGTAAAGCAGCGCGTCTGACGCAAGATCAATGCATGCGCGCGTTGCATAATCTACGCATGGCATCATCGCAGGAAAAACGCTAACCATATCGCCCTCTGAATCTTTCAGAGGGCGTTACGATTCAGACATATCAATTCGGACATTTATAAACCTGGCCGTTCATCTCGCTGGCCGTCGGGACAAAACTGGACAACATGCCCTGTGACGGACTACTTACGCCATACAGCACGTTTCCACCCATCGCGGCTGCCTGATTACGCAGATCGTTCGCTGCGCCACGCATTGAGCCACCCTCTTCGCCGTGCTGGCCTGAAAACCAGTTACTCTGTTTACCAGTTGCCGTACCAATAAGCTGGCATTCCGCGCCCGGCTTATCTTCGACAAAGCGTACATTTTGGCCGGCAGCGGTGAGTTCGTTGCTGGAGCTACAACCCGCCATCAGCAGCGCGGCGCCAACGATCCCTGCTAAATATTTCACGTGCATGTTATTCCCCATAATCAATGAGCTGGACGTTTTGTCCGTATCTGAATCTTATACTAAAAAGATGACTAAAAGAAAAACCCCCGGTCATTTCTGCCCGGGGGTTTCTCAATTCTGGGAGATAAGCACCCAAATCATTCTGGTTGCAGGAAGGCGGCCAGTTTGTTAATCCCCAGTCACTTACTTGAGTAAGTGACTGGGGTTAGCCAACGCATCTGCAGTCTGAAGAATGCAGGGGGGCAATTACATCATGCCGCCCATACCACCCATACCACCCATGCCGCCAGCAGCGCCTAAATCAGGAGCATCGCTTTTCGGCAGGTCGGTCACCATGCACTCGGTAGTGATCATCAGACCAGCCACAGAAGCCGCGTACTGCAGCGCAGAACGGGTAACTTTGGTTGGGTCCAGGATACCCATATCGATCATGTTGCCGTATTCTTCAGTTGCTGCGTTGTAACCGTAGTTACCGTCGCCGCCTTTAACGGTGTTAGCGACAACAGACGGCTCTTCGCCGCAGTTCAGCACGATCTGACGCAGCGGAGCTTCCATTGCGCGCAGCGCAACTTTGATACCCACGTTCTGGTCTTCGTTCTGGCCTTTCAGGTCAGCAATTTTAGAAGCAACGCGGATCAGCGCAACGCCACCACCAGCAACCACGCCTTCTTCTACCGCAGCACGGGTCGCGTGCAGGGCGTCTTCAACGCGTGCTTTTTTCTCTTTCATTTCAACTTCGGTCGCAGCGCCAACTTTGATTACCGCAACGCCGCCTGCCAGTTTCGCTACGCGCTCCTGCAGTTTTTCACGATCGTAGTCGGAGGTCGCTTCTTCAATCTGCTGACGGATCTGAGCAACACGGCCCTGGATGGCAGCTTCTTCACCCACGCCATCAATGATGGTGGTGGTGTCTTTGTTGATCACAACGCGTTTCGCCTGACCCAGGTCTTCCAGGGTTGCTTTTTCCAGCTCCATACCGATCTCTTCAGAGATTACGGTACCGCCGGTCAGGGTAGCGATATCCTGCAGCATCGCCTTACGACGATCGCCGAAGCCCGGTGCCTTAACCGCAGCCACTTTCACGATGCCACGCATGGTGTTAACAACCAGGGTAGCCAGCGCTTCGCCTTCAACATCTTCAGCGATGATCAGCAGCGGTTTGCCTGCTTTTGCAACGGCTTCCAGAACCGGCAGCATTTCACGGATGTTGGAGATTTTCTTATCAGCCAGCAGGATGAACGGGCTTTCCAGCTCTACTGCGCCAGTTTCCGGCTTGTTGATGAAGTAAGGAGACAGGTAGCCGCGGTCAAACTGCATACCTTCAACCACGTCCAGTTCGTCCTGCAGACCGGTACCGTCTTCAACGGTGATGACGCCTTCTTTACCGACTTTATCCATCGCTTCCGCGATCAGTTTACCTACGGTTTCGTCGGAGTTAGCGGAGATAGTACCTACCTGAGCAATCGCTTTAGAGTCGGAGCACGGTACGGACAGCGCCTTCAGCTCTTCAACCGCAGCAGCAACCGCTTTGTCGATACCACGTTTCAGGTCCATCGGGTTCATGCCCGCAGCAACGGCTTTCAGGCCTTCGGTAATGATGGACTGCGCCAGTACGGTCGCGGTGGTGGTGCCGTCGCCTGCAGCGTCGTTAGCTTTAGAGGCAACTTCTTTCACCATCTGCGCGCCCATGTTTTCAAACTTGTCTTCCAGTTCGATTTCACGCGCTACGGAAACACCATCTTTAGTGATAGTCGGCGCACCGAAAGATTTATCCAGAACCACGTTACGGCCTTTCGGACCGAGGGTTACTTTCACTGCATCTGCCAGTACGTTTACGCCGCGCAGCATTTTCACACGAGCGTCGTTACCGAATTTTACGTCTTTAGCTGCCATTTTCTCTTTCCCTTAAATTCGTATGTTCAGTGTCGTTCGCGGATTACGCTTCAACAATTGCCAGAATGTCGCTTTCAGACATGATCAACACTTCTTCATTGTCGATCTTTTCAGATTTCACACCGTAGCCATCGTTAAAAATAACGATGTCGCCAACTTTCACGTCCAGCGGCTGTACAGTACCGTTGTCCAGGATGCGACCCTTACCGACAGCGATGATTTCGCCACGAGTTGATTTACCCGCTGCGGAACCGGTCAGTACGATGCCGCCAGCAGATTTGGACTCAACTTCTTTACGTTTGACGATCACACGATCATGTAACGGACGAATACTCATTGATAGCTCTCCTTTGAGAAAGTCATTATCAGTTATGGGTGACGCCGGCCCGTAAACGGTTTCCCGGCTGGTGACCAGAGAGATGGGGATGGGGTTTTGCCCCTTCAAGGGGGGAGATGAAAAAAAATTCTTCTGAGCGAAAAAAGCGGTAAAAACGCTACTTATCTCACGTTTACCCAAGGTTTAGAACATCCTGCTATAAGAAAAGGCGTGTGTGATACGCTTAAAAATGCCTGTCGTCACCTGACGTTACAATGCCGCCGGATAATGAGCTGATGAATGAACTAAAAAAAGAGCTTGGGTTGGTTCAGGGCGTTATCTTGTTAACCACATCATTATTAGGGACTGGCGTTTTTGCGCTTCCGGAGCTGGCTGCGCTGGCGGCAGGCGACATCAGCCTTTGGGCATGGCCGCTGCTCATTATTTTGATTTTCCCTATTGCGATTGTCTTTGCTGTGCTGGGGCGCCATTTTCCACACGCTGGCGGCGTAGCGCATTTTGTCGGGATGGCATTTGGCCCGCGTCTGCAACGGGTGATCAGTTGGCTGTTTTTATCAGTCATTCCTGTTAGTTTTCCCGCAGCCTTGCATATTGCGGTGGGTTTCGGCCAGGCGCTGTTTGGCTGGCAAAGCGAACAGCTCTTATTTGGGGAGCTGGGTACTCTAGGTTTGCTATGGTTTATGGGATCGCGCGGCGCCAGCTCCAGCGCCAACCTGCAAGCCATTATCGCTGGATTAATTATCGCGCTTATTGCCGCCATTCTGTGGAAAGGCGCGATTAAACCTGCGGATATCACCTTCCCAGCCGCAAACGAAATCACCTTTTCCCGGCTGTGTACCGCCCTGGCGATCATGTTCTGGGGATTTGTGGGAATTGAGGCGTTTACGCATTTGTCGTCTGAATTTAAAAATCCTGAACGTGATTTTCCGCGCGCATTGATCATTGGCCTGATGCTGGCCGGCTCCATTTATTGGACCTGTACCGCCGTGGTGCTGCATTTTGGCGTCTATAGCGACAAGATAGCGGCAACAGCATCGCTACCGCTTATTATTGTTCATCTCTTCGGTATCCAGGCGTTGTGGATAGCCTGCATTATTGGTTATCTCACCTGCTTTGCCAGCCTGAATGTGTATGCTCAGAGTTTTGCGCGTCTGATATGGACGCAAATGCAATATCAGCCTGATCACTATCTGGCTCAACTCTCTCCCGGGCGCCTTCCCTTGCACGCGTTAAACGTTATTCTGGCCTGTTGTTGCGTGAGTTCCCTGGTCGTCTACGCCCTGAAGATTAACCTCAATGCGCTGATCGTCTATGCTAACGGTATTTTTATTATGCTCTATCTGCTTTGTATGCTGGCGGGCTGTCGACTATTGAAAGGGCGCTGCTATGCACTGGCGGTGACGGGTTGTCTACTGTGCCTGTTATTGCTGGTAATGCTGGGGTGGAAAAGCTTATATGCCATTATCATGCTGGCAGCATTATGGCTGTTTTTACCGAAGCGAAAACGCATGGCGTAAGACGTATCTGTTGGCCGGATAACGCCTCACGCGACTTATCCGGCCAGCATCTCTACCTTTAATCCCGACGATCGTCTTTATGTTCAATACGATCGCGATCGTCATCTTTACGCTGATACTCGCCGTCAAATGTTTCGCCACCGCCAGTACCCGCGCTAAACCCGCCGCCCGGCATCCGGGAAAAACGTAAATGCGGCAGCAACTTCAGCGTCAAATGTTTTTGCACTGGCGGTAACAAAAGGAGAAGGCCGAGAAAATCGGTGAAAAATCCCGGCAACAGGAGCAGTAAGCCAGCGATGATCAGCGATACACTCTTAATCATTTCTGCCGCCGGGCTCTCACCGGCCGCCATTTTTTGTTGCATCAGCAAAAAGTTTTTAAAACCCTGGTTACGTACCAGCGACATACCGATAACAGACGTAAAAATCACCAGGATTAACGTCATCAGGACGCCAAGCACATGGGCGACCTGGATAAAGATAGAAATCTCAATGTAAACATAGAGAAAGACAGCTAAAAAGGGTATCCAGCGCAAAGGACTCTCCTGTAAGTCATGGCCGTCTGCGACGACCATTTGAATGGGGTTGCGATTCGCATCGATTCGATATGGTGGTGCGTAGCAAAATTTCAAGTGGTTTGTACACCTATTTTAGGTAGTAATACTAAAGCGGTGACCTATTTCACAAAATAATAAATAAGGGGTAAATTCCCACACTTTAAGTGATCCAGATTACGGTAGGAATTCTGAACCAGCATATGATCTCGTTTATCAGGCCGATGGAGGGGATAATCGTCGGTCAGAAAACATTCGAAATCACATATATCCTGTGTGTTTTAAAGTAAAAATCATTGGCAGCTTGAAAAAGAAGGTTCACATGTCAAACAACATTCGTATCGAAGAAGATCTGTTGGGTACCAGGGAAGTTCCAGCTGAAGCCTACTATGGTGTTCACACTCTGAGAGCGATTGAAAACTTCTACATTAGCAATAACAAAATCAGCGACATCCCTGAATTTGTGCGTGGCATGGTTATGGTAAAAAAAGCGGCGGCGCTGGCCAACAAAGAGCTGCAAACCATTCCTAAGAGTGTGGCGAACGCCATCATTGCCGCATGTGATGAAGTCCTTAACAACGGTAAGTGCATGGACCAGTTCCCGGTAGATGTCTATCAGGGCGGCGCGGGCACTTCCGTCAACATGAATACCAACGAAGTGCTGGCCAACATCGGGCTGGAACTGATGGGTCATCAGAAAGGTGAATATCAGTACCTGAACCCGAACGACCACGTGAATAAATGTCAATCCACTAACGATGCCTATCCGACAGGCTTCCGTGTAGCGGTTTACGCCTCTATCGTCAAACTGATCGATGCCATCAACCAGTTGCGTGAAGGTTTCGAACGTAAAGCGGTTGAATTCCAGGACATCCTGAAAATGGGTCGTACCCAGTTGCAGGACGCCGTACCGATGACGCTTGGTCAAGAATTCCGTGCGTTCAGCATCCTGCTGAAAGAAGAAGTGAAAAGCATCGAGCGTACTGCTGAGCTGCTGCTGGAAGTCAACCTTGGCGCAACGGCAATCGGTACTGGTCTGAACACGCCGAAAGAATACTCTCCGCTGGCGGTGAAAAAACTGGCTGAAGTCACTGGTTTCGCCTGTGTTCCGGCTGAAGATCTGATTGAGGCGACATCTGACTGTGGCGCATATGTTATGGTTCACAGCGCGCTGAAACGTCTGGCAGTGAAGATGTCCAAAATCTGTAACGACCTGCGCTTGCTCTCTTCTGGTCCTCGTGCCGGCCTGAACGAGATCAACCTGCCGGAACTGCAGGCGGGCTCTTCCATCATGCCAGCCAAAGTGAACCCGGTAGTACCGGAAGTCGTAAACCAGGTATGCTTTAAAGTCATCGGTAACGACACCACCGTTACGATGGCGGCGGAAGCCGGTCAGTTGCAGTTGAACGTTATGGAGCCGGTTATCGGTCAGGCGATGTTCGAATCCATCCACATTCTGAGCAACGCGTGCTACAACCTGCTGGAAAAATGCGTTAACGGCATTACCGCGAATAAAGAAGTGTGCGAAGGGTACGTTTATAACTCCATCGGTATCGTCACTTACCTCAACCCGTTCATCGGCCACCACAACGGCGACATCGTCGGTAAAATCTGTGCTGAAACCGGTAAGAGCGTACGTGAAGTTGTGCTGGAGCGCGGCCTGTTAACGGAAGCCGAGCTGGACGATATTTTCTCCGTACAGAACTTGATGCACCCGGCTTATAAAGCTAAACGTTATACTGATGAAAGCGAACAGTAATCGTACAGGGTAGTACCAAAGAGGCACGTCACGATGACGTGCCTTTTTTCTTACAAGAAGTTACCAAATAACAACAATTTAATATCAACTTGTTAAACAACAAGGAAGGCTAATATGATAGTTGTCGAACTTATCATTGTTTTGCTGGCAATCTTTTTGGGCGCCAGACTTGGGGGCATCGGTATTGGATTCGCAGGTGGGCTGGGTGTTCTGGTACTTGCCGCCATCGGCGTGAAGCCAGGGACAATTCCATTCGATGTCATTTCCATCATCATGGCGGTTATCGCCGCGATCTCTGCTATGCAGGTCGCGGGCGGTCTGGATTATTTGGTAAACCAGACGGAAAAACTGCTGCGTAAGAACCCGAAATACATCACTATCCTCGCACCGATTGTGACCTATTTCCTGACTATTTTTGCTGGTACCGGGAACATTTCCCTGGCAACGCTGCCGGTTATTGCTGAAGTCGCGAAGGAGCAGGGAATCAAACCTTGCCGTCCGCTCTCGACCGCCGTGGTATCCGCGCAGATTGCGATTACCGCCTCGCCGATTTCTGCGGCCGTGGTGTATATGTCTTCTGTTATGGAAGGTCATGGCATTAGCTACATTCACCTGCTGTCCGTGGTTATCCCCTCTACGCTGCTGGCGGTGCTGGTGATGTCCTTCCTGGTCACGATGCTGTTCAACTCCAAACTGTCGGACGACCCGATTTACCGCAAGCGTCTGGAAGAAGGGCTGATTGAACTGCGTGGTGAAAAGCAGATTGAAATCAAACCGATGGCAAAAAATTCCGTCTGGCTGTTCCTGCTGGGCGTTATCTGCGTGGTTGTTTATGCGATTGTCAACAGTCCGAGCCTCGGCCTGGTTGAGAAACCGCTGATGAACACCACCAACGCTATTTTGATCATCATGTTGAGCGTCGCAACGCTGACCACCATCCTGTGTAAAGTGGAAACTGACGCCATCCTCAACTCCAGTACCTTTAAAGCAGGGATGAGCGCCTGTATCTGTATTCTGGGCGTGGCGTGGCTGGGCGATACTTTCGTATCCGCTAACATCGACTGGATCAAAGACACTGCGGGTAGCGTCATCCAGGGTCATCCGTGGCTGCTGGCCGTCATCTTCTTCTTTGCTTCCGCGCTGCTCTACTCTCAGGCGGCAACGGCGAAAGCGCTGATGCCGATGGCGCTGGCGCTGAACGTCTCTCCGCTGACGGCAGTCGCTTCCTTCGCCGCCGTTTCCGGCCTGTTCATTTTGCCGACCTACCCGACTCTGGTTGCGGCGGTACAGATGGATGACACCGGTACAACCCGTATCGGTAAATTCGTCTTTAACCACCCGTTCTTCATCCCAGGCACCCTGGGCGTCGTTCTGGCTGTCTGCTTCGGCTTCCTGCTGGGCAGCTTTATGCTGTAAGTGTTTCACCCGCGGGGCGTATCACGCCCCGCATTCTCCCGCCCTTTGACTAACATCCTGCCCTCGTCCGTTGTATAGTGACCGTTCACTTGCGGGTCTTTTTGTTCTTTCGAGGTGTTTATGCTTGATGTTAAGAGTCAGGATATTTCCATCCCCGAGGCCGTTGTGGTGCTTTGTACCGCCCCGGATGAAGCTACCGCCCAGGATCTGGCCGCCAAAGTGCTGGCGGAAAAACTGGCCGCCTGCGCCACCCTCCTCCCCGGCGCGACATCGCTGTACTACTGGGAAGGCAAACTGGAGCAGGAGTATGAAGTTCAAATGATCTTAAAAACCACCGTTTCACATCAGCAAGCGCTTATCGACTGCCTGAAGTCTCATCACCCGTATCAAACGCCTGAACTTCTGGTTTTACCTGTTACTCACGGAGATACTGATTACCTCTCATGGCTCAACGCATCTTTACGCTGATCCTGCTGCTGTGCAGCACATCCGCCTTCGCCGGATTATTCGACGCGCCGGGTCGCTCGCAGTTCGTCCCGGCAGACCGGGCGTTTGTTTTTGATTTTCAGCAAAATCAACACGATCTTACCCTCTCCTGGCAGGTAAAAGAGGGTTACTACCTTTACCGTAAACAAATCAGTATCACGCCGACGAAAGCGGATATCGCCGCAGTCCAACTCCCGGCAGGCGTCTGGCATGAAGATGAATTCTACGGAAAAAGCGAAATCTACCGTAAGCGGCTAAACGTTCCGGTAACGGTTAACCAAGCGGCGGCTGGCGCGACATTAACGGTAACGTACCAAGGGTGCGCCGATGCGGGATTCTGTTATCCGCCGGAAACGAAAACGGTGCCGCTAAGTGAAGTTGCCGCGGCAATAGACGCCACGCCGACGCCTGCTGTCACCCAGACGGGAGAGACGTCAAAACCCGCCGCCCAGCTACCTTTTTCCGCGCTCTGGGCGCTACTGATCGGCATAGGTATCGCCTTTACGCCCTGCGTTTTACCCATGTATCCGCTGATTTCCGGTATTGTCCTGGGGGGAAGGCAACGTTTGTCGACGGGGCGCGCACTGCTGCTGGCCTTTATCTATGTACAAGGGATGGCGCTGACCTATACCGCACTGGGTCTGGTCGTCGCCGCGGCGGGATTACAGTTTCAGGCGGCGCTGCAGCACCCTTATGTGTTAATCGGCCTTGCCATCGTGTTCACCCTGCTTGCGTTGTCGATGTTTGGCCTGTTTACACTACAGCTCCCCTCCTCACTGCAAACCCGGCTGACATTAATGAGTAATCGTCAGCAAGGCGGTTCGCCCGGCGGTGTTTTTGTTATGGGGGCGATTGCCGGATTAATTTGCTCGCCCTGTACTACAGCGCCGTTAAGCGCGATCCTGCTTTATATCGCTCAGAGCGGCAACATGTGGCTGGGCGGCGGTACGCTGTATTTGTATGCATTAGGTATGGGTCTGCCGCTAATGCTGGTCACCGTGTTTGGCAACCGCCTGCTACCGAAAAGCGGCCCGTGGATGGCGCATGTTAAAACCGCTTTTGGTTTCGTGATCCTCGCGTTACCGGTCTTTTTACTGGAGCGGATTATTGGCGAGGCTTGGGGTTTACGTCTGTGGTCGCTGCTGGGCGTCGCTTTCTTTGGTTGGGCCTTTATCACCAGCCTTCAGGCCAGACGAGCGTGGATGCGTATCGTACAGATTATCCTGCTGGCGGCAGCGCTCATTAGCGTGCGGCCTCTACAGGATTGGGCGTTCGGATCGCCATCCGCGCAAGCTCCAGCGCACCTCAATTTCACGGCTATTTCTACCGTGGACGAACTCAATCAGGCGCTGGCACAGGCCAAAGGCAAACCCGTTATGCTGGATTTCTACGCCGACTGGTGCGTGGCCTGTAAAGAGTTTGAAAAGTATACCTTCAGCGATCCGCGGGTCCAGCAGGCGCTCGGCGACACGGTGCTCTTACAGGCTAACGTCACCGCTAACAATGCGCAGGACGTCGCGCTGTTAAAGCATCTGCAAGTCCTCGGGCTGCCCACCATTCTGTTCTTTAATGCCCAAGGCCAGGAACAGCCGCAATCGCGAGTCACCGGCTTTATGGACGCCGCCACCTTTAGCGCGCATTTGCACGATCGCCAACCGTGAGCGACACTTGCAAAAGCAAAGACGGAGGAGAATACCGTGCAACGTGAAGATATTCTGGGAGAAGCCCTAAAATTACTGGAGACGCAAGGGATAGCCGATACTACGCTGGAAATGGTGGCGGAGCGCGTAAATCGCCCACTCGACACATTACAGCGTTTCTGGCCAGATAAAGAAGCCATTTTATATGACGCGCTACGTTATCTGAGTCAGCAGGTAGATATCTGGCGACGCCAGCTTCTTCTTGATGAGCAGCTTTCTGCTGAACAAAAGCTGCTGGCACGCTACAGCGCGCTCTCGGAATGTGTCAGTAATAACCGTTATCCTGGTTGCTTGTTCATTGCCGCCTGTACGTTTTATCCCGATCCAACCCATCCTATTCACCAACTGGCTAATCAACAAAAACGCGCGGCACATGATTTTACCCATGAACTACTGACCACGCTGGAAATTGACGATCCGGCGATGGTTGCAAGGCAGATGGAGCTGGTGCTGGAAGGTTGTCTCAGCCGAATGCTGGTCAACCGCAGTCAGGCTGATGTAGATACCGCTCAGCGGTTGGCGGAAGATATTCTGCGTTTTGCACAGTGCCGTCAGGGTGGAGCGCTCACCTGACGGGTACTGATTTTATGCATTTTGCCTGAAAAGCAGGCAGTCAGCGCGCTTTTATCACTTTTTTCGTGTAAAGCCGTTGACGACCGCGCCCCTTTACGGTTTAATGCGCCCCGTTGCCCGGATAGCTCAGTCGGTAGAGCAGGGGATTGAAAATCCCCGTGTCCTTGGTTCGATTCCGAGTCCGGGCACCACTTATTCAGAAAACCCAGCCTATGGCTGGGTTTTTGCTTTTCTGGGAATGGAAATCCGTAGCCCCCATCTCTGGCCTGACTAGCTATAACGAGAAGGCCAGATTTTCTCTGGCGCAACGCCCAGCGCTTCGTCGATCAGCCGCTCACCTTTGGGCCAAGGTCAAAAGCTTACTTAGCTACAGGGAGATTATTACCAGTAATAACGCCTATCACTTCATCTGACGGTTCGCTAACCCCGACAAGTGAGTCCAATATCTCCGCCATGAACTTTTTCATCACTGAAAACAATAATCCCTTCGCCAGTTTTGGCATTTTTTCTTTGTCGGCTTCTTTATTCTTAAATACTGTTTCCGACTCTTGTTCATAATCATAAATTAATACTCAGCACATCATGACTGATGGTAGTTACCGGGGTAACAGAGCACATAGTTTAAAATACTTATTCATAGTTTGTTATTACGGAAAGATTTTAACCTAATGCGTGTCAGTCAGGCACGCAGATAAAAAACAACCGGGGAGAAAATTTAAACAAAATGCTGTTAGCCGGAAGTACCGGTATTGTTCTGTTGTCCGCTGCAGTCAGTCCGGTATGGACAGACGATAATGCCAGTACAGCGTCCTGCTTTTTTACCTGTATGTTGAATAACCATTGCAATAAATCATTATAGGATTACATCTGTTTATTATTGCCTGATCCGGAGTGAGTCTTTATGAAAAGTCGTTATTTAGTATTTTTTCTACCACTGATCGTAGCTAAATATACATCAGCAGAAACAGTGCAACCCTTTCATTCTCCTGAAGAATCAGTGAACAGTCAGTTCTACTTACCACCACCGCCAGGTAATGATGATCCGGCTTTCCGCTATGATAAGGAGGCTTATTTCAAGGGCTATGCGATAAAGGGTTCCCCACGATGGAAACAAGCTGCTGAGGATGCAGATGTAAGCGTGGAAAATATAGCCAGAATATTCTCGCCAGTAGTGGGTGCTAAAATTAATCCCAAAGATACGCCTGAAACCTGGAATATGTTACAGAATCTTCTGAAAATGGGCGGCTACTACGCTACTGCTTCGGCAAAAAAATATTATATGCGTACTCGCCCCTTTGTCTTATTTAATCATTCCACCTGCCGTCCTGAAGATGAGAATACTTTGCGAAAAGATGGCTCTTACCCTTCCGGGCATACTGCTTATGGTACACTTCTGGCATTAGTATTATCCCAGGCCAGACCGGAACGCGCGCAGGAGCTCGCCAGACGAGGATGGGAGTTCGGGCAAAGCAGAGTGATATGTGGTGCTCACTGGCAAAGTGATGTTGATGCTGGCCGTTATGTGGGAGCAGTAGAGTTTGCAAGGCTGCAAACAATCCCGGCTTTTCAGAAGTCACTGGCAAAAGTCCGTGAGGAGCTGAACGACAAAAATAATTTATTGAGTAAAGAAGATCACCCCAAACTTAATTACTGAAGGTGAAAGTCTTCCCGCAAACTGGACACAGCAAATGAAAGGAAGTGCAACTGCGTAGGGGCGACCGGGCGTGAGACTGTAATTAAAATTGTGTAAGTGCCTGTTTTTGATATGTTCACTCCAACAACAGAGACAGGCAATTATGGACGAAAAGAAACTTAAAGCCCTTGCGGCTGAAGTGGCTGAAGGCCTTAAAACCGAAGCCGATCTCCATGCTTTTTCCCGCATGTTGACGAAGCTTACCGTCGAAAAAGCGCTCAATGCGGAGCTGGCTGACCACCCCGGGTATGAGAAAAATGCGCCCAAAACAGGCTCAAACACCCGCAATGGCTACTCGTCAAAAACGGTGTTATGCAATAACAGCGAGATCGAACTGAACACGCCGCGTGACCGTGAAAATACCTTCGAACCACAGCTGATTAAGAAGCACCAGACGCGCATTACGCAGATGGACAGACAGATTTTATCCCTCTGCGCCAAAGGCATGACTACCCGCGAAATCGTTGCCACCTTCAAAGAAATGTACGACTCCGATGTGTCGCCAACGCTGATATCTAAAGTCACCGACGCCGTAAAAGAGCAGGTCACTGAGTGGCAAAACCGACAAATGGATACGCTGTATCCCTTTGTTTATATGGACTGTATGTTGTCAAAGTTCATCAGAATGGCAGTGTGATAAACAAAGCAGTTTTCCCTGCGCTGGGGATCAATACCGAAGGTCAGAAAGCGTTGCCGGCATGTGGCTGTCCGGAAATGAAGGCACAAAGTTCTGGCTAAGCGTGCTGACGGAGCTGAAAAAGCGGGGCCTTCAGGACATCCTGATTGCCTGTGTGGACGGTCTGAAGGGCTTCCCGGATGCGATAAACAGCGTCTTCCCGAAATATCCGCAAATCAGCAAAAGCTGGCGTGTGCACTGGGAAAACCTCAATACGCTCTTCAGTTATCCGCCGGATATCCGCAAGACCATCTACCATCTACACTACAAACGCAGTCGAATCCCTGAACAGTGTGATCCGTGCCGCGATTAAGAAACGCAAAGTGTTCCCGGCGGATGACTCGGTACGAAAGGTTATTTATCTGGCAATCAAGGAGGCATCAAAAAGATGTAGTATGCCGATCCAGAACTGGCGGCTGGCGATGAGTCGCTTTATTATCGAGTTCGGTGACCGCCTGAGCAATCACCTTTAATATATTAGCAGTTACATAGAATTACTGACAGGCTCAAAAAAAGAGACCAGATTTCAGTCTCTTTTTTATCACTCATAATAATAGTCAGTTATTTTCTTTTATTTAGCTCTTCCATAAAATTTACCCAATTTTTATATTGATAATCAAGATTGCGAATCTCGTCTGAGATGGTTGATTGCTGCTGTATGAGACCACGTTTCTTTGCTATCAACTCTTGTAAACCATCATCGAGCGCCTTCATTTTCGCTTTTATCTTCTCATTAATTTCATTATATTTTACGGAGTATTCTTCTTTATGTTTTTCTAATACAGCACGTTTCTCCGCCCTTATGTCATCAAAATCACTCAACCTGTAATTCTTTAATTTTTCCCGGCGAGCCTTCATTGCTGGGTCGAAAACTTCAGCATTGTACTTCTTCTCAAAATAATAAGGAGCATTTTCTTTATTAAAGAGTTCCAGCTCTTTATTCAAATCACGCTGAACAAAATAACGGCTTTGTGTTTTTCCATCTTCCCCTTTCCCCCAATACTCATCGATTTCTTTATTAATAACTAATATATTAGTTTTAACTTTTGCGATATCATTATTTAATTCGTTTAGTTTTGATTTCTTCCTGGCATATTCATCTTTAATTGCATTTATTTTATCATCAAAACCTGCTCCATCCATGATGATATATTTACCGTCAGTTTCAACATTAGGAATTGGATTGCCTTTTGGTGTTTCTGACATTTGTAATGAAGAAAATATTGTTTTCCATCCAGTATCTTTATTACCAAGACTGTTCAAAGTTGCTGAGAATTTAATATCTTTGCCTTTATCCCACGATTTTTGAACAACAATATAATCAGTTAACGAGGCAACTGGCGTATACAGATCGTAGCCAGTAGAAAGTAAGCCATCAGCAGCATATGTTCTCTTATTTCCATCAACCGATGTTTCCTTGATATCAATTGAATCAAGGATAAGACGCCCATGAAATTGATTACTAAATTGTTCTTTCAAGACTTTCTCTGTAGGGGTGTTATCGTCACCGCATCCGCTAATTAATAGCGAAACCAATAAACCACACAAAAATTTTCCATTCATAACATTCATCCCAGAAATTAATAATATGCAATAAAATCATTTCAGCATCACACAACGAGTTAGCAAATTCAATATTTAATGATGTGTTATTTTTATTATAATACTGTGTCTTTATTTTTAAACCACCAGGACTCGCTATCTTAATGAAAGACAATACCTCTAATAAATCAGATAGTTGGAAAGCAATTTTTTAATGGGCTGGCTGAAGCCATTAAAATGATTTTTTCAATCATCCTTACTGTAGCCGGAGGTAAAGCTGTTACTTCAACTGACGATGAAGAACAACAGGCAGACTACAGAAATGGACTGATCCTACCCGCGTAATATGGACACAACCCTAAGCAAGGTTCTGGTTTTCAAATTGTTCCGGACTGAGACTGCCACAGGCACTGTGACGACGCCATTGATTGTAATCACACTCGATATCATTAAACACTGCTGTCCGCATTATTTCCCAGCTGGCAAAGCCCTCTCCGTGGATACATTCCACCTTCAGCGTGTGAAAGAAGCTTTCTGCACAGGCATTGTCATAACAACAGCCTCTGGTGCTCATACTCCCCCGCAGATTATGTCGTTTCAGTAAGCGCTGCTAATCCGTTGAATAGTACTGACCACCTCTGTCTGTATGCACGCTGACTTTCCCAGTCGTTTACGCCGCCATTGCACCATCTGTAACGCATCGCAGGCTGGCCGCCACGGTTTTTATGTTATACATCCGTCAGGCGTGGCGCACCATAGCGCTGTTTGCGTCACTGAATGCCTCCCGGGCGACGTTATCACAGACAAGGCGGAACTGCTGACGCTGGTTTATCTGATGACGACGCTGATGCCAGACGTACCAGCCACTACGGGCAACCTGAAGTACACGGCACATGGCTTTGATACTGAATTCAGCCTGATGTTTTTCGATGAAGACATACTTCATTTCAGGCGCTTCGCGAAGTATGCCGCGGCCTTCTGGAGAATGGCCAGTTCCTCATCCCCTTCTGCCAGTGGACGTTTTAGATGGGCGATCTCTGCGGGCATCGCCTGTTCGCGGTCAGAAGAAGAGAGCTGATTTTGCTGTTTGCTTCGTCAGTTGTAGAGCAGTGATTCATACAGGCTAAGCTCGCGGGCGGCAGCGGCCCCCCCAATGCGTTCAGCCAGTTTCAGGGCTTCCTGCGAAATTCAGGCGTGTGCTGCTTGCGTGGCTTTTTGGTGGTTGATGCTGGTTTTTTCATATGAGTCACCTCTTGCTTGAGAGTTTACTCACTTAGTCACGTGACCACTATTGCTGGGTAAGATCAAAGAACCTCAATAACGTGTTACACCGTTTTTCATAAAGCCAACCATACGATTGAATGTTTCCCCTCCCCTCAAACTTCCGGATATCGCTACACCGTCTACCCGCCGCAGTATATATTTACCGCGTTGTATGCCTTTCCTGGCCGAGAGCGTTAATATTTACATCCAGGATAAACCTTATCACAAATTAACATCAGATCTTATACCTCATGCTAACTACCTCCATGAAATTAAAGAGCTATTCTCTAAAAGATTAAAGGCAATTATTACTTAATTCAAATTTTAAAGAGATAAATTGATAATAACATGAGCCAATTCTTGTAAATTTCCATCTTTTTTTTATACGCGACATAGTTTTTTAACGATACTATAATATGTAGAAATGCAATATAAAATAGCATTTCCCATAGAAAATGAAAAGATCGCCACCTGATACCTTAAGTTCGCAAATAATTATATAGCTATATATTAGTTTTCTTTTGAAATATTTTTCAGAATAATTTTTGATTTACACGCACATTTAATAAAAGGAAATTATCATGCTAAAAGTATTTAATCCCTCACCTGTCCAGGTGGGGAGCATTGAATGTTTACAATCAGCGCAAAACTGGCAGAGGAAATCCTTATCACTTCAGGGATTAAATTTACTGCAGTCCGTACTCATCAAGCTCACCACGGGTAAAATTTCAATTACGACATCGTCCGGGGAGTATATTACGGCATCAGGGCCAATGTTAATATTTTTAGCTAAAGATCAAACTATTCATATCACTATGGAAGAGACTCATGAACAGTTAAATTATAATTTAATTGAATTAGATTCTGCGTCAATAAAAAATGCTTATAATTTTTTTCTGTATGAACATGCAGACTTTTCGGCCCCATTAACAAAACCGACGACAAAACATCTGTTAGCGCCAATAGAAACAGGCGTAGCAAGAGTATTCAACCTTTTACACTCTTCAAATAAAAGCCAGAAATTATCCCAAGATAAAAAGGAATACTTAATAAGATTTCTACTTTCAGAGTTCATCTATGAACCTGAAGCATTTGCCCTCTTTAGAGAACTATCGCAAAATACATTAGCCGAAAATATCTATAATATTATTATAAGCGACATAAGTCGAAAATGGGCGCTCAAGGATATTTCTGACTCACTCTATATGAGTTGTTCCACATTAAAAAGGAAATTGAAACAAGAGAACACCTCATTCAGCGAAGTTTACCTTAATGCGCGAATGAATAAAGCGACAAAACTTCTACGCAATAGTGAATATAATATTACTCGAGTGGCTTATATGTGTGGTTATGATAGTGCTTCTTATTTTACATGCGTTTTTAAAAAACATTTCAAAACTACACCATCGGAATTTTTAGCGTTTTTATCTTCCTCTCGTCATCAATATGTTAATTGAGATATCTGACAATGCAGTATAAGAACAAAGCAAAACATATTAATATAAGAGATGGGATTCTGTTGCTCGCTAAAAAATTCGACCTAACATTGAGCGAAAAAAAAGTTATTTATTACGTGGCAGCAGGATTATCTGTTAAAAGTTGCTCAAATTTATTAGATCGAAATATAAAAACGATTTCAACACAAAAGAGATCAGCCTATAAAAAAATGGATATTACTACTGATGTTGAATTAATCCATTTGATGTTGAATGAGTTTTACATATCAGTCGATATTACGTAATTTTTCCTAAAATGTTGGTAGAGTGGTAGGCAAGGCAACTCTGGATATCATCTTCAGAGATCGTTCCGCAAACGCTATGGATAATTCTTCGCTGTCTATCGGCTGGCTGACGATAGACTCTACACCGCCAGTACGTTCCATGGAGGATAATAGTGATATCGGCGCCGGAGGCGATAATATCACTAACATCAATACACCGACCTTTATCGGGTCGCTTAGAAGCTCACGCAACAATTAAGCTGACTATGGATACACAACCGTCCGCCGAACCAACGTTGGGATCGACTGTTAGCAGTCTGGATAACACCGTCACCCTTAAGGGAGTCGTGGAGGCGCATCAGGATATTCAGGTGAAGGTCACGGTCAACGATACGGACTATACCGCCAGTGGAACATTTACAGGCACATCGCCGACGAAAAACCCGGTTAACAAGAGTTCCGGCGTAGATGAAATGATTTCGCTTAGCGAGGCGACATGGCATTCGGTAAGTGTTGATGAAGAAAATCATGCCTGATAACTAAACATCACCATGCGAGGTCTCTTCGGAGGCCTGCTGAAAAAACAGAATAATATTCATTGTCTGTTAATTATTACAGAGAGAGTTAATTTATAAAAAAAAGCGGCAGACTACGCTGCCGCAAATATGAGGAGGACAATTACCGTTACGCTACACCACAAAGTAATCCGTTACTGAGGTAAGTAAAACATAAATATCCCCAACAATGAATCAACGAATCAAACAATCGTCAAATCATGGTATTAATAACCTTGTTCTGTTTTAGCATACTGTGACAGTAAAAATAGATTTTAGTCATTCTGTATATCACACGAAAATTTATAAAACAGATTTGGTTCACTCACAATATACAAATTATTTTCATTATCCATGGCAATCCCTTCTGGCTGGGGGATATCGTCTCTGAGCCCTGACCACTCCGCCGTCAGGAACAATCGATCGCGCACCCGCCACTCGGAACTGACCTCAAGAATCATTTTTGACTCGTCCGACAACACCAGCAGCGAATCCGTTGGGGCATGGTATTCAAGTCCGGAGACATCGCTCACACTCGCAGTGATGGCAGAAGGCAACGCTCTGGTGATACCATTTTTGCTCATCTCTACTTCTTTGATCATAATGGGTTTTCTTTCTTTTGCGGCATATAATCTCTCATTTTTCGCATCCCATGCCGTACCTTCCAGCCCTTTATTTTTTGCTTTGTCATAGCCCTCAAGCTTCACCATGGAGATTATCTGCATGGTGCCGCGCTGAATATCCACCTGTGTTTTATAGACCGCGCCATCTTTCTCACTGCCTATCTGGAACTGGTTGCCCCCACTCCATGCAATAGACTCCGGGTCGTGGATGCCCTGCAGCGGCATCCGTCCTACCAGCTGCCCTTCTGTCGTTAACCAGACCAGTTCAGGGGGATTATTAATAACGGCGAAAAGCATCCTGTCTTCGGCGGAGTAGGTCAAACCTGAAAGGTTACTCTTAACTCCTGCGACTGGTTTTTGCTGAATAACCGCTTTATAGCTACTCAGTGCCAGCGCCGAGGGTTTATCACCATATTTGAGGATCAGTTGATAAACATAGCGTATATCGTCCCTGACCATAAATAAAATCACGCCCAAGAGTACAACCACAATAACGCGTTTTAGTAATCTCATAAAAAATCCATAGCAGATCGCGTCACGACTGATGTCGTAACGCATTTCTTAAAAATAAAGCCGATGTCCGATAGAATCGTTATTCGGTTATGGCGAGCGCCATTAGCATAGGCAAAATGAAATAGTGAGGGTTATCACAAAAAGCCCGATTTTAATCACTAACGTACCCTTTTTGTAAATTGACATAATCAAGAGGAGGGTAGTTTCGGCTAATTATTTAAATAGTACGTCTGCAAATTCGCCCCTGTATGCAGGGCAAATGACAAAAAGTGATAATTAATGAGATGTAACACCGCAATTTGATCTGCTATTGCTGCTCCCACTTCTATTCAACCGGGCAGCAAAAAAATGAAACTCAACCTTATTACCGTCAGCCTGGCTACGCTCGTTGCCGCTGGCGCATTCCCGGCCCATGCCGGTCCTCAGGCGCATGTCGTGTGCGGCTATCACCACACGCTGGGCGATGACGCGATTATGATGTTTGGTAAAGCGAATCAGGCGATGTGGCATGACTTTTTTGGCAACACCCACACCGATGCGGTCTCTACCTACCAGACGTTGCGCGCGCAACCCGATACCACCTGTGATAATAAAGCCGACAGCTCCGCTTACTGGGCGCCGTCCATGAAATTACCTGATGGTGAAATCGTAAATCCGGCCTACCAAAAGACCTATTATCAATCCACAAATGTAGCGCAATATCCGCTCCATCCATTCCCGGCCGGGCTGGAGTTACTGGCAGGCGATCATCACGGTACTGGCCCCAGTTCCGCAATCACCTTTTTATGTGCCAACGGCAAAGGTTACACCAACAAGGTAGGCGAAATATGCGGCCTGCGTAAAGCGGGCGATGCCGTCCAGTTTAATATCGGGATCGCTTTCCCCAACTGTTGGGATGGCGTCAACCTGAAACCAACCCATAGCCACAATAACGCTATCTATGCCGACCACGGGAAATGTTCCGCAGACTATCCGGTCAAAATCCCGACGGTTAATATGAACATCGCCTGGGTACTCCCGCAGATCTCCTCGCTGGATACGTCCAAAGTAGAATTGTCGATGGACCCGGTAATGCATGGCGAAACCCGGGAAGAGCGCTGGGGAAGTCTTTATACCGCCCATGCCGATTTTATGAATGGCTGGACGGAAGATGGCGCGCAGTTTATGACGGATCTGTGTATGAATCAGGGACTGGATTGCGGCACTACGGTTCCTTACGCCTACAGTAAAGCGGAAGAAAATACCTGGGTAAGCAGCGAAGACGACAAGCCTCATGCCAGCGTCGATACCTTGTACGTACAGGATGACTGGACAAATGGCGGACGCACGCAGCACCCGGAAACGCTCACGCTGGTGAAATTTAAGATCCCGCCCCTGCCTGGCAATATGGACGCTTCGCTATTCAAATACCGTATTCGCCTTTTTGGCGGCAAAACGGAAGCGAACGGCGCCGATCAAATTTTCTTTTACCCGACCAGCAGTGACTGGCACGTCAGTACCGTGTCCTGGAACAATAAACCGGCGATCAACTACCGTTCCGATGCCGTGTTATATCTGGACCATTCACATGAGTATCGCATGGTTGATGTCGATAAAGCGGTGCGCAAAGCGCTGGCGGAAGGGAAAACGGAAATATCCTGGTATATCGGCGGCGACCGTCAGGGAAATCACTACGACTTCACGCCAGCGGACTCAAAACAGAGCCTGGTGCTGATGCTGACCGGTTTCAAAAAGACGCCGGAGCTGTAATAGTAAACTGTGCCCGCTGACGCAACAGCGGGCACAATGGCGGCACAAGTATTACGGCACGTCATCAAAACCTGACCAATACCTCAGAAAAACAACCGTTTATTCTCAAGCTGTAGTCCCTGTTGCTGCTGAACATCCTGCAGATAACAGGTCGCTACGACGGCAAGCCGGGCATAGAAGGCGCTAACGGTATTGCGTTGCAGCAATTCCAGATAGCGGAATCCCCAGGGCAGCAGATGCGCCTGCAGTAACCGGTTGGCCGCCACGTTGTCGCCTCGTGCCAGCAGATCGCTACAGGCCAATAGCATCAGGCCAAACTGATCTTCCGGCTCGCGTTCACGGTCAGTGAATACCATGCCCTGCGACTGTAAAAAAGCTCGATAATCGGCGGTAGTTTCCCCCATCAACAAATTATCTTTTTCCAGATAGACCGATCCCCAGGGTGGGACGGGCATCTTTCCCTGGCCTTCAAACAACACAGAAAATTGCCATGTAAGCGCATCATCATCCGGTAGCGACCATGACGCACACAGTGATTCAATATGTCCGCGATCGCGCCAGGGGTAAAGCTCAGGCAACGTTGGCAAACAATCGAACAACGCTTTCACCTCCGGCCTCTCAGGGGAGTAGTAAAACAGTGCGCCGAGGATACGCGGCAAAACAGCACGGGTAGGCATAGCAATAGCTCCTGAAATATCTCGCCTGATGACGCTACGCTGATCAGGCTTACATGGCACAAGCCGGGCAAAAACTACATTGGCAGCGTCCACAGATTGTAAAACGCAATCCTACCCGCCAACTCCGCCGCGATAACCACCACAGCCGTCATGGCCAGCACAGTAGCACTCGATTTCAGGCGCGCGCAGACCACCACCCCGACCACACCCGCCGCCAGCAATATCGCCTGGGCGGTAAACCAGCTATGTTGCGCGGCGGTCAGAGCGCTATCGGCGCTCATCAGCGTCGCCATATAGCCCGGGCGCAGACAAAAGCTCACCAAAATCGCCAACACGCTGACCAGTAGCCCCAGACGGCGCACGCCAAACAATGCCGCCAACGCGCCACCGCCAATCAACGGCGTCAATATCATCATTGCCGTGGTGTAAGATGAACGCCAGGTCGCCACCGTCGGCAGTTGGTAAATCTGCGGAACGGCGTATAAGAAGACAACTCCGACTATCGCCGCCAACCATACCAACGCGTTACACAGCGGCGTCGCCCGGTTCAGCAACAAACCGAGCGCCCCCAGCCCGCCGAGCGCCGCAAAAGCCGCCGACAAGACAATCTCGTTACTCATCGGCGAATGTCCGACGCGCAGCAGCATATTCAGCGCACGCAGCGGTTGCCCGACGTGGAAGGTGCCGACAATGACGCCAAGCCCAAACAGGCACATCACCGAGAACAGACCAATAGCCTTGCGCCGCGGCGCGACCAGCCCCATTGCGCCGCCAATCAGCAGCAGAATAAACGCGCCGACCGCGCTCTGGGTAAAGACCGTAAAAAAGACCAGCGGTAACTCATGCATGGCGCACCTCCCGAATGTTCATGATTGCGCCTTCCGTATCGCCCGTGGGTCTCGCTTTCGGATGCGGTTTAATAATGAGGTTAGGATGGGTGAACGACGCCGAAGGCAGCGGCGCGATTTGATTCTCCGTGCCATATTTTGCCCGTAATTCATCGACAGGGCCGAAATCCAGCGCTCGCTGCGGGCAAGAATCCACACAAATAGGGCGCAGATTGTTCTCCAGTCGGTCAAGACAACCGTCGCATTTACGCATCACGTTTGCTTGCGTATCAAACTGCGGCGCGCCGTAGGGGCAGCGCATTTCACAATAGCGACAGCCGACGCATACGCTGTCATCCACCACGACCAGACCATCTTCTTTGCGTTTATGCATCGCCCCGGTCGGACAGCCGGAGACACATACCGGCTCATCGCAATGGTTACAAGCAATAGAGAGGTAGTAGGTAAAGGTGTCGTGATGCCAGCTTTCCCCCTCTTTCACCCAGCTTCCGCCGCCATATTCATAGACGCGGCGCAGTTTCGGACCGACATCCAGATCTTTATTATCCTTGCAGCTTACCTGGCAGGTTTTACAGCCTGAACAGCGCGAGGAGTCAACATAAAAGCCATACTGTTTCATCGTACATCACTCCTTAAGCGCGTTTAATTTCAACCAGATTGGTATGCTGCGGATTGCCTTTCGCCAACGGCGAAGGGTGGTGGCTGGTCAGCGTATTGATACAGCCGCCGACATCAACGCCGTTGCCGTCAAGCCGCGTCCACGCGCCCTGCGGCATCGCCGCCACGCCGGGTAAAATGCGCTGGGTCACTTTACAGGGAAGCTCCACCACGCCGCGGTCATTGAATACATGCACCCGATCGCCGGACTTCAATTGGCGAGCGCTGGCGTCAATCGGGTTAATCCAGACTTCATCCGGCACCGCCTCATGCAGCATCAGCACATTGCTGTAGGTCGAGTGGGTATGCCCTTTGGTATGGAAGCCGCTTAACTGCAACGGATACTTCGCCGTCAGCGCTTTGTTAAGATGCGACTCTTTCGCCGGACAAAATTCCGGCAATGCGGGAATTCGCTCGCCTTCTGGCAACGTCCACGCTTGCGCCAGATCCGCCAGCGCCTGGGAGTAAATTTCAATTTTGCCCGACGGTGTGGAGAGTGGATTAGCCTCGGCGTCGGCGCGGAAATCGGCAAACGCAAGGCTCTGCTGCTCGGTAGCGATACGCTGGTCAATCACGCCCATCTCTTTCGCCACGCTCCACTCCGGCAGGTATGGACGTTTTTCACGGATCTGCTGATAGTGCATCTCCGCCCACTGCGCCTGAGTTCGGCCCTCGGTATATTGCTCGCGCAGTCCAAGATGCCCGGCGATATCCGCGCAGATGTCATACGTGCTGCGCACTTCCCACATCGGTTTAACGGTTTTCTGAATCGCAATCATATAGTTATGCGATCCCGCCGCATAGGAGCTGTCCACCAGGTCTTCCGCCTCAAGATAGCTGGTCTCCGGCAACAGCAGGTCCGCATACATCGCGCTGGGCGTCATATGGTTTTCAATCACGATAATGGTTTCACACAGCGATTCATCCGCGAGAATTTGTCGGGTGCGGTTCGTTTCGCCGTGCTGATTCAGCAAGGTATTACCGGCCTGGTTGAAAAACAGCTTAATCCCGGTTTTTAGCCTGTCCGCGCCTTTCACCCCCATTGTCGTCGCGGTCATTTTCTCCGGATGCTGAATGGCGTCCGTCCACAGATAGCAAGGAATAGAGGTTGTGATCGGATTCTTACCGACAGGCAACAATGGCACGCCATACGGCGTACCGTAAGGCCAGTTGCCATTGTTGGTGCCGGGCCGCCCGAAGTGGCCTGTTAACGCTGGCAGCGTCTGAATAGCACGCACGGTTTGTTCGCCGTTGGCATGACGCTGCGGCCCCCAGCCCTGGCAAATATAGCAGGCGCGCGCCGAGGCGATTTCGCGCGCCAGTTGGCGAATACGCGTTGCCGGAATACCGGTGATATCCGCCGCCCATTCCGGGGTTTTCGCGATACCGTCATCGCCCGTGCCAAGAACATAATCTTTATAGCTGGCGTTAGGCGCAGCCGTGTCCGGCAAGGTGCTACGGTCATAACCGACGCAATAGCGGTTTACCAGCGCCTCGTCGAGAAGCTGTTCGGTAATCAGCGTATGCGCTATGCCGGCGACTAACGCAGCGTCCGTGGTTGGGCGAATCGGTAGCCATTCGGCGTGTTCGGTAATCACCGAATCGGTATAGCGCGGATCGATAATAATGACTCGGGCTTTCGAGGTTTCCAGCGCCCGGCGCAGCTCTTCAACCTGACCGCCGCCGGACATCCGCGTTTCTGAGAGATTCAGGCCAAATAGCACCACCAGATCGGAATGCGCGATCTGCGTAAAATGGCTACCGACATAGGTACCATGCATATAGGGCGTTGCCGTCGCGATTTGCGCGGTCGAGTAGGTATTATGGTAATTTAAATAACCGCCGGTGAGATTTAGTAATCTTATCCAGGCGGGTCTACCCTGCGTGTGATAATACGCGCCGGATTGATAATTATAATAAATAGCTTCCCGGCCATATTTTTCGCTAACGCGCGTTAATTCCGCCGCAATAAAGGCCGTGGCCTCATCCCATGAAATACGTTTAAATTTTCCTTCGCCGCGTTTTCCCACTCTTTTCATCGGATACTTAATGCGATCCGGGCTATAGACCCGCCAGCGACTGGAACGCCCGCGCAGGCAGGGACGAATCTGATGCTCGCCGAATACCGCGTCATCTTTCGCGTCTTCCGGTTCAATACGCACAATGCGATCATTTTTCACGATAACCTTAAGCGGGCATCGGCTGCCACAGTTGACCAGACAGGCGCTGTGCCTGACGGTTTCGCCGTTGGCATCCTTCGGTATCGGGGTATCCTGCGCCTGGGCAGTGGTAGCAAAAGGCAGCGTAATCGCCTGACTTAGCGTCACCGCCGCCCCTACTTTTGCAGTAGCGACAATAGCATCACGTCGGGTTATGGTTGTGTTCAGCCATTTTTTTATTTCCATTTTTTATTTCTCACATTGCTTCCATAATTATTAATAATATGTAATGAAAACTAATCATAATAGATTAAATATTAGCGCTGATTGATTGTGATCAAACGCATTCTGAACGTCAGTAAAAATAAAATGTGATACCGCATACGTTATTATAAAAATTAATGAAAAATTATTTTATGTAATTCTGATGAAAATAAATTACCCATCACGGTATCCGGCGATATTAATTAACGACATGAGCAGGTAGCGCCCCCTGCAAGGCAAGACGGGCTTTTCAACACTGGAGCAACATCGCCTATGCCTTTGAATTAGACGCCTCATCAGGGATAATAACCTTACGATTCGTCCGCTCAGGTCCACTATGAAACACTCCCTGCCATGCCGGGCGTTACGCAAACGCCCCATGAAACTCGGCACTACCGTCATTCTGATGGTCAGCGCCGTTTTGTTTTCGGTGCTCGTTGTGGTCCATCTGATCTATTTTTCGCAAATCAGCAGCATGACGCGCGACGCGCTGGCAGATAAAGCGCTGGCGGTGGCTCGCTCGCTGGCGGACTCTCCGGCAATTCGCGAGGGGCTGAAAAAACCGCCTGCGGAAAGCGGCATTCAGCCGCTCGCCGAAGCGGTGAGCCAGCATAATGGCTTTTTGTTTATTGTGGTGACCAATATGCAGGGCATCCGTTATTCGCACCCAGAAACGCAGCGAATCGGCCAACCGTTCAAAGGCGATGATATTCTGCTCGCGCTGCAGGGAAAGGAAAACGTTGCCATTAATCGCGGCTTTCTTGCCAAAGCGCTGCGCGTTTTCACACCGGTTTATGATGAACGCCACCGGCAGATCGGCGTGGTAGCGATTGGCCTGGAACTCAGTCACGTTACGCAGCAGATCAACAATAGCCGCGGCAGTATTATCTGGTCCATTCTGTTCGGCGCTCTGGTGGGGTTATTAGGCACGTATGCGCTGGTCAAGGTGCTGAAACGTATCCTGTTTGGCCTCGAACCCTATGAGATCTCAACCCTGTTTGAACAACGCCAGGCGATGCTGCAGTCAATCAAAGAGGGCGTTATCGCCGTGGATGATAGCGGCGAAGTCACGTTGATTAACCATGCGGCGCAGGCGCTGCTTGATTATCGAAAAACGCAGGATGACGCCAGATTATCCACCCTGAGCCATGCCTGGTCGCAGGTAGTGGACATTAGCGAAGTGTTGCGTGACGGTACGCCGCGCCGCGATGAAGAGATCATCGTCAAAGGCCGCCTGCTGCTGGTGAATACCGTTCCGGTGCGCAGCAACGGCGAAATTATCGGCGCGATATCCACCTTCAGGGATAAAACAGAAGTTCGCCAACTGATGCAGCGGTTGGACGGGATGGTGAACTACGCGGATGCGCTCCGTGAACGATCCCACGAATTCATGAACAAATTACATGTGATTCTGGGATTATTGCACCTGAAGAGTTATAAGCAGCTTGAAGCGTATATTATCAAGACGGCCAATAACTATCAGGAAGAGATCGGTTTGCTGCTGGGTAAAATAAAGTCGCCGATTATCGCTGGCTTTTTGCTCAGTAAGATTACTCGTGCCTCTGATTTCGGGCACAGCCTGGTGATAAGCAGCGACAGCCAGTTACCGGATAATAACAATGAAGATCAGGTTACGGTGCTGATTACGGCGCTGGGTAATTTGATTGAAAACGCTCTGGAAGCGTTGAGCCAGGAATCCGGCGGCGAAATCAGCGTCTCGTTACACTACCGTCATGGCTGGCTGCATTGCGAAGTGAGCGATGACGGTCCGGGTATCGAACCTGAGCGCATCGAGGCGATTTTTGAAAAAGGCGTCTCGTCGAAAGGCGCCGAACGCGGCGTCGGTTTAGCGCTGGTTAAACAGCAGGTTGAAGCACTTGGCGGCGTAATTTCCGTGGAGTCCGAGCCTGGGATCTTCACACAATTTTTTGTACAGTTACCCTGGGATGGAAAAAGGACCAGCCTATGATCAATGTATTAATTGTCGATGACGATGCGATGGTCGCGGAGTTAAATCGCCGCTATGTCGCGCAAATCTCCGGTTTTCATTGTTGTGGAACCGCTTCGACGCTGGAAAAAGCGAAAGAGTTTATCTTCAACAGTGAAAATCACATTGACCTAATCCTGCTGGATATCTATATGCAGCAGGAAAACGGATTGGATCTGCTGCCTGTCCTGCACAGCGCAGGCTGCAAAAGCGACGTTATTGTCATTTCTTCTGCCGCTGACGCCGCCACCATTAAAGATTCGCTTCACTACGGCGTGGTGGATTATCTGATCAAGCCTTTTCAGGCCACGCGCTTTGAAGAAGCGTTGACCGGCTGGCTACGTAAGAAAACGGCGATGGAAAAACGCCAGTATTACGAACAGTCTGAGCTTGACCTGCTCATTCACGGTAATTCATCCAGCGAGCAGGAGCCTCGTCGGCTACCAAAAGGGCTGACGCAGCAAACGCTACGCACCTTATGTCAGTGGATTGATGCGCATCAGGAGCAGGAATTTTCTACCGACGAGTTGGCCAACGAAGTGAATATCTCGCGCGTCTCCTGCCGTAAATATCTCATCTGGCTGGTGAATTGCCATATCTTGTTTACCAGTATTCATTACGGCGTGACCGGCAGGCCGGTTTACCGCTACCGCGTTCAGCCGGAACATTACTCTTTACTGAAACAATATTGTCAGTAAGGATACCGCATAAAGCCGACGCGAAGCGTTATATCCTGGTAACATTTATTATAACAATGCCAATAAAAACGCTATCACATTAATAACAAACCTGGGAAATTGTGTCAGATCAAATATACTCACCCCAGGCCTGTTAACGTTATTTTCTATTATTACAGCGCTCTGCGCTGTTTTTAATTTCAAAACGCTAACAAAAGTTAATTAAGTATTATCCCATGCCGAGAGTGTGTATTTTTATTAAAAAAGGGATTTGTCCGGAATTTTCCTGACACTTAAATAAAATTATGTTTGTAGCAATGGAGCTTGTGCTACGCCTATGGACAATACGTATATTGGTGAGCAGATACGCGTCTCCACACGCCATACTAATAATTTAAAAAAATGGCGTGACAATGATCACATAAGTCACATTCTGTTCGATTTATCTCGTGATTTACCTGATGGCGAGACACAAAAATTAAATAATAAACGCCTGTTTTTAAAACAGACAAATCATAATTTACTGCTCTCGCTGACTCCACCTGCCCATCGCCAGAGGGTACGCCCCTCTGAACATCACTATCGCAAGAAAATAATTACTTAAAGCAACTCTGTAAAAAGCTTAATCGTTAATCGTCGCCACTGGCGCATTGAATATTCGCCATTTCCTGATGCTCATTCACACAAATCAGAAGATGGCTGTGATCCATTTATCAAAATTGACTGGGTTTATCGCGAGGATAAATAAAAATGTTATTTAGTATACAGCTTCTCATAATATTAATATGTCTGTTTTATGGTGCCCGAAAGGGCGGGATCGCGCTCGGGTTGTTGGGCGGTATCGGTCTGGTCATTCTGGTGTTTGTTTTCCATCTCCAGCCAGGTAAACCGCCCGTTGACGTAATGCTGGTCATTATCGCGGTAGTCGCCGCGTCGGCAACGTTGCAGGCGTCAGGCGGACTGGATGTGATGTTGCAGATTGCCGAAAAGCTGCTGCGCCGCAACCCCAAATACGTCTCTATTGTGGCGCCGTTCGTCACCTGTACCCTGACGATTCTGTGTGGGACAGGCCACGTGGTCTACACCATTTTGCCGATTATCTATGACGTGGCGATCAAGAATAATATCCGTCCGGAACGTCCAATGGCGGCCAGTTCTATCGGCGCGCAAATGGGCATCATCGCTAGTCCGGTTTCCGTCGCCGTGGTTTCTCTGGTAGCGATGCTGGGCAACGTGACATTTGACGGAAAACATCTGGAGTTCCTCGATCTGCTGTCGATCACCATCCCGTCTACCCTGCTCGGTATCCTGGCAATCGGTATTTTTAGTTGGTTCCGCGGTAAAGATCTGGATAAAGACGAAGCGTTTCAGAAATTTATTTCCGTACCGGAAAACCGTCAGTACGTGTACGGCGATACCGCGACGCTGCTGGATAAAAAACTGCCGAAAAGCAACTGGCTGGCGATGTGGATCTTCCTGGCGGCGATTGCCGTGGTCGCTCTCCTGGGCGCGGACTCCGACTTACGTCCAACCTTCGGCGGCAAACCGTTGTCGATGGTGCTGGTCATTCAGATGTTCATGCTGCTGACCGGGGCGCTCATTATCATCCTGACCAAAACCAATCCTGCGTCTATCTCAAAAAACGAAGTTTTTCGTTCCGGTATGATTGCGATTGTCGCGGTATACGGGATCGCCTGGATGGCGGAAACCATGTTCGGCGCGCATATGTCGGAAATTCAGGGCGTGCTGGGCGAAATGGTCAAAGAGTATCCGTGGGCCTATGCCATCGTTCTGCTTCTGGTCTCCAAGTTTGTTAACTCCCAGGCGGCGGCGCTGGCGGCGATTGTTCCCGTCGCGCTGGCTATCGGTGTCGATCCGGCGTATATCGTGGCCTCTGCGCCGGCATGTTATGGCTACTATATCCTGCCGACCTACCCAAGCGATCTGGCGGCGATTCAGTTTGACCGTTCCGGCACAACCCGTATTGGCCGCTTCGTCATTAACCACAGCTTCATTCTGCCGGGTTTGATTGGCGTGAGCGTCTCCTGCGTCTTTGGCTGGATCTTTGCCGCAATGTACGGATTCCTGTAATGGCCGCGCGCGCCGCCCGGTTATGCGCGGCGCGCGACTTAGAGCCTGGCCCGTGAGGCTCTTAATACATTTTCTTACTATTAGGCTGGAAGCACATGTCGAAAAAAGAGTTTATCTATCAGGCGCCTTTCCCGATGGGAGAGGACAAAACAGAGTATTATCTGCTCACCTCCGATTATGTCAGCGTCAGTGAATTCAATGGAGAATCTATCCTCAACGTTGAGCCGCAGGCGTTAACATTGCTGGCTCAGCAAGCCTTCCATGATGCGTCTTTTATGCTCCGTCCTGAACACCAGCAGCAAGTCGCCGCCATTCTCCATGACCCCGAAGCCAGCGAAAACGACAAATATGTGGCGTTGCAATTCCTGAGAAACTCCGAAATCGCCGCCAAAGGCGTTCTGCCGACCTGCCAGGATACCGGCACGGCGATTATCATGGGTAAAAAAGGCCAACGCGTCTGGACGGGCGGCGGCGATGAAGCCGCGCTCTCCAAAGGCGTGTTTAATACCTATATCGAAGATAACCTGCGCTACTCGCAGAACGCGCCGCTGGATATGTACAAAGAGGTCAATACCGGCAGCAACCTGCCAGCGCAAATCGATCTCTATGCCGTCGACGGCGACGAGTACAAGTTCCTTTGCGTGGCGAAAGGCGGCGGTTCAGCAAACAAAACGTATCTCTATCAGGAGACCAAAGCGCTGCTCACCCCAGGCAAGCTGAAAAACTTCCTCGTTGAGAAAATGCGCACGCTGGGCACCGCGGCCTGTCCGCCATACCATATCGCCTTTGTCATTGGCGGCACCTCGGCGGAAAGCACGCTGAAAACCGTTAAACTCGCCAGCACCCACTATTACGACGCGCTGCCGACGGAAGGTAACGAGCACGGCCAGGCATTCCGCGATCTCCACCTGGAACAGGAACTGCTGGAAGAAGCGCAAAAACTTGGCCTCGGCGCCCAGTTCGGCGGGAAATATTTCGCCCACGATATTCGCGTAATTCGCCTGCCGCGTCACGGCGCTTCCTGTCCGGTGGGGATGGGCGTCTCCTGCTCGGCAGACCGTAACATCAAAGCGAAAATCAACCGCGAAGGCATCTGGATCGAAAAACTGGAACACAATCCGGGCCAGTATATTCCGCCAGCACTGCGTCAGGCGGGCGAAGGCGACGCGGTAAAAGTCGATCTCAACCGTCCGATGAAAGAGATCCTCGCCCAGCTATCGCAGTACCCGGTCTCGACTCGCCTGTCGCTGACGGGCACCATTATCGTAGGTCGCGATATCGCCCACGCGAAGCTAAAAGAGCGTATTGAATCCGGCGAAGACCTGCCGCAGTATATTAAAGACCATCCCATCTATTACGCAGGTCCGGCAAAAACCCCGGCAGGTTATCCATCTGGCTCATTAGGCCCCACCACCGCAGGCCGAATGGACTCTTATGTCGATCTACTGCAATCCCACGGCGGCAGTATGATCATGCTGGCGAAAGGCAACCGTAGTCAGCAGGTCACGGATGCCTGTAAAAAACATGGCGGCTTTTATTTGGGCAGTATCGGCGGCCCGGCGGCGGTACTGGCACAGCAGAGCATTAAGCATCTGGAGTGTGTCGAATATCCGGAACTCGGCATGGAAGCTATCTGGAAAATTGAAGTAGAAGATTTCCCGGCCTTTATCCTGGTGGATGACAAAGGCAACGATTTCTTCCAGCAGATTGTCAGCAAACAGTGCGCTAACTGCGCGAAATAACCTGGCAGGCCCGGCGTTCTCCCGGGCCGCGTTATCGGTTAATTGCCGGATGGCGCTACGCTTATCCGGCTTATCCGGCCTGCACGAGAGAACATGCTCACGCTTTTACATCGCTGGTCGCTACCACAGAAATCGCCGGGCTATCCGGCTGTTCGACGAATGGCGGCGTTTTCCGGTATTTATCCAGCAGGTGGATCTGAATCTTGCGCAGCATGTCGCCATTCAAACGGTAGTAGCGGAAGTAGAGAACCAACGTCATCATGAAAAACAGTACCGGCAGGACAATCATAATAAACTGCATCCCCTGCAGGGTTTGCGCAGACTGCGCCACGTTCGGCGTGTAGCCAATCAGCCCCAGCACCAAAGCGATAAAGAACGCCGCAAACGCCGAGCCGCCCTTCACGACCATCGTCTGTACGGAATAAGCGATACTCTCGCAGCGAATATTGAGCTTAAATTCCCCATAATCGACCGTATCCGCCACCATGATTACCTGAAGCACCCAAAAGAGCGCGGTCCCGATATTCAGGAAAATACCCGCCGCCACGATTAAAGCGGCATTATGGACATCCGCCAACGCCATCGCGAAGAGCCCTGCGCAACTCAGAACGGGCATCACGGAGGCGCCCGCCCACAATATCCGCCGCGATAACATTTTCACCAGCCGGGGGAAGACAATCAGCGTCAGCAGATTCGCCGCGCCGGCGTAAGAAAGGTAATAGGGAAAAAGATCGGCATCGCCAATCACATAGGTGAAGTAGTAGATCGCAAAGCCATTGATAATATTGGAGGCAATGTTATACGCCAGCGCCATTCCCAACAGGCAAGAGAGCTGATCGTTTTTGTATATCAATCCAACGATCGTTTTTAACGTCAGATGTGGGCGGCCCGCCGTTACACCGTTATCGGAGGAGTACACCTCATGGACGTTGCGTAATGTCACGATAGTCGAGGCGATAAAGAACGCAATTAGCACCAGCGTAAACATCTGAAAGCCGAACCCACGATCCGCTCCGCCAACGTAGTTCACAAACGGCAGCGTTATACCGGCAGTGACGAAGCCAGCCAGACTGGCGAAGAAACGCGGGAACGGCACCAGTTGTTCGCGTTCTCGCTTATCAAGCGTAATGGTCGGCACCAGCGACCAAAATGGGATATCCATAATGGTATACGTCATGCCCCACAGGATGTAGGTTACGCAGACAAACACAACCTGCGCGGTTCCCTCAAAAAGATGAGCGCTGAACAGCAGGAAAAGCACCAGCGAATTGGTTAAGGTGCCGATCAATATCCACGGCTTAAATTTCCCCCACCGCGAACGCGTGGCGTTGACAATCCAGCCCATGATGGGATCGTTTATCGCATCCCAGATTCGCGCGACCAGAAAGAGGGTGCCGACGAGGCCGACCGAGAGTCCCACCACATCGGTGTAGTAATACATCAGGTACATATACACAATGCCGATGGCGAAATCCTTACCAAACGCACCGAACCCGTAACTCAGCTTTGTTGTCAGAGAGATGCTCATAGGGTACCGGGTCGCTGTTACCAGCGCCCGCCTTCTGTTAGTAGAGGTTAAACGCCGGATCTGCCGTCCAGCGCGGCTGGAGATTAACGGCGTAACCAGGCCGGAAGCCAGTCGCCATGCGCGGCGATCAGATCGTCAACCAACGCATAGATTTCTTCGATACCCAGCACCGCTGCGGTATGAGGGTCCATCATCGCCGCGTGATACACGCGATCGCGGTTTTCCGTGAGGATGGCTTCGGTCAACAGCGTTTGCACGTTGATGTTGGTCTGCATCATCGCCGCCAGATGGGAAGGGATCGTCCCCACCTTCGTCGGTTGAATGCCGTTGGCATCCACCAGACAAGCCACTTCCACGCAGCTTCCCTGCGGCAGGTTATCAATCAGCCCCTCGTTACGCACATTGCCGTAAATCACGCTCGGCTCGCCGGTCCACAGAGCGTTCATAATGGTGCTGGCGTACTCGCGGGACGGTTTGATGTCGATACGCTCGGCGGTTTTATACTCCTCCAGCTCTTTATGCCAGTTCGCCAGTTGTTCTACGCAGCGTTTCGGATATTCATCCAGCGGCACCTTGTAGCGCGCAATCAGATCTTCGCGTCCCGGTTTAATAAACCACGGCGTGTACTCGGCAAAATGCTCTGATGATTCGGTGACGAAGTAGCCCAACTTTTTGAACATCTCATAGCGCACAATGTTCTGGCAGCGTTCATTGCCGTGAATATTGGGCTTCGGCGCCTGTCCGGCGTCATAGGCCGCCAGCAATTCAGGATAGAGATTGACATAAGTCCCGTCAGCCGTTTTGCGCTCCAGTTCGAGGTAAAACGCCATGTGGTTAATGCCGGCGCAGCGGTAGCGCAGCGAGGTGGGATCGATATTCAGGTCGCGCGCCAGTTCTTCCGCCGTTCCCTGTACCGAATGGCACAGGCCGACCTGTTTGATATGCGGATAACGGGCATACATCGCCCAGGTATTCATCGCCATCGGGTTGACGTAATTGAGCATGGTGGCCTTCGGACAGACTTCCGTCATGTCTTCGCAAATCCGCCACAGATGCGGGATGGTCCGCAGCGCGCGCATGATGCCGCCCGGCCCCAGCGTATCGGCGATCGTCTGTTCCAGGCCATGACGCTTACAAACCTCAAAATCGGTCACGGTGCAGGGTTCATAGCCGCCAATCTGAAAGGCGACCACCACGAAATCCGCATCCTGTAGCGCCGCTTTCTGGTGGGTATGGCAGGTAATCCGGCCAGAAGCGCCCGCTGAGTCCATCAGTTTCCGTACCACAATGTGCGACTCTTCCAGCCGGGTTTCGTCAATATCCATCAGGGCGACATGCGCTGACTTTAGCGCCTCGCGGTGAAACACATCGCCGAGGATATTTTTGACGAAAATCGTAGAACCTGCGCCGATAAAGGTAATTTTGGGTGCCGTCATCATGACTCTCCAGAACAGTAGTGAACACCTTCATGGTGGCACGCGTTCCCGGTGAAAACCTCCGTCTTCCCCGATGAGCATTCCCGAAAACTCAGATCGTATGCTGGCGCGCGGGAGATCTGAGTTTTTGGGACAAAATGGCGTAAAAAGCAGAGTATTCGGCCTGATAGTCAGGCTACGCTCTACAATATCGACGGATTCTGTGTCCGGATTCCCGGTTTCCTCCCGGCTAAAGGGGCATAATTCTGATAATTCAGGAAATGGAGTGACGATGAGTACGCAAGCAATATCCCTCCTCCCGCCCGACCCGCACATGTGCAACGGCGATGAAAAGCAAACCCGTAGCCCGCTGTCGCTCTATTCCGAATATCAACGACTGGACGTTGAACTGAGGCCGCCGCACAGAATGGCCAGCAGTCACTGGCATGGACAAGTAGAAGTGAATGTTCCGTTTGACGGCGATGTGGAGTATTTAATCAACAATGAAGTCGTGCAGATAAAGCAGGGGCATATCACCCTGTTTTGGGCCTGTACGCCACACCAGCTTACCCGCCCCGGCAACTGCCGCCAGATGGCGATTTTCAGTTTGCCGATGCACCTGTTTCTCTCCTGGCCGCTGGATCGCGATCTTATCAACCACGTCACGCACGGGATGGTGGTTAAATCACTGGCGACCCAGCAGCTTAGCACCTTTGAAGTGTTGCGCTGGCAGCAGGAAACAAGCAGCCCGAATGAGCAAATTCGCCAGTTGGCGATCGATGAAATCGGCCTGATGCTTAAACGCTTTAGCCTTTCCGGCTGGCAGCCCATTTTGCTCAATAAAACATCACGCACCCACAAGAATAGCGTCTCACGCCATGCGCAGTTTTACGTAAGCCAGATGCTGGGATTTATTGCCGATAACTACGATCAGGCGCTAACCATTAACGACGTCGCGGAGCATGTCAAACTCAATGCTAACTACGCGATGGGGATATTCCAGCGGGTTATGCAATTGACGATGAAGCAGTACATCACGGCGATGCGCATCAATCACGTACGTGCCTTATTGAGTGATACTGACAAAACGATCCTCGATGTCGCTCTGACTGCCGGGTTCCGATCCAGCAGCCGTTTTTACAGTACTTTTAGCAAATTTGTCGGTATGTCGCCGCAACAATACCGCAAGCTAAGCCAGCAACGACGCCAGACGATGCCCGGCTAAAGCCGGATACCACTATCAGCCAAAAAAATAATTCACCTGTCGATAAACGGCGGGTGAAATCGCTCGCTATCAATAATTAACCCTTTGTTTATTAAATAATAATATCAATAACTGACCATTATTCCATCACTTTACACCCCCTATTTGACGGGGTAATACTTGCCCACGTCACATTCATACGGCGGGTCGGCAAGGCGTAAATTGCACGGCCTCCACAACCGGGTAAAAGATGATGAAAGTATTAATTGTTGAAAGTGAGTTTCTGCATCAGGACACCTGGGTTGGCAACGCGGTTGAGCGTCTGGCGGATGCCTTGAGCCAACAAAATGTTACCGTCATTAAATCGACATCCTTCGATGACGGCTATGCCATCTTGTCCGCGAACGAAGCCATTGACTGTCTGATGTTTAGCTACCAAATGGAACAACCGGATGAGCACCTGAGCGTCAGGCAATTGATCGGTAAGCTTCACGAGCGTCAGCAAAACGTGCCCGTTTTCCTGTTAGGCGACAGGGAAAAAGCGACGGCATCGCTGGACCGCGACCTGCTGGAGCTTGTCGATGAATTCGCCTGGATTCTGGAAGACACCGCTGACTTTATCGCCGGACGCGCCGTTGCCGCCATGACCCGGTATCGCCAGCAACTGTTACCGCCGCTGTTTAACGCGTTGATGAAATACAGCGACATTCATGAATATTCATGGGCGGCGCCGGGACACCAGGGCGGCGTCGGTTTCACTAAAACGCCTGCCGGTCGCTTTTATCACGATTATTATGGCGAAAACCTGTTCCGCAGCGATATGGGGATTGAGCGTACCACGCTCGGTTCACTCCTCGACCATACCGGCGCGTTTGGCGAAAGCGAGAAAAACGCCGCCCGCGTATTCGGTGCTGACCGCTCCTGGTCCGTGGTTGTCGGGACCTCCGGTTCTAACCGTACTATTATGCAGGCCTGTATGACGGATAATGATGTCGTTGTACTGGATCGTAACTGCCATAAATCCATCGAGCAGGGGCTGATCCTCACTGGGGCCAAACCGGTATATATGGTGCCAAGCCGTAACCGTTACGGCATTATCGGGCCAATCTACCCGCAGGAAATGCAGCCTGAAACCTTGCAGAAAAAAATCAGCGCCAGCCCGCTGACCAAAACCAAAGCCGGACAGAAACCGTCTTACAGCGTAGTGACCAACTGTACCTATGACGGCGTATGCTATAACGCCAAAGAGGCGCAGGATCTGCTGGCAAAAACCAGCGATCGCATTCACTTCGACGAAGCATGGTACGGCTATGCGCGCTTCAACCCGATCTATTTCGATCACTACGCGATGCGCGGCGAGCCAGGCGACCATAACGGTCCGACCGTGTTTGCCACCCACTCCACGCACAAACTACTGAATGCGCTTTCACAAGCTTCCTACATTCACGTCCGTGAAGGCCGTGGCGCGGTGAATTTCTCCCGCTTCAACCAGGCCTATATGATGCATGCCACCACCTCTCCGTTATATGCCATCTGCGCATCCAACGATGTGGCGGTATCGATGATGGACGGTAACAGCGGCCTGTCCCTGACTCAAGAGGTGATTGACGAAGCGGTTGATTTCCGTCAGGCGATGGCGCGTCTTTATAAAGAGTTTACCGATGAAGGCGACTGGTTCTTTAAACCGTGGAATAAGGACGTCGTCACCGATCCACAAACCGGTAAAACGTATGACTTCGCCGACGCGCCGGCAAAACTGCTAGCCACTGACCAGAACTGCTGGGTCATGCGCCCCGGGGAAACCTGGCACGGCTTTAAAGACCTGCCGGATAACTGGAGTATGCTGGACCCGATTAAAGTCAGTATCCTGGCGCCGGGTATGGGCGACGATGGCGAACTGGAAGCATCCGGCGTACCTGCTGCGCTGGTCACAGCATGGCTTGGCCGCCACGGTATCGTGCCGACCCGCACCACCGACTTTCAGATTATGTTCCTGTTCTCTATGGGGGTAACTCGCGGGAAATGGGGAACGCTGATCAACACGCTGTGCTCCTTCAAACATCATTACGACGCGAATACGCCGCTGGCGCAGGTGATGCCGGAACTGGTGCAGGATTATCCTGACACTTACGCGAACATGGGTATTCATGACCTGGGCGATAAAATGTTTGCCTGGCTACGTGAAAATAACCCGGGCGCCCGTCTCAACGCCGCCTATTCCACCCTGCCGGTTGCGGAGATTACCCCGCGCGACGCCTACAACGCGATTGTGAACAACAATATTGAAATGGTGGCGATTGAAAATCTACCGGGTCGCATTGCGGCGAACTCCGTTATTCCTTACCCGCCAGGCATCCCAATGCTGCTCTCCGGCGAAAACTTTGGCGATGAAAACAGTCCGCAGGTGGGTTACTTACGCTCACTGCAATCCTGGGATCATCACTTCCCTGGCTTTGAGCATGAAACCGAAGGCACGGAAATTATTGATGGCGTATATCACGTTATGTGCGTGAAAGCCTAATCACAAAGAGTCTTTTTTTGAGGATGGCATGTATTCCCTGAGTATTGCTGCAAAACAATAATACTGTCATACCTTTTTGCGCGGGCCCCATCCCGCGCTTTTTTTATACAAAAATGACAAGTTTCCACTCGCGTACAACTTTTTGTACACCCTAATTCATCGTACAAATATTGTAATATTATTCAGGAAAGTTATTTTAGTGCAGTTTCAATTCATCACACAATTGACTCAGTCCCCGTTATCTCTCCCGTTTGGCGAGATCCGGTATTTTATGTTCATATTCCAGGAGTTCGGGTATGAGGATTTGCAGCAACGAACCTTGCATAGTGTTATTAACCGAAAAAGATACATGGTTACGAGTAAATGGTAAGGAGCCAATCAGCTTAAAAGCGAATCATATGGCCATTCTGGCTTGTGAAAATAACGTTATTGACATTTCATCATTAAATAGCGTGCTAGTAATACAAGTGAGTCGCAATAATATTAAAGACTATTTACAATTCCTGAATAAAGATCTCTCACACCTTCCCGTCTGGCAACGCAACGCCGATCCCTTATTGACCGCCAACTGTCTGACGCCGGATATCTTCAGGGTCGCCGCCCGCTACAGCGCGATGGAAGCACCGGATGAAATTGTTAGTGAACGTACCCGTGCGCTCCTTTTCACCGTTTTATCCCGCTTTCTTGACCACAAAAAATTTATTTCTTTGTTAATGCACATGCTGCGCAGCCGCATCAGTGACAGCGTTTACCACATCATTCAGAGCGATATTCATAAAGACTGGAATCTGAGCGCCGTTGCCAGCTGCCTGTGCCTGAGTCCAAGCTTGTTAAAGAAAAAGCTCAAAAACGAGAATACCAGTTATAGCCAAATAATCACGACCTGCCGAATGCGTTATGCCGTAAACCAATTATTAATGGACGGAAAGAATATCTCTCAAGTCTCACAGCTGTGTGGGTATAACAGCACATCGTACTTTATTTCCGTGTTTAAAGAGTTTTATGGTATGACCCCCCTGCATTATGTTAGCCAACATCGGGAACGATCGGCTGCCTAATTTTTCTACACTCAACGATAAGACACGATAATAACAGCATTGGCGATAACCCGTCTCCGACATAATTCAGCGGCATTCTGAGGGGGTATGATACGACGTAATTTATCGTAACGAAGTCACCTTTTCAGGAGTCCAAATTATGTCTTCGGATGCTGATGCTCACAAAGTGGGCCTAATCCCCGTCACCTTAATGGTATCGGGGAATATTATGGGTTCAGGGGTATTCTTACTCCCTGCCAACCTGGCGGCCACTGGCGGGATTGCAATCTACGGATGGCTGGTCACTATCATCGGCGCCCTGGCGCTGTCGATGGTTTATGCCAAAATGTCGTCCTTAGATCCCAGTCCCGGCGGTTCTTATGCCTACGCACGCCGCTGCTTCGGGCCGTTTTTGGGCTATCAAACGAACGTGCTGTACTGGCTGGCATGCTGGATCGGTAATATCGCGATGGTCGTTATCGGCGTCGGCTATCTGAGCTATTTCTTCCCGATTCTGAAAGATCCGCTGGTATTAACGCTTACCTGCGTCGCGGTGCTGTGGATTTTTGTTCTGCTGAACATCGTCGGGCCGAAAATGATTACCCGCGTACAGGCCGTCGCCACCGTACTGGCGCTGGTGCCTATCGTAGGGATTGCGGTCTTCGGCTGGTTCTGGTTTAAAGGCGAAACCTATATGGCGGCCTGGAACGTGAGCGGCATGAATACCTTCGGGGCGATTCAAAGCACGTTGAACGTCACGCTATGGTCATTCATCGGGGTAGAAAGCGCCTCCGTTGCGGCCGGTGTGGTCAAAAACCCGAAACGCAACGTGCCTATCGCCACCATCGGCGGGGTACTGATCGCCGCCGTCTGCTATGTGCTCTCCACAACGGCGATTATGGGGATGATCCCCAACGCGGCGCTGCGTGTGTCGGCATCGCCTTTCGGTGACGCGGCGCGTATGGCGCTGGGCGATACCGCAGGGGCTATTGTTTCCTTCTGTGCGGCAGCGGGTTGCCTGGGCTCTCTCGGCGGCTGGACGCTGCTTGCCGGTCAAACCGCAAAAGCGGCGGCGGACGATGGTCTCTTCCCGCCGATCTTCGCGCGGGTTAATAAAGCCGGTACGCCAGTGGCTGGGTTGCTTATCGTCGGCGTGCTGATGACTATCTTCCAGTTCAGCAGTATGTCGCCGAACGCCGCGAAAGAGTTTGGTCTGGTCTCCTCCGTGTCGGTTATCTTCACCCTGGTGCCTTATCTTTACACCTGTGCCGCGCTGTTACTGTTGGGCCACGGTCACTTTGGTAAAGCGCGCCCGCTGTATCTGCTGATTACCTTCGTCGCGTTTGTGTATTGCATCTGGGCGGTCATCGGTTCCGGCGCCAAAGAAGTGATGTGGTCGTTCGTCACGTTGATGGTGATCACCGCGCTGTATGCGTTGAACTACAACCGCATTCACAAAAACCCGTATCCGCTGGATGCGCCGGTTAAACAGGATTGACCACGTGTAGTTAATGTTATCGCAACAGGCCGGATAGCGCAGGTTATCCGGCCGCCACCAACATTAAGTTCTTAAGGTTCACTTAATTTTACTTTGTCACGATTAGCGTCACCGAATCGATGGACGCATCAACATGTTAAAGCGCTTTCTTAAAAGACCTGTTCTTGGGCAAATCGCCTGGCTTCTGCTTTTTTCCTTTTATATTGCCGTCTGCCTGAACATTGCGTTCTACAAGCAGGTACTACAAGACCTACCGTTAAACTCGCTGCGCAATGTGCTGGTGTTTATTTCCATGCCGGTCGTCGCGTTTAGCGTGGTCAATAGTGTGCTGACGCTGGCCTCATTTATTTGGCTAAACCGACTGCTGGCCTGCGTTTTTATTCTGGTCGGCGCTGCCGCGCAGTATTTTATTTTGACTTACGGCATCATCATCGATCGCTCCATGATCGCCAATATGATGGATACCACGCCCGCGGAAACCTTTGCGCTGATGACGCCGCAAATGGTGCTGACGCTGGGATTAAGCGGCGTTCTGGCAGCCGTGATTGCCTTCTGGGTCAAAATCCGTCCGGCGACGCCGCGCTTACGTAGCGGGCTTTACCGCCTGGCCAGCGTCCTGATCTCTATTTTATTAGTTATTCTGGTCGCCGCCTTTTTCTATAAAGATTACGCCTCGTTATTTCGAAATAATAAACAGTTGATCAAAGCATTAAGCCCATCGAACAGTATTGTCGCCAGTTGGTCATGGTATTCACATCAACGGCTGGCGAATTTGCCGCTGGTACGCATTGGCGAGGATGCCCATCGCAATCCATTAATGCTGAAAGGCGATCGCAAAAACCTGACGATTCTCATCGTTGGCGAAACCTCGCGCGGCGATGATTTCTCTCTTGGCGGCTATCCGCGCGACACCAATCCGCGGCTGGCGAAAGACGATGTGATCTACTTCCCGCATACCACCTCTTGCGGTACGGCGACCGCGATCTCCGTTCCCTGCATGTTTTCTGATATGCCGCGCAAACATTATGACGAAGAGCTGGCGCATCACCAGGAAGGGCTGCTGGATATTATCCAGCGCGCGGGGATTAACGTACTGTGGAATGATAATGACGGCGGCTGTAAAGGCGCATGCGATCGCGTTCCGCATCAAAATGTCACCGAGCTAAACCTGCCCGGACAATGTATCGACGGCGAGTGCTACGATGAAGTGTTATTTCACGGTCTGGAAGACTATATCGACCATTTGAAAGGCGATGGCGTTATTGTATTACATACCATCGGCAGCCACGGCCCAACCTATTACAACCGTTATCCACCGCAGTTTAAAAAATTTACCCCAACCTGTGACACTAACGAAATTCAGAACTGTTCCCAACAGCAGTTGATCAACACCTATGATAATACCGTGCTGTACGTGGACTATATTGTAGATAAAGCCATTAACCTGCTGAAATCTCATCAGGATAAATTCACCACCAGCCTGGTCTATCTTTCCGATCACGGCGAATCATTGGGTGAAAATGGCGTTTATTTACACGGTTTGCCGTATTCCATTGCGCCGGATACGCAAAAACATGTCCCGATGCTCATTTGGCTTTCTAAAGATTATCAACAGCGTTATCAGGTGGATCAGGCCTGCCTGCAAAAACGGGCGAGCACGCTGGATTATTCACAGGACAATCTTTTCTCAACCATGCTGGGATTAACCGGCGTACAAACGACGTATTACCAGGCCGCAGATGATATTCTGCAACCGTGCAGGAGACTAAGCGAATGAAGATACTGATTGTTGAAGACGACACGCTATTATTACAGGGGTTAATACTCGCCGCGCAAACCGAAGGCTATGCGTGTGATGGCGTTTCGACAGCGCGTGCCGCCGAGCATAGTCTGGAGTCTGGTCATTACAGTCTGATGGTGCTGGATTTAGGGCTGCCCGATGAGGATGGCCTGCATTTCCTGACGCGAATCCGACAGAAAAAATATACCCTGCCGGTACTCATTCTGACCGCCCGCGATACGCTCAATGACCGCATTACCGGGCTGGATGTCGGCGCAGATGATTATCTGGTTAAACCCTTCGCCCTGGAGGAGCTGCACGCCCGCATCCGCGCGCTGCTGCGCCGCCATAATAACCAGGGTGAAAGTGAACTGACGGTTGGCAATCTGACGCTCAATATAGGCCGCCATCAGGCATGGAGGGATGGACAGGAACTGACCCTGACGCCTAAGGAGTACGCGTTGCTCTCACGGTTGATGCTCAAGGCAGGCAGTCCGGTGCACCGGGAAATTCTTTATAACGATATCTACAACTGGGATAACGAACCCTCGACCAACACTCTGGAAGTGCATATACATAATTTGCGCGACAAAGTCGGCAAGTCGCGCATTCGCACGGTTCGCGGGTTTGGCTACATGCTGGTTGCCACTGAGGAAAGCTAAGTGAGCCTGATGCGTTTTCAGCGAAGAGCGATGACCCTTCGCCAGCGTTTAATGCTGACAATTGGTCTTATTCTGCTGGTGTTCCAGTTAATCAGTACCTTCTGGTTATGGCATGAAAGCACTGAGCAAATCCAATTGTTCGAGCAGGCGCTGCGGGATAATCGCAACAACGATCGCCATATCATGCACGAAATTCGCGAGGCGGTCGCCAGCCTGATCGTCCCCGGCGTATTTATGGTTAGCCTGACGCTGCTAATTTGTTACCAGGCGGTACGGCGTATTACCCGTCCGCTCGCCGAACTGCAAAAAGAGCTGGAAGCGCGGACGGCGGATAATCTGGCGCCGATCGCCATTCACAGCTCCACGCTTGAGATTGAGTCCGTCGTCTCGGCGATCAATCAACTGGTTACGCGTTTGACCACCACGCTCGACAATGAACGCCTTTTTACCGCCGATGTGGCCCATGAGCTACGCACGCCGCTGTCGGGGGTGCGTTTGCACCTGGAATTATTGTCAAAAACCCACAATGTTGATGTCGCGCCGCTTATCGCCCGTCTTGACCAGATGATGGATAGCGTCTCCCAGCTTCTGCAACTGGCGCGCGTGGGCCAGTCATTCTCTTCCGGGAATTATCAGGAAGTAAAACTGCTGGAAGATGTGATCCTCCCCTCCTACGATGAGCTGAACACCATGCTGGAAACGCGCCAGCAAACTCTGTTGCTGCCGGAAAGCGCGGCGGACGTGGTGGTGCGCGGTGACGCGACGTTACTGCGTATGCTGCTGCGAAATCTGGTGGAAAACGCGCATCGCTATAGCCCTGAAGGAACCCATATCACTATCCACATTAGCGCCGACCCCGACGCTATTATGGCGGTCGAAGACGAGGGGCCGGGTATTGATGAAAGCAAATGCGGGAAGCTAAGCGAAGCGTTCGTGCGGATGGACAGCCGTTATGGCGGAATTGGCCTGGGGCTGAGTATCGTCAGCCGCATCACCCAACTACATCAGGGACAGTTTTTCCTGCAAAACCGTACGGAAAGAACAGGCACCCGTGCCTGGGTGCTGTTGAAAAAGGCATAACAGGCGTTTAATACGTCGTGACCCACACATAGATAAAACTGCTGACAATCAGCACACTACACAGGGTCGTCAAACTTTTATAAATATAGCTTTTCATGACGCTCTCCTCCAAAGGTATGGAGGAGAGTATGCCCGCGAGAGATTAAGCGAACCTTAAGCGCGAAATTTATTCATCGATACGCGGATGTTGCTGTACCAGACGCGAACGTTTGACCTGCAACTCCGCAATTTCCTGATCGATGTCGTCGATTTTCTGCTCAATATTATCGTAATGCTCACCCAGAATTTCCTTCGCTTCCTGGATGTCCGACGCCGCTGGCGTTGCGCCTTTTAGCGGACGATTGGCCGTCTCTTTCATGGAAATACCGGTAACCAAGCCTATCACCGCGATGACCATCAAATAATACGCCGGCATCATCAGATCCTGCGAGCTTTCCACCAGCCAGGCCGCCAGCGTTGGCGTCAGACCGGCAATCAATACAGAGATATTAAAAGCCGCCGCCAGCGCGCTGTAACGAATATGCGTCGGAAACATCGCCGGCAATGTCGAGGCCATCACCCCGGTAAAGCAGTTCAGAATCACCGCCAGCATCAACAAACCGGCAAAAATCAGGCCAATAACGTTACTGTTAATCAGGATGAAGGCCGGGATCGCCAGCGCGAACAGCGCAATGCTGCCCATAATCACAAATGGACGTCGACCGAAACGGTCGCTCAGCAGCCCCATCACCGGCTGCACAAACAGCATCCCGATCATAATGGCGATGATAATCAACACGCCGTGATCTTCAGAATAGTGCAGGTTATGCGACAGGTAGCTCGGCATGTAGGTGAGCAGCATGTAGTAGGTCACGTTGGTGGCAATCACCAGACCGATACATGACAACAGGCTACGCCAGTGTTTGGTGGCAATCTCTTTAAAGGAGACTTTCGGCCCATCCTGCAACCCTTCGCGGTCGCCCTGCTCCAGTTTATCCACGTGCTGCTGAAACGCTGGCGTCTCTTCCAGCGCATGGCGTAAGTAGAGACCGATAATTCCCAATGGCAAGGCGATAAAGAACGGAATACGCCAGCCCCACTCCAGGAAATTCTCCTCGCCGACAATCGTTGAGATTAAGACCACCACGCCCGCGCCCAGCACGAACCCGGCGATGGAACCAAAATCCAGCCAGCTTCCCATAAATCCGCGTTTACGATCCGGCGAATATTCCGCGACAAAGATCGACGCGCCGGTATATTCCCCGCCAACCGAGAAGCCCTGCGCCATTTTACACAGCAACAACAGTATTGGCGCCCAGATACCGATCGTCGCGTAAGAGGGGATTAACCCGATACAGAAGGTACTGATCGACATAATCACAATCGTGATCGCCAGGATCTTCTGGCGCCCGTATTTATCGCCGAGCATACCAAAGAATAACCCGCCGAGCGGACGAATCAGGAAGGGAACGGAAAACGTGGCCAGCGCGGCAATCATTTGGACGCTGGGATCGGCGCCGGGGAAAAAGACTTTACCCAACGCGTAGGCAACAAATCCATAAACACCAAAATCAAACCACTCCATCGCGTTGCCCAGCGAGGCGGCGGTAATCGCTTTGCGAAGTTTACCATCATCAATGATGGTCACATCGCCCAGTGTAATCGGTTTTATTTTTTTCCTTTTCAGCATAGCTGTCCTCATAGGCTAAGCCCTGTAGCGCTATATACGGCGGGCACTGGCATACCGCGCCAGCGTCGCCGTCGAGCGGAGGGAGGGGCGCGAACGCTATCCCTCATACAAGCGTAGCAGGTTTACTTACACTGTCCGGTTACGGACTGTACAACCGAACCTGTTGACGCCTGAATGGGCAGTTAATGACCTTTTTACCCTAACAGGGTTTAAATATGTGATCAACTTCACACATATATGTCAATTCGGTCAAAAGGTGTAAATAAGGACGCCCTAATGCGCTGTGGTGACAGTAAAAAAGCGGTTATTTGAGTGTAAACCATTGCTGACTGGCGTGGCGCAGACCCTTTTATAAAAGCGGCAATAGTCCCGACAACGCTAAGGATTTTGTGTATAATTGCGGCCTTTTTCGGCGATCTGCCATTTTTGGGCGCGTTTGCCCCCGCTGACTTTTTGAGGATATCAACATGTCATTACCCCACTGCCCGCAATGTAACTCCGAATATACCTACGAAGATAACGGCATGTTCATCTGCCCGGAATGCGCTCACGAATGGAACGATGCGGAACCCGCTCAGGAGAGCGATGAGCTGATTGTCAAAGACGCCAACGGCAACCTGCTGGCAGACGGCGATAGCGTCACCATCGTGAAAGATCTGAAAGTAAAAGGCAGCTCTTCCATGCTGAAAATCGGCACCAAAGTGAAGAACATTCGTCTGGTTGAAGGCGACCATAACATCGACTGCAAAATCGATGGTTTTGGCCCGATGAAACTGAAATCCGAGTTCGTGAAAAAGAACTGATTTACCGTGTCATTGCCCGGTAGCGCCTTGCTTACCGGGCCTGAGCGGCCCTGCCACCGACAATATTGTGCCAATTTCGAACTACACTTAACGAGCATCTCTTACCTGAGGTAACCATCATGCCGTTAAGTCCCTATCTCTCTTTTGCCGGCAACTGTGCCGACGCCATCGCGTATTATCAACAAACGTTAGGCGCAGAACTGCTTTATAAACTCAGCTTCGGTGAAATGCCCCCCTCGGCGGCGGATAACGAAGAGGGTTGCCCGTCAGGAATGCGCTTTCCCGATACAGCTATCGCCCACGCCAACATGCGCATTGCCGGCAGCGATATCATGATGAGTGATGCCAGCCCGTCGGGAACGGCGCATTATTCCGGCTTTACGCTGGTGCTTGATACCCAGGATGTAGCAGAAGGGAAGCGCTGGTTTGATAACCTTGCCGCACAAGGGCAAATCGAAATGGACTGGCAGGAGACCTTCTGGGCGCAGGGTTTCGGCAAGGTCAGCGATCGTTTCGGTGTGCCGTGGATGATTAACGTGGTTAAACATCAGCCTGCCACCTAATTCCCCGGGAGGCTCGCCCTCCCCCTTGCCATCAGAGTGATCTTTGGCTGTACGTTATCCGCCGTTTAACTGTCATAGAATAAATAATGACGGTAGTTTGCTACAGTCTGGCGAAAGATGGTTGATCCTGATGAAGCGTCGGGAGGACATTATGCCAGTCTGTGAATTACGCCACGCGACAACAGAGGATACCGATTCTGTTTACGCGCTTATCTGTGAGTTACTTAAAAATGAGCTTGATTATCAGGCTTTCAGGGATGGATTTGCCGCTAATTTACTGGACCCCAACGTTCATTATCGTTTAGCGCTGCGCAACGGAGAGGTAGTCGGCATGATCAGCCTGCATATGCAGTTTCATCTCCATCATGCCAACTGGATTGGCGAAATTCAGGAGCTGGTGGTATTACCGCCGATGCGGGGACAAAAAATTGGCAGTCAGCTTCTGGCCTGGGCAGAAGAAGAAGCACGTCAGGCGGGGGCGGAGCTAACGGAGCTTTCCACAAATATTAAACGCCGCGATGCACACCGTTTTTATCTTCGCGAAGGTTACAAGCAAAGTCATTTTCGGTTTACGAAAGCATTGTGATCTGGCAGCCGTCATCAGGAGATAAGGCATAACGTAATCAGCCGTCACCGGGTGAAGTAGCGGAGCCATCTCAATTCTACTGTCGGCAAGCCTGGATAAAGGTTAAACGGGCTGACTCGCTTCTTTAGCAAAAACGGCCCTTTTAAGTTGTAGAAATGTAAATTTATTGTCAACGAACTACACTTTTCTCTTTGGCATCACCGGGAGGGTTGCCTGAAAATCCCGGGATGAGGTTTTCTTAGAAGGACAGTGACGTTATGTTCGCAGCAATCATTATCGGTATTTTTATTATCAGCGTCATTTATGCGCATTCACGCGGTGTGGAAAAACAAAAACTTTCCCGTCAACTCTTTGACCACTCGACGTTTATGGCGCCGATCAATATGTTCATGACTCGCTTCTCAACGTTACCGGCAAAGCAGCCGTACTTTGATACCACGGCATTTCCAGAGCTGCAGAAGCTGACGGAAAACTGGCAGGTGATTCGTGAAGAGGCGCTACGGCTTCAGCATCACATAAAAGCCGCGCAGGCCAATAACGACGCCGGATTCAACACCTTTTTCAAGCGCGGCTGGAAACGGTTTTACCTTAAATGGTATTCCGATGCCCACCCGTCGGCGGAAACGTTATGCCCGATAACGACAAAGCTGGTCAACAGCATCCCCTCTATCAAAGCGGCGATGTTCGCCGAGTTGCCTCCCGGAGCCTATCTGGGAAAACATCGCGACCCCTATGCCGGTTCAGTACGTTACCATCTTGGATTAAGCACACCGAATGACGACCGCTGTTTTATTGAAGTTGATCGACAGCGCCATAGCTGGCGCGACGGCGAAGCCGTCATCTTCGACGAAACCTACGTTCATTGGGCGGAAAATAAAACTGAGCAGACGCGTATTATCCTCTTTTGCGATATTGAGCGTCCAATGAAATGGCGCTGGGCGCAGAGCGTAAACCACTGGGTCGGCGCATCGTTGATGTCCGCCGCCAGTTCGCCAAACGACGAGAACGATCGCACCGGTGCGATTAATCGCATCTTTAAATACGTTCATGCAGCACGCGATGCCGGGCAACGGCTGAAAAAGAAAAACCGCACTCTCTATTACGCGCTGAAATATCTCGTTATTGCCGCTATTTTTGCCGCGATAATCCTTTTCAGCCTCCTCTGAAGCCGGGCCGCGGTATGGAACTGCCTGCCGCGGCCTGTTCTATCCTGGCGTTAGTCTCAAAGCGTTCCCTGGCCTTGAGTCTATCCATCCGGGTAATTTCCACTTCAGGCAGAGCAGATTGCCGGATGGCGGCTCCGCCTTATCTGGCCTGCGCTCAGCGTTTCTCCCCATAATAAATGTCATGCGGCATTTTCTTTCGACACGTCAAAACTGACGATAGCCTGTTTTTCGTCAGGGTTTTGAGCAAAATTCGCCCGTAATATCAGGGAAAGCCCATACTAAAAAAGTGGCATAAAACATGCATACTGAGGGCGACAGCGCGTATGCGCGATTTGATTAACTGGAGCGAAACCGATGAAAAAAGTCGTCACGGTTTGCCCGTATTGCGCATCAGGTTGCAAAATCAATCTGGTGGTCGATAACGGCAAAATCGTCCGGGCTGAGGCGGCGCAGGGGAAAACCAACCAGGGTACCCTGTGTCTGAAGGGCTACTACGGCTGGGATTTTATTAATGATACCCAGATCCTGACCCCGCGCCTGAAAACCCCAATGATCCGTCGCCAGCGTGGCGGCAAACTGGAATCTGTTTCCTGGGATGAAGCGCTCAATTACGTCGCTGAACGTTTGAGCGCCATCAAAGCGAAGTACGGTCCGGATGCAATCCAGACAACCGGCTCCTCTCGCGGTACCGGAAATGAAACCAACTATGTAATGCAAAAATTCGCACGCGCCGTTATTGGTACCAATAACGTTGACTGCTGCGCTCGCGTCTGACACGGCCCATCGGTTGCAGGTCTGCACCAATCGGTCGGTAACGGCGCAATGAGTAATGCGATTAACGAAATTGATAACACTGATTTAGTGTTCGTCTTCGGGTATAACCCGGCGGATTCCCACCCTATCGTGGCGAATCATGTGATTAACGCTAAACGCAACGGGGCGAAAATTATCGTCTGCGATCCGCGCAAAATTGAAACCGCGCGCATCGCTGACATGCATATCGCGTTGAAAAACGGCTCGAATATCGCGCTGCTCAACGCCATGGGGCATGTCATTATTGAAGAAAACCTGTACGACAAAGCGTTTGTCGCCAGCCGTACCGAAGGTTTTGAAGAGTACAGTAAGATTGTCGAAGGCTATACGCCGGAGTCCGTCGAAGAGATCACTGGCGTGAGCGCACAGGAAATTCGTCAGGCGGCGCGGATGTATGCCAGCGCGAAAAGCGCAGCGATCTTGTGGGGGATGGGCGTCACCCAGTTCTATCAGGGTGTGGAAACCGTGCGTTCACTGACCAGCCTCGCGATGCTGACCGGCAACCTCGGCAAGCCAAGCGCGGGCGTTAACCCGGTTCGCGGCCAGAACAACGTTCAGGGCGCGTGCGATATGGGCGCGCTGCCGGATACTTATCCGGGCTACCAGTACGTTAAGTTCCCGGAAAACCGCGAGAAGTTCGCTAAAGCCTGGGGCGTAGAAAGTCTGCCTGCGCATACCGGCTATCGCATCAGCGAGCTGCCGCACCGTGCGGCGCATGGCGAAGTGCGCGCGGCGTACATTATGGGTGAAGATCCGCTGCAAACCGATGCGGAACTCTCTGCAGTACGTAAAGCGTTTGAGGATCTGGAACTGGTCATCGTGCAGGACATCTTCATGACCAAAACCGCGTCGGCGGCGGATGTGATTTTACCCTCCACCTCCTGGGGCGAGCATGAAGGCGTCTTCTCTGCGGCTGACCGTGGCTTCCAGCGCTTCTTTAAAGCCGTTGAGCCGAAGTGGGACCTGAAAACCGACTGGCAGATTATCAGTGAAATCGCCACCCGGATGGGCTATCCGATGCACTACAACAACACCCAGGAGATCTGGGATGAGTTGCGTCATCTGTGCCCGGATTTCTACGGCGCCACTTACGAGAAAATGGGCGAACTGGGCTATATCCAGTGGCCATGCCGCGACACGTCGGATGCCGATCAGGGAACCTCGTACCTCTTTAAAGAGAAGTTCGATACCCCCAACGGTCTGGCGCAGTTCTTCACCTGCGACTGGGTAGCGCCTATCGATAAACTCACCGAAGAGTACCCGATGGTACTGTCGACGGTGCGCGAAGTCGGCCACTACTCCTGCCGCTCAATGACCGGTAACTGTGCGGCGCTGGCCGCGCTGGCCGATGAACCGGGCTATGCGCAAATCAATACCGCCGACGCCGCGCGTCTGGGCATTGAAGATGAAGCGCTGGTGTGGGTTCATTCGCGCAAAGGTAAAATCATCACCCGCGCGCAGGTCAGCGATCGCCCGAACAAAGGGGCGATTTACATGACCTACCAGTGGTGGATTGGCGCCTGTAACGAGCTGGTGACTGAAAACCTCAGCCCGATTACCAAAACGCCGGAGTACAAATACTGCGCCGTACGCGTTGAGCCGATCGCCGATCAGCGAGCCGCCGAGCAGTATGTGATTGATGAGTACAACAAGCTGAAAACCCGCCTGCGCGAAAGCGCAATGGGTTGATCTGCCGGATGGCGGCATCAGAATGCTTTATTCGGCCTGCGTCTACAGTAGGCCTGATAAGATGCATTAGCATCGCCATCAGGCATTTTCCCTATAACAGCCTCCGCCCGGAGGCTGTTTTTTTATCCATACGATCTCTTTATACTGTCTTTTCCGTACCCTAAATAAAATTCAAAATGAAACTACTTCTTGCATTGATGTTGTTTATGACATTCTTTGCCCATGCCGCAGATCCTGAGCCGGGTAGCCAGTATTTGCAGGCAGCAGAGGCAGGTGACAGACGCGCGCAATATTTTCTGGCCGACAGTTGGTTGAGCTATGGCGATTTGAACAAAGCTGAATACTGGGCGCAAAAAGCCGCCGACAATGGCGACGCCGACGCCTGCGCGCTACTGGCGCAAATCAAAATCACTAATCCGGTAAGCCTGGATTATCCCGACGCGAAAAAGCTGGCTGAAAAGGCGGCTAACGCGGGCAGTAAAGCGGGAGAAATTACGCTGGCGCGGATCCTGGTCAACACCCAGGCCGGGCGTCCGGACTACCCAAAAGCCATCTCGCTGCTGCAAAAGGCCTCTGAAGATCTGGATAACGACTCCGCGGTGGATGCGCAAATGTTGCTTGGCCTGATTTACGCCAACGGCGTGGGCATTGCCGCCGATGATGAAAAAGCCGCCTGGTATTTCAAACGCAGTTCCGCTATTTCCCGTACCGGCTATTCAGAATACTGGGCGGGAATGATGTTTTTAAACGGTGAACCGGGCTTTATTGAAAAGAACAAGCAGAAGGCGTTGCACTGGTTGAATCTAAGCTGTCTGGAAGGGTTTGATACCGGTTGCGAAGAGTTCGAAACGCTAACAAATGGCTGATGTTTATTGCCGGATGAACGTAGTCGTTGTAGGCCTGATAAGCGTAGCGCCATCAGGCAACCCGGAGCAGGTTGCGGATGGCAGCGTGAACGCCTTATCCGGCCTACATTTTCTTTCTTTGTAGGCCGGATAAGCAAAGCGCCATCCGGCAATCCGTTATTGGGCGGTTTTATCAAATTTGCCCAGCACATCGCGCTCATAGGCCAGCGCTTTTTTGCGGTCAAACTTGTGTTCCCACTTGGCGATCACCAGCACCGCCAGCGCATTCCCCACCACATTTAGCGCAGTACGCGCCATGTCGAGGATACGGTCGACACCAGCGATAAACGCCAGCCCTTCCAGCGGAATGCCCACGCTGCCCAGCGTCGCCAGTAACACCACGAAGGAAACGCCAGGCACGCCGGCAATCCCTTTCGACGTCACCATCAGCGTCAGCACCAGTACAATTTCCTGCCACAACGACAGGTCGATACCGTATAGCTGCGCGATAAAAATGGCGGCGATGCTCTGGTATAACGTGGAGCCGTCGAGGTTAAATGAGTAACCGGTCGGTACCACGAAACTGGTGATAGAGGCTGGCGCGCCGTAAGCTTCCATCTTCTCGATAATGCGCGGCAGCACGCTCTCGGAGCTGGCGGTCGAGTACGCCAGAATCAATTCATCTTTCAGAATGCGAATCAGAATCCAGATACTTAACCCGCACAGGCGCGCCACGATGCCCAGCACTACAAGCGCAAAGAAGATAATGGCAAAGTGTACCAGCAGCACCAGTTTCGCCAGCGGCCACAGCGACGCGAAACCAAAATTCGCCACCGTGACGGCGATCAGCGCAAAAACGCCCACTGGCGCATAGCGCATCACCATATGGGTGACTTTAAACATGGTCTCAGAGATGGAACGAAATACCGTCACCAGCGGTTCGCGGTGCGTTGCCGGCAGGGATGACAACCCCAGCCCAAACAGGACCGAGAAAAAGATAATTGGCAGCATATCCCCTTTGGCCATCGATGCGATGATATTGGTCGGCACCAGCGACAGTATCGTCCCCATCAGCCCATGCGCATGACTTTGTACTTCCGCCGTGGTGTTCTGGTATTTCGAAATATCGACGGTCGCCAGTTGCGACATATCAATGCCTGAGCCTGGCTGAAAGACATTCGCCAGCGTAATGCCGAGGATAATCGCCACCGTAGTGATCAGTTCAAAATAGAGAATGGTTTTGGCGCCGATACGGCCTAGCTGTTTTGCATCGCCAACGCCGGCGATGCCGACAATCAGAGTCGAGATCACGATCGGCACGACGATCATTTTAATCAGATGGATAAAGATATCGCCAGCAGGCGACAGCAGGTTGGCAATCAGCCATTCACGACTGTCACTGTGATAATGCAGATAGCTGCCCAACAGAATGCCCAGCACCATAGCCAGCAAAATTTGCCAGGCCAGGCTGACTTTCAAATTTTTCATAACAACAGACTTCCTCGATGAAGCGTTGCTCTCCGCCGAAAGCATGAGAGCAATACATACTGAAAGGGTATGATTTGTGTTGCGTTGGTTTGTAGAGTTTTTTAACGCGCATAATCAGTATCATTTGCATAGCGTCTTGCGCAACCCTTTCATAACAGGGCTTTTGGCTGTTTTTATGCATAATAACGCGAGTTTATGGCGTTAATGATGAATAACTATTTGTTATGGAAAGTTTTTTACTTCGTCAAAAACGAATAATACACTGAGGTAATTAATTTTTACTTGTGTCTCATTCGCCGTTTTTTTAAACAGCACACATGACAAAAGTCACAAAAAAGAAAAAATTATTTCTGCCGATTTTGTAACAATTTAGCCAAATTAATGGCCTCTACCAGCTGCGCGCGGTTCACTCGCGGCGAGTTGGCATCCAGTAAGGTTTGCCACAGCGACACGGCTTGCGCATAATCCGCCTGCATAAACGCATCCGCCGCCAGCAGCATCTGCGCGGTCACTTCTGTCGCATCCAGCGCTAACGCTTTATTAATCATTTCACGCGTCGCAGGCGTCATATGTTGCCCGGCCTGGTAATACAGCACCGTTGCCAGCGCGGCGAAAAGCTGCGCGTTATCGCCTCGCAGACGCAACGCCTGACGATATGCCAGCAGCGCATTGTCATACGCATTGCGATAGAGATAATACTCGCCCAGCCGCGCCCATTGCTCGCTATCCTGCGGATTGGCGCGGATTTTTTCTTGCAGCCTGGAAAGCTGCGCCTCTGGCGTTTGCGGGTTCGTAAAGTCACGTAGCGGATCGGCCAGACGCTGTTGCTCGCTACGCACAGCCTGCCATTTCGGCGTCAACAGATAGCCGCCGACACAGGCAGCCACCATCAACACCGCCGCAGCCGCCAGACGCTTTACGGGCATGGGACGTAACGGCGCAGTGGAGTGTTCAGACTGGCTCATTGTTCCCCCTCTTCTGCGTGCTGACGCTTTCTCACCCGCCAGGCCACCACGCCCACCAGCAATAACAGCAGGTACGGCAGCGCCCACAACAGCAGCGTTTGCTCATTCAACGGCGGGTTGTAGCGTACGAAATCACCATAACGGTCGGTCATCCAGGCGGTGATTTCCGCTTCGCTTTTACCTTCGGCCACCATGCTGTAAACCTGATGGCGCATACTGACCGCCACGGGCGCATTGGATTCCAGCAAATTCTGGTTCTGACACTGCGGACAGCGCAGTTGACCGGCAATAGACAGCGCTTTTTCCTGCTGTTGCGGATTGTCAAAGCGCCAGGTATCCACCACCTGGGCGTGGGTGCTAAAAGGCAGAAAAATCAGAAAAGCCACAAGTAACATCGTCTTGCCGGATGGCGGCGTAAACGCCTTATCCGGCCTACCATGCTTTTCACTCGTAGGCCTGATAAGCGCAGCGCCATCAGGCAATAACTCAGGATGCTTCCTCCCCCGCCATCCGCTCAGCAGCGCGCCACACACCATCAACAATCCCCCACCCCAGATCCAGCGCACGCCGGTCTGCACGTATAAGCGCATGGCGTAACGATCCGGTCCGGTTTTTTCGCCCATCACCGCGTACCAGTCATGTAGCAGGTTCCAGTGAATCCCCGGCTCCATCATCTGTTGACGACGCGCGGCATAGAAGCGCCTTTCAGGCTGCAGGCTGCCAATGCGTTTTTCATTTCGCCACAACGTGATCCGCGCTTTTTCACTGGTGTAGTTGCCTTTGGCTTCCAGATCCAGACGCTCAAAGCGGAAAATGTAGCCCGCCAGTACCACCTGCTGACCGGGGCTGAGGTTAAGGCTGATTTCATGCCGACTGCCGCTGGAAACCATGATCCCGGCGGCGAAGATAAATACGCCCGTATGCGCCAGCAACGCCGGAAGCTGACAACGCACAGAGACTTTGCGGCTTCTGATTGTCGCCAGTACGATAACCACCAGCATCAGCAGGCCAAACGGCAGCGTGACGCGATTAAAATAGGGCGCGCCCACCGAAAGCCTTCCCCAGCCCATCAAACCATAAATCATGGGGTAGAGCGTCCCGATTAGTACGATCAACAAGACGGCGCTAAAGAGCAGCAGCGTCGCCAGAATGAGCGTTTCACACTTTCCGCCGCCCAAACGCGTCGCCGGATACGGCTCCCGCGCCCGCCAGCCGTACAGAGCAAGCGATGCCAGACTTAACGCGGCAAAAAGGGTAAACAGCGGCACCGCGCGCACGTTATCCAGCGCAAAGGCATGTACCGAAACAAGAATGCCGGAACGCACAATCAGCGTTCCCAGCAACGAGAGGATCAGCGTCAGTATCGCCAGCAGCAACGACCAGTGGCGGAAGCCCCCGCGCTGGCGGCTGACATACAAACTGTGCAGCAACGCGCTGGCGGCAAGCCACGGCAACAATGAGGCATTTTCCACCGGGTCCCAGAACCACCAGCCGCCCCAGCCCAGTTCGCAATACGCCCACCACGATCCGAGAATGATTCCCAGCGTCAGAGCGCACCAGCCGGCTAACGCCCAGCGCCAGCAAACCCAGGCGGTTGCGGCGTTAAAGCCGCCGCACAGTAGCGAAGCCAGCGCTACGCTCGCCGCGGTCATCAGGCCGCCATAACCCAGATAGAGCAGCGGCGGATGTAAGATCAGCCCCAAATGTTGCAGCATGGGATTAAGGTCGCGCCCTTCCATGGCGGGAGGGAAAATACGCAGGAACGGATCGGACCACTGCACAATAAATAGCAGCAGCGAGGCCATAATGAGGGACAAGATGCTCAGGGTCAGCGGAAAAAGCGCGTCAGATTCATGCCGGGAGCGCCAGGCGAATAGCGCCGTCCACCCCGAAAGAAGCAGCGCCCACAGCAGGAGAGAGCCTTCATGACCGCCCCATACCGCCGCCAGTTTCAGTCCCCATGACAATTGACTATGGCTATGCTGCGCAACATAAACGACCGAAAAATCGCTGGTCAGAAAACAGCTAACCAGAATCGCAAACGCCAGTAGCAGCAGCGTGAACGCCGTCCACGCGCCGCAGGTCGTCAGGCGCATGACGCCGCGCCAGTGCTGCCCCATCCCGCACCACGTCGCCAGCGGGGTCAACACGTTGACCCCGAGACTCAACAACAGCGCCAGAAATCCGGCTTCAGGAAGGAAGATGTCCAGATTATGCAACCGTTAGCTGTCCCGCATAAAGAATGAAAAAGCGCAGCAACAGCACGCCGGTCAAACTGGCGCCGCAAACGGCCAGCACGCCGTGAAACGTGACGCTACGATTTGCCCAGGGTTTCAGCAGCAGCGGGATAATCAATCCCAGCCCTACGACGCCAAGCCAGAACCACCAGCTCCAGAATCCGCCGCCCAGCGCCGCCGCCAGCGCGCGCATTTTGCCGTCATCGCCCAGCGCCAGACCGACGAAGAACGCCGCCAGCAGGAAAATTTCCAGCCATACCACCGGAACCTCCATGCGATGCACAAAGCGCTCTTCAGTGCTGTGCGGGTTGCTACGATGGCGTAACGCCATGGCGATCAGCGCCACCGCCGCGCCGGAGGAAATCCCGGAGAACAGAAACAGCGCCGGCAGGATCGGGTTATTCAGGAACGGATAGGATTTCAGCGCCGACAGCAGAAACCCGGTGTACGCCCCGAGCAGAACCGCCAGTACCAGCATTAACGTCTCCAGCGCGCGATGAAACGGCGTTATTAGCGCCAACACTTTCTGCACGATCTCTAACCGCGGCAGCCAACGCTGTTGCAGGGCAATCACCTCTTTTTCAAAGATTTTCGCCAGCCACAGCACTAACACCACCATGTACAACTGGAACAGCATCACCCCCATCGACATCACCGAGGTAAAGCTGTAGTGGAACATCAGCTTCCAGAAGGTCCACGGGCGCGTCAGGTGGAAGACCAGAATCAGCAGACCAAGAATAATCGCCCCCGGCCCTAACACCAGCGTGGTGCGCAGCAGCGTGCTGTCCGAACCACCCGCCTCCGGATGGAAGCGGCGCAGCAGAATCGCCAACGTAACCAGTCCGGCGGAGATGCCAATCAGAAACAGATAGATGGCGATGGGCCAGTCCCACACCAGTGATGCAAAATGAAATGCAGAAGCGGATGTCATTGGCTCACCTCCCCATAGTTAAAGGGAACGCGGTAGACCTTCGGTTTTGTGCCCAGCGCCAGCTTGTAACGATAGGTGGTTTTCTGCCGCAACAAACGGGAAATATCGCTGTTGGGATCGTCCAGATTACCAAACGTCAGCGCCTTCGTCGGGCATGACTCAACGCAGGCGGGCTGTTTGCCCGCTTTCAGGTTGGTTTTCCGGCAGAAATCGCATTTATCCGCCGTCTTACTGACCGGATGGATAAAGCGCACGCGGTAGGGACACGCGGCAATGCAGTACTGGCAGCCGACGCAAAGGTCCGGGTTCACGTCGACAATACCGCTGGCGGCATCGCGGAATGATGCGCCGGTCGGGCAGACGTCAACGCAGGGGGCATGGTCGCAATGCTGGCACGAGTGGCGGAAGAAGCGATATTTCACATCAGGAAACGTCCCCTGCGGCTCGCTGCGAATAATCGTCAGGCGCGATACGCCGTCCGGCACGTTGTTGACTTCCCGACAGGCATCCATGCAGGCCGTACAGCCGATGCATAATGACTCATCGTGTACCATACCGTAACGCACGCCGTTAATATTCAACGTGTTCGCTACAACGCGTCCTGCCATCCCACCGATCGCCGCCAGCGCGCCGACGCGGGTAATAAATTGACGTCGGGTGCAACTCATGGCTGCTCCTTAAGCAACGGAACGGACGCCGGGTTAAAGTGCGGGTTAGTACGCTGATCGCTGTGACAATCCACGCATATTTTGATCCGCCCTTTCTCGCTTAGCGTCTGCATCGTGTCTTGCTGCGGATGCAGGGAATGGCAACTGGCGCAGGTCACTTTAGTAACATGAACATCGTGCGGCCAGAACGCTTTTTGCAGTTGTTCAGGCAAGTGGCAGGACATACAGACGCTGTTCTGTTGCTCTACCGTATACATCGGGTCGTTAAAACGCATCACATCTTTCACCCCTTCACGGTGGTGAAGCGACGGTTGACCGTGGCAGTTGGTACAGGTTATCGGCAATTTATTGTTCGGGTTGATAGCGCCCGTATGTTTACCGTGCATACCTTCGGTGTCCGGCTTGTGACAGTCCAGACAGGCAGCATCCGGATTACGCTGCTGGGTGACCGTCCAGCGTTGATCCGACTCCTGCGGCGTTGGCGTGGCAGTGATTCCACTCAGGCTCCAGAACAGGCCTGACGCCAGCACCCCAGCAGTTAATAACGAACGTAATACGCTCATATTCACTCCATTACATAATGCCTGATGGCGCGCAGCTTTAAGGCCTACAAGACTTCTGTAGGCCGGATAAAGCGCTTGCGCTGTCATCCGGCAAATTTGTCACATGTGAGGTTATTGGCTTAACAGACCGTTTTTACGCGCCTGATCTTCCCACTGCGGTACGACCGTTTTCAGGAAGTCCTGCTTCTCCGCGTTGATTTGTTGCATATTCAAACCAATCGCTTTCTGCGCCTTCTCTTTCGTCGAAATATCCGGCAGCGGAATTTCATGGGTAATGCCTTTGGTCGCCAGCAGTCGCGCCAGTTTAGTACGGGCATCCGCGGCTTTATCCATCGCACTGCCTAACATCCGTAGACCTTCTTCCGGGGCATGCATATGAATACCGTGTGACGCAATCGCCAGATCCCAACGCCACTGCGCGTGGCGAATATCGTTCAGAATCGGTTTCATTTCCGCGTCTGTCGCCCCCGCATCCCATGCGGCTTTCGCTTCGAAGTGCGCATGTACCAGCTGATCTTCAACCTTGATTTTCAGGTCATGAATCGCCTGTTTACGCTCGGCGACCACTTTTTGCAGGGACGCTTTGTCCTGGGTGTGGCAGTTGGCGCAGGTTTGCGCGAAATTGTCGAACGGGTTGCCGATTTTATGGTCGGTGTAGAGCTTGCCTTCGGCGTTCTGTACTTTCGGCATGTGGCAGTCGATACAGGTCACGTTGTTCTTACCGTGAATGCCCGCGCTCCAGGTTTCATATTCCGGGTGCTGCGCTTTGAGCATTGGGGTTTTCGACAGCGAGTTAGTCCAGTCAGAGAAGGCGATGGCGTCGTAGTATTGCTCCATATTTTCGACCTTCATGCCTTCATCCCACGGGAACTTAACGGCTTTGTTTTTACCGTCAAAGTAGTACTCCACGTGGCACTGACCGCAGACCATCGATTGCTGATCAAATCGTCCCGCTTTATCAAACGGTTTGCCGATAGCCTCCATCGCCCGTTCAGCATAGGGGCGCGACAACGTTAACGCTGGCTTCCCCTGGGCGAAATCGTCCGACGCGGTGTTATGACAGTCGGCACAGCCCAAATCGTTGACAATTTCCGGGCCGCCGCGCGCCCATTTGCCATGGAAGTAGCCGTCTTCGCCTTCTTGTTGGATAAGGCGCGCGACATCAGGGCTTTTACAGCTCCAGCAGGCCATCGGCAACGGGCCGTCTTCCGCCGTTTTTGGCGCGCCGGTACGCAGCGTTTCGCGCACGTCAGTTACCGCATACGCGTGGCCGCGTGGTTTGTTGTAGTCACGGGAGAAGGGATAGCCCGCCCACAGGATCACCAGACGAGGGTCTTCCGCCAGCGCATCTTCACGGGCAGACTGTTCTGACGTCGCTTTCCATGACTGATATTGGTCGGGGTGTTGAGGCGCGAACGTTTCATTTTTCGCTTCAACAGTAACGGTTTTTGCGGATACAGGCGTTTGCTCAGCGTAAACAGAGGTAATGAAGAAAAAAGGAAATATAAGGCTGAAGAAACGGCGTGCGCGTAGTGTTTTCCTTGCCATAGAGCTCTCATCCAGATTGCGCCATTATCTTTAATGGCGATTTTTTATCGTTTTCCATAACAGCAACCGCACAAATACTGTTATTACATTGATCTCCTCTATGTGTAACAAATAACCACACTTAAAATGTTGTCTTTAATCAATTGTAAGTGTATGTAAAATACCACTTTAGAGTTAGCAACCTGGACAAAACTCCCTCTCTTTTCTGATTTCCGGACACGGATCACTTTTTTAAAAAATTTCATATAACGTCATGTTATCCCGAAAATTTATCTAATTTTGCGGGACACAATCAAAAAATAGATTGCTGCTTATTTGCACAGTTCCCTTTTTGCGTGATCTGTCGCCCAAATACTAAACAAAACTTATTAAGACCCTACATTTAACGTTTATGCGACATATTATTAACATCCTACAAGGAGAACAACAGCATGAGCCAAACACATAAACACGCCATTCCCGCCAACATTGCGGATCGTTGCCTGATAAATCCAGAGCAGTATGAGACTAAATATAAACAGTCTATTAACGACCCCGATACGTTTTGGGGCGAACAGGGAAAAATTCTCGATTGGATCACGCCGTACCAAAAAGTGAAAAACACCTCCTTTGCGCCAGGCAATGTGTCGATTAAATGGTACGAGGACGGCACGCTGAATCTGGCGGCGAACTGTCTTGACCGCCATTTGCAGGAAAATGGCGATCGCACCGCCATTATCTGGGAAGGCGATGACGCGTCGCAGAGTAAACATATCTCTTATCGCGAACTGCATCGCGATGTCTGCCGTTTCGCGAATACGCTGCTGGATCTGGGCATTAAAAAAGGCGATGTGGTAGCGATTTATATGCCGATGGTGCCGGAAGCGGCGGTGGCAATGTTGGCCTGCGCCCGCATCGGTGCGGTGCATTCGGTGATCTTCGGGGGCTTCTCGCCGGAAGCCGTCGCCGGACGCATTATCGACTCCAGCTCGCGGCTGGTGATCACCGCTGACGAAGGTGTACGTGCCGGACGCAGTATCCCGCTGAAAAAGAATGTCGATGACGCGCTGAAAAACCCGAATGTCACTAGCGTTGAGCATGTGATCGTCCTGAAGCGCACCGGCAGCGACATTGACTGGCAAGAAGGCCGCGACCTGTGGTGGCGCGATTTGATTGAAAAAGCCAGCCCTGAGCACCAGCCTGAAGCGATGAATGCCGAAGATCCGCTGTTTATCCTTTATACCTCCGGCTCCACCGGCAAGCCGAAAGGCGTGCTGCACACCACCGGCGGCTATCTGGTCTACGCCGCGACCACCTTTAAGTATGTCTTTGATTATCACCCTGGCGATATTTACTGGTGTACCGCCGATGTGGGTTGGGTGACGGGGCACAGCTATCTGTTGTATGGCCCGCTGGCCTGCGGCGCGACCACCTTAATGTTTGAAGGCGTGCCGAATTGGCCAACGCCCGCTCGCATGTGCCAGGTGGTCGACAAACACCAGGTCAACATTCTTTATACCGCCCCGACGGCTATCCGCGCGCTGATGGCGGAAGGCGATAAAGCCATTGAAGGCACCGACCGTTCTTCACTGCGCATTCTGGGTTCCGTCGGCGAGCCGATCAATCCCGAAGCGTGGGAATGGTACTGGAAGAAGATCGGCAAGGAAAAATGTCCGGTCGTCGACACCTGGTGGCAGACTGAAACAGGCGGTTTTATGATCACGCCGCTACCAGGCGCTATCGAACTGAAAGCCGGTTCCGCCACCCGTCCTTTCTTTGGCGTACAGCCTGCGCTGGTGGATAACGAAGGCCATCCGCAAGAAGGCGCGACGGAAGGCAATCTGGTCATCACCGATTCCTGGCCGGGCCAGGCGCGCACTCTGTTCGGCGATCATGAACGTTTTGAGCAGACCTATTTCTCTACCTTTAAGAATATGTATTTCAGCGGCGACGGCGCTCGTCGCGATGAAGACGGCTATTACTGGATCACCGGTCGCGTGGATGACGTGTTAAACGTCTCCGGCCACCGTCTGGGTACGGCGGAAATCGAATCGGCGCTGGTGGCGCATCCGAAGATCGCCGAAGCGGCGGTGGTGGGTATTCCACACGCTATCAAAGGCCAGGCGATTTACGCTTATGTGACGCTCAACCACGGCGAGGAGCCGTCGCCAGAACTGTACGCGGAGGTGCGCAACTGGGTACGTAAAGAGATTGGCCCACTGGCGACGCCGGACGTGCTGCACTGGACCGACTCACTGCCAAAAACCCGTTCCGGCAAAATTATGCGCCGCATTTTGCGCAAAATCGCGGCGGGCGATACCAGCAATCTGGGCGATACCTCGACTCTCGCCGATCCTGGCGTGGTGGAGAAACTGCTCGAAGAGAAGCAGGCCATCGCGATGCCGTCATAACCATAAATGCCGGATGGCAACGCGAACGCGTTTTATCCGGCCTACGACCCTACCCCTGCCCTCTCTCAAACCGGGAGAGGGAAATATAAAAAACCCTCCCCCAAAGGATTTCGTGTTACAGGAAGGCGGCAAGCGAGCACACCCTCAGCAGCATAGTTCACTATGTGGCTGGGGCGCGCGAGTGCGGCCAACGCGCCTGTAGCGCGAAAGACGCAGGGGGACCTCTGGAGAGCTCTGTGATGAATGACCAAATTTATCAGCGGATAGAAGACAGTGCGCGTTTCAGGGAATTAGTTGAAAAACGGCAACGGTTTGCCACGATTCTGTCGGTTATCATGCTGGCGGTTTATATCAGCTTTATTTTACTGATCGCCTTCGCGCCTGGCTGGCTGGGCACGCCTCTACATGCGGGAACCAGCGTCACCCGAGGAATTCCCATTGGCGTCGGGGTGATTGTGATTTCTTTTGTGTTGACCGGAATTTATATCTGGCGGGCGAACGGCGAATTCGATCGTCTTAATAACGCCGTACTGCATGAGGTGAAAGCATTATGAAGAGAGTTCTGACGGCGCTTGCCGCCGCACTCCCCTTCGCCGCTCATGCGGCGGATGCCATTAGCGGCGCGGTTGAACGCCAGCCCACCAACTGGCAGGCGATTATCATGTTTTTGATTTTCGTCGTGTTTACGCTCGGTATTACCTACTGGGCCTCTAAACGCGTACGTTCCCGTAGCGACTACTACACCGCAGGCGGCAATATCACCGGGTTCCAGAACGGCCTGGCGATTGCCGGCGACTATATGTCCGCCGCGTCATTTCTCGGCATTTCCGCGCTGGTGTTTACCTCCGGTTATGACGGGCTGATCTATTCGCTGGGCTTCCTTGTCGGCTGGCCAATCATCCTGTTTTTGATTGCCGAGCGCCTGCGTAATCTGGGACGTTATACTTTTGCTGACGTTGCCTCTTATCGCCTGAAACAGGGGCCAATCCGTATTCTTTCGGCCTGTGGCTCCCTGGTAGTGGTGGCGCTTTATCTCATCGCCCAAATGGTCGGCGCCGGTAAACTGATTGAACTGCTGTTCGGCCTCAACTATCACATCGCCGTGGTGCTGGTCGGCGTGCTGATGATGATGTACGTGCTGTTCGGCGGGATGCTGGCGACAACGTGGGTGCAAATTATCAAAGCCGTCCTGTTGCTGTTTGGCGCCAGTTTTATGGCCTTTATGGTGATGAAACACGTCGGCTTTAGCTTCAATAATCTGTTTACCGAAGCCATGGCGGTACACCCGAAAGGCACGGCGATTATGAGCCCAGGAGGGTTGGTGCAAGATCCGATTTCGGCGCTGTCGTTGGGTCTGGGGCTGATGTTCGGCACCGCCGGCTTGCCGCATATTCTGATGCGTTTCTTTACGGTCAGCGATGCTCGCGAAGCGCGCAAGAGCGTGTTCTATGCCACCGGTTTTATGGGCTATTTCTACATTCTGACCTTTATTATCGGTTTCGGCGCTATCATGCTGGTGGGGGCGAATCCCGCCTATAAAGATGCGGCGGGCGCGCTGATTGGCGGCAATAACATGGCGGCGGTGCATCTGGCCAACGCGGTAGGCGGCAACCTGTTCCTCGGCTTTATTTCGGCAGTGGCGTTTGCCACCATTCTGGCAGTGGTCGCCGGTCTGACGCTGGCGGGCGCATCGGCGGTGTCGCATGACTTGTACGCCAACGTGTTCCGCAAAGGCGCAACCGAACGTGAAGAGCTGAAGGTGTCGAAAATCACCGTCCTGGTGCTGGGCGTGATCGCCATTATCCTCGGCGTCCTGTTTGAAAATCAGAACATCGCCTTTATGGTGGGCCTGGCGTTTGCTATCGCCGCGAGCTGCAACTTCCCCATCATTCTGCTTTCCATGTACTGGTCAAAACTGACCACGCGCGGCGCTATGCTGGGCGGCTGGTTAGGTTTACTGACAGCGGTGGTGCTGATGATTCTTGGCCCTACCATTTGGGTGCAGATCCTCGGCCACGAAAAAGCGATCTTCCCGTATGAGTATCCGGCGCTGTTCTCTATCAGCGTGGCGTTCCTGGGGATCTGGTTTTTCTCGGCCACCGATAACTCGGCAGAAGGCAACCGTGAACGTGAGCAGTTCCGCGCTCAGTTTATCCGCTCCCAAACGGGATTCGGCGTACAACAAGGGCGTGCGCATTAATCTTACCGTTTCCTCCGGCCCCGTGGGTCGGAGGAAAATCAGAACATCACCCTCGCCACCAGCGGGGCAGCCAGTACCATCACCACGCCGGACAGCATCATTACCAGACTGGCGACGACGCCCTCCTGCTGACCAAGTTCATAGGAACGCGCCGTGCCCGCCCCATGTGACGCCGCGCCGAATCCTGCCCCTTTTGCCATGCCTTCCCGGATAGAGAGACGCAAAAATAGCGCGTCGCCGACCGCCATGCCAAACACGCCAGTGACGACCACGAACAGCGCCACCAGATCTGGCTGCCCGCCCAGGGGTTCTGCCGCCGCCAGCGCAAATGGAGTGGTAACGGAACGTACCGCCAGACTACGCTGAATCTCATCCGATAACGTGAACAGACGCGCCAGCCAAACGGAACTGGTGACCGCCACCACCGTCGCCGTCACTACGCCCGCGGTGAGCGACATCCAGTGACGTTTGATAATCGCGAGGTTATCGTACACCGGCACCGCAAAGGCAATGGTCGCCGGGCCGAGCAGCCACAATAGCCAGTGCGATTCGCCAATATAGTTTTGCCAGGAGATATGACCGAACACCAGCATTAACACCAGCAGTGCCGGCGTCAACACTAATGGCATCAACGGCAGTTTGCGAAAACGACGATACAGGCGCTTATTGGCGAAGTAAATTCCCAGCGTAATCACCAGGCACAGTACGCTTAACTGAACGTTATTCACGGTTTAGCCTGCTCATCTCATAGCGATACACTTTATCCACCACCCACGCCGTCGCGCCGAGTACCATTAAGGTACTGATCGCTATCACCGAGAAAATGCGCCAGCCGTCCACCAGTAACAGATGGGCATAGTTCACTACCGCCACGACGGCGGGAACAAAGAATAACAGCATCTCCGCCAGCAGCCAGCGTGCGCCTGCGCGTACCCAGCTAAGCGGAATAATCCGGCAAACGATCAGCGCCAACATAAGTACCATGCCGACCAGATTCGCGGGCAACGGCAGGTGCAGCCAGGAGACAAGATATTGGGAAAAAATGAATAAACCTGCATAGAGCAGTACCTGAACCGGTACCTGGAGTCGTTGCACAACGGCAGGCGTAACGCGGCTTATCGCCACAGCCATGAGGGAATGTCCTGAAAAATAATACGGAGCGCCAGTATAGAGAACCTCCGTCACGGGCAGAAATGAATTAAAATCATTGCAGGCATAGTCGGAAGGAATAATCATGGATATCAGAACGCTGCGTTATTTTGTCGAGGTGGTGCGCCAGCAAAGTTTCACCCGCGCAGCGGAGAAGTTATTTGTCACCCAGCCCACCATTAGCAAGATGCTGAAAAATCTTGAAGATGAGCTTAACTGTACGCTACTGATCCGCGACGGACGTAAGTTATTGCTGACCGATACCGGACGCGTGGTGTTTGAACGCGGTCTGGCGATCCTCGCTGAGTTTCGCCAGTTAGAGGCCGAGTTGAGCGATATTAACCATCTCAATAAGGGCGTGCTGCGGCTGGGTATTCCCCCGATGGTCGGCATGTTGATGGCCGGGCCAATCAGTTTGTTTCGACAACGCTACCCTGGCGTTGAACTCAAAATTTCGGAGTTTGGCGGCCTGACGGTACAGCAGGCGGTAATGAATGGCGAGCTGGATGTTGCGATGACCGCGCTCCCGGTGGAAGAAGCGAGCGGGCTGACGACGTTATCGCTGTTCAGTCATCCGCTGTGCGTGCTGGTTCCCCGTTCCGGTCAGTGGACAACCTGCGACTCCATCGCGCCTGAAGCTCTGGCGGAGCATCCTCTTCTTATCTATAACGAAGACTTTGCCCTGAGCCGCCAGTTGATGACCTTATTTAGCCAGCATGACGTAAAACCACGGATTGCCGTGCGCAGCGGGCAATGGGATTTTCTCGCCGCCATGGTGCAAGCGGGCGTCGGTATCGCCATTTTGCCGGAGCCAATTTGTCAGCGTCTGGATAAGGCCACGCTGCGCTGGCTGCCGCTGGAAAGCGATCTCCGCTGGCAGTTGGGCATGATTTGGCGCGAGGGCGTGTATCTGTCGCACAGCGCCCGGGCATGGTTAACCTGTTGCGAAGGGTTTTGGCTGAAACAACCGTAAGCCATAGGTTAAAACCCTTGCCGGATGGCGGCGCAAGCACCTTATCCGGCCTACTTGTAGGCCCGATAAGCATGGCGCCACCGGGCCACAAGGACTACTGATTTTCTATCAGTAGCGCTTCCATCAAATCCAGGTCGTGCAGCAGCTTTTGCAATGTTTCATTGCTGATTTCTCGCGTGGCGCGCAGATGATACAACTCGGCGCGCTCGGAACGCAGCGCCGCCAGACGGAAACGTCGCTCCAGGTTTTCTTCCTGTATGGAGCTTTCGACATCGTTTCGCCCATCGGCACGGCGACGCAAGTTACCAATGACACGCGAGCTTACTTCAGTAAGCAACTGATTATCGATGTTTTCTTCGGTATCCGCCGCCAGACGCTCTTCCATTTTCTGAATGGCGACAATTGCCACTTCCGCCGTCGCCGCGCGGGCGATACGCTCCTCTTTCAACTGTTGCGCATGATCGGCGACTTCCAGATGTTGCAACAGCAGCGGCAGCATGATCACGCCGACAAACAACGAGAACAGAATGACGCCAGCCGCCAGGAATACCAGTTCATAACGCGCCGGAAATCCGCTGCCATCCGGCAAAAGTAACGGTATAGAGAGCACACCAGCCAGGGTGATCGCCCCACGAACGCCAGCGAAGGAGGCAATCAGAATTTCACGCGACGTCCAGCTGGCGAACTCCATCGGTTTCTTCTTCAAAAAGCGCAGGCTGAACTTTTTCATGGTCCACAGCCAGCCGAAGCGAACCAGCATCAATGCCGCATAAATCAGCACGATATCGGTAAAGAGCATCCAGGTTTCGACATTCGGGTCAGCTTCCGCCGCCGCCAGCGAAGATTCCAGAATCCCCGGCAGTTGCAGTCCCAACAGCAGAAAGACCATACCGTTAAAGACAAATTCCAGCATCGCCCAGGTACTGTTCGCGCGCAAACGCATTGCCAGCGGCGCGCGGCGCATTACGCCAGAACGGGTGATGGTCATCCCGGCGGCAACCGCGGCCAGGATGCCTGAGACGCCAATATGCTCGGCAATCAGGTAAGACGCGAAGGGCAGCAGAAACAGCAGGACGATTTGCGTCGCGGGTTCATCGCCGCCCCAGCGGCTCAAAAAACGCAGCGAGCGGCCATACAGCCAACTGACCACAAAACCCGCCAGAATACCGCCGATAGCGACCTTAAAAAACTCCAGCGTCGCGCCGCCGACGGTAAAGACCATCGTCCCCATCGCCACCGCGACGGCGAATTTCAGCGATACCAGACCGGAGGCGTCGTTCATTAACGCCTCTCCCTGCAGAATGCCCATGATTTTTTTCGGGATACGCCCCTCGCCCACAATTCCGGAGAGCGCTACCGCATCGGTCGGCGACAGCACGGCGGCCAGCGCAAAGGCGGGGATCAGCGGAATGCCGGGCACCAGCCAATAAATCAGGAAGCCGATTCCCACGACCGTTACCAGGACCAGCGCCAGCGCCAGCCCGAAAATCTCTCGTCCATGCTCAAGAAATTCACGGGTCGGCGTCTTCCAGCCATCCGCAAACAGCAGCGGCGGAATAAACAGCACCAGGAAGAGTTCCGGGTCGAATTCCACATGCAAACCAAACGTCGGCCACGCCAACAGCGCGCCAACGGCGATCTGCATAAGGGGTAAAGGAAGCTGGAAGGGTAATACACGCGTAAATACCCCCGACAGCGAGACCACAAGGGTCATGATGAGTATTGTGAAGAAAATTTCCATGCGTTCCCTGTTTGCGATGTTTTTTATGATGGAGAGAGGCATCATGCCTCGGTTTCACCTTCTTCAGATTAACGCAAAAGGTAACGTGATGTGTCCTGAAAATGAAAACGGGCGACCAACGCCGCCCGTTTTTCAGAATGAAGGCAGAGCTAGATAGCCCAGCCGCCGGCATAAAAAGCGACCAGCGCGACCGCAATGACGACAGTTCCGATATTCAGCTTACGCCATTCACCGGAAACCAGACGCCCGACGACCAGCGTGGCAAAGCCGATCATAATCCCGGTGACGATGTTACAGGTCAGTACAATAAATACGGCCGTTACCAGCCCCGCCATCGCATCGACGAAATCAGCAAAATCGATTTTCGCCACGTTACTCAGCATCAGCAGACCGACATACATGAGCGCCGGGGCAGTTGCATAGACGGGAACGAGATAAGAGAGCGGCGAAAGAAACAGGATCAGCAAAAACAGCACGCCCACGGTAATCGCCGTCAGGCCCGTTTTACCGCCCGCCGCCGTACCGGCCGCAGACTCGATATACACCGCGGCTGGCGCCGCCCCGACCAGGCCGGAGAAAACGCTACTCAGGGAGTCGGTGGTTAGCGCTTTGCCGCCATCGATAATTTGTCCTTCTTTGTCCAGCAGGTTAGCCTGCCCTGCGACCGCACGGATCGTGCCGGTCGCATCAAACACCGCCGTCATCACCAGCGCCAGTACGCTTGGCAGAACGACAGGGTTTAACGCGCCCATAATATCCAGACTGCCAATCAGCGAGTTGCCGTTTTCATCGCTCAACGAAGGCATGGCGAAAATGCCAGAAAAATGGACGTTAGGATCGAAGAGCAAACCCACAATAGAAATGCCAATAATGGTCAACAGAATGCCGCCGGGGACTTTCAGCTTTTCCAGGCCGAGAATAACAGCCAGACCCACAAGCGACATAATCACCGGGAAGGTGTCGAAGTCGCCCAGCGCGACCGGCAGGCCATCCAGCGGGTTTTTAATGACCAGGCCGACGCCGTTGGCGGCAATCAGCAACAAAAACAGGCCAATACCGATACCGGTTCCGTGGGCCACGCCCTGTGGCAAGTTACGCAAAATCCAGCTACGAATGCCGGTGGCGGAGATAACGGTAAACAGTACGCCCATCAGGAATACGGCGCCAAGCGCGACCGGGACGCTAATATGCTGCCCCAGGACCAGGCTAAACGCGGTAAACGCCGTCAACGAGATAGCGCAACCGATAGCCAGCGGCAGATTCGCCCAAAGCCCCATAACGATAGAGCCGACGCCTGCGACCAGGCAGGTCGCTACAAAGACGGCAGCAGGCGGGAACCCGGCTTTACCCAGCATCCCTGGCACCACGATGACGGAGTAAACCATCGCAAGAAACGTGGTTAAGCCAGCAACGACTTCCTGGCGAACGGTGCTCCCGCGTTGTGAAATTTTAAACCAGGCGTCGAGTGAACCGCCGGTACGCGCTGAAGGCGTAGACATAGAAAACATCCCCTGAGAATTTATTATTCGTCGGTATACGTGGGAGGTAATCCACTAACAGCGCAACGTTATCTCCTTGTGCTATATTTACGACAACCGGGGCGCCGCAAAAAAGCAAACGTTTAGCTCCACGTATACAAAACGGGTGGCAAAAAAAAGCAAACGATTATCCAGCGATCATCAACGCTTTTTCAACTGAACTTTGCCGCTTTTTATGCTTTTCTGCTTAATATGCTCAATAAATCGCCAGACGATGCGCAAACGTTATCGTCCCTGCGCAATCCAGCAACAATTTTTCGCATCGCTGTTAGCAAATACGTTGCGCAATCTGCTCACAAAAACGCCATTATCCGCCGGGAATGGTAAACGGACCGCCCTGCTGAATCGCTCGCTGCCAGGCTGGACGCATTTCTACCCGCGCTTTCCATGCGTTGATATGGTCGAGATGAGCGATTCCGCCTCGGGCAAGCAGCGCAAATAGCGGGAAGCTCATCTGGATATCCGCCATACTTAACTGCTCTCCGGCAAACCAGGGGTGATTTGCCAGATGCCCGTCAATAAAGCGCGCATGGGTTTCCAGTTGCGGATTGAGGTACGCTTTTTGCGCGCCCTTACCGATAACGCCGCCCAACGTTCGCAGGCCCAATGGTACCGGCGGTTTACCCAGAGAGGTAAAGAGCAGTCTCATCAATAGCAAGGGCATGAGCGAACCTTCAGCGTAATGTAGCCAGAAGCGATAGTGTTGTTTCCCCTGCGCATCCGCAGGTTTAAAGCGTCCGATACTGTCGTAAGTGTCCTGCAAATATTCCAGGATGGCGCCCGATTCCGCAATAACCATACCGTGATCTTCGATAACCGGAGACTTGCCCAGCGGATGCACTTTTTTCAATGCCGGCGGCGCCAGCATGGTCTTTTCACGCTGGTAACGCACAATCTGGTAAGGCAACGCCAGCTCTTCCAGCGCCCAGAGGATGCGCTGCGAACGAGACTGATTTAAATGGTGCACCGTCAGCATGGCTGTCTCCTGTAAGGTATGCCAACTAACTATAGAAAATTATGGCAGTTGCCGTAAAAATTTCGGCTAAAAAATCAGCATTTCGCTGGCGAACAGGGCGTCGTCGCTTACACTTACAGTATCAACACAAACCGGAACCTCCACCACGTGCTCGATATGAGGGGTGTTGACGTCGGGGGAAACCCTCCTGTAATCAGCGGGATAGAGCGAAAGACAAAGACCGGAAACAAACTAAAGCGCCCTTAGCGGCGCTTTAGTTTTAGGTGAACTCAGCCCGATGGCCGAGTGCATGTTAATCATCTTCAAGCAGCCGGGCGCCCGTCCCGTGTTCGCCAAGCCTGTCGCCTGGATTTCGCAGCGGACAGTCGCTACGCGATAAACAGCCGCAGCCGATACAACCGTCCAGCTCATCGCGCAACGCCACCAGCGTATGAATACGTCGGTCTAACTCTTCGCGCCACTGCGATGAGAGCTGCTTCCACTCTTTCGCGCTTAACGTATGCCCTTCCGGCAAGATACCAAACGCGTCGCCGATAGTTGCCAGCGGGATGCCGATACGCTGGGCGATCTTGATAATCGCGACATAACGCAACACGTCACGCTTGTATCGCCGTTGGTTACCGCTATTACGGATACTGGTAATTAGCCCTTTGCTTTCATAGAAGTGCAGGGCGGACACAGCAACACCGCTACGTTTCGCAACTTCCCCCGGCGTCAGTAAGGCTTTTAAACGGGGAGATTTTTTTTCCATAAATCGCTTTACCTCAAGTTAACTTGAGGAATTATACTCGCCCGCAGACAAAACGACGAATCGAATACTGTTTAAGAGGCAACAATATGTCGCATCAGCAGATAATTCAGACCCTTATCGAATGGATTGATGAACATATCGACCAACCGCTAAACATTGATGTGGTGGCAAAAAAATCGGGCTACTCCAAGTGGTATTTGCAGCGGATGTTTCGTACGGTAACGCATCAAACATTAGGCGAGTATATTCGCCAGCGCCGTCTCCTGTTGGCGGCCGTTGAGCTACGAACGACCGAGCGCCCGATTTTTGATATCGCGATGGACCTGGGCTATGTATCGCAGCAAACCTTCTCGCGTGTATTCCGCCGCGAGTTCGATCGCACTCCCAGCGATTACCGTCACCGCCTGTAGGGCCTCTGCCCGCGTATCGTCAGAGGCGCGGGCGTTTGTTGTAGCCAGGCGATGAATTCCTGCGGTGGTAACGCCTTCGCAAAGTGCCATCCCTGACAATACTGAACGCCGCGTTTTAGCAACCAGCTAACCTGTTCAGCCGTTTCAACCCCCTCAGCAATGATTTTTAGCCGCAAACTTTGCGCCATTTCAATAATATGTTCCACAATCAAATGGCTGGCGCTATTAGTGGTTAGCGTGTCGACAAAAGATTTATCAATTTTTAAAAGGTCGATATTTAATGAGTACAGGTTATGCAAGTTCGAATAGCCGGTACCAAAGTCATCAATTGCCACCTCGTATCCCGCCTGGCGAAACGCCTGAATAATCGGCGTCATTTTAGGCACATCAATAAATCCGCGCTCAGTCACTTCAACCTTTATCTGTTGCGCAAGCACTGAATGCTGACGCGTTTTTTCATGAATCATCACAATTAGTCGGGAAGAGAGAAAATCGGCGGCAGCGAGATTGATAGAGACATAAAGATGCGGGTGCGCGGCCAGAAAACCACCTAAATCATTAAATACCTCTTCGACGACATAATCGGTGATCTGCTCAATCATCCCCTCTTTTTCCGCCAGCGGAATAAATTCGCACGGGCTCATCACCGGACCGTGATAGCCCGGCCAACGCAATAGCGCTTCGGCACCTACACATGTCCCGTTTCGGATATTAATGATCGGCTGATAATGAAGGCAAAGCTGGTGCCTGGTAATGGCCCGTTGCAGCAATCGACGCGGTGAGTAATATGCCTGCCGGGATCGTGACCACATAAATAAGATGATAATGCTACAGATGATCCCTAACGGTAGCGTTAACGTAAGCTGATGAAAGAGGTTCTGGTAAAAGCGTTGCTTTGAGGTTGACACAATCGCGGCAACCGGTCGTTTTGCTGATTTAACCAGAGTATAAAAACGCTCACCCTGTTGGAACACAGGTTCACTCCGTCGTACCAAAGGTAATAGCTGATCAGCCTGCGCCTGTTCACTCAGGGAGAAAAAGGTGTTGGTCACCGTATCATACATTCCCCAGGCCAACGCCGGATCGTCTGACATCACCTCGCTATAAGATAAGGGATTGATAACCGCGACATAGTTTCCCCGCTGCATATATGTCATTTTATAACCGTTGAAAAAAGGCGTATCACGATAGTAATAAATAGCGATGTCAGGCTTTCGTTTATAGTCAGCGCGGGGAATAAAATAAGGACTTGTTGGCGTCATAACCGTAGAGCATAGAAAACGCTGGCCCTTAGCATAAATCAACTCATTAATGTACAAACGACCGCGGATAATATTCAGCATTCGCTGTTGATGGGCTGGCGTACAGGCTTGCCCCTGATATTGTTCAGCGGCATCGCGGGCTAAATCTGCTTGCAGGATAACCCGCTCCGTTTTATCTAATACCGACTGCGCAAATGAATGTAACTGATTTCTGGTTTCAGAGACTGCCCGGATATGAGCAAACCAGATCGCCAGCAATACAGGAAGTAACACCACAATGATCGTTCCGAGAAATCTCAACACCTTGCGTCGTGTGCTTTGACTCATTTTCAGCCTATTTCCCTGCATTATTTGTGACTATTGTTGGCAAAATAAGACGTGAACCAAACGGAGGTTTACGGTGCATGAATTTATCAATATTAGCAACAGACTTTTACCGATCAACATTTACCATTAATAACTACGCGCAATCTCTTTCGCATACCAGGCAGGACACTAAATATTTTTGATAATATCAGATTTATACTCAAGTAAACGATGGGGTATACATCTTTACTCCTTTCTTTTGATAAATAACTTGATATTTTTATCAGGTCTGAATTTCACGAAAAAAAATAAAAGAGTAGTAATAATACATCTTTGCTTTCCGGCAGTTTCTCTACGGACGCACAGAGGTCACACAAAAAATACGGTTATAAAACGCACAAAAAATACATTGCCGATCTGGCGAACAAGCTGGTTTTTGTGATATAGTTCACAAAAACAATGAAATAGAAACAATGTTTCATTCGATGTTGATGTGACGTCCGTCGATAGCCAGAATATCCCATGCTTCCCGGGAGCAACGCCGCGCTGTCCTGGACAAAGGTCTATTCAGAGGAAATGTTTCATGGCTGCCATAACCACTGGTGTCGTTCTTCTCCGTTGGCAACTGCTGAGCGCCGTGCTCATGTTTTTAGCCAGCACGCTCAATATCCGTTTCCGTAAATCAGATTATATTGGTCTGGCGGTGATCAGTAGCGGTCTGGGCGTGGTATCCGCCTGCTGGTTTGCCACCGGTTTACTCGGTATTACCATGATGGATCTCGCTGCGATCTGGCATAACATTGAAGCCGTAATGGTCGAAACGATGAGCCAGACCCCGCCAGAATGGCCGATGGTGCTGACCTGATAGGCTATCGCTGCCGCTGAAGTCGCCCACCGGTTATCTCAACGCGGAATCGCGCGCCAGGGGTAGTCTTGCGCACCATCACGTCCCTCGCATTGCCGTTGATGAGGGCCACCAGGTGTGGTTATCCAAAAATGGCAAGTGGAATAGCCCTAACAGAATCGAGCTAAACTTATTGAAGACGTTGCCGACTCGTTAAATGACAAAAAAGACCCGTTTGTGCAACGGGTCTTTTTTATTAAGCAGTACCACCTGATAACAGCGACAAGCGCTTCTTATTTTACATTAATAATTTATCCGGAGAACAATCACGGATTATTTTTCCACCTTTCATTACCAGGACCCGGTCAAAATACTTTATCAGATATCGACGATGCGTCACCATGATCAACGTTTTCCCATGAATAAACTCATCTAAGTTATCAAAAATTTGCTTCTCGGTATTCTCATCCAGATTTGATGTTGGTTCATCCCATAAAAAGACGCTGGCGTCACTACTCAGACTACGTGCTAATAATAACTGCTGCTGCTGTCCGGATGACAGGTTTTTAGCCATAAAATTCACCGGAAACTTCAGCCCCATAGGATGTTGCAAGATAAAACCACAGTTCGCCAGATGGAGCGCCTTGAGTACCCGGCCCCTGTCGTTTTGCGGTTTTAACGCGAAATTACTTTCAATGGTTCCGGTGAATAAAACATCATGTGTCGTCACCACGCTTAAATGCTGAGAAAAAAAGTTCTGCGATAAATGTCCTAAGTTATATCCATCATATAAGATGGCACCGTCTGTTGGTGAAAGGTAGCCAGATAGCATTCCCAGTAATGAGCTTTTTCCTGCTCCGCATTCGCCTACCACCGCGACACGTTGCCCCGCAGGTATGTCTATAGACAGTCGGTTAATAATCATCGGAGATTGAGCATCATACTGATAACTCACGCCCCGGATAGAGATATCGCCATTGCACTTTGATATTGACTGTAATGCCGGTGTTTTTTCTGCCTGATCTTCATCAAAAAAAGAAAGCAGATCCTTACCGGTTTTTTCTGCTGATAAAATAGAGATTAATGTAGAAGAAAAATTCGAAATGATCCCGGAAATACGACCAGAGACAATGACAGATGAAACAATTGCGCCAGTAGTAACATCACCCTTGATTACCATAAAAAAGGCTATTACCATAATAGTTATTTGGGTAATAGATGACATACTCCCCAATATAGATTGATAGATAAGATTTAATTTCCTTATCTTCAGGTTAAGATACGACTGTTCATTTGATGTATTAACCCAATCAAAAAGTAAACCTTGATTATTTAAGGTATGGATCATTTTAATAGATAAGAAAACTTCTGAGATAAAAATATTCCTGTTCTTCTGTCCTTCTTTTTGTTTGTTCATTAACTCATTAGTATAATGGTGGTTAACGAGGGAAATAATAATAGAGACGATAAACATGGTAACAGGTACAATAACGACCAGACCTAAATTTACATATATAACAATGAGAAATATAATAAATATTGGAATATCGGCTATACGTTGAAAGATCGAGTTTAATAAAACGGGTTTAATTTTCTGAAACTCATTCCATAGCACAAATGCTGATGACATGGATCTGCCATTTTTCTTTTTACTATAAAGTACCGCTTCAAGAAATGCGATATCAATATCGACGTCATCCTGCCTTGCTGTGATAGACTGATAAATATCTTTCGAAGTACGAAGGATAAACTCAAAAACAATAAATACAGCAACAATTATAGCCACGCCAAATAAAGATGAAACCGAAGCACTTGGAACAAGCTTATCATAGAACAGATTACTAAATACTGGGATAGTTAACGCAAAAATTGCCATAAAAAGAGATGAAAAGAAGTATTTAGTATAAAAAATCTTGTTCATCGATAAAGAGTTTTTTATGATATTTTTTACTCTTATACTATCAACAACTTTATTTAAAGGTAGTATACTAAATGCAGATAACTCTTTTAAATATTCATCCTCAACTTCAACATAACAGAGTTCACCACGCGCGTTTACCAACTTTATTTTTTGCCCGCCACTCACACACACCATCCACTTCATTTCTGGTGTTAATAGTAAAATCGGCATAGGCTCATTTAGTAAATCCTCACCATTATTAAATAATATATCCTGTAGAGAAAGCCCTAACGACAAAAAGAAATTCTTCATTTGTATAGAGTCGTCAGTGTTATTTCTGTCGTACTTTTTAAATCTTAAATTTATATCATCCTCTTTGATGTCAATTTTTATGTTGAATTTTTTAGACACTATAGATAATGCCGTTTCCGCACTTAAATAATAAGGTTCTAGTTTTTTATCCATAAGTAAACCCCCTCACCCAAAGGTGAGGGGCCTCCGTTATTATGCGTGTTCTTCTTGATTATCTACAGGTAGCGTAACTTCATTAACGGCGAAAACATCAATAGCGCCGTTATTGTTGTGCCCTACAGAACTCGTTGAAGGGGAATCATTAATATCATCCTCGGTCTTTCCTCTTGCATTCATTGCGTTCACAATATCCGCCGAGGAGTGATCGACTGAGAATGTTTTCTCCTTAATCAGGAAATCATCGTCCTTATCAATGAATTTCACGTCCATAGTATATTCACCATCTTCCAAAGATAGCGGAACTTCGAATATTGCTTTCTGGTTAGTTATCGGCAGAGTAAACTCTTCTCCTTCAAACATAACACTGACATTAACAATATTCTCAGGTACTGATATTTCAAAAGAAGGTGTCTGACTAATTGAACGATCTATTTCATCCCCAGAGTCAGCGTTTAACAATGTAATACTATAGGCTGTCTCCTTCACCACGCTTTCTTCCGCCGCAGACGGCACAGTTCGAAGATGCGTAGCGCTTTCGGCATTCACTGTTTCAGACTCCGGTGGAGTAACCGCTGTTGCCGTGGCGTCATCGCTCGCATCGTCATGCTGGCTATCCGCTGTTACCGTCACCGTTGAGTCAACCGTCACCGCTAGCGAAGCAGATTGCTGTGAATTCCCCGCGCGATCCACCACCGTCACGCTCAGCGTGTAGTTACCGTCATTCCAGGCGGCTGGCGGCGTGAAGGTCCAGCCATCCGCGCCTTGCGTCGCCTGATAGATGTCTGTCACGCCATTATGCGTCACGTTTACGGTCACCCCGGTCACATCAGCATCAATATGCTGCAGCGTGAACTTAGGCTGGGTGTGATTCGTCACGTTATCGCTGTCTGAAGCGCCATTGTCTTCACCTGCTGCCAGCGCAATCTCCGGCACGGTCAGCGTACTGTCGATCGTAACGGTAATGGGTAACGAGTTTTTCTGATTACCCGCGGCATCGCTTGCGATTACCGATATCGTATAGGAACCATCAGCTAACGGTGTACCTGGCGTAAAGAACCAAACGCCATCGGCATTTTTTTCAGCATTATATACGGTCCCATTGATATCGACCTGAACGACCACAACATCGCTTTCCAGATTCCCGATAATAAAGGTAGGTTGCTTATCTCGCGTAATATTATCGCCCACCGTACCACTGTCTGAGTCTGGAGATAATGAAATAACGGGAACCTCTTTCATGATATCGAGAGGGACATCATCACTCCGGTTACCAATCGCATCCACACTCGTAATGGTAAACTTCCCTTCCGATGGATACGGGATCGCCATACTCCATTTACCATTATCAGGAACAGTTAACGTATAAGTATTCCCATTACTATCGGTTATTATTAGCTGAGATTTGGCTTCCGCCGTCCCCTGCATAATAATTAGATCGTTGACAATATCTGAATACGTTACGACCGGAGCGTTTGGCGGCGTTCGATCAATAAATATTTCATGTACCTCTTCCTTACGGTTGCCTGCGTTATCCTCAATACTCAACGTGATATCGTATTTACCTTCCGGAAGCTGATCGGTCGATAATTCCCACTGCCCATTAGCCGCAACGACAGCGGTTGCCAACGTGACCCCTGCCACGATTAATGATACCGTAGCGCCAATTTCCCCCATACCTCTCATGGTAATAGTGGAGCTATTACTCCACCAGTCCGTTTTCGATGATGATTTATTGTCATCAAGCTCGCTGGTAAATACCTGGATATGCGTATCGACCCAAATGGAATACTTTTCCTGATTTACGTTACCAGCACGGTCCGTAGATTTAACAGTGATATCCAGTTGGCCTTCTGTGAAATAAAGCGGGTTCACCGGCATCTGCCAGTGGCCTTTTTCATTAACCCAAACTTCCCCCACATTTAAGCCATTAATGATGATTTCTATTTTGCTATTGGGCTCGGCACTGCCACTAAACAATAAGTTACGCGTCGTGTCCGTTATATATATTTTGCCATCACTACCGGTCATCTCTGCTAACGTTTGTCCACCGATAGAATCAATGGCGACAGGCGTCGTATTAAAGGTATCGATAGTAAAGTTTAGCGTTTTCGAGGTAGCCGTGTTGCCTGCTTTATCGGTGATAACATAATAAATGCTATGGGAACCATCGCCCAACGGTGACTCAGGTCGATAAACTTGATTTCTGTCCGTCACCGTGATCGTATCGACTAACACCCCATCAATGAAAATCTGAACACTCTGGTTCATTTCTCCAGAAATACTAAACGTAGGCCGGGTCTGACTCGTTATACTATCATTACTAAAAATACCGTTATCAGAACCTGCCACCATAGCAGGATTATCGATAAACGTACTGGTATCTATCGTGACGAGTAAGCGAGGCGATTCTGCCGTATTACCTGCCGGGTCTTCGGCAACCACACGGATAGAATATTCACCATCTTTTAACGCATTATCAAACTGGTAGGACCAGGTTCCATCTTCAAGCACAAGCACATTTGCCACGATCTTTTCATCCACATAAATATGGATTGTGGCTCCCGCTTCTGCGGTGCCAACTAACACAGGCTTGTTGTGATTAGTAATCAGATCGTCAAGTGAACCAGAGTTGCTTGCATCTTCAAGGTTGAGCGTTGGGAAGTCGGTTGATGAATCGACATCCACGCTATAATCCTTGCTCACTTCAGTGTTGCCAGCAACGTCAGTAATACTGAAATGAATATTAAACGTACCATCATCTTGCAGCAGTATCGGCGCGCGCCATGTGCCATCAGCCTCAACCATAACAACGTTGACTAATTTACCATCGACAAAGATGCTGACCTGAGAACCAGCCTCCCCGACACCTGAGACTGACAACGCCCGGTTATTAGAGAGGGCCGGTAATGAATCTTCATCAATGTCAAAGACAGCAATTTGAGAATCGATTGTCACGGTTGTAATCGCAGACTCAACCCGGTTACCAGCAGTATCCGTAGCAACAAATTGCACCTGATACTCGCCGTCGGCGCTATTTGCCGGCATGGTATAGCTAATATTACCTGACGAACTCGCCTCTACTGTGCCTTGTAACACACCATTAATATAAACCTGTACCGTCGCGCCGGGATCGGTCATGGCAACCAGTACCGGAGACTTATTATTGGTAATCAGATCATATTTATCACCGCTATTAGTATCCCGACTTAATGAAATATCGCTGATTTCAATCTGCGTATCATGTTCTATCAGGATATCTTTTTGTTGGCTGTTGCCCGCTTTATCTTCCGATACCACGACAAAGGCATTACTACCTTCACGCAGATCTAATTCTGCGCTCCATCGACCATCATTGCCTACCACCAGGGTAGCAATAACCACCCCCTGCGGACTCCTGATGGTTAAAGTACTTCCGGCTTCGGCAGTACCATCGATGGTGACATGAGATTTATTGGTGATCCAGTCGCCAACTTTGCCACTGTCATCAGCTTCGCGTAATACCACGGTTAACGGCGAAATTACCGTATCCAGTATCACATTCTGCGGACCAAACTCTCTGATATTGCCGGCAACATCTTCAACTTTAAACGTTAATACATAATTACCGTCATTACCCAAAGCAGGTAATACTACGCCCCAGTGTCCTGCGCCTGTCGTATAAGCAATCGCTTTTTCAACGCCATTCACAAAGATAGTGATTTTGCTGTTTGGCTCACTGGTGCCGCCAATCTCCGGCGTCACCGTATTGATATATCCGCCCTCATGCATTCCAGATATATTCCATACCAGTTCAGCAACCTCGGTATCGATAGTGACATCAACGGCGGTGGAACGCAGTTCGCTATTATCGCGAGGGTTGACGATACCCACCTGGACGACATAATGGCCATCTTTCATTTCCGATAACTGGAAAGTATATCGACCCGCTGTATCCGCTGTCGCCTCGCCGACCTTCACGCCATCCACATAAATACTCACAATCGCATTAGGTAACGTGTTCCCAACCAGGGTCGGCGTTTTATTATTCGTGGTAAAGTCTCCTAAGGCACCACTATCGCTCTCCTCGCTGAGCTTTATGGTTGGAGGCGTGACATCAATAACAGGTATTACGACAGGAAAGTCGACCTGCGACGATTCATTACCCGCTTTATCTTTGGCAACAATGCTCACAACATAGGAGCCTGGCGCTAATACTGATGGCGGCGTCCAACTCCATTCGCCATTCGCATTGGCGTTTGCGGAGCCGACCACTTTCCCATCCCACTGAATCATAATCGTCGAGAACGCTTCGGCAAACCCTTTGAACTCAGGACGCAGGCTGGTTGCTTCATGCTGATCATCAATAGATGGATCCGAAAGGCGAATGGTGGGATCGATCGTAACCGTATCGATAGTGAATCTTTCCTGCGTTTGCGCAGTATTTCCCGCGACATCTGTTGCGACGACGTTGATGGTATACATGCCATCCGGCAGTATATTCGGCGTCACACTCCAGTTGCCATCAGCGCCAACCGTAATCGTTTGTTTTAAAACCTCCCGACCTGACTTATCGTCAACAATGGTAATCACCAGTTTCGCATTGGGCTCTGCAGTACCTTCGAATTTGGGATTTTGCTTATTCGTAAGGTTATCGCTATTGGAATTTCCGGTATCAGACGCTGGCTCCATTCTGACACTGACGCTTGTCGTGGTATCAATGGTAAAGGGCAGCTTAGTTTCAGAAGTATTTCCGGCAATATCTCTGAAGACAACAACGGCTTCATATACGCCATCGTTTAACGCAACGGGAACCTGGAATTCCCAGAGGTTATTGCCATTTGCCGTAACCGGATAAGAAACGCCGTTAATTCTGATTACAACAGTATCAATATCGGCGGGTACATTGCCAATAACGAAACGTGGTTTAGTGACACTCGTAATATTATCAACAGCGCTTTCGCCAGTATCATCCGCATCCAGCAAATCAATACTGGGATCAGAAACAATAGTGTCTATTGTGAATGATACCTCTTTGCTAATTTTATTACCTGCGATATCTTCAGCCACTATTTCTATTTTGTAAGTTCCATCCACTAACGGTGTATCAGGGGTAAACAGCCATTTATTACCTGCCCCCTGAGTCAGTGTGCTGGATTTCCCGTTTAAAATTACCGTCACGCTCTGCAGCGGTTCTCTGGCTGAAATTTCAAAACGTGGAGAGGTAATATTCGTAATACCATCCGTAGAATCCTTTCCGGCGTCGTCCAGCATCACGACGCTCAGGCCGTCAATCTGCGTATCCACGGTGAAGCCCAGCGTGGAATTTGCCGTATTCCCTGCCCGATCCGTCGCCTGGACATGGAGAGTATAATGACCATCAGGCAATGCGCTACCTGCAGTAAATTCCCACTGCCCGGCCGCATTTTTACTGATGGGCGTCCAGTTTACGCCATCGAAAGAAACCAGCACCGATGTCACATCATCAGGCGTTGCAATTTCAAAAGAGGGACGGGTAGCATTGGTGACATTATCGTGATCGTTGACGCCGCTATCTGTTGTTAACGTAACACTGTCAATCTGAACCTGCGTGTCGATTTCAATCTTCAGTTCGGCCGATGTTTTGGTATTACCAGCAATATCCGTTACGGTAACAGAGATCGTATGCTGACCGTCAGACAGCGGTTGATCCGGCGTAAAGGTTAAATTCCCCCCTGTGTTTTCAATGGTGTAATCCCGACCATCAATATGAACCACAATGTGTGATACATCATTATCGACATTACCGATAATAAACACCGGTTTGTTAATCCTGGTAAGATTATCATTAGTATCATCACCAGTATCATGGGTGGGATCGAGTACAATTGTCGGCTCTCGCAGAGTCGTATCAATCGTAAACTGCAGCGTTTCTTGCGCAACGTTGCCGGCGATATCAGTCACATCAACCAAGAGAGTGTGTTGCCCATCAGGTAATGCCGAACCGACATTAAATATCCAGCGGCCATCCCCTCCTTTTGTGAGTTCAATCCAATTAGCGGCGTTATCGATTTTAACGCGCACATGGGTAATATCATCAGCGGTAACAATACTAAACTGCGGCTTGTCGACTTTGGTAATGTTATCTACATCGCTATCACCGCTATCTGTAACCAACGTGACGCTTTCAATTTCAGCCGTCGTATCTATCACAACAGGTAATGGTTTCGATGTCGCGGTATTTCCGGCCTTATCTTCAACCGTAACGGTAATATTATAAGAACCATCCGGAATGGCATTGCCTGGCGTAAATTGCCAACCAGCCCCAACCTTAGTCGCGTTATAATCATGACCATCAATCGTCACCACGACTTTGATAACATCGGGGTCAACATTACCAATCGTAAAGGTGGGTCGTGAAATATTAGTGATATTATCGGCTGTATTCGCTCCGGTATCTTGTCCTGCGTCTAAAGCAATAGTCGGAACCTGTATATTAGTATCGATATTAAATACTAAATCTTTATTCGCAATATTACCTGCCTCATCCGTGGCCTCTACGCGAAGGGTATATGTGCCGTCAACCAGAGTATTCGGGCTGTCAAAAATCCACTGTCCGTCGGCATTTTTGCGTATCACATTCCAGTTAGCGCCACCATCCAGGGTTACGCGTACCTGGACGACATCACCGGGAACGTCAATTCTGAATGACGGTTTGGCAACATTCGTTAATTGATCATTCTGCACGCCAGTATCATTAAGCAATACGATATTGTTAATGGTTGTCGTGGTGTCAATACGCACCTCAAACGGCGCAGACTCTTTTACATTCCCCGCCAGATCTTCCACCACAACGGCTAACTGATATGAGCCATCAGCCCAGCTCGCAGAAGGCGTAAAGCGCCATTGACCATTGGTGAATACCGCCGCTTCCTCGTGCGTTTTACCGTTGTAAGTTACTTTGACCATCACGCGCGTAACGTCAGAATCAACCTGGCGTATGTCGAACACAGGCCGATCGTGATTGGTGAGGCGATCGCCAACAGTACCGCTATCTTCGCCAGCTGCCAGTTCAATCACCGGCGTAGTCAACGTACCGTCTATCGTCACCTTTAAAGGCGCGGATGTTTGCTGGTTGCCTGCCACATCTGTTACCGTCACGGTGAATGTGTAGCTACCGTCCGCCAAAGCAGAATCCGGTCGATAGCGCCAGCCGTCGGCTGATTCGGTGAGTACCACCGTTTTAAACGTGCCGTTATGCTCAATACTCAATTCCACGTGTCGAACATCTTTATCGATACTCCCCAACACAAATACTGGCTGAGTGACGCTGGTCAGATTATCGTTCTTATTCTGTCCGGTATCCTGATCGGGCGCCAGCTCAATGGTTGGCGTCATCAACGTGATGTCGATAGTGAAATTGAGCGTCTCCGTCATCTTATTACCCGCACCGTCAGTCACTTCCACGGTCAGGGTATGCTGTCCCTCTGGCATATCCGTCGGCCAGGTGTAATCCCAAATGCCAGCCGTCGAACTCTTGATTGCGGTAACCCAGGTCGTGCCGCCGTCAATACTCAGAAGAACCTTTTCCACATCATCCGGTACCGAGATCTGGAACTGCGGACGCACATGTTTTGTCACATTATCGCCAGGGACGCCGCTATCGTTGACTAATTCAATATGATCAATGGCTATTTGCGTATCCACTGTCACCGTCAGCGGCGTAGACGGACGCGTATTTCCCGCCCGATCCTCCACTGTCACCGTCAGCGTATAATCACCGTCGCCCCACGGCGCTGGCGGTGTAAAGCTCCAGCCTCCAGCCCCCTGTGTCGCGGTAAACGAGGTTGTCGTTCCATTATGCGTGACGCTGACTGTAACGTTGATAACATCCGAATCGATATTCTGCAGAATAAAGGTCGGTCGGGTGCGATTGGTCATATCATCGCCAGGCGTACCGGTATCATCCGTGCTATCCAGCGCAATAGTCGGCGTCGACAACCGGGTGTCGATGAAAAATTCAAGCGTTTGCGTCGCCGTATTGCCCGCTCTGTCGGTGACCATGACGGTTAGGGTGTGTTTTCCATCGCCCATATCCGTTGGCCAGGTATAGCCCCAGACGCCTTCAATACCCTGCGCCGCGCTCACCCAGTTTGCGCCCCCATCAATGCTCAGTTGCACAGAATTCACATCCGCCGGCACCGTGATCTCAAACTGCGGACGGGTGCTGTTAGTTAGATTGTCATCAGGCACGCCATGATCATTGACCAATGTAATATCAGTAATGCTGGTTTGCGTATCTACCGTCACTATCAGCGGCGTGGACTGACGAACGTTTCCTGCGTTATCCGTTACCTCTACCGTCAGTGTATAGCTACCGTCCGCCCAGTCAGCATCTGGCGTAAAGCGCCACTGTCCTCCAACCTGGGTTAGTGTCACTTCCTGGCTATTGCCGCCCTGTGTGATCCGCAAAATGACCGATTGCGCATCGGAGTCAATATTGCCAATGGTAAAGCCCGGTCTTTTGACGCTCGTAATATGATCGCCAATGGCACCTGTATCGTCCCTGCTATCCATAGTGATGGTAGGCGTTGACAGCCGGGTATCAATGGTAAAATCGAGCGTCTGCGTCGTCTTATTTCCCGCCTTATCGGTCGCTTCTACCGTCAGGGTATGTAGCCCGTCGGTCACATCTTTCGGCCAGGTGTAATCCCAGATCCCTGCCGTGCCCTGTGTTGCACGAACCCACGTATTACCGCCGTCGATACTCAGACGTACCTCGTTGACATCCCCTGGCACCGTGACGCGGAAGTGTGGACGAACGTCATTGGTCAGGTTGTCGCCGGGAATACCGTTATTATTAACCAGTTCAATAACATCAATGGTGATTTGGGTATCAACAGTGACCGTCAGCGACGCTGAGTGTTTTTCGTTCCCCGCCTCATCTTCCACCCTCACTGTCAGCGTATAGTCGCCATCTGCCCATGTACCGGTCGGTGTTACGCTCCAGATGCCGGTCGCGCCTTTGGTGGCCGTCAGCACTTCTTTCGTGCCGCCATACTGCACCTCAACCGTGACATACCGCGCGTCTGCGTCAATATTGCCCAGTATAAACGTCGGCTTATTCGCGTTGGTCAGGTTATCGCCTTTTGTTCCGCTGTCGTCCGTGCTGTCCAGCACGATAGTCGGTTCTGACAGCATGGTATCGATGATGAAGTCCAGTTTCTGCGTCGTCTGGTTTCCCGCCTTGTCGGTCGCCTCCACTGTCAGGGTATGCTTCCCCTCTCCCACATCAGCCAGCCAGGTATAATCCCAGACGCCCGGCGTCGCGCTCTGGGTAGCGTTGAACCACGTCTTGCCGCCGTCAATGCTCAGGCGTACCTCGTTAACATCCGTCGGTACCTTCACCTGGAAGTGCGGACGCACGTTATTAGTCAGATTATCGTCGGGAATACCGCTGTCATTGACCAGTTCAATGTTATTAATGGCGATTTGCGTGTCCACCGTCACCGTCAACGATGCAGAATGGCTGGTGTTCCCCGCTTTATCTTCGACTGACACACTCAGGGTATAATCACCATCCGCCCACGCCCCTGTCGGCGTAAAGCTCCATCCGCCTACGCCTTTCGTGGCGTCAAATGTGGTGGTGACGCCGCCATGCTCCACGCTGACCGTAACGCGAACGGCATCATCATCAATATGCTGCAGGGCAAATGTCGGCTGGGTGCTATTGGTCATGTTATCGCCCTGGACACCGGTATCGTCCGCGCTATTCAGTACGATGACCGGCACTGACAGCGTGGTATCAATAGTGAAGTGGAGTGTCTCCGTCACCGTATTACCCGCATTGTCAGTCGCTTTCACATTCAGCGTATAGTCGCCATCCGGCACGGTGCCCGGCCAGGTATAATTCCAGACGCCCGGCGTCGCGCTCTGTGTCGCCTTAACCCAGGTCACGCCACCGTCAATGCTCAGACTAACTTCGTTAACGTCCCCCGGTACCGTCACGCGGAACTGCGGATGGGCGTCGTTAGTCATATTGTCGCCGGGAATACCGTTATCATTAACCAGTTCAATAGCATCAATGGTGATTTGGGTATCAACAGTGACCGTCAGCGACGCTGAGTGTTTTTCGTTCCCCGCCTCATCTTCCACCCTCACTGTCAGCGTATAGTCGCCATCTGCCCATGTACCGGTCGGTGTTACGCTCCAGTTGCCGGTCGCGTCTTTGGTAGCCGTCAGCACTTCTTTCGTGCCGCCATGCTGCACCTCAACCGTGACATACCGCGCGTCTGCGTCAATATTGCCCAGTAAAAACGTCGGCTTATTTACGTTGGTCAGGTTATCGCCTTTTGTTCCGCTGTCGTCCGTGTTGTCCAGCACGATAGTCGGTTCTGACAGTAGGGTATCGATGATGAAGTCCAGTTGCTGCGTCGTTTTGTTTCCCGCCTTGTCGGTCGCCTCCACTGTCAGGGTATGCTTCCCCTCTCCCACATCAGCCAGCCAGGTATAATCCCAGACACCCGGCGTCGCGCTCTGGGTCGCGTTGAACCACGTCTTGCCGCCGTCAATGCTCAGGCGCACCACGTTGACATCAGTCGGTACCGTCACCTGGAAGTGCGGACGCACGTTATTAGTCAGATTATCGTCGGGAATACCGCTGTCATTGACCAGTTCAATATGGTCAATGGCGATTTGCGTATCGATGGTGACCGTCAACGGCGCTGAGTGGCGAATATTACCCGCCTCATCTTTCACCGTTACCGTCAGCGTATAGTCGCCATCAGTCCACGCGCTGCCGGGTACAAAACGCCACTGCCCGTTAGTCTGCGTCAGCTCCACCTCCTCGCTGTGACCATCGCGCATCACCTGCACGACGACCTGAGTCACGTCAGAATCAATACCGCCGATAATAAAACCCGGCGTTTTAACGTTAGTCTTATTATCGTTGGCGGTGCCGCTATCATCTGCGCTATCCAGCGTGATGGTCGGTGTCGACAATGTGGTATCAATGATAAAATTGAGCGTTTCCGTCGCCGTGTTGCCTGCAACATCGGTTGCTTTCACTGTCAGGATATACGTATTTTCGACCAGATCTGTCGGCCATATATACTCCCAAACGCCGTCAGACGTCAGCGTTGCGTTAACCCAGTTGATGCCGCCATCAAGACTCAGTTGCACAGAGTTCACGTCCGTCGGTACCGTAATATGAAACTGTGGACGTGCTTCATTGGTCAGGTTATCCCCGACAATACCCGTGTCATTAAGAAGTTCAATGCGATCAATAGACGTTTGCGTATCGATAGTCACCGTCAGCGGCGCAGAATAATTTGTATTACCCGCCTTATCTTCTACCTTTACCGTCAGCGTATAGTTGCCATCGGTCCAGGCTGCGCCCGGCGTAAAGCGCCACACACCGCCGTTCTTAATCAACTCTATCTGTTGGTTCTTACCATCATGCGCCACCGTCACCACCACTTTGGTCACGTCGGCGTCGATATTACCGAGGGTAAAGCCTGGCATCTTAACGTTGGTGATGTTATCGCCAGCGGCGCTATCATCCGCGCTGTCCAGGGTAATAGTCGGTTCTGACAGCAGGGTATCGATGATGAAGTCCAGTTTCTGCGTCGTTTTGTTTCCCGCCTTGTCGGACGCTTCCACCATCAGGGTGTGAGGGCCGTTAGCCACATTCGTCAGCCAGGTGTAATCCCAGACGCCCGACGTCGCGCTCTGCGTGGCGTCAAACCACGTTTTGCCGCCATCAATGCTCAGTCTTACACCGTTAACATCCGCCGGTACTGTCACCTGAAAGTGCGGGCGCGCTTCATTGGTCAGATTATCGCCGGGGATACCGCTGTCGTTAACCAGTTCAATACGGTCAATGGCGATATGCGTGTCTACTGTCACCGTCAACGGCGCGGACTGCTTCACATTTCCGGCCCTATCTTCTACCTTCACCGTCAGGATATAGTCGCCGTCCGCCCAGTCGCTGGTCGGCGCAAAGCGCCACTGTCCGCCGGTCTGAACCAGTGGCACCTCCTGTTTAATGCCATTGTGCATTACCTCCACTATCACCCGGCTGACATCGGTATCAATATTGTTGAGGGTAAAGCCCGGCGTTTTAACATTGGTGATATTATCGCCCGCGATGCCGCTGTCATCTGCGCTGTCCAGCGAGAGGGTCGGCACAGACAGAGTGGTATCGATGGTGAAATCAAGTTCCTGCGTCGTCTTGTTTCCCGCCTTGTCGGTCGCTTCTACCGTCAGGGTATAGCCTCCGTCGGCCACATCATCCGGCCAGATATAATCCCAGGCGCCCGGCGTCGCGCTCTGGGTAGCGTTGAACCACGTCTTGCCGCCGTCAATGCTCAGGCGCACCACGTTGACATCCGTCGGTACCGTCACCTGGAAGTGCGGACGCACGTTATTAGTCAGATTATCGTCGGGAATACCGCTGTCATTGACCAGTTCAATGTTATTAATGGCGATTTGCGTGTCCACCGTCACCGTCAACGATGCAGAATGGCTGGTGTTCCCCGCTTTATCTTCGACTGACACACTCAGGGTATAATCACCATCCGCCCACGCCCCTGTCGGCGTAAAGCTCCATCCGCCTACGCCTTTCGTGGCGTCAAATGTGGTGGTGACGCCGCCATGCTCCACGCTGACCGTAACGCGAACGGCATCATCATCAATATGCTGCAGGGCAAATGTCGGCTGGGTGCTATTCGTCATGTTATCGCCCTGGATGCCGGTGTCGTCCGCGCTATCCAGTACGATGACCGGCACTGACAGCGTGGTATCCACCGCGAAATCGATGGTCTTCGTCACTGTATTGCCTGCTTTATCAGTCGCTTCCACCGTTAGCGTGTATTGACCATCTGCCAGGTCTGTCGGCCAGATATACTCCCAGCTTCCTGCCACGCCCGGAGTTGCCTGAACCCACGAATTACCACCGTCAATGCTCAGACGGACTTCATTGACATCCGTAGGTACCGTCACACGAAAGTGGGGACGGTCGTCGTTGGTCATATTATCGCCTTTCACGCCGCTATCGTTGACCAGTTCCACCCCATCAATGGCGATTTGGGTATCGATAACGACCGTCAGCGGCGCTGAGTAGTTGGTATTTCCTGCCTTATCTTCTACTTTCACCGTTAACGTGTAGCTGCCATCCGCCCACGTATTCCCTGGTATAAATAACCAACTACCATTGAGGTGGGAAAGTTCGATCTCTTCGCTCACGCCATTGTGCATCACCTGTACGACGACCCGATGCGCATCAGCATCAACACCGGAAATAGCAAAACCTGGCTTATTGATATTGGTCAGGTTATCGCCTGTAACCCCCGTATCATCCTTAGAAAGCAGGGAAATCACCGGCGTTGATACTGTGGTATCGATAGTAAAATCGAATACCGCGCTGTTCGCTTTATTACCCGCAATGTCCTCAACCTTGACATAAACCTGATGCAAGCCTTCCGTTAAATCTGAAGTAAAGGTATAGGCCCATGAACCATCAGGTTGTTGCGTGGCAACACCGATCTGCGTATCAGACGCGGCATCCCATACCTGAACACTGATAATGTCCGGATCAATATCTTTTAGGTGCAAGGTAGGTTTAACGATATTCGTTAAATTATCATCTGCAATTCCCGAATCTGAATCCGGGCTCAATGAAACTATCGGTATTGAAATAGCAGTATCGACGCTAATTAAGAAAGGATCCGAATGAGCAATGTTGCCAGCGATATCTTCAACTGAAGCGGTTATTCTATGATCGCCATCAACCAAACCTTGATCGGCTTTCAGGGTATACTCCCATCTGCCATCTTTATTTGTTCTGACCTCAGCGATCAGTGCGCCATCAATATAGAGTTTAACCGTTGAATAGGGTGCAGCGGTTCCTGTCAGTGCAGGATTCTTTTCATTAATAATATGGTCTGTATTATCAACCCCCGTATCGTTGACCAACTCTATTGTTGGTTTTTGCGTTTGCGTTACGATTTGGAAATTATACGCTGATGAGGAGGCAGTATTACCGGCAATATCTTCTACCTTTACCGTTACGTCATGCGAGCCATCAGATAACGCTGTGGTAAATTGAAAATTCCATACACCATCATCGCCAGCAATAGCCTCACCACTTAACACACCGTCAACATAGATGGAAACCTTAGCATTAGCTTCAGCCATCCCGGTAAACAACGGCGTATTAATTTTAGTAATCATATCGCCTTTAACGCCAGAATCAGCGCTATCATGCAACATAACAGTAGGGATCGGCGTAAAGCTATCAATGGTAAGCTGATAATCTACAGATGACGTTCTTCCTAAAGGATCGATGGATTCAACCGTAATCTTATAAACATTGTCAGACAGATTTCGGGAAATATCAAAATTCCAGTTACCGTCTGCATCCGCAGTCGTCACGCCTATCGTTTTACCATCGATAAGGATATTTACGGTAGCAAACCTATCCGCTGTTCCCAGTAATGTCAGAGCATTATGTTTATTGGTAATCCAGTCGCCTTTTGCACCAGAATCATCACTGGCATCGAGTTCCGCTTTTGGAGGTACAACTTCAGTTTGAATAGTAAAAGAATATTTAACAGTAGAGGATTTATTACCGGCGGCATCCTGAGAGATGATTTCAATATCATAGGCGCCCTGAAGAAATTTATTACTAAACTGATAATTCCAGGTCCCGTTTGAGTCAACCTCAATGCTGTCATATAATTTACCATCTCGCATCAATAAGATGGTAGACTTTGGCTCTGCCGTACCGACTAAAGCCGGTAAATCATTCCCTGATAAAATTATACCATTCGGTAAAACAACAAAATCCTCCAAAGAAACCGTCGGAGGTACAGGGGCAACAGTATCGATAACGTAACTAAAGGAAAAATCCTTTTTGTTGCCAGCGACATCTTCAACAGTGAACGTAAGATTGTTAACCCCTTCCACTGAGTCGGAAGTGAAATTGAATGTCCATTCGCCCTTGTCATTCGCTTTAAAAATAACCTCTTCGCCAGTCTCACTATTTATGACACTGATAATAGCATTTGGCTCAGTTTTACCTGTAAAGGTTGGGCGAGTATTGTTAGTAACGTTATCTCCGACAATACCGCTATCATCAGTCGTTTCAATCTCAGCGCTGAAATAGCTGATACGGGTATCAATAGTAAAAGGCAGATTTGCCGTCGCTGAGGTATGCCCGGCAATATCAGTAGCAGTTGCTGTTATATTGTATTCGCCATCCTTGAGCGGCGTAGTAAGCGTATAGCTCCATGTCCCATCTTTAGCAACAATGACCTCACCAAGATGTTTAAGTCCAAGATAAATAGAGACTGTAGAACCGGGTTCCGCCACACCAATAAATGTTGGCAGGGTGCTATTTGTAATGTTGTCATTTTTAATGCCGGAATCACTACTATCATCCAGCTCAATCGTCGGCTTTTCCGGAGGAATGGTGTCGGTTATGATACTATCCGTCGTTTCGTTTTTATTACCTGCTTTATCCACGGCAACGACTTTTATACTATTTTCGCCCTCAGATAATTCATTATCTTTAAATTCATAACTCCAGTTTCCATCTTTATCGACATCAACGCTGGCAACCAGTTTATTATCTACATAAATGTCAACCTTAGCATTCTCTTCCGCCGTACCAACAATTGAAGGCGTCAAGGTCGGCGTTAAGCCCTTATGACCGGACACACTACTTTCAGGCGAAAGTTCAAATGTTGGCTTATCGGTAACGGAATCGATAGTAATGACAAGTTTGGCGCTACCGCTCCCATCAGCAGTCTTGGCCTCTGCCTCCAGATTATATGTTCCATCAGTCAATGTTTCAGGCGCAGTGAAGGTGAAGTTACCCAAACTATCCGCTACAGCCTGACCGACAGCAATACCATTAATTTTAATAATGACCGTGGCATTGGGAGCAGTGCTACCTACAAACTGAGGTTTGGTAAAATTAGTTATACTATCATCTTTGCTACCGCTGTTACTCTCTGCCGCAAGCGCTAATGTGACTTTAAGCGGCTCTTTAACAGACTCAGCATCGAGCTTATTTTCCTCATTTTTACTGCTATTACTTTTGCCAGTACTGGTATTTTTATTAATAGGTTGAGGAAGAACTTTTTCAGCATCGTTCTGTTTAGAAGCCTGCGTTGCTTTAGCCTGTGTATTTTGCTGGGAAGCATCGCTTTGCTGAGCCAGATTGTCTTTTGCTACATTGTCAGCCAAAAAGTTCTGCAGCATTTCTTCAATTTGCTTTGACGAGTTCTGTACTTCAAACGCTTCATTGAGCGCTTTTTCTGCAGCCTCCTTAGCTTTCTCTGCTTCTTCCTTCGCCTTATCAGCTTCTTTCTTTGCGTTTTCAGCATCGTCAAGCTGCTTTTTTAATTCCTCTTCTTCCTTCTTATTTCGTCTTTTGCCATTACCTTTCTTTTCTACCTGAGCAGAATCTACCAATGAGCTGTCAATTCTCTCTAGTTGAATATCTTTTAAATCTACGCTGCCCAGAATTTTAGCGCCAGTAATAGTCTTATCTTTAAATTTAACAGCGAGGTTATTGCCTTTGATACTTGAATAAAGGGCGCCATTGACAATGATCACTGAACCACGCGGCGTGGTAATGTTCATGTCTGGCCCGGAAAGAGAAACTTTTGCGCCTTTGGCATTACCCAAAGAAGATAAATCAATTACAGAATTTTGATCGGCAAAAAACTTTTGTATGCTTTTATTTCCCATAATATTATATTCACTCTCAAGGTGTATCTAATCGTTTAGTATTAACTGGTTCTGAAAAGGCTTTGTCCACGCCTTTCATCAAGGGAGATAACAGGTATTCCATAATGCTGTGTTTTCCGGTAATTACACTGGCGTCAACAGTCATACCTGGTTTTAACCACCGTAAATCATCTTCATTAACATCGAATGCAATAATTACTTTATAATAACGCTGAATTGTTCCTCCGGTATTTTCCTCATAGGAATCAGGGCTAATATTATCGATAGTCGCATTATACGATTTTATCTTTGGTTGGATAATTGACTGTACATCCAGTTTAACGGCTTCATCTACATATATTTGGTCACGGTATTTGGGTAATATTTTCACATCGGCCAGCATAGTCCTTACTTTTGGTTTTATTTCAAAAAGTAAGTCCGCCGCCTGAATCACACCACCATGAGTAGTGGCACTTTTATTGATTTTATAAATTACACCGTCAACCGGTGAATAGATATCCTCCTCATTTATCTGCTTCTCTATTACTTTTAATGTAGAGTTAACAACCTCAAGTTCCTGAAGATTTTTAGATATTATTTTAGATAAAGATAGTCGCAATTCATTATTAAGCGCCTCAATATCATTAACAACCAACTCAATATCATCTTTTTTTAAAGTGATGCTACTTTCAATATCATTAATTTCAGACTTAACTTTTATATACGCCTGTTTCTTGTTAAGAAAATTGGTATATGGGCTAATTCCTTTTTTTACCAGTGGGGAAAGAATATTTATTTCTTCGGCAAGCAATGCGAGTTCTTTTTCTTTCGAACTCAGCTTCTCTTGTAATCCGCTAATCTCAGAATCAAGAGAGGTTTTTTTTAACTCTTTAGCTCTTATCTGACTATGCACTAATTCAATATTCGCTTTTACCTCTTTATTGCTTAAAGAACGGGTGCCATCCAGGGTAATCAACCCACTCTCATTTTCTTTATCAAGAATGAAAGATATTTCGTTAACATCTTTATCCAGATACCCTTTTTGAGTTCTATACCTTTGATATTCTTTTTGCAGATCAAGGTTAACGACCTTTGCAAGGAGTTCTCCTTTTTTTACAGTATCACCCTCGGCTACATAAATATCTTGTATCGTCCCTCCTTTAGAAAGAGATATTAACTGAGCATTATCTTTAGTAGTGATAACGCCCTGACCATGAACCACTGAATTAATTTCTATAAAGTAGGTAAGGATAATAATTAAGATCGTCAAAGAAATAATTATCATCATGAGATGATCGCTTTGTCTTCTATTCATTTCATTACATTTAACTCACTTTCAGTATTTCCTTTTAAATAATCCATTAAATGAAAAATCAATGAGAGTTGCTGTAGCTTTAAAATATACAGGCTATATTTGCTGTCGATCATGCTTACATATGCCTGAAATGCTTCATTACGGCTTGAAATTAAATCAAGCAAACTTTTTTGCCCTAACTGAAACTCCTGCTCATATAATTCAGTAAGCTGTAATGCGTTTGTATGTGAACGTTCCGCCACTGAGTAAGTCTCTTTTGCAGCGGCGTATCTTGAAAGTTGTGAATCAATGTTATAACGCGTTTTAATCAAAAAATCGTCAATTTGCAGCTTAGCCTGCGAGTAACTTGCCACCATTTTTCTTTCCTGGGCTGAATTTCTGAACCCATTAAAAATGTTGAAACTGACATTGATACCCGTTTTAAATTCATCTTCATAATCACTTTTTTTGGCACTACCGCTCGGGTTATTCTGTACATAGCTGGAAACAAGATCTACAGTCGGAAAATAGGATGATTTTGCGGCATTAATATCTTCGGTCGCGGCTTTTCGGGTATTGACAAGCATCTTATAGTCATCGTTGTATTTCATCACCATGTCCATAAGTTTTTCAGGGCTTTCGACAAAGATATATTTTTTGAAGAGGTTGAATTTTTCATCGCTTTGAATCTGAACTGGCGATAAATTCAGACCAGTCATATTCTGCATTTTATACATTTCATCATCCAACATCGACTGATACATAATGCTTCTGGTATTTAATGCATCGATAGATACTTGTACTTTACGCATATCAGATTGCATCGCTACACCGGAAGATACCAGCAACGAAAAAGTTTCCAGCATCTTTTTATAAAACTCTTTCTCCAGATTTACGCCATCAATCATTTCACGATATTTACTGATGTTGTAATAGGTTGTCACAACCTCCTGAGACACTATATTCTTTGTTTTTTCATAGTCAGTTTTACTATTATCTCTTTCATATTCAGATTTCCTGATATTAGCCCCCCTCACTCCAAAATCCGTTATTCGGTATGATAAAGACACCTTATTTTCAACGTTCCTCTCGGTACCTGATGACTCTTTCCTGTTATTATTAAGGCCAGATGTTAGATCTAGGGTAGGATAAAGTGCTGCCCGTGAAAGATCTAAGTCACTGTTTTTCTTTTCAGTCTCATAATATGAAACAGCAACAGAGGGCTGATGCGTTAATGCGGCATTAACTAAATCTCTTAGAGGAATGACCGGAAGCTCGCTGGCGTATGTGCTTTGTGTAATAAAAGCAGTCGTCAGAAAAAACATCTTAATCTTCATTTTTTTCCTCCTTGTTTAACAAACGTTGCTTTACTATTTCCTGATGCATAGATGTTATTTTTTCCATTAATGGCATATAGGTATCACGGTAGCTAACCATTTCAGCACTAATCTCTTTAGTATTGGCAATAATCTTTTTATCAGTAGCCGATAGATCGGATAGCGCTAAATGAACATTATTCATATCCTCATCCATTTCTTTTCTCAGCCCATCGAGAGTATGAGAAATATCGGCACTGCCAGCGGCAATATCGTTTATGGTCTTACCATGTGAAAGAGATTCCTGATAGCATTTATCAACTGATGCCATTATTGAATCATTCTTTTTGTCTATAATATTTTGTATTGTACTCATTGCCTCCAGTCGTGCATTATTATCAGCAAGCAGGGTATTACCTTCAGATAAACGAGAGGTAATTGTTATTACACCGTCAACTAATTTTTTGGTATTTTCGTTATTGCTTACCAGATAACCATCAATCAGCGTAGAAAGTTGCTCTAGTTTTGCTGAGTTATCCAATAGTCGGTTTTGCAAAGTGACAAAGCTATCTGATAGCATCTCTCGTTTCTTTTCTTCATCCTGCGTCCGTAAATTTTCAACTGACAGATAGTTATCAAAAAACGCTTTAAACAACTCTTTAAATTCTACAAGCGTCTCTGATTCAACCCGCAGGCTTCGTTGTTTATTATTGGATCTGTTGCTTATGATTTTTAATTTTTTGATTTCCGTAGAAACAAGGGAATAGGAGCTGCGAACAAAAACACTTTGTGAGGTCAGGAGTATGGCGCAAACAACACCATAGATAGAAGATACAAATGCGGTATTCATCCCTTTCAATGGTTCAGAAAGCGACGCTACCATTGTCACGATCATATTGAGTGTATTACTTGCATTATCACCGCCAACATCTGATGGCGAGCTCAATAAGTTCCCGATTGAACCAATCGTAATAGACAGACCCGCAAACGTCCCCAACAGGCCAACAAGCGTCGACACATTGCTACAGCTCATAATAAATGACAATCGTTGATTACGGGCGGTAGACACATTGTCATCTAATTCCATCAGCAAATTGAAATCACACTGTTTGGGTTCCCCGGCAAACAAAACCTGATTGAGGTTAGAAAGAATGCTATTTTTTCTACTGGCGTCCTGAGCTATTAATATGTCTTTTGCTGAAATATTTTTAAGAATAGTGAATAATGCACACAAAGAACCTGTAATATAAATGGCAATAATGACTCCATTGTAAATTGCAGAAACCATAAAGTTATCAAAAACATACTCTCTTATACCGGGAAAAGATAAAGCGAAAAAAGGGAGTATGGCAAGGAAAAAACAGACAAACAAATAGCGGTAATGATTTATATATTTCACTCTGACACCTTTTTATTAATAGTCGTGATAATAGCTTTACTCGTTGTACTTGATGCTGCGGAGTTAACACTCATGTCAATAACTACATCAGGATATATTTTCTTAATCTCTTTCATTAAAATAATTCCCCGTTCATATCCCAGTCGTAAAGAGTCAGAGAAAGAGATGTCTGCCTGAGGAATAACCATTTCTATCAATAAATTACTATTAGTTTTGTCTTCTAACCAAGCCTTTATTTTATGAGTATCCTCTTCTGAAAAGCTTCTCAGCCTGCCATGATACGTAATAACAAGCTCATTTTTTGTAGACGTTATATCAGTTTTCTGACCATCGGCGATATCGTATACTCCAACCTCCTTACCTGACATTGTAGTCATTCCGTCCGACACATCTTGAGTATTCACTTCCTTATTAACTATTTCATTAGGATTTGAATCGTCATTGGCTCCGCTATTTTGAGCAGTAGATTTAGTCTTATTCTCTATATTTGCTTTATAAACTTTAATTGAGTTGTCATACATAATAATCATATTATTAAGTGCAAACACCAACATAAGAAATATAAAAATGCACAATACCGTAGAGAATGTATCAACAAAACTAGGCCACGGATTACTTTCGTCTTCCATGTTGTCTCCTGATATTACATTGTGAATAAAATGTTTTTGTGGATTAGAAAGGATAAAGGATGCTCAACTTATTCAGAAAGTGAACGCTACCGCCCTTGGCTTCCTGCTACCAATACGCTTTATAGAGTTCAGTTTTCTTACATCTCGTAATCAGAAAAATAAAAACAACGACGCCATTTTTATGCGTCCACAACAAAGATGAGTGCTTTAATTAAAAACACTCTTCATTTTTTTAATTAGGTAGACATCAATTATTGCACTAACTATATCTTCCCCAATAATAGGTATCGCATAAGCTCTCAACTCATAAATAAAAAATAGTCATCAGCAAATTAAAACCACCCGCCGATAAATAGATTTGTTAGCTAATCATTGAAACTCTAAATCATTTTAAGGACATATTTCTTTTTAATACGCGTTATAACCATACGTATTTAATAAATTTGCCTCCAGAGGATAAAATTAATTTTCACAATTAAAACATAGGGTCATAGGGACTTCAATATAACTTAAATCATTAACAATATAATAAGTGGGGAGTAAAAAATCAGAATTGCGTAAAAACACACACAAATAAAACCATTTTTTATATAAAGCCAGCTATAAGTAACAACTTTATCTTCAGCAATTAAAAATAAAGCAAGATGCACATATCATATTTGAGCTCATCACAAGCTAAAGCAAACATTTAATTAACCATTGATAATACCGACCATTCTCTAACGTTATTTTATAATATCTTTTTGTTGTCAAAAAATGGCTATAAATTATATATTTTGCAGATGAGTTTTCTCTTTCATATTTAAGACAATCCGGGTTATTGCAGTACATTTATGAACTTCGGCTGGATAATGATGTGCCGAGGCGAGTCGGCCAGAGGCGATAAGCGACATTTTTCCGTGAGATATGCGCTTCTCTTTTTTGAAAGGGATACTAAGAGCCTATCCCATTAGGGCTATTTTACTTGCCATTTTGGTCCTGGGCAGTGCTCGCCAAAACGCGTTAGCGTTTTGAACGCCGCTTGCGGCGGCCCGAAGGGCGAGCGTAGCGAGTCAAACTTCACGTACTACGTGTACGCTCCGGTTTTTGCGCGCTGTCCGTGTCCAAACTGGCTGCGCCAATAACGCCTGGTGGGATAGGCCCTAAGACAATAATACCAGGTAAGAAAATGCCTGGTTTACACCAGGCATTTCAGCAGACGAGAACTATAGCGAAAATGCAAATAACGCTTTGAGTTTTTTACCAAAAATCAGAACGGAATGTCGTCGTCAAAATCCATTGGCGGTTCGTTAGACGGCGCTGGCGCGGATTGCTGTGGACGCGACTGCGCGCCGCCGCTGAACTGGTTGCCGCCCTGCGGCTGCTGAGGTTGTTGCGGTTGACCCCAACCCCCCTGCTGCTGACCGCCTGCCGGTGCACCGCCGCCCTGGCGACCACCCAGCATCTGCATCACGCCGCCGATCTGCGGAACGTTAATTTCAGTCGTATAGCGTTCCTGGCCACTCTGATCGGTCCACTTGCGGGTACGCAATTGACCTTCGATATACACCTGAGAACCTTTACGCAGATATTCGCCGGCCACTTCCGCCAGTTTGCCGAACATCACCACCCGGTGCCATTCAGTCTGCTCTTTCATTTCGCCGGTCTGCTTATCGCGCCAGGATTCAGAAGTAGCCAGCGTTAAGTTGGCGACAGCGCCGCCACTCGGCATATAGCGTACTTCCGGGTCCTGGCCCAGATTACCAACGAGAATCACCTTGTTTACGCCTCTGCTGGCCATAATTGAGTCTCCTGAATACGTTTCATAAATAGTGTAAACGCGTGAGTGTACCATTTCCACGTAGCATTTTAATAGCTGCGATGCAGGTTCCAGGTCACTCGCGCGAACCTCATATTGTTGCATACTTTAGCTGAAGATGCATTCCAATACTGTATATTCAAACAGGTTAAATTGTGTCATAATTAGCCGTTTCTGCCGTTTGTCCTTCAAACAAACCAGGCATCCGAGTCTCTACCGGGAAAGGTGAATGGATAAGATCGAAGTTCGGGGCGCCCGCACCCATAATCTCAAAAATATTAACCTCGTCATCCCCCGCGACAAACTGATTGTCGTGACCGGGCTTTCGGGTTCAGGCAAATCCTCACTGGCTTTCGACACTCTGTATGCCGAAGGGCAGCGTCGTTACGTTGAATCGCTCTCCGCTTACGCGCGGCAGTTTTTGTCGCTCATGGAAAAACCGGATGTCGACCATATTGAGGGGCTATCGCCCGCGATCTCAATTGAACAGAAATCGACATCTCACAACCCGCGCTCTACGGTGGGTACAATTACCGAGATCCACGACTACCTGCGCCTGCTGTTTGCCCGCGTGGGCGAGCCGCGTTGTCCGGATCATGACGTGCCGCTGGCGGCGCAAACCGTTAGTCAGATGGTCGATAACGTGCTGTCACAGCCGGAAGGCAAACGTCTGATGCTGCTGGCGCCGATTATTAAAGAGCGTAAAGGCGAACACACCAAAACGCTGGAAAATCTGGCAAGCCAGGGTTACATTCGCGCCCGTATTGACGGCGAAGTTTGCGATCTCTCCGATCCGCCGAAGCTGGAGCTGCAAAAGAAACATACCATTGAGGTGGTGATCGATCGCTTCAAAGTTCGCAACGATCTTTCCCAACGCCTGGCGGAGTCGTTCGAAACGGCGCTGGAATTATCCGGTGGCACGGCGGTTGTTGCCGATATGGACGATGAGAAAGCGGAGGAGCTTCTGTTCTCCGCCAATTTTGCCTGTCCGATTTGCGGCTACAGTATGCGCGAGCTGGAACCGCGTCTGTTCTCATTCAACAACCCGGCAGGCGCCTGCCCGACCTGTGACGGGCTCGGCGTTCAGCAATATTTCGATCCGGACCGCGTGATCCAGAATCCCGACCTGTCGCTGGCAGGCGGCGCGATTCGTGGTTGGGATCGTCGCAATTTTTACTACTTTCAAATGCTCAAGTCGCTGGCGGAACACTATAAGTTCGACGTAGATGCGCCGTGGGCAAGCCTCAGCGCCAACGTACATAAAGTCGTGCTGTACGGTTCCGGCAAAGAGAACATTGAATTTAAATATATGAACGATCGCGGCGATACCTCCGTGCGCCGCCATCCGTTCGAAGGCGTGCTGCATAATATGGAGCGCCGTTATAAAGAGACGGAATCCAGCGCGGTGCGCGAAGAGCTGGCGAAGTTCATCAGTAATCGCCCCTGCGCCAGCTGTGAAGGCACGCGACTGAATCGCGAAGCGCGCCATGTATTTGTGGAAAATACGCCGCTGCCTGCTATTTCCGATATGAGCATTGGCCATGCGATGGATTTTTTCACTAATCTCAAGCTTTCCGGGCAACGAGCGAAAATCGCCGAAAAAGTGCTAAAAGAGATCGGCGATCGCCTCAAGTTTCTGGTGAACGTCGGCCTGAACTATCTCACGCTCTCCCGCTCGGCAGAGACGCTTTCCGGCGGCGAAGCCCAGCGTATCCGTCTGGCGAGCCAGATAGGCGCCGGGTTAGTCGGCGTGATGTATGTGCTGGATGAGCCGTCCATCGGTCTGCACCAGCGCGATAACGAACGGCTGCTGGGTACGCTGATTCATCTGCGCAATCTTGGCAATACCGTGATTGTGGTGGAACACGATGAAGACGCCATTCGCGCCGCCGACCATGTGATTGATATTGGCCCCGGCGCGGGCGTTCACGGCGGCGAGGTGGTGGCGGAAGGCCCGCTGGAAGCCATTATGGCGGTACCGGAATCACTGACCGGCCAGTACATGAGCGGTAAACGCAAAATTGAAGTGCCGAAACAACGCGTGCCGGCAAATCCAGAAAAAGTGCTCAAACTCACCGGCGCGCGCGGCAACAACCTGAAAGATGTGACCCTTACGCTACCGGTAGGGCTGTTTACCTGTATCACCGGCGTCTCGGGTTCCGGTAAATCGACGCTGATTAACGACACGCTGTTCCCCATCGCCCAGCGTCAGTTAAACGGGGCGACTATCGCCGAACCGGCGCCGTATCGGGATATTCAGGGGCTGGAACATTTCGATAAAGTGATCGATATCGACCAGAGCCCAATCGGGCGTACCCCGCGTTCCAACCCGGCGACCTATACGGGCGTCTTTACCCCGGTTCGCGAGCTTTTTGCTGGCGTGCCGGAGTCTCGCTCTCGCGGCTACACGCCAGGGCGATTCAGCTTCAACGTGCGCGGCGGTCGCTGCGAAGCGTGCCAGGGCGATGGCGTCATTAAAGTCGAAATGCACTTTCTGCCGGATATTTACGTGCCGTGCGACCAGTGCAAAGGCAAGCGCTATAACCGGGAAACGCTGGAGATTAAGTACAAAGGCAAGACCATCCACGAAGTACTGGATATGACCATTGAAGAAGCGCGTGAGTTCTTTGATGCGGTTCCGGCGCTGGCGCGTAAGCTGCAGACGCTGATGGACGTGGGGCTGACCTATATCCGTCTTGGTCAGTCGGCGACAACGCTTTCCGGCGGCGAGGCCCAGCGCGTGAAGCTGGCGCGCGAACTGTCGAAGCGCGGCACCGGGCAGACGCTGTATATTCTCGACGAGCCAACCACCGGCCTGCACTTTGCCGATATTCAGCAGTTGCTTGACGTTCTGCATCAGTTGCGCGATCAGGGCAACACCATCGTGGTGATCGAACACAACCTGGACGTCATTAAAACGGCGGACTGGATTGTCGACCTCGGCCCGGAAGGCGGCAGCGGCGGCGGCGAAATTCTCGTCGCCGGTACGCCGGAAACCGTGGCGGAGTGCGAGGCGTCGCATACTGCCCGCTTCCTTAAACCTATGCTCAAATAACCTTCACGCCGCTTTCCGATTCGCCGGGAAGCGGCATCATTTTTCCTCATCCCACCTCATTGTATCCGTGTTGAGCATTTGTGATTTGCGTGACGCCTCACTCTGACATGTGATAGCGCAAACGGTCTGTTATGGAAAACACCATGAAGTTGCCCTACGCAATCACACTACTGCTGTGCCTGTTTTTATCCGCCTGTACGCTGCCTGACCGCTTTAGCGCCGTGGCTTTTCAACAACTAACGCTATTACAAGCGCGCTCAACCCGCTTCCTGCAGGACGCGGCGCGAATACCGTGGCAAAAAGAGACACTGCTCAAGGATGACCGCGATATCCGCCAAATATTTTTTCAGGCTGAGCGGGTCGCCCGTCAAGGTGGGGATAAACACCGACTCGATAATCTGGCGCTGCTGAAAAATCACTATTTGCGTCTTTATGCGCGGGTTATGCAACGTAAGCAACCACTTACTCACATCCAGGCAGAGAGATACCAACAGCAAAATAATCAGGTCTGGAAATTAGCTATACAGGGTGAGTGTCTGCATTGGGGCGCCCACTGCACTCAAGGAGATGAAAATGGCGTCTATTAACGAAATACATAACCTGATGACCACCGCCCGAGCCGAACACCCTGTAGTCTCTTCGGCGATTGCCGAGTTTATCCAGACGTATAAGCAGGCAAGAGAAGACAGCGACGACGGTATCCGCGAGTCCGCCGCGTTTATCGCCCGCGCGCTTCAGGAACATGCTCGCGGCTGGCTGGACGACGATGATATGATTATTCTGCTGGAAGGACAGCGGGACCTCGCCAGGCTACGCGCCAATAATGCGCAAATCGCCCTCGGCAGCCGTATCCGGTCTACGGTCATCCGCCTCATTGATATCGCCCTGGCGTTGTTGGTCGGCACGCTATAATCAGGACTGCGGCAACTGCTTGCGTTTATCTTCCGGCAGCGCATTTACCGCCTGTTGATAAGAGGCATCGACCAGATAATAGAGTTGTGAATCCGGCAGCGATCCGTCCAGATAGACCGTGCTCCAGTGCGCTTTATTAAGGTGCCGACTCGGTCGTACATCGCTGTGCTGCTGACGTAACAATTCTGCCAGTTCCGGGCTGGTTTTGAGAGAGGCTGCCGGGCGTCCTTCAACTTCTTTTACCATCGCGAAAAGTACATCTTCCACTTTAATTTGCGTCGCTTTCCAGTCGCTGTGGACGCTCTGCTCTGCGCCAGGTTTTGCCATGCAGTATTGCAGTAATTCCGAAATGGTCATTATCATTCCCCTTGTAGTGTCGCGATGATTTTACGTGGACCGCCGTGAATACGGTGCTCTCCCAACCAGATACCCTGCCATGTTCCTAACTGTAAACGCCCCTGACGTACAGGCAGCAGCAACGAGACGCCCAATACTGACGACTTAATATGCGAAGGCATGTCATCCGCGCCTTCGTAGTCATGTTCATACGCCGCATTATCGGGAACGGTTTTCAGGAAATGGCGCTCCATGTCAGCGCGCACGGTAGGATCGCAGTTTTCGTTTAACGTCAGCGAGGCCGAGGTGTGTAGCAACAACAGATGCAGCAAACCCGTTTCGACAGGCGGTAAGCCAGACAATTTATCGGTAATTTCATCTGTTATCAGATGAAACCCGCGCGGCTTCTCGCTCAGTGTAATGGTGCGCTGATACCACATAGGCTGCTCCTTCCTAAAAACAAACGTCTCCTGAATAGTGTGCAGCAAGTCTGGAAAAGGTAAAAGCCAGCGGGGCAAGTTTGTGCAAAAATCATGCAAAAAAGGAGAGCCTGTCGCTCTCCTGATTTTTAGTACTCCGAGTTGACAATGACTTCCTCGCCAAACGCTCCTGCCTGCGGCAGCGGTTTGTAGGTGGAGTTAGCCGCGCGCAGGATGCGAATACCGCGGATACCACAATCACGAGCTGCGGTAATATCGTTATCCGAATCGCCGTAGAAGATACGCATGTTCTTCTCCTGCAGCCACTGTACTTTCGTATTTTGTTCCGGTTTATCGCCGGCGAAAATCACCGGATTCATATTCGCCGCCGGAATATGGAAGTTATCCGCCAGTGTTTTCGACACGGTTTCCGTTTTCGTCTGACTACGACCAGTGACAAAGTAAATACTGTCGCCACGGCGAACATGCATATCAATGAGCTGTCGGGCCACTTCTTTTGGAATACTGAACTCATCCCAGCCGTTGTTCATTTTTTCCCAAAAGGCCGGATTTTTCAGATAATCGTCGCTGTCCGGGGAGTAGGTTTTCTTTCCGCGCCAGAATCCGGGGCTGGAAAATAACACGGTGTCGTCAATATCAAAGCCGACCGCCATCGGCGGGCGTCCGGTGAGGCTGTTTTCAATCTGGGCGACAGAGACCCAATGGACAGGCGCTTGTTCCGCGAGTTTTGCAACGTTAGTGCCCGGATTGAGCGTCGAAGGGGAAGATACTAACGCATTCGCGGAATGGTTTAGCGTAAACAACAAACAGACGGCACTCAGCGCCAGGGTTATTTTTTTCATGCTTTTCCCTTAAAATTCAAAACATTATAATTATTAAGATGAGTCTTTGCTCAAAAAACTATCTGACCATAACGCCAGTAACGGTCAAAAGGAAGGATTATCTGCGGTTTTGTTACGAAAAAAGAGGATGATCACAACAGCTATTGTCAGGCCGGAGAGCATTGTTATCGCCGTCCGGCCTGAATATTACATGACAGCGGCAAATGCCTTCGCCACGTGGTGTACATTTGAAGCATTAAGCCCGGCGACACACATGCGGCCACTGGCAATCAGGTAAACGCCAAACTCATCGCGCAACCGCTCGACCTGCTCCTCGCTTAACCCGGTATAGCTGAACATACCGCGCTGCTGTAACAAGTAATCAAAGTTGCGGTCAGGCATCTCCGCCTTCAGCTCCTTCACCAGCGTCTGGCGCATCGATATAATGCGGTTACGCATCGCGTCGACTTCCGCCAGCCAGCTCGCTTTTAACGCCTCATCGCCCAGGACCGTAGCAACCACCTGAGCGCCGAAACACGGCGGACTGGAGTAAATTCGGCGCACCGTCGCTTTTAGCTGTCCCAGAACCCGCGCGGCAATTTCAGCATCTTCACACACCACCGACAGGCCGCCGACGCGCTCGCCGTACAGCGAGAAAATCTTCGAAAAAGAATTACTGACTAACGCAGGTAACCCAGCGCTGGCAATGGCGCGAATAGCGTAAGCATCCTCGTCCATGCCTGCGCCAAACCCCTGATAGGCAATATCAAGGAACGGAATCAGATCGCGCGCTTTCACTATTTCAATCACCGCATCCCATTGCGAAGGCGTTAAATCCGCCCCGGTCGGGTTGTGACAACAGGGGTGCAGCAACACGATACTGCGCGCAGGTAACGTATTCAGCGTGGCCAGCAGATCGTTAAAACGGATGCCGTTAGTCGCGTCGTCATACCAGGGGTAAGTACTCACTTCGAATCCTGCCCCGGCAAATATCGCAATATGGTTTTCCCAGGTGGGGTCGCTCACCCATACGCCTGCGTCGGGGAAATAACGCTTCAGGAAATCCGCGCCTACTTTCAGCGCGCCGGAGCCGCCTAATGTCTGGATAGTGGCCACGCGCTGTTGCTGAAGAACCGGGTGATCGGCGCCAAAGAGCAAAGGCGCGATAGTATGGCGATAAGTATTGAGTCCTTCCATCGGCAGGTACAGCGAAGCGCCATGCGGCTGCGCGTTAAGCCGGGCTTCGGCTTCGGCCACCGTTTTAAGCTGTGGGATAATCCCGTCTTCGTTGTAATACAGGCCAATGCTCAGATTTACTTTGTCGTGACGGGAGTCGTCTTTAAAACGCTCCATCAGTGAAAGAATCGGATCGCCGGCATAGGCGTCAACTTTTTGAAACACGCGATGGTTCTCCAGGTTTACAGAGGGCAGGAAATAACACAATAAACCGGAAGGACGAGAAGATCGAGAGGATGTTGTGGTGGATGCGCATATTACCGGATAGCGGCGTGAACGTCTTATCCGGCCTACAGCCAATGCGCGATACAAGCCGGATAAGCGCAAGCGCCACCCGGCCCGCCGCGTATTTAATCAATATACTTCATCGCCACCCTTGAGGTCAGGCGCGTGATAAGTTCGTAAGCACTTACTTTTGTTATTTCAGCGATACGTTCAACCGGCAGACCTTCACCCCATAAAACCACCGGATCGCCCGCGTTATCCTGCGCGTTTGGCCCCAAATCCACGCAAATCATATCCATCGCCACCCGCCCGACAATCGGGACTTCACGACCATTGACCAGTACTGGCGTACCGGAAGGCGCCGCTCGTGGGTAGCCATCGCCATAACCCATCGCCACCACGCCCAGGCGCGTGTCGCGCTCACTCACCCATGTCCCGCCGTAGCCCACCGGTTCGCCCGCTTTGTGGTCACGCACCGCGATCAAACTGGAGGTTAAGGACATCACCGGCTGAAAACCAAAATCCGGCCCCCAGGGTTTGTGCTCCAGCGGCGATACGCCATACAAAATGATGCCCGGACGCGCCCAGTCAAAGTGAGACTGCGGCCACAGCAGGATACCGCCAGACGCGGCAATAGAGCGCTGACCGGGTTTACCCTGACAGAAGGCATTAAAAATGTCGAGCTGATGTTCGGTAGCGCCGCATTCCGGCTCATCCGCACGGGCAAAATGGCTGACGATATTCACCGGCTGGCGTACATTTTTACAGTGCGTCAGACGCTGGTAGAACGCCTCCGCCTCTTCGGGACGCACGCCGAGACGATGCATACCGGTATCCAGTTTCATCCAGACCGTTACCGGCTCCGCCAGCTCCACCGCCTCCAGGGCGGCAAGCTGCTCTTGATTATGTACGGCGGTATGCAGACATTGCGCGGAAATGGTCGGCAGATCGGCGGCGTCGAAAAAACCCTCCAGCAGCAGGATAGGCTGCGTGATCCCGCCCGCTCGCAGACGTAGAGCCTCTTCAAGACGCGCCACGCCAAAAGCGTCAGCATCAGGGAGCGTTCGCGCGGTCTCCAGAAGACCGTGTCCATAAGCGTTCGCTTTCACCACCGCAACCAGCTTACTGGCAGGCGCCAGTTCACGCAGACGTTGCAGGTTGTGTCGCAGAGCGCGGCGGTTAATGACGACTGTTGCCGCTTGCATTTGAATTCCTTGTTAAAAGAATGACGGAGAGTTACTCATCATCGTATTGCGGTCCCGCATAGTTATCGAAGCGCGACCACTGACCATTGAACGTCAGACGAACCGTACCGATAGGACCGTTACGTTGCTTACCAATAATAATTTCAGCAATGCCTTTTAAGTCGCTGTTCTCGTGATAAACCTCATCACGGTAGATAAACATAATTAAGTCGGCATCCTGTTCAATAGAGCCGGATTCACGCAGGTCGGAGTTCACCGGACGTTTATCCGCGCGTTGTTCCAGGGAGCGGTTAAGCTGCGATAGCGCCACGACCGGCACCTGAAGTTCCTTCGCCAGCGCTTTCAACGAGCGAGAAATTTCGGCGATTTCCAGAGTACGGTTATCAGAAAGCGACGGCACGCGCATCAATTGCAGGTAGTCGATCATAATCAGACTTAACCCGCCATGTTCGCGGAAAATACGCCGCGCGCGCGAACGGACTTCTGTCGGCGTAAGACCTGAGGAGTCGTCAATATACATATTGCGTTTCTCCAGCAGAATGCCCATCGTGCCGGAGATTCGCGCCCAGTCTTCATCATCGAGTTGACCGGTACGAATACGTGTCTGATCGACGCGGGACAGCGAGGCCAGCATACGCATCATGATCTGTTCGCCGGGCATCTCCAGACTAAAGATCAGTACCGGTTTATCCTGCAACATCGCCGCATTTTCGCAGAGGTTCATCGCAAAAGTGGTTTTACCCATGGAGGGGCGCGCCGCGACGATAATCAAATCCGAACGCTGTAACCCTGCCGTCTTTTTATTGAGATCCTGATAGCCGGTATCCACGCCTGTAACGCCATCGTGCGGTTGCTGGAACAACTGCTCAATACGCGCCACGGTAGCGTCGAGAATCTGGTCGATGCTTTTCGGACCTTCGTCTTTGTTGGCCCGGTTTTCCGCGATCTGGAAGACGCGCGACTCCGCCAGATCCAGCAGTTCGTCGCTATTGCGCCCCTGTGGATCGTAACCGGCGTCCGCAATTTCATGCGCCACCGCGATCATATCGCGGACCACGGCGCGTTCGCGCACAATGTCCGCATAAGCACTGATGTTCGCCGCGCTTGGCGTATTTTTAGACAACTCCGCCAGATAGGCGAAGCCGCCGACGCTGTCCAGTTGGCCCTGCCGCTCCAGCGATTCCGCGAGCGTAATCAGGTCGATAGGACTGCCGCTTTCCTGCAAGCGCCCCATCTCCGTAAAGATATGGCGATGCGGGCGGGTATAGAAATCTTCCGCCACCACGCGCTCGGCCACATCGTCCCAGCGCTCGTTATCCAGCATTAAACCGCCCAACACCGACTGTTCCGCTTCAATCGAGTGCGGCGGCACTTTTATCCCGGCAACCTGCGGATCGCGGTCGCGGGCATCAGTCTGTGGTTTGTTGAAGGGTTTATTTCCTGCCATAGTGAATGGAGTTACCGAGATAGTGATTGGGTCGAAAGATTACCACATTTCTTTTGGAGGAAGCATGGCAACGCGTATTGAATTTCACAAGCATGGTGGTCCGGAAGTGCTTCAGACCGTGGAGTTTACGCCAACGGAACCGGCGGAACACGAAATCCAGGTTGAGAACAAAGCCATTGGTATCAACTTCATCGACACCTATATCCGTAGCGGACTCTATCCGCCCCCGTCGTTGCCTGCGGGCCTGGGAACCGAAGCTGCGGGTGTGGTCAGTAAAGTCGGCAACGGCGTGGAGCACATTCGCGTGGGCGATCGCGTCGTCTACGCGCAGTCAACGCTCGGCGCTTACAGTTCCGTCCATAACGTCCCCGCAGATAAAGCCGCGATTTTACCTGACGCCATTTCCTTCGAACAGGCGGCAGCCTCTTTTCTCAAGGGGTTGACCGTTTTTTACCTGTTGCGCAAAACCTATGAAGTGAAACCCGACGAACCCTTCCTGTTTCATGCCGCTGCGGGCGGCGTCGGTCTGATCGCCTGCCAATGGGCAAAAGCGCTGGGCGCGAAGCTTATCGGTACCGTCGGTAGCGCGCAAAAAGCGCAGCGGGCGCTGGACGCCGGTGCCTGGCAGGTAATTAATTACCGTGAGGAGAGCATTGTCGAACGGGTAAAAGAGATCACCGGCGGCAAAAAAGTCCGCGTGGTCTATGACTCCGTGGGGAAAGATACCTGGGAAGCCTCACTGGACTGCCTGCAACGACGGGGACTGATGGTCAGTTTCGGCAATGCGTCCGGCCCCGTCACTGGCGTGAATTTAGGTATTCTGAATCAGAAAGGTTCCCTGTATGCCACGCGACCTTCACTACAGGGGTATATTACGACACGTGAAGAACTGACCGAAGCCAGCAATGAATTGTTCTCATTGATCGCCAGCGGCGTGATTAAAGTTGATGTGGCTGAAAATCAACGCTATGCGTTAAAAGATGCCCGTCGCGCGCATGAGGTACTGGAAAGCCGGGCCACACAGGGCTCAAGCCTGCTGATTCCGTAATAGCTCTGCAAAGAAATTGGGCTTCCACCCGGGAAGCCCTTTCTTTTTTGTTCGGCTGTATGTAGGGTACAGCGCGATGAATTCGTTACCTGCGCAATCATGACAGATTTAATAATCGATTCCTATTTGCTTGTGAGGGCAAAGTTCCAGGTTGTGACGAACCGCTCAATACCTTAGTAAAACCGACGGTTATTGCGCTGATACTGTGGGATTTTTGGCGTTTTTACTGCTTTGATCACCCACACCACAGCCACCGCCAGCAGTAGCCACGGTAACAGCTTGATCATCAGGGCGAACATTCCACCCAGGAACATGACGGCAGTCGCTACAACCAGCGCGGCCAGAATGCCCAGCAAGGAGACGCCCGTCACCATTAACATCAGAAAAAAGCCAAGCACAAAAAGTAGTTCCAGCATAGTCGCTCCCCATAAAGATGGCATTGCCCGGCGGCACGGCGCTTACCGGGTTTGGTCAGGTAAGCTATTACAAAAATCATGCCAATATTTATGTTTTTGATATATAAAGAAAACGCCCTGCAAGACTGCACAGAGCGTGGTGAGATTGACTAATTTTTGGCGAACTTTTAACGCTTGTCTGCTACCAGTTTTAGCGCCTGCTCCAGTACAGCAACATCCGCGCCAGCTTTATGGGCGTTTTCGCTCAGATAGCGACGCCACTGCCGCGCGCCGGGGATGCCCTGGAACAACCCCAGCATATGGCGAGTGATATGCCCCAGATACGCTCCCTGGCTCAATTCACGCTCAATATAGGGATACATCGCGCGAACCACCGTAACCGGGTCGGCATCGGTGGTATCGGCGCCGAAAATCTCCCGATCTACCGCGGCCAGTATACCCGGATTCTGATAAGCTTCGCGGCCAACCATGACGCCATCCATATGGCGCAGGTGTTCCTTCGCCTCTTCCAGCGATTTGATGCCGCCGTTAATGGACATGGTCAGGTGCGGAAAATCCCGCTTTAGCTGGTATACGCGCGGGTAATCCAGCGGCGGGATCTCACGATTTTCTTTCGGGCTTAAGCCAGAAAGCCAGGCTTTGCGCGCATGGATAATAAACATCTCGCATTCGCCCCGACCGGAAACCGTATCGATGAAATCACACAGAAACGCATAACTGTCCTGATCGTCAATACCAATGCGGGTTTTTACCGTTACCGGAATCGAGACGACATCACGCATGGCTTTAACACAATCGGCGACCAGTTGCGCATTGCCCATCAAACAGGCGCCAAACATACCATTTTGCACACGATCGGAGGGGCACCCCACGTTGAGGTTAATTTCATCGTAGCCACGCGCTTCCGCCAGCTTTGCACAATGCGCAAGCTGAGCCGGATCGCTTCCACCAAGCTGTAGAGCAACCGGATGCTCTTCTTCGCTGTAAGCCAGATAGTCACCCTTACCGTGAATAATCGCGCCCGTGGTCACCATTTCGGTGTAGAGCAGCGTCTGGCGAGACAGCAAACGCAGGAAATAGCGGCAATGTCTGTCCGTCCAGTCGAGCATAGGCGCGATGGAGAAGCGATAAGCAGGAAAAGCGGAGGACTGGGTTTCAGGCTGCATGGCGAATAAATAAGCATCCGGTTAAAAAAGGGGCGTCACTATAGCATAACGCTAAACCGGAGGCGTAGCGCCTCCGGTGAAAACGCCTCAGAATGTCATCGTAAGCTGCGCGCCAGCCCCCCAGGTTTCATCTTCGCCGTACAGTCCCATTAAGTCGAGATGCACACGGTTAAAGGGCGCAAAGCCAAGACCGCCGGTAACCACATTGCTATCGTTATTTTTCACATCCGCACGATACCCTGCGCGCACCGCCAGCCATGACAACGGTCGAACTTCAGCGCCGACGCCAACGTACTGTGAATTGTCTTCGCTCTTAAAGCCTTTCGTTTCCGTCAGATCGCCATCGGCGCTTACGGTCAGCAAATCGTTATGCCATGCGACGCCCGCGGTAACCAGGGGGCGGATTTGGTATGTATCTTTGTAGTTGGTGGTTTCTCCCGTCATACCATTAGTGATGTAAATATCTTTCGTATCGATATCGCGAGATACCAGATTTTGCCCGCTCAGCCCCAGCGTCCAGTTTTCACCGATATCGGCAGCAAGCCCCGCATCAATGTTAAAACCCGTATCATCATTGCGATAACGGCTGCTATTCCAGTCGCTACTGTCGTATTTATAAATTGAGGTGGTGTAGTTATAGAGCCAGGTTTTTTGCAGTTTTGGCGTAACGCCAATGGAAACAGGCACCTCGCCCACCACAAACTGCTTCGCCAGCGCAATACCGTAGTCAGATACAATCGCTACCCGCCCCGACGCGGTAGAGTTTAAATGCTTTGTAATTTCGTCAGACCCCAGCAAAGCAGCGCGTCCTGCTTCACGAAGCGCGACACGTTCATCATGCTGGATATCGCGCAGATACTGAATATCGTTCTGATCAATGGACGAACTCACGCGCCCATGCGCATAACCTTTGGCGATAAACGCCACGGAAAGCGTTTGCCCTGGAATACTTACCGCCAACCCGGCGCCGGCATTGGCGCGGGCGGTTTTTCCGTTGAGATATTCCAGCTCATCGGCCAGGTCGCGCGCGGCGCCCTGAAATTGATTCAGCACGCCTCGCGGATTGAGCAGAATTTGCCCCAGCGTAAGGTTATCGACGACCTCATCGTAGTAATCCACTTTATCGCTGATATCGTCAATTTCATCCTGGAGATTGTCTTTATCCGTAATCTGGACGCCGACCGCAGGAAGGACAACAGTGATATTGTCTTCCGGTTTGGCTTTTGCCAGTAACGCCGGATTTAATAGTACTCCGCTGCCATAATTCGCGGACGCAACGCCCGTCCCGCCCATTGCGTCATTACGCGCTTCCGTCCAGGTATTGGCGGCGCTCGCCTGCTTTGCCATAAAAAGCGAGACCGCGATAGCAATCAGTGAAAGTTTGACGTTTTTGTTCACAGTTAGCCCATCTTATTATCAGGTGAAGTAATCCCTCCGCCACGCTTTACCGGACAGAGGCGAACTATTGCTGTGAAATAGTGATGTTAAATCCTGTTGTTATAATATCGACCCTCATTATGTATAGATGAGAATACTGGCGCGGAAAAGCTTAGCAGGCGATATATTGTCGCGGGGTAATTTCAGAGTTTTAAGCAGCTCGTGGTAAAGTAACGGATTAGACTTTCATGCCATTCGAGGTGCTACATGGAAAAGACCACAACGCAAGAGTTACTGGCGCAAGCTGAAAAACTCTGCGCGCAGCGCAACGTGCGCCTGACGCCTCAGCGCCTCGAAGTGCTGCGCCTGATGAGTCTGCAACAGGGTGCCATCAGCGCATACGATTTGCTCGATTTGCTGCGCGAAACGGAACCACAGGCCAAACCGCCCACCATTTACCGCGCGCTGGATTTTTTGCTCGAACAGGGTTTTGTCCATAAAGTGGAATCCACCAATAGTTATGTGGTTTGCCACCTGTTCGACCAGCCGACGCACAGCTCGGCCATGTTTATCTGCGATCGTTGTGGCGTGGTGAAGGAAGAGTGTGCCGAGGGCGTGGAAGACATCATGCATACGCTGGCGGCTAAAATGGGATTTGCGCTACGACATAACGTTATTGAGGCGCACGGTCTGTGCCCTGCGTGCGTAGAAGTGGAAGCGTGTCGCCATCCGGGCGACTGTGGTCACGATCACTCGGTGCTGGTGAAGAAAAAACCGCGTTAGCCTGAACGGAAAACGGGCGGCAGTAGAGAGGGGCACGCCCGCATTCATAAGCAAACAGTGGGAAGCACATCCATGTACTCCTGGTAGGGGAAAACATATTACCAGCGATAGTTGTTACGGGTTTCCCAGTCAACAACCTCTTTTTCCGCCTGATCTTTCTGGTAACCGTAACGCTCCTGGATTTTACCTACCAGTTGGTCGCGTTTACCTTCGATAACGGTCATATCGTCATCGGTCAGTTTGCCCCATTGTTCTTTCATTTTACCTTTAAACTGTTTCCAGTTACCGCCGGCTTCGTCTTTATTCATCATCTTGTCCTCATCATTCGGTTAGGAATAGCAGGTGTTATTCGCCCAAATGCTCTGCAATTTCTGCTGGACGTGATAATAATTGTAGGCAGGAATTCGGCCTTCGGTTTTATATTCAGAATTTTTAACCGTCACGATCTGGCAAACCATGTACCCTCGCGCCAGTGACGACGCCAGATAAGGCTCAACGACAGACCGCGAAGCGCCAGGAACACGGTTAATGCCAGCCATAAACCATGATTTCCTAATACCGGCAGGGCGAAGAGCGTCAGCGCGAATCCTCCCGCGGCGACAGCCATGCTATTGCGCATTTCGGCAGCGCGCGTCGCGCCAATAAACATACCATCGAGCAGATAGCACCATACGCCCACCAGCGGTAATACCACCTGCCAGATAAGATACCGATCCGCCAGTAGCTGTATTTGCGGCAATGAGGTCAGTAACGCGACAATATGTTCGCCTGCCAGGGCATAGACTGTGGAAAACAACAAGGCCACAATTCCTGACTGACGACACGCCGCTCGCCAGACGTCCAGTAGCTTGCTACCGTCACGCGCGCCGTAAGCCTGACCGGAGTGCGCCTCCACCGCATAAGCAAAACCGTCCAGCGCATAGGCCGTAAAGGTGAGTAAGGTCATCAGGACTGCATTTACCGCGATAATATCGCTGCCCAGCCGCGCGCCTGACACCGTGATTGCGCCAAAACAAAGCTGAAGGAGCAATGAGCGCAGCATGATATCGCGATTGAGCGCCAAAAGGCGGCGCACGTTGCCGCGCCAGGCCTGTTTTAGCATATCCAGCGACACACCGCGGAGATGGAAAACTTTACGTACCATCATGAGGCCGATCAGTAACGTGACATATTCTGCGATGACCGTCGCCAGGGCAGCACCCTGCACGTTCATATGAAGCCCCATCACCAGCCACAGGTCGAGCGCGATATTGAGGATATTGCCCACGACCAACAAGATAACCGGCGCCCGCGCATACTGAACGCCTAACAGCCAACCGAGCAGCACCAGATTCGCCAGTGACGCGGGAGCGCTTAGCCAACGAATTTCAAGGAAGCGTCTCGCTTGCACCAGGACAGCGTCGTTCCCGCCGACAATATGTAAAGCCAGCTCGATAAGCGGCGTGCGAAATAGCACAATCATCACGCCAGCGCCCAGCGCCAGTAATAACGGTTGAATGAGCGCCCGGGCTAACGCCTGCGGATTTTTGGCGCCAAATGCCTGCGCCGTTAGGCCGGTGGTGCTCATACGTAGAAATAGCAGCAGCATGAAAAGAAAGCTGGTGGCAGTCGCGCCCACCGCCACGCCGCCCAGGAAAACCGGGCTGTCCAGATGACCAATCACCGCCGTATCGACCAGCCCCAGCAAGGGGACGGTGATGTTAGAAAAAATCATCGGCAGCGCGAGATGCCAGAGAGCTTTATCAGAGGAGGTAAAAAGCGGCATGGAGAAAAGCCTGACAAGGAGTTAAACGAAACGAGCGCATTGCCGGATGGCAACGTAACGCCTTATCCGGCCTACAAATTAATCATCTCAGGAACTGCATTCCCGTAGGCCTGATAAGCGCAGCGCCATCAGGCTGCACGATTGCCGGATGACGGCTTACAAGGAGATTAAAACGAGATTACAACCATTCCCCGTTGCGAATGACGCCTACCGCCAGCCCTTCAATCGTAAAGCTTTGTTCGCGCAGATCCACCACTATCGGTGTAAACTCGCTGTTTTCCGGCAGCAGCTCCACTTTATTGCCCTGCTTTTTCAGGCGTTTTACTGTCACTTCATCGTCAATGCGAGCGACAACCACCTGGCCATTACGGACGTCCTGCGTTTTATGTACCGCCAGCAAATCCCCATCCATAATACCGATGTCTTTCATCGACATACCGCTCACGCGCAGCAGGAAATCGGCGCTGGGTTTGAACAGCGAAGGATCGACCTGGTAATGGCCTTCAATATGCTGCTGCGCCAGAAGCGGTTCACCCGCCGCGACACGCCCGACAAGCGGTAATCCGTCCTCTTCTTCCTGTAACAGACGGATACCTCGCGATGCGCCGGAAACGATTTCAAGCACCCCTTTGCGCGCCAGCGCTTTAAGGTGTTCTTCCGCAGCGTTTGGGGAACGGAACCCCAAACGCTGCGCGATTTCCGCACGCGTCGGTGGCATACCTGTCTGGCTGATGTGATCCCGGATGAGATCAAACACCTCTTGTTGCCTGGCCGTTAACGCTTTCATTCCGCCCCCTGGGTGTATATACAATCATGCTGTGAGTATATACAGTTAAAGGTGATTTTGGAACCACAAACGGCGCAAAAAACAAGAGATTTATAAAATTTGGAACCTTTATCGAAAATGTGACCATAACAGGATGCCCCAGGTCATCAGGGCAACGAAAATAGACAGTAGCACCGCAGCCGATCCCATATCTTTCGCACGGCCGGAAAGCTCATGGTATTCAGAACCGATGCGGTCCACGACCGCTTCAATAGCGCTGTTGAGGATTTCAACAATCATGATAAGTAAAACGGAACCTATCAATAACACACGGGTAATCGCATCCACATCCAGCCAGCAGGCGATGATGACGCCCAGCAATACCGCGATACTTTCCTGGCGAAACGCCGCTTCGTGAGTCCATGCGGCGCGAAATCCTTTCCAGGAATATCCTGCCGCTTTGATAATTCTGGTGAATCCAGTGGTATTATTGGCCATCAAAAGAACCTTTTTACATTATTAACGTCAATGACATTATACAGTTGCCCTGCACGATTCGGACTGCCGTAACGCAGCGCGAAGTATGACGGGATACAACAGAAATTCGCTAAACTTTCTGATATCCTTGCACCGCATTTGCATTATTAACCAGAGGCTTTACATCGTTTATGTCCGGCTGGCCACGAATTTACTACAAATTACTGAATTTACCATTAAGCATACTGGTAAAAAGCAAGTCTATTCCGGCGGAACCCGCCCAGGAATTGGGGCTCGATACTTCTCGCCCCATTATGTATGTCTTGCCATACAACTCAAAAGCGGACTTACTGACGCTGCGGGCTCAATGTCTGGCGCACGATCTCCCGGATCCGCTGGAGCCGCTGGAGATCGACGGCGCGCTGCTGCCACGCTATGTATTTATTCACGGCGGACCGCGTGTCTTTACCTATTACACGCCAAAAGAAGAGTCGGTGAAACTTTTTCACGATTATCTCGATCTGCATCGGAGTAATCCGGCTTTGGACGTGCAGATGGTGCCCGTTTCCGTGATGTTTGGCCGCGCGCCGGGTCGTGAAAAGGGAGAAGATAACCCGCCTTTACGTATGCTGAACGGCGTACAGAAATTCTTTGCCATCTCCTGGCTGGGTCGCGATAGCTTTGTCCGATTCTCGCCGTCCGTCTCATTGCGTCGTATGGCTGATGAACACGGCACCGATAAAATCATCGCGCAGAAGCTGGCTCGCGTGGCGCGTATGCACTTTGCTCGCCAGCGCCTGGCGGCGGTTGGCCCACGCCTGCCCGCCCGTCAGGATCTGTTTAACAAACTGCTGGCCTCGAAAGCGATCGCCCGCGCGGTAGAAGACGAAGCGCGCAGTAAAAAAATCTCTCATGAAAAAGCGCAGCAAAACGCCATTGCGCTGATGGAAGAGATCGCGGCGAACTTCTCTTACGAGATGATTCGTTTGACCGACAGGATTTTGGGGTTTACCTGGAACCGTCTTTACCAGGGAATTAACGTGCATAACGCCGAGCGCGTACGCCAACTGGCGCACGACGGGCATGAAATCGTCTATGTACCCTGTCACCGCAGCCATATGGACTACTTGCTCCTTTCTTATGTGCTGTACCATCAGGGACTGGTTCCGCCGCATATTGCCGCCGGTATTAACCTTAATTTCTGGCCCGCTGGCCCGATTTTCCGTCGTCTGGGCGCGTTCTTTATTCGTCGCACCTTTAAGGGGAATAAACTCTATTCCACCGTCTTTCGCGAATACCTGGGCGAGCTGTTCAGCCGCGGTTACTCGGTTGAGTATTTTGTCGAAGGAGGACGTTCGCGTACCGGACGTTTGTTAGATCCGAAAACCGGCACCCTGTCGATGACTATCCAGGCGATGCTGCGCGGCGGTACCCGTCCAATTACGTTAGTGCCTATTTACATCGGCTATGAGCACGTCATGGAAGTGGGCACCTATGCGAAAGAGCTGCGCGGCGCGACAAAAGAGAAAGAGAGCCTGCCGCAGATGCTGAAAGGCTTGAGCAAGCTGCGCAATCTGGGTCAGGGCTACGTTAACTTTGGCGAACCGATGCCGCTCATGACGTACCTGAACCAGCATGTGCCGGAGTGGCGCGAATCTATCGACCCTATAGAGGCCATACGCCCAGCCTGGCTGACGCCGACGGTAAATAGTATCGCCGCCGATCTGATGGTGCGTATTAACAACGCTGGCGCGGCAAACGCGATGAACCTGTGTTGTACCGCGCTGTTAGCGTCGCGTCAGCGCTCGCTCACCCGCGAGCAGCTCACCGAGCAGCTTGATTGCTATCTCGATCTGATGCGCAATGTCCCTTATTCCACAGACTCAACCGTTCCTGCCGCCAGCGCTGGCGAGCTCATCGCTCACGCGCTGCAGATGAATAAGTTTGAGGTCGAGAAAGACACCATTGGCGATATCATCATTCTGCCGCGCGAGCAGGCGGTGTTGATGACCTACTATCGTAACAATATCGCGCATATGTTGATTATGCCTTCGCTGATGGCGGCGATTATCACCCAGCATCGTCGCATTTCGCGTGATGCGTTGCAGCAGCATGTTGAAGCGCTCTATCCGATGTTAAAAGCGGAGCTGTTCCTGCGCTGGGAGCGCGAGGAGTTAGCCTCGGTCATTGACGCGCTGGCCAGTGAAATGCAGCGTCAGGGGCTAATTACCCTGCAGGATGATGAACTGCATATCAACCCGACGCATTCCCGTACGCTGCAACTGCTGGCGGCAGGCGCGCGCGAAACGCTACAGCGTTATGCCATTACGTTCTGGCTGTTGAGCGCCAATCCGTCCATCAACCGCAGTACGCTGGAGAAAGAAAGCCGTACCGTGGCGCAACGTCTGTCTGTCCTGCACGGTATTAACGCGCCGGAGTTTTTCGACAAAGCGGTGTTCAGTTCACTCGTGTTGACGCTACGGGATGAGGGTTATATCAGTGATACGGGCGATGCCGAACCGGCAGAAACGATGAAGATATATCAGATGCTTGCCGATCTAATTACCTCTGATGTCCGTCTGACGATTGAAAGCGCGACGCAGGGCGAGTAAGCCAGTGCCTGAAATGCCCGATAGTGCAAGCTCATCGGGCAACTGATATGACGTATTGAAAATTTTGGTTTTGTAGGCCGGGTTCGCCCGGCATGACATCAGAAGTGCCAGTAACTCATCGCCAGCCCTAAAAATAGCACCAGGCCAACGTAGTTATTGTTCATAAAGGCTTTAAAGCAGGCTTCACGTTCACGGTTCGCAATCAGTTTTTGCTGGTAGACAAACAGCGCGCCCGCCACCAGCACAGCCCAGTAATATCCCCATCCCAGACCATTCAACCAGCCGATCAGCGCCATTAACGCCATGACGCCAAGCTGCAGAATCCCGATAATCAATGTGTCATAACGACCAAACAGGATCGCCGTCGATTTAATGCCTATCTTGATATCATCATCTCTGTCGACCATCGCATATTGCGTATCGTAAGCCACTGCCCAGAGAATATTGGCGAGGAACATTAGCCAGCAGCTCAACGGCAGGGATTCGCTCACCGCGGCGAACGCCATGGGGATTGACCAGCCGAAAGCGGCCCCCAGCACGACCTGCGGCAGGTGGGTGTAGCGTTTCATAAAGGGATAAACCCAGGCCAACGCCAGCGCCGCCACGGAAAGCAGAATCGTCATGGCGTTCAGCGTCAGCACCAACAGAAACGCCAGCAGCACCAGCACCACAAACAGGTTGCGCGCTTCTTTCTCTGTCACGGCGCCGCTGGGTAAAGGCCGGTTGACCGTACGTTTTACATGTCCGTCAAATTTACGATCGGCATAATCATTTACCACGCAGCCCGCCGCGCGCATTAACCACACGCCAGCGACAAAAACTGCCAAAATCCACAGCTGAGGCATACCCGGCGTCGCCACCCATAGCGCCCAAAGCGTCGGCCAGAGCAGCAGCAACGCGCCAATAGGCTTATCTGTACGCATCAAACGGTGAAACGCCAGCAGCTTACTCTGCGTCAGACTCCACTCCATCTTTATCTTCCTCTCAGTACAGCGGCGATGCAGGTAAAAAAAGCTCGGTAAGCAACAGCGGTTTTCCGCTCAACCGCAGTCGAGAGCGGCGCCCCCACAGCGTTGCATCGCGTCCAATTTCAATAAAATCGCGGGTCAGTGTCGATGATGTAAATAGATAACGTCCAAGCGGGGTTTTACCCAGATGTTGTAAGACCTGTTCAGGTCCGCACAGCGTGGATTCCGGTACCACGGTACGTCCGGCAAGCCAGGGCTCGCCGTCAGCGCAAAGCAGTATCTCACGTAACCAGTAGCGGGATTCGGATGGCAGTAAACCTGATGCTTCCTCGACCTCACTTTGGCCGACAAACGCTTCCCGAATCAGCGTCACGCTTACCCGCTTTCCCTGCTGCTCAAAACGTTTTGTCATAGAATCTTCCAGCAACAGCCAGTCCAGCAAATGGGGGTCAAGCGCAGGAATCGCATCAAAATAGCGCAGCGCACGCAGTTGCGTTAACGCAGGGTGTGACATGCCTTACTCTCCGATTCATAACCTAAAGTCATTGTATCTCAGAAAAGACATTACGGGGGGCGCAATCACAATTAAGTGATCTGTTGCGCAACAAAAAAATAACAATTCGCATGAAATGATAAAAAAAGGTGCGCCAGGAGACGCACCAGTTGCTGCAAAATCAGCACTGTGGGGAAACAATTACCCCTTGCCTTTTACACTGCTGATAAAGGTGGAACGGGCAGATGTCGATCCCAGACGTTCGGCCTCATCAAGCAGTTTCAGCGCTTTATCGACGTCGCCTTTCGCTACGGCATCCTTAATCGCTTTATTAAAGTAGCTTTCCGTATCGTTCAACATCGGCTCGCTTTTCTTCGGCGCGACTGGCGCTGGCGCAGCGACCGGCGCGGCGGTATTGCCTACCGTTACCGGCCCGGTACCGGACGAGCCAAACAACGGCCCGACCAATACGCTGGAGCTGCTGTTGGTTTTCACCTTCAGTTTCACCACGCCGTCAGTGGTATGGCGAGCAACTGGATCGGGAATATCCGGGATAGAGTTGCCGACGCCTTTGGCATAGGCTTTTGCCGGATCGAGCAGCGTAGTGGTTTGCTGAAGATCTTTTTCGGTCGTAAACACCAGAACATAGAGTTTCTGCTGCCCCAACGCAGGCGTCAGGCGCATCACGCCTTCCAGCCGGTCTGCGCTCATGACGCCCGGCTGCTGATAAGTAAAGTAACTGCTGGGGAAGAACGCCGAAGGAGTCATATTTTGGTCAAGAATCAACACGTTTGGCGCAAAAACGCTGGCTTGCTTATTGACCTCGCTGGTCAGAGTTAATGTCAGCTCGCCGATATTCGCCGGAACGCTATAAGCGGCGACCGGGCCGGTAATGCCGGCGACGTCAAGGCGCTGGCCGCCCGTCGCCAGTTGGGTAGACTGCGTTTTTGACTGATCTACAGGCGTCCAGGTTAATTGCTGTAGCGCAGCAGCAGGAATAGCGGGCGCGGCGCTGGTATTTTGCGGTACATAGTTCACTTCCGCCAGGCTGATACCCGGCACGCTGGCGAACAGCCCTGCGGTTAAACAGAGGGCGACGAGACTTTTCTTCATTTTCATTATTCTCACCTCAATAAGGCGGGTTCAGCGGTAGCCAGGCAATAGCGCGCCAACCCAAACATATCGCCGAATGGCGGCTGGCGCCTTATTCGGCTTACAAGCATCATCAGACCTGATGTTTCAGAGGGGCTTGCGCCCCTCGTTACGTCAGATGACCATCGTATTACCACCAGATTTCCATCTGGGCGCCGAAGGTCCACTCATCGCTATCGCCACGGCTGTTGGTGGAAATGCCGGAGTTAGTCGCTGCGGCATAACGGGAAATGTTATCGCCGTCTTTGATATAGCCCCATTTCTCATCCCATTTCGCGTAGGTGGCGAAAATACGGATAGCCGGACGCGACCAGATGCTGTCGCCCGCCTGCCACTGTTGCGCCAGGGTGATTTTATATTGATTGTTACGATCGCCGGTCTGCTGAGATTTCACGTTGTCGTAGCCGACTTCCAGCAGGGTACTCATGATTGGCGTCCACTTGTACATTGGACGTACGCCCACGGTCCACCACTCAGTACCCAGGTTATTATCCCAATCGATATTCTGGTACATACCGACGTACATCAAATCCCATTTATCACCAAGCGAGATGGCGCCATGATCCAAAATACGCCACATATCGCCATTATTATTGATGACCTTATTGGCATAATTAATTTTGGTTCCATTAGGCAATTCTTCAGTGAAAGATGAAGAACCGTCGGAACCGCGCGCCTGGCCTTTACCCTGCGTGGTCATGGCATCGGTGGCATATTGCACGACAAACTTGTTATAGCCTTTCAACATGCTTTGCGTGTGTTCGGCGGTGAACATCCAGCCGTCTTTCGATGCCCCATCAGCCAGCTTATAACCATCGGTCGTATTGGCGCGGCCGTAATCAACGCCCAGCTCCAGTACGCCGTCCGGGTTCGTTTGCAGACCAGCCAGACGTACGTCAAAGACGTCGTTAGCGGTATCTTTCACTTCATCATAAATATTCTGGCTGCTGAAGGTGTAAGAGCCGCCCGCTTCAGTAGACCGGGTCGCCGCCAGCGAAAGCTTACCGAAGCCCAGATCGATATTTTCGATACCTGCGCCAGGACCTGAAATATCCCAGTAGTAGAAGTCGATCATGTGTACGTCATGACGCTGATAGAAGCGCTTACCGGCCCAGATGGTAGAGCCCGGCAGCCATTCAATCAGGTTTTTACCCTGCACGTTCGCTTCGCGGAAGGCGGGATCGGTCGATTCCCAGTCGTTCTGCTGGTTAACCGAATAGGCGACGTTGGTGTCGAAATAGAAGCTCTTATCGCCCTCTTTCCACACTTCCTGGCCCAGTTTCAGTTCCGCATAGGTTTCACATTCGTTACCAAGACGGTATTTACTTTGGGCACCCGTTGCCTGAAAACACTGTTGTTCGCCGCCGCTTCCCGTCCAGCCAATACCGGAACGGGCGTAACCGTGGAAATCGACAGCCATTGCCTGAGCGGACATTACGCCCGCTGCGACAGCAACCGCCAGAGGGAGTTTGCGCAGAGTAATCATCATTCTATCTCCTGAGATCATTGCTTTTCTTTAAACGCTGCCACCTTCTAAAACTGCGAATGGTTTTGCGTTTCGTTTTTTATGGAGGCCTTAAACACCCGGCTCTTGATGCAGACGACGACATGCGCTGCCATCCTCGCGGAACAGATGACAGCGCTCTGGCGGCAGGCCGATAGCGAATGTGGCGCCCTCTTCTACCAGCACCACGTCATTCTGGCGATAAACCAGGTTTTGACGGATGGCGGGGATCTGGATATGAATTTGTGTTTCGTGCCCTAACTGCTCGACCACCTGGACTTCACCTTCCAGGGTGACATCGGCGATATCACTTGGCAGCAGGTGTTCCGGCCGAATGCCTAAAGACATATTGGCGCCGACCTGCACGCCGCGACTTTCGACCGGCAGCCAGATTTGCTGGCGATTCGGCAGTTCGACCTGGACTTGTTCAATTGCGGTGGCGGTCACTTTCACCGGCAGGAAGTTCATCTTCGGCGAGCCGATAAAGCCCGCGACAAAGCGGTCCGCCGGATAGTGGTACAGCTCCAGCGGCTTACCGACCTGCGCGACGCGACCAGCATCCAGCACCACGATTTTGTCGGCCAGCGTCATCGCCTCGACCTGATCGTGGGTGACGTAAATCATCGTGCGGCCCAGACGTTTATGCAGGCGAGAAATTTCAATGCGCATCTGCACGCGTAGCGCGGCATCCAGGTTCGACAGAGGTTCATCCAGCAAAAACACACGCGGCTCCGCCACCAGCGTGCGGCCAATCGCTACGCGCTGACGCTGCCCGCCGGAAAGCGCTTTTGGCTTACGTTCCAGCAGATGCGCCAGTTGCAGCACTTCCGCCACCTGGTTGACGCGTTGATTCATTACCTCTTTTTTGGCGCCCGCCAGCTTGAGGCCGAAAGACATGTTTTCTGCAACGGAGAGATGGGGATAGAGCGCATAAGACTGGAATACCATGCCCACGCCGCGCTCGGCAGGCGGGATATCATTCATACGGGTTTCCCCGATAAACAGGTCGCCACTGGTGATGGTTTCAAGCCCGGCGATCATACGCAGCAAGGTCGATTTACCACAGCCTGACGGTCCGACAAACACCACGAACTCCCCGTCATGGATATCGAGGTTAATATCTTTCGATACCACCACGTCACCCCAGGCTTTCGTTACATTTCGTAGCTGTACGCTCGCCATGCCCTTCTCCCTTCGTTACAACCTGTCATTGACAGCAACATTCATGATGGCCTGACTATGCGCGATCCCTGACTGGGGTAAATCCTCCACCCCCCGGCTTTTTTATGGGGGAGGAGGCGGGAGGATGAGGACACAACGCCTGAGACCACGGGCGCGGACAGAAAAGGAATTTCGTGATGCCGCCCGCAAAAATCGGCGTGTTTTTATGTGCGCCAGCACGCATTACTCACATTTATGCAACACAGATCACATAAAGCCGGGGTGGGGCGTAGGGGCGAGGAGGATGGAAAGAGGTTGTCGTATAAAGAAACTAGAGACCGTTAAACCACCTCTGTGTACATCACCAAAAAGGATGGGAGATATGAAGATTAAAACTGGCGTAGGCATCCTCGCATTATCCGCACTTACGACGATGATGATTTCCGCCCCGGCTCTCGCCAAAATTGAAGAAGGTAAACTGGTTATCTGGATCAACGGCGACAAGGGCTATAACGGTCTGGCCGAGGTCGGTAAAAAATTTGAGCAAGACACCGGCATTAAAGTGACCGTTGAGCACCCGGATAAGCTGGAAGAGAAATTCCCGCAGGTGGCAGCCACCGGCGACGGTCCTGACATTATCTTCTGGGCGCACGACCGTTTTGGCGGCTACGCGCAGTCTGGTCTGCTGGCGGAGGTCACTCCGGATAAAGCGTTTCAGGACAAACTCTATCCGTTCACCTGGGATGCGGTACGCTATAACGGCAAGCTGATCGCCTACCCCATCGCCGTTGAAGCCCTCTCCCTGATTTATAACAAAGACCTCGTCCCGAACCCGCCGAAAACCTGGGAAGAGATCCCGGCGCTGGATAAAGAGCTAAAAGCGAAAGGGAAGTCGGCGATAATGTTCAACCTGCAAGAACCGTATTTCACCTGGCCTTTGATCGCCGCTGACGGCGGCTACGCGTTCAAATTTGAAAACGGCAAGTATGACGTGAAAGACGTTGGCGTCGATAACGCCGGCGCGAAAGCGGGCCTGACTTTCCTGATCGATATGATCAAGAACAAAAATATGAGCGCCGATACCGATTACTCCATCGCCGAAGCAGCCTTCAATAAAGGCGAAACGGCAATGACCATCAACGGCCCGTGGGCATGGTCGAACATCGACAAGAGCAAAGTCAACTACGGTGTCACCCTGCTGCCGACCTTCAAAGGTAAACCCTCGAAACCGTTCGTCGGCGTGCTGAGCGCGGGGATTAACGCTGCCAGCCCGAATAAAGAGCTGGCGAAAGAGTTCCTCGAAAACTACCTGCTGACCGATCAGGGTCTGGAGGCGGTGAACAAAGATAAACCGCTGGGCGCCGTGGCGCTGAAATCTTTCCAGGAGCAGTTAGCGAAAGACCCCCGTATCGCTGCCACCATGGATAACGCCCAGAAAGGCGAGATCATGCCGAATATTCCGCAGATGTCCGCCTTCTGGTATGCGGTACGTACGGCTGTGATCAACGCCGCCAGCGGCCGTCAAACCGTGGATGCCGCGCTGAAAGATGCACAAAGCCGTATCACCAAGTAATGCCGCGAGCCTGTGCCGGATGGCGGCATAAATGCCTTATCCGGCCTACAACACACCGTAGGCCTGATAAGCGCAGCGCCATCAGGCACATCTCCGGCCAGGAAGTTTCAACGCTGTAGAGGAAAACCCCCATGGATGTCATTAAAAAGAAACACTGGTGGCAAAGCGACCAGCTTAAATGGTCAGTAATTGGTCTGCTGGGCCTGCTGGTGGGTTACCTTGTAGTTTTAATGTACGTACAAGGGGAGTATCTGTTCGCCATCATGACGCTGATTTTAAGCTCTGCTGGCCTGTATATTTTCGCAAATCGTAAAACCTACGCCTGGCGCTACGTTTACCCTGGCCTCGCCGGCATGGGGCTGTTTGTGCTATTCCCGCTGGTGTGCACCATCGCCATCGCCTTTACTAACTACAGCAGCACCAACCAGCTCACCTTTGAACGCGCCCAGCAAGTGCTGATGGACCGTTCTTATCAGGCAGGAAAAACCTATAACTTCGGTCTTTACCCGACCGGCGACGAGTGGCAACTGGCCCTCACCGACGGCGAAACGGGCAAACATTACCTGTCTGACGCATTTTCCTTCGGCGGCGAACAAAAATTACAGCTGAAAGAGACCGATGCCCTGCCGGGCGGCGAACGCGCCAATCTGCGGATAATCACCCAGAACCGTCTGGCGCTGAACCAGATAACCGCCGTCCTGCCGGATGAAAGCAAAGTGATTATGAGCTCGCTGCGTCAGTTTTCCGGTACCCGTCCGCTGTACACACTGGCTGATGACGGCCTGCTGACCAATAACCAGAGCGGCGTAAAATACCGGCCAAACAACGATAGCGGTTATTATCAGTCGATCAACGCCGACGGAAGCTGGGGTGATGAAAAACTCAGTCCTGGTTATACCGTTACTATCGGCGCGAAAAACTTTACGCGCGTCTTTACCGACGAAGGGATCCAGAAGCCCTTTTTCGCTATCTTCGTCTGGACCGTGGTCTTTTCGGTCCTCACTGTGGTGTTAACCGTGGCGGTTGGGATGGTATTGGCCTGCCTCGTACAGTGGGAAGCGCTGAAAGGTAAAGCTATCTACCGCGTCCTGCTGATTCTGCCCTACGCCGTACCGTCGTTTATTTCAATTTTGATTTTCAAAGGGTTATTCAACCAAAGCTTTGGTGAAATCAATATGATGCTGAGCGCGCTGTTCGGCATTAAACCTGCCTGGTTCAGCGACCCCAACACCGCGCGGGCAATGGTGATTATCGTGAATACCTGGCTGGGCTATCCCTACATGATGATCCTGTGCATGGGACTGCTGAAAGCGATTCCGGATGACCTGTACGAAGCCTCCGCAATGGACGGCGCCGGTCCGTTTCAGAATTTCTTTAAGATCACCTTACCGCTGCTGATTAAGCCGCTAACGCCGCTGATGATCGCCAGCTTCGCCTTTAACTTTAATAACTTTGTCCTGATTCAACTGTTGACCAACGGCGGGCCAGACCGTCTCGGCACCACCACGCCTGCCGGTTATACCGATCTGCTCGTCAGCTACACCTACCGTATCGCCTTTGAAGGCGGCGGCGGTCAGGACTTCGGTCTGGCGGCGGCCATTGCCACGCTGATTTTCCTGCTGGTAGGCGCGCTGGCAATAGTGAACCTGAAAGCCACGCGTATGAAGTTTGATTAAGGGAGATAATAACAATGGCTATGGTCCAACCCAAATCTCAGAAACTGCGTCTCTTCATCACGCACCTGGGGCTGCTGATTTTCATCGCGGCGATCATGTTCCCGCTGCTGATGGTCATCGCTATCTCGCTACGTGAAGGGAACTTCGCCACCGGAAGCCTGATCCCGGACAAAATCTCCTGGGAACACTGGCGGCTGGCGCTGGGTTTCAGCGTGGAACATGCGGATGGTCGGGTAACGCCGCCTCCCTTCCCGGTCCTGCTGTGGCTGTGGAACTCGGTGAAAATCGCCGGTATTACCGCCATCGGCATCGTGGCGCTTTCCACCACCTGCGCCTACGCTTTTGCACGAATGCGTTTTCCAGGTAAAGCAACACTGCTTAAAGGGATGCTGATTTTCCAGATGTTTCCGGCGGTTTTGTCTCTGGTGGCGCTGTATGCGTTATTTGACCGCCTGGGACAATACATTCCATTTATCGGTCTGAATACGCATGGCGGCGTGATCTTCGCCTATCTCGGCGGCATTGCGCTGCATGTCTGGACGATTAAAGGCTACTTCGAAACTATCGACAGCTCGCTGGAAGAGGCCGCCGCGCTGGATGGCGCAACCCCGTGGCAGGCATTTCGCCTGGTGCTGCTGCCGCTTTCTGTACCGATTCTGGCGGTGGTGTTTATTCTGTCGTTCATCGCGGCGATTACCGAAGTTCCGGTCGCCTCGTTGTTACTGCGTGATGTGGACAGCTATACGCTGGCCGTGGGTATGCAGCAATATCTCAACCCGCAAAACTATTTGTGGGGCGACTTTGCCGCCGCCGCCGTCCTTTCCGCTATTCCTATCACTCTGGTGTTCCTGTTGGCGCAACGTTGGCTGGTCAACGGCCTGACGGCAGGGGGTGTGAAAGGTTAAGTTTTATCGAAGTACCTGCCCGGCAACGGGCAATGCCACTGCCCTCAACTTATGTTATCCCCACTTATGGTCGTATTTTGGCGCTCTTCGGAGCGCTTTTTTTATGCGTTATAGACAGCGGCTAATTTATTGCCACGCCATACGTCCGTTACGGTGTGGCGACGCCTATTCTCGCCGTAGTCGGTTCGAATTACATAACCACAACGTGATAACCAACAGGAGGATCGCCGCCGAATAGAGTAATACATCCATTGGCGTTTTATGATCGACAATGATCAGGCGCACAATCGCCGTGATCCCAATGTACACGAAATAGCGCAGCGGAAAGTGAAGGCCAGACTTAAAGTACTTCACAATCAGCGCAATAAATTCGAAATAAAGAAAGTAGATCACCAGCCCTTCCACCAGTTCATATTTGCTGGCTTGCTCAGGCACGAATAATGCGTCCGCCAGATGAACCGTCTCTTTACCGAGAAAAACGACCAGGATCAGACCGAGGGTAAGCAGCCCCAAATTTAGTACGTTTTGTAAAATCGTGGCGATAAACTCAAGACGTGAGCGCAATAATGGCATCATAACAGCCCCCTCTTTCTCTGCGGCGAGGTTTCTGTATAACGCACAAATGTGACGGGCATCTATATTTTTTATTTATGTTTATATTTTGTTCAATAAGATAATTTGCCGGATAGCGCCGTGAACGCCTTATCCGGCCTGAGTATTAACGGAAATTTACGTTCCTGTCACTGGTCATATCATACAGGCCAAACTTACGGCCAAGCTGTTGACCACCGTCACGCGTCAGCGGCGTCCAGCCAATTGCCGCACGACTTCGGGTTGGGCCGGACGAGAAGAGATCCAGCGGCACGGAAACATATACGCCTTTGGTAAAATCCCCTTCCCCATATTCATCCGGCGACGCATCGGTAATCGTCGCGTAACCGCCGACAACGACGCCGCTATCGAAGCGTTTGGCGATCTCCAGCGTACCGCCTTTATCGCCCGCCAGATACTGACCAACGCTGGCTTTCACCAGCACATCCTGGGCGAACGACGGCGTCCAGTATGCGGTCAAATGTCCGGTCTTCACGCTGTAATCGGTAAACTTCATCATATCCTGCGCGCTACGCCAGTCACGCTGTTTCACGTAGTTGGCATCCAGACCAAACGCCCAGTTGCTGTCTACCGGGCGATACAGGACTTCCGCCCCGGCACCGCCAAACATGGTCTCCAGATAACCGCCATAGACCTGCCCATAGAAACCATTGCCAAAATACTGGAAGTAGTTGGCCTGTAGGTTATTCACATAAACATCGTTCTGCACATACTCACGGACATGCGTACGCACCCGCGGCAGATGCGAGTCCTTCGGCGGATTGGTGTAGTTAAATTTGTCGTAGTTGTTGGCGATATTGGCAAACACGCTGCCCGTGGTGAGCAGATGATCCGTGACCCACAGATCCGCAGTTCCCATTACGCCCAGCTGATACATATAGAAGTTTTCCGGGCCGCCTACCGACTGATTCAGCACGGGATCAAGATGAAAATCAACGCGCGACTTGTCGATATACCAACCCTGTTCAGTACTCTCTGGCACGATCGGCTCCACGCGTTTTTGCGCCAGCGGGGTTTCATGTCCCAGCGGTTCGCCTTCCAGATGGCGTTTCAGGCTGGCGACATCGGTTTCAGTGGTGACCTGCGGCAGATTAAGGCGGTTTTCCGTCACGCGGATCGTGCGGATCCCCTCCGGCAGATCGTTCATGACGATCCGGTTAGCGCGCACGATCCCTTCACGGGAGTCGCGGTACTTCACCTGTTCGCCGGTAACGTACAGCGTATCGCCTTTGACCTGGATTTTCGGGTCCGCCAGACCAGCATTATATTTCAATAACGTTAATTGATTAGCCACTACCGAATGTTGCAGGATGGCATCCTGCGGCTGTGGTCGGTATTGCGGGCGTGAATTGTCATGATACGCGGGACGTAAATCGTTGAAATTGGTGCGCAGCGTAACGCCAAACATAAAGGTATTGCCGCGCTCGTAGCTGAGGTTAACGTCGGCCCAATCGGTGACGCGGTAAATGGCGCCGACGTTAAACTTGCTCTTCTGCTCCAGTTTACCCGCAAAATCCTGCTGATAGTTATTGCCTTCATACTCCAGCTTCAGGCGTAGCGGTTGCCACGGGGTCTGATATTCTACGCCGCCAAACAGTGAGGCCGGGCCGTGAAACATATCGCTACCGTCGACGGAACCTGCCTCTTTATAGCTGTTATCACGCGAACAGAATTTATCACTATACGAACAGAAAGGATTAGACACATTGCCGCTGGTGCCAAGATAGCCCCAGCCGAGACCTAATGAAAAATCAAATGGCCCCCAGGCCTTACTCGCTACAATATATTCCGCATCAAACAGCCCCGTCCCGCCGATATCGCGCGCGCCAACCGCCACCTGCGGCATCCAGTAACTCTCTTCCCACAACCGCAGTTTCACATCAAACGCTTTATCTTTGTAAGTCTGGTCGCCGGAGAATGATTCCACGCTGCTGTACTTTTTCGTACGGACATCGGTATAGCGCAACGTGGTTTCCAGCCACGGGAAAAGCTGAACCGAAGCCGAGTAGTAGCGGTACTGATCGTTATCGCGATAGTTCAGGCTCATCTCCCCTTCACGCGCCATACGCGCTGTCGGCGTTTGCAGCAGGCCCACGCCGCCAAAGTCAGATTGTGAAGGCCCAACAGGGGCTGGATATGTTTCGGCATGGCAGGCCGCGCTAATACCCAGCGCCAGCACGCTGAGCAGATGTGTTTTTTTCATTATTCCGGTATCCGCTGCGTCAGGGTATGAAGAATGTCGGCATTTATCGCCTCCGGCGTGCCGCGCCAAAGGGAATCGGCAAAACCGACAAAAATAATGCTGCCGGGCATCGGCTCGATATGACGCTTATTCCAGTAAGCCACCGGCGCTTTTTGACTGCGTCCATCAGGGTAAACCACCCAGGCATAGCTACGATCCGCGCCGCTGAGTAAGCGCTGACCCTCAAGATAACTGGCGACGTCCCGCCCAGGGACGAACGGCTGGCTGCCCGGCTGGCTAATCAAGCCAAAGAGCGTCACCTGCGTGGGTTGCGGCCCGACCCAGAGCGTGTAGTGACCTTGCAGCGGCGGGTTACCTCGTTCGCTCACCCGCACCACGTCAGGATCAAGATTCACTAATTGTCTGCCCGTCACCTTCACCGCCTGAATCTGTCGGCGTAGTGTGTTTATCGCCGCCGCATCGCCATCTTCCTCAGCGCTGAGCGCCGCCAGTCGCCCGAGAAGTTTCTGCTGCTGCTGACGCGCCGTCACGGTCGCCTGTTCTTCGCCTATCACCGCCGCAGGCCACCAGCTCGTTGCCAGGCGCGGCTGTCCGACTAAATCGAGCAGACGCTCAGCGTCTGTCAGCGTTTTAGGCTCGCTATTACCCTGGGTAAAAACGGTAACAGTGCCGCTGGCAAAGGCGGATGACGCGACAAAGGCCAGCGCCAGCGCGCTTATCGTCCTTTTCATCATGATTTTGCCGCCTTAATCAGCGTGGTTTTCACCGGAAAGTAATTCGCGCCCAGATACTGTTCCGTCTGGCGAATTTGGCCTTCGCTATCAATCCAGTAGCGATTACGCCAGCGCGTTTGATCGGTCGTCACTTCTTCATCTAACACCCGCACGACGGTCTCTTCACTGCCGACGTTCACGCTATCGGTCCCTCGCCATGTAAAAACGGAACGGGCGGTGGCGTAACGCACCTGGCGATGTTCGGTCCAGCCCAGGGTGCGAGTCCAGGTCGCGCCATCGATAATCTGTCCTGGTTTCGCCAGCGGGTCGGCCGCCAGATTATTCACATCGATCAGGTTGTCACCGCTGAGCAGAGTTTTGACCAGACGGCCATGCTGCGTCACGATCGTCGCGCCATCCTGCGTCACCCATTTCTGCTGCCCGTTTTCCGAGAAAGCGAGCACCACAAACAGTTGAGGGCCGCCGTTAAGCTGCATGTACTGGCTGGCATACGGCATGTTTTGAATATCGTCATCCGTTAGCTGTACGCCTGGCGTACCGAACAAACTGTCCCACAGTGAATCGCCCAGGCCTTTAGTGGTGGCCGAACACGCCTGTAATAGCAGGCAAATCAGGATAAGTGCGAGTCGCTTCACGACGCTTCTCCAGAGGGGCAAAATAACCACACCGGAGTGTGGTTATGGTTAAACGTACCGATACTACTGGGTACTGGTGGTCGTGGTGGTCGTGGTTCCGGTATTAGAACCATCGCCGCCGCCGGTTGCCGCTAACGCGACGCCCACCGCCGAACTTACGGTGCTAACGCTGGTGGCGGAGGAACTTCCCGCCGATACCGACGTCGCTGCCGACCCTGCCGCTTCACCCACCTGAACGGGGGCTGCCGAGACAGATGTCGCCGCAAGCGCGGTTATGGCAAAAATGCCATACAGTACTTTTTTCATCATAATTTCCCTTCATTGAATGAATGGAGATTTACCCAAAAGAATTTCGGGCGCTACCGAGTATACACAACCAAAGCAGGCGGATTATGTCCGGGAGAAATAACAGCGAGGTTTTAGGATAATTAAACTTTAAAGAAGTAACGCCTACATTATTTAATTAACAAACAAATAAAATCAATAAGTTAAAATTAAACTAAAAGACATCGGCATCCGTATAATCTGAAAATAACGCAGAGTGATTTTCTGGTTATTGCTTATTTTAGGATTAAGCTCAATATAAAATTGTGGGGATAAAGACGGACAAGCGGAATTATCTTATAAAAAAAGCCGATGTGAATATCGGCCTTTTTATTATCTTATTCTCTTTTTGCCGGATGGCGGCGAAACGCCTTATCCGGCCTACAGACGCAATGCATTACGTAGACCGGATAAGCGCAGCGCCATCAGGCGCGCCAGGCTTTATAACGGTTAATCAGACCGTTGGTAGAGCTATCATGGGACGAAATAGCTTTATCATCGCCCAGCTCCGGCAGAATACGGTTAGCCAACTGTTTACCCAACTCAACGCCCCACTGGTCGAAAGTAAAGATGTTCAGGATGACGCCCTGCGTAAAGATTTTATGCTCATACAACGCAATCAGCGCGCCCAGGCTGAACGGCGTAATTTCGCGCAGCAGTATAGAGTTGGTCGGGCGGTTGCCTTCAAACACTTTGAATGGCACAACGTGTTCAAGCTGCGCCGGATCTTTACCCTGATCGCGATATTCCTGCTCAACCACCTCGCGGGATTTACCAAACGCCAGCGCTTCGGTCTGCGCGAAGAAGTTAGACAGCAGCTTCTGATGATGATCGGATAGCGGGTTATGGGTGATAGCCGGGGCGATAAAATCACACGGCACCATTTTAGTACCCTGGTGAATCAATTGATAAAACGCGTGCTGACCGTTGGTGCCTGGTTCGCCCCAGATAATTGGGCCTGTCTGGTAATCCACGGCGTTGCCGTTACGGTCAACGTATTTACCGTTGGATTCCATGTTGCCCTGCTGGAAGTAGGCGGCGAAACGGTGCATATACTGGTCGTACGGCAGAATGGCTTCGGTTTCCGCGCCGAAGAAATTGTTGTACCAGATGCCAATCAACGCCAGCAGAATGGGTAGGTTTTTCTCCGCCGGAGTGGTGGAGAAATGCTTGTCCATCGCGTGCGCACCGGAAAGCAGCTCGACAAAGTTGTCGAAACCGACGGACAGAATAATGGACAGCCCGATGGCAGACCACAGCGAGTAACGACCACCGACCCAGTCCCAGAACTCGAACATATTGGCCGTGTCGATACCAAATTCGCCGACCGCTTTGGCGTTGGTGGAGAGCGCAGCAAAGTGTTTCGCCACGTGTTTTTCATCGCCTGCAGTTTTCAGGAACCAGTCGCGCGCGCTGTGGGCGTTGGTCATGGTTTCCTGCGTAGTGAAGGTTTTCGACGCCACCAGGAACAGAGTCGTTTCCGGGCTCACTTTTTTCAGCACTTCAGCGATGTGGGTACCATCAACGTTAGAGACGAAGTGCATGTTCAGATGGTTTTTATACGGACGCAGCGCTTCGGTCACCATGAACGGGCCGAGGTCGGAACCGCCGATACCGATGTTCACCACGTCGGTGATGGCCTTACCGGTGTAGCCTTTCCACTGACCGGAGATAATCGCTTGCGAGAAAGTTTTCATTTTCTCAAGCACGGCGTTCACTTCCGGCATCACATCTTTGCCGTCCACAATGATCGGCGTATTGCTACGGTTACGCAGCGCCACGTGCAGCACGGCGCGGTCTTCGGTGCGGTTGATCTTCTCGCCGGAGAACATGGATTTAATCGCGCCGGCCAGATCGGTCTCTTTCGCCAGATCCTGTAATTTTGCCAGCGTCTCTTCGGTGATGCGGTTTTTGGAGAAATCCACCAGCATCAGATCGTCAAACGTCGCGGAAAATTTAGCGAAACGGTCGCTATCGTTCGCGAAAAGCTCAGCGATCGTAACGTCTTTCATTTCATCGTAGTGTTTCTGGAGCGCCTGCCAGGCAGAAGTCTGCGTTGGATTGATGTTTTTCATTAGCAATACTCTTCTGATTTGAGAATTGTGACTGGGATCGATTGTAACGCCAGTCACAGAAAAGTGTGATTGTTTTAGTGCCGTTGCCCCAGGCACTGTCGAATGAGGATAAAAAGTATATACCCTAAATAATTCGAGGTGCAGAAAGGCGGCAAGTGGGTGAGTCGCCGGGCGCATAGATAAGCCAACATACTACAAACGGGTATCGGGGTTATAAGCGCTGTTACTGAGCCTAAACTCAGCATAAAAAATCCGCATAATCCCAACGTTGACAGTCCAGGCCACAACTTTTATTTATAAATACGTTACTTGCATTTGCGCCTGCACCGGTTTCTGTTCTGCCCTTGTGCCATGGTCGCGTTTTTCATTTCCTGACACGAGGTTGATATGACAGAGATCGTTGTTTCCAAATTTGGCGGTACCAGCGTCGCTGATTTTGACGCCATGAACCGTAGCGCGGATATCGTACTTTCCGACGCCAATGTTCGTTTAGTCGTGCTTTCCGCGTCTGCCGGCATCACTAATCTGCTGGTGGCGCTGGCCGAAGGGATGGAGCCCGGCGAACGTTTCGCTACGCTCGACGCCATCCGTAAAATCCAGTTCGATATCCTTGATCGTCTGCGTCATCCGAATGTCATTCGCGAAGAGATTGAACGCCTGCTGGAAAACATCACTATTCTGGCGGAGGCGGCATCGCTGGCGACATCGGCAGCCCTGACCGATGAACTGGTCAGCCACGGCGAGCTAATGTCTACCCTGCTATTTGTTGAGATCCTGCGTGAACGCGACGTACAGGCCCACTGGTTCGACGTGCGCAAAGTGATGCGTACCAGCGATCGCTTTGGCCGTGCGGAACCGGACGTCGCAGCGCTTGCGGAACTGGCCGCGCAGCAGTTGCTCCCGCGCCTGAGCGAAACGTTGGTCATTACTCAGGGCTTTATCGGCAGTGAAAGCAAAGGCCGCACCACGACGTTAGGCCGCGGCGGCAGCGACTATACGGCAGCGTTGCTGGCTGAAGCGCTCCATGCCGCGCGGGTTGATATCTGGACAGATGTGCCCGGTATTTACACCACCGACCCGCGCGTAGTGCCTGTCGCGCAGCGAATTGATGAAATCGACTTTGAAGAAGCGGCGGAGATGGCAACCTTCGGCGCAAAAGTATTGCATCCAGCCACCTTACTCCCGGCCGTGCGTAGCGATATCCCGGTCTTTGTTGGCTCCAGTAAAGATCCGCAAGCGGGCGGTACGCTGGTGTGCAATAAAACCCAAAACCCGCCGCTGTTCCGTGCGCTGGCGCTGCGCCGCAATCAAACGCTATTGACGCTGCACAGCCTGAATATGCTGCACTCGCGAGGTTTCCTGGCAGAGGTGTTCGGCATTCTGGCGCGGCATAATATTTCGGTAGATCTGATTACCACTTCGGAGGTGAGCGTCGCGCTGACGCTGGATACTACCGGCTCCACCTCCACGGGCGATACATTACTGACCCAATCCTTATTGATGGAGCTTTCCGCGCTGTGTCGGGTAGAAGTCGAAGAAGGACTGGCGCTGGTCGCGCTGATTGGCAACAACCTGTCAAAAGCCTGCGGTGTTGGTAAAGAAGTGTTTGGCGTCCTGGAACCGTTCAACATTCGCATGATTTGTTACGGCGCCTCCAGCCACAATCTGTGCTTCCTCGTGCCGGGAGACGATGCCGAGAAAGTGGTGCAAAAGCTACATCAGAACTTATTTGAATAATCGCCCTGACACGACAGCGGGTGAGCGCTATCAGGCAATACGCTGCCGGATGGCGACGCAAGCGCCTTATCCGGCCTGTCGCAGCTCCCGGCGTATAGCGCTTGTCGCTATACGCCATACCCGATATCGCTTACAGCATACGCCGCTGGTGCTGTTTTTCCGTGTGGACCCGCTTAACGATTTTATAGATCCACTGCAGTGTTAAATTGTACTTTTTGGCCAGCTCCGCATAATTACGCCCATCGCACTCGCTGTAAATCTGATAATCCCGTTCCGAGGCCCGGCCAGAGATACCTTTGGGGAAATAAATGCTTTGCCCGCCCCAGTTGCGCATCATTCTGTCAGCAATTGCCTGACCGGCATTTTCGGCTGACGCGCTATCAATATTCATGCTTTCAATAAGTACTTGCGACGCATGAAACGCCAGATCGTTAATAATCTCCGGAAGCCGAACCATTTCTTTTGATTTCTGAATCATATTTTATCTCCATATCCAGCACCATGCTTCCCGTGACGACACCAAAAAGGGAAGCGTAAAAAATGGTGCAATAACTACCTATCAATACATTCAAAATATATATAAATATTTACTATCAACGGCATTTAATTATAAATTAAAGGAATATTCAGTTTGCATAGCAAATGAAGTATTATAAAAAACCATCTTATAGTATTTTTACCAATTGATACGTGAACCTCCTACGATAATAACATTTATTTAACAAGCTAGCTTTCTTCATTGGAGGAAGAAAAAATCAAACTCTTACATTGCTTATTATTTTCCATATCTAAAAAAGGAAGTGGATTACGGGAATACTGGCGGCATGAGATTATTCGCAGGAATGAATTTTCATTATGTCGATTACTTATGCAGGCCAATAACAATCGCCGTCGTAATTTTTTATTTTGGTGGCGTCTGGCAAATGAGATGTATATCTATGGTTCAAAAAAACAGAAAAAAACTGGATTATGGATTAATCGCAAACTAAATTCCAAATTTGGAATTGATATAGAGCTGGGAGCAGTAATCGGCTATGGTTTGGATATTCCGCATCACATGGGGATCGTCATCACGAAAAAGGCTCGTATCGGTTGTAATTTATCGCTTAAGCAAAATACAACAGTAGGGAACAAGCAAGGTTTAAAAGAAGATGATTTCATTATTATTGGCAATAATGTAGATATAGGAGCCAACACCTGCATTATAGGCTCTATTACTATCGGTGATAATGTTACTATTGGAGCAATGTCATTTGTAAATAAGAGCATTCCAGCAAATAGCATATATATTACAAAAAAAACATCAGAAGTAATCCCAGTAATAAATCACAAAAAATGGGATTAATCTAAATCTTAAGATTGCAATATTTTATAGACTTTTCTCGTCAGGTTAATAGACTAAAAATAAAACATTTCTTTTGTGAATGATTGTTAAGTTCATTCTCTGACCTGATGTCTACATCACTATTCTGATAGAGCGTTTAGTAAGGCCCGGTAGCGTAAGCGCCATCGGGCGATACGTTGCCGGATGGCGACGCAGGCGCGTCATCCGGCGGTTCCGCGCCAGGCGCTGCTGGCGGAATACTGCTCAGGAATCTGTACACCCTGCTCGTCCCATCAACATGGGCAGCTTTCCCCAATTTATGCCCTCCTCATTTTGAACCTCGTCACAAAACCACACAAAACAACACAAAGCAAAATCACAAATTAATCATTATATTTTAGTGAGTTATCTTTAAAATCTGATATCGTTTGGTATAAAAATACTTTTTCATTGTTGATTTATTTTGTTTTAGTTGGAATTATGATTGCACTACAACACAGATAACCCCCTTACCCTATTTGAGGCCGCTATGAAAAAAATTGCGATTATTGGAAGCAGTGGAGGCAACCTCTACAACCTGGGTGGCGCCGAGCCAGAGAAGTTACTCCAGGAGATTTATCAGCAGTGTGAGGCTGCGGGCGTGAATGTGGCCGCCGTACAGTTTATCGCGGCAGAAGCCTCGATGGACGTCGCCAAACCGGATACCCCGGCATCGGTTTATGCATTAACCACAGAAAACCAACAAAAACCACAGCGCATATTTCAGGGCAAACTTTCGGAGGTAAACACCTCGGTAGTAGAAAGCGATCGCCAAATCGCTGAGATGATCCGCCGCGGTGAGATCGATGGGATCGTGGTAATGAGCGCTGATCCGGTAAAGGCGAACCAGGCCGTTTTTGCCGCCGCCGTTGAGATGAAAACACCGATTGTCGGCACCGGGGGAACCTCCATGGCGCTGGTGGCGGCAAAGGGGGCGAATGTGGTCGCGACCTCCGGAACAACTGGCACCACCAGCCGTACCCGCGCCGTCTCCTTCGTGGCGTCGCTGTGTAAACATTGGGGTATCAAGTACAAACCACAGTTGGGTAGCGCTTCGCCCTCGCAGAGCGGTTCCGGAAAAAGCCTGCTCAAACGTTTTAACATTCGTAGCATCATGATCCCTGCGCTACCAGGCTTTATCGCCATGGCGATTGTACTCGCCCTGAGCCACATACCAGGACTGGAAAAACTTAACGATATCTTTGAAATCTTATTAAAAGGTCTGCCAGTGTTAGTCGCGGTACTGGCGGCAAAACAGATTTCCGAACTGGATGAAGTTTCAATTGTGGCCGGGGTCGTCGCTGGCGTGCTTTCCGTAGAGGGCGGACTGATCGGCGGCATTATCGGCGGTGTAATGGCGGGGATTTTCGTCCGTTGGCTGTTCGAGCTGTGCCTGAACTGGCGCTTCCCAATGACTACCGTCAACATCGTCGCCGGTGGGATATCGGGCCTTGCCGCTGGGTTAATCATGCACTATCTGCTGAGTCCGCTGGCGCTATCTGCGGGTAATTACATCAAACTGGCTATCGAAAGCACGCTGGCATTCAGCCCAATTCTTGCCGGGCTGCTGGCTGGTCTGGTTATCTGGCCTGCCATTCTCGGCGGCGTCTATCACGCGGTGATCCTGCCGTTGGTGCTGCTGGAGATGGAAAAATCCGGCGTCAGCTTCCTCGGCGCGGTCGATATGGTCGGTCTGGTGATGGTGGCCGCAGGTATTAACCTTGCCAATGTGATCGCCCCGCGTGAAAAAAGCGAAGCTGCCGTTGCTACGCCGGGCCTGCTCATTAACCTGGGTTTTGGCACCTTTGTTGAATCCGCCTATCCCTTCATGTTCGCCAACAAAATTGTTTTTGGCTCCGCCATTTTTTGGGCCGGAATGGGCGGCATGATGCTGGGCTTTTTTAACGTCAAAGGCGTGGCCTATGTTCCGGCTTTCGCCTCACCGTTCTTATCCAGCAATGCGCTCCAGATGGCCATCGTAATGATTGCCACAATGGCTATGACCTGCCTTACCACCATTATTGCTAACCGTTTCAAACCTGTCGTACAGAGCGAATCAACAACGACAGCCGTTAATTAATGCACCAACACCAGAGGTACACCATGTTTAAAGGCGATATGAATAAAAAACGCGCCAAAGCGTTACAGAAAGTGAAAGAAGCCATCACGCTTCACGGTGGGCAAACTATCCTCAGCACAGGAATAACTGGCGACGATGCGCGCCTGGCGAAAGCCGTGTGTGAGGCTGGCGTTAAGCTTCTGGAGCCGAACCACCCTGCGTTGGCGCTGGCGCGTGGACACAAAGGCGTGAGCAACATGCACGCGGCGGAGCAGATTCGTCACGAAATCACCAATAGCCAGATGGCTGAGGCCGTACACGGTGTTCGTAATGTGGTCCCGGACGATATTTTTATCACCGTTGGTATCGCCGGCGGTTTTACCGAAACCTTACCGGTGCCGCTCAGCGAAACGGAAATTCTGGAGATTGCCCGCGCTGGAGCCGACGGTTTACATACGCATAAATCCGACTGGGACGATCTGCAGGACATCGTTAATCTCGCCCATCAATATGGTCTGACCGTCGATGCCTATATTGGCCATCCTGACGATCTGCATACTTTCGGTATTCCTGCACGCACGCCGGAAGAGGTCGCCAGCGTGGCGAAGCGGATGCAGGATATCGGCGTGGATATGATTGGTCTGATGACCGGCATGAGCTATGAAGGCGTAGCGGCAGGCGATATCCCGCAGATGATTAAAGATCGCCTGCAGGCGTTGGTCGGCGCGGTGGATGTTCCGACGCTGGCGGAAGGCGGGATTAACCTCGCCAACGCGAAAGCGTTTAAAGATACCGGAGTCAATATTTTGGTGGTCGGTACGGCTATCGACAACATGGTGTGCAACGCCGCCAAAGAAGCCGTTACGCCTTTTATTGTTCATTGATATCAGGGAACGAGAGATGTTGTTGATCACCGATCTGGATGGAACATTACTCACCTCGCAGAAAACAATCAGCCCGCGCACGCGCCAGGCGCTGATTGCGTTCCGCCAGAACGGTGGTCTACTGGCGGCATGTTCCGCCAGACCGGTCTCCTCAATGGTACGCCTGCTACGCCAACAACAGGTTGATAGGTTGTTTAGCTGGTGCGCCGGTTTTAACTGCGGACACCTTCTGGAGATGGCGGAGCAGCGCATTATTCATGCTGCCCCGCTGACCGCCACAGACCTGTGGAATATTGACCAGCATATTTCTCTTTCCCGCTATCACCACCATTTTTTTAGTGCCGAAGCAATTTACCATCGTGACGATAGACTAATTGCGCCCTGGACAACATATGAAGCCCGCTTATTTGGGTTACAGCTTATAACTGAAACTGCAGAAAATATCTTTAATCGTCGCAATATATATAAAATTACACTTGTTGCCGCATCTTCGGAGATAGATACTCTGTGTACAGAAGTGAATAATCACCTGCCTTGTGGATATTATGCGGTTGTCACGGGAGAAAATTATATTGATATTCAAAGATCCGATGTAAATAAAGGGTGCATAATAGAACAATTAATTCATTATTTAAATATATCTTCTGACAAGGTGGTCGCGATTGGCGATCAGCAGAATGATGTCAGCATGTTTGCCGCCGCCGGAATCAGCATCGCAATGGGCAACGCGCCGGATGCAGTAAAGCGGCAGGCCGGCTATGTGACTGCCACGAATGATGAGGAGGGTATCGTCCATGCGTTGGAGTGGTTGCGTTGCCTTACGCATCCAGTTACCATGCGCCAAAGGTTGACGGCGGCGAAAGATAATGAATCCAATTAAAAGACGAAAACATATTCTTGATGAATTAAACAAATTCGGTGAAGTCACCGTTATTAAATTATCGGAAATGCTCAACGTCACCTCGGAAACCATTCGTCGCGATCTCTCCTTACTGGAATCAGAAGGCAAAATCACTAAGATTCATGGGGGCGCAGTCAAAAAGCAAGTTGTCCAGGAGGATGCGTTTAGCGCAAGAATAGAGGCGCATCGCGAAGAGAAAATAGCGATTGGCAAACTTGCCGCCGAAATGGTCAGTGAACGGGATACATTGTTTATTGACTCCTGTACAACTAACCTTATTCTGGCCGAGCAATTACCGCCTCTCGCTTTTTCCGTGATTACCAATTCAGCCCTGATTGCCGATAAAATTAAAGAGCATAACCTGCAGGCCCGCGTGTATGTATTAGGCGGCGAATATGATTACCATTTTCGCGCCAACCTCGGCGTCTCGGTGTGTCAGCAGATTAACGCAATTCACGCGGATATCTGTTTTATTGGCGCTGGCGGCATTTCTCCCCAGCATGGCGTGTTGGTGAAGAGCTTTGAAGAAGCCTACGTTGCCAAAGCCATGATTGCGATGAGCAAAAAATCAGTGATTCTCGCCGACCATACCAAATTTGGTCAGGACGGTGTGATGTGCATCGCAAGCGTAAAAGAAATCGATAACATCATCACGGATAAAGGATTTACGTCAACGGGTTATACGCCACAGGATTTCGCCGGAAAGCTGCGGATTGCTGACTGAGCGCTATCCGCCCGTTGCGTATTGCCGTAGACTAAATGCATCGGCTAACTGAGGGCACCCGTATGGCACTCCCCCGCATTACCCAAAAAGAGATGACCGAGCGCGAACAGCGCGAACTGAAAACGTTGCTGGACCGCGCCCGTATTGCGCACGGTCGTCCGCTGACCAATTCTGAGACCAACAGCGTAAAAAAGGAGTACATCGATAAGCTGATGGCGCTGCGTGAGGCTGAAGCGAAAAAAGCCCGCCAGTTGAAGAAAAAGCAGGCGTATAAACCCGATACGGAAGCGTCATTCTCCTGGTCAGCGAATACGCCGACGCGCGGCAGACGTTAACGTCCTTTTTTCTTTCGTCCCGGCGAGGTAAAGCGCTTACCGCTTGATGTCGGGCGTGCTTTCTCATTGCTTTTTTCGATCGCCACGACCGGTCGCTTAATACCCGTGGTCTTCGGCTTCGCTTTGGCCTTTGGTTTGGCTTCGGAAGAGGAACGCTCAATCAATTTAAACAGATCGATCAGCTCATCGTCCGTCAGATCGCGCCACTCGCCCAGCGGAATCCCGCTCAGGCTGACGTTCATAATGCGCGTACGCTCCAGTTTCGTCACTTCATAACCAAAGTATTCACACATACGACGGATCTGACGGTTTAATCCCTGCACCAGGGTAATGCGAAAGACAAACGGCGCCTCTTTTTTCACCTTACATTTTTTGGTGACGGTACCCAGAATCGGCACGCCAGCGCCCATACCGCGAATAAACTCGTCGGTAATCGGTTTATCCACCGTCACCAGATACTCTTTTTCGTGATCGTTACCGGCACGCAGAATCTTATTGACCAGATCGCCGTGGTTAGTCAGAAATATCAGCCCCTGCGAGTCTTTATCCAGACGACCAATCGGGAAGATACGTTTGCTGTGGTTCACAAAATCGACAATATTGTCGCGTTCGCCGTCTTCAGTGGTACTGACAATGCCAACCGGTTTATTCAGCGCAATCAGCACTAAATCATCCGCTTCTCGCGGCTCAATCAACCGACCATTTACTTTAACAACATCCCCGGCGACCACCTGATCGCCAATGGCGGCGCGTTTGCCGTTGATAAAAACATTGCCCTGTTCGATAAAACGGTCCGCCTCGCGACGCGAACAGATGCCGCTTTCACTGATATATTTATTAAGCCGGGTAGATGTGTCGGTCAGCATATTTACTCTCTGAGAAATTTTTCTACATAAACGTCGGGAATGTGACTTACCACATCAAATCGTCAGGAACTTTAAAATCGGCATACGGATCATCTTCGTCCTGCTCTTCCTGACTCAGCGCACTGTTTACGACAATACTGTCCGCATCTCGTTGTGCGATTTTATCGGCGACGCTCGCGGGAATAATCGCATATTCACATTCACCGCTGTTATTGATAACCAGACGCGCAATCGCGAGACGCCCATTAATCAGTTGCGTCTGAGTGAGCTTATCCACGTCTATTTTTTTGATGACGTTATTATCGGTGAAGTTAAAACCAATATCGCCTTTAGATACATTGATTCTATTCATTTCAATAAGTTGCTTAACCTGAGCTTTAAACTCTTTCGCTAAAACCGCTTGTTTTTGCTGTTCACTGAGTTGTTTATCACGCTCAAGTTGCGCCTTTTTATTTTCTTCCACTGCCTCTCTGGCCTCACGAGCCTGAACGCGTGATTTTTTAGCCGTGCGCTGGACTTTGGCCATTTTTTTGCTGGTCACTAATCCCGCTTGTAGCAGTTGCTCTTGTAAGGTCAGTTTTGCCATTTTCGTCTCTAAACGTGTTAAATAATTTTGCGGATTATACCTGTAATTTTTCAGGCGATACCAGATGGCAGATCTGGCCTGTCGTCACTTTTAGCGACCGCGCTTTGCCTGTGACACGCGTAACATCATGAGCCATATCAGTAAGACATTAAATGGATAATGGTAGCATTATTACGTTTTGACATTTCCTGATGAGGTGGAGAAGTAATGGAACTGCTTTTATTAAGTAACTCGACGCTGCCGGGTAAAGCCTGGCTGGAACACGCTCTGCCGCTGATAGCGAATCAGTTGAACGGTCGACGCTCAGCCGTGTTTATTCCGTTTGCCGGCGTCACGCAAACATGGGACGAGTACACGGATAAAACCGCAGAGGTGCTTGCGCCATTAGGGGTAAACGTCACAGGGATTCATCGTGTCGCCGATCCGCTTGCGGCGATTGAGAAAGCGGAAATCATTATTGTCGGCGGCGGAAATACCTTCCAGCTACTGAAAGAATCGCGTGAACGCGGGCTGCTGGCGCCGATGGCGGACAGGGTAAAACGCGGCGCGCTGTATATCGGCTGGAGCGCGGGCGCCAACCTTGCCTGCCCGACTATCCGCACGACCAACGATATGCCGATCGTCGATCCAAACGGTTTCGACGCGCTGGATCTGTTCCCGCTGCAAATTAATCCTCACTTCACTAACGCCTTGCCGGAAGGTCATAAGGGCGAGACCCGCGAGCAGCGTATTCGCGAACTGCTGGTGGTCGCGCCGGAACTGGCAGTGATTGGTTTGCCGGAAGGTAACTGGATTCAGGTGAGCAACGGCCAGGCGGTTCTCGGCGGCCCGAATACCACCTGGGTGTTTAAAGCGGGCGAGGAGGCCGTGGCGCTGGAAGCGGGTCATCGCTTTTAATCTCTGGCCACATTGAATGCCGAATGACGGGCCTACACGCATGTTCTCCGTAGGCCGGAAGACGTTTACACCGCCATCCGGCATTTCACTTAATACTCGCCCCGTTCCTCGTCCTGATCCGGCTGTTCCAGTACGCTATAGGCGACCGAACAGAACAGTGAGTTAAGACGCTTCATATCGCCCAGCAGCCCTAAATGGAGCGAGCTGGTTTCAATACTTTGCACGTTCTGCTGGTGCAGGCGGTCGACATGCGCATGTGAGTATCGGCGATTAAGTATACGGAAGCGATGTTTACTGCGGCGCAACCGACGGGCGCTGGTGACATCACCGGAGAAAAAGACCGACATCGCCAGTTGCAGATTACTGAGCAGTTGATCGTAAAGCGCATCCAGCTCTTTCAATCCTTCTTCTGAAAATGCCCGACGCGCCGCCAGCGACTTGTCGGCAATCTCACTGCCCATTCGCTCGATAATATCCGACGCCTGTTCGAGGTTCAGGGCCATCTCAATAATCTCCGCCCACCGGCGGGACTCCTCCGCCGCCAGCTCGTCTTTCGGCATTCGCGCCAGATAAAGCTTAATCGCGGTGTAGAGCACGTTAACGTCATCCGCCAGCTTGCGCAGCGCTTTCTCTTCACGCGGCTCGCCGTGCATGACCTTTTTTAGCCCTTCCATCATCTGTTCCATCGCATCGCCAATGCGCAACACCTCGCGGGCAGCATTAGCCAGCGCCAGCGTTGGCGTATCCAGCGCGCTGACATCCAGATGTTTCGGCTTCAGATGGGTATCCAGTTCAGGCTCATCACGAATAATTCGTTTACAAAAACGCGCCATCAGCTCGGCAAATGGCACCATCGCCAGGCAGCGCACCAGGTTATAGAAAACGTGGAAATAGATCACCAGCTCTGATTTCGGTAGCGATAGCTCATCCATCAGATTCGCCAGCGGATGGACAAACGGCAGGATGACCAGGCTGCCGATCAATTTGAACAATAGGCTGCCGAGCGCTACGCGACGCGCGGCAGCATTGGCGGCGCTGTTATTGAGCATCGCCAGCAGCCCCGATCCCAGATTGGCGCCGATGACCAGGCACAACGCTACCGGGAACGATATAATCCCCGCCGCCGTCAGGGTCGCCGTCAGCAACACCGCCGCCAGGCTGGAATAACTGATAATAGCGAACATCGCGCCAATCAGCGCATCCAGCATAATGTCGCCCGTCAGCGACGCGAAAATGACCTGCACGCCATTAGCCTGAGTGATCGGCGTCACCGCCTGCACAATCAGCTCCAGCGCCAGTAGAATCAGGCCAAGCCCGATACCGACGCGACCAAGCTGCCCGGCACGGGACTGCTTACGTCCCAAAAAGAAAATCACGCCAATAAAAATCAGCAGCGGCGACAGCCACGACAAATCAAAGGTGAGAATACGCGCCATTAGCGCAGTACCCACATCAGCGCCCAGCACAATCACCAGAGCTGGCGTCAGGGCGACAAGATCCTGGGCGACAAACGACGTTACCAATAAAGTGGTGGCGTTACTGCTTTGTACCAGCGCGGTAACACCGATACCCGCACAAAAGGCGAGCGGTTTCTTTTCCACGCTGCGGCTGAGGACAGTGCGTAGACGCGCGCCAAACACGCGCATTACGCCAGTACGAACGATATGTGTTCCCCATACCAACAGCGCAACGGCAGAAAGTAGATGGAGCAAAGTTAACACGGCGTCAGGTTCTCCTTATCGTTATACGTTTTCCTGAAGCTCACTTGCGATAAATTGCCTGATGGCGCACAGCGTTAAGGCCTGCTGGCGTTGCACGCCACCGGGCTTACCATACGTAATACGGTATGCTGGATAAGGCGTTTACGCCGCCATCCGGCAAATTCAGCGTAGAGCCTTCCTTCAGTATAAGGGTTTAATTGTAAGAAAGAGACAAGGCACCCAATGAGTGCCTTGTATGTTGTAAGGAAAAGTGACGATTTTATGAATCAGTCCGCATCGTAACCCAGGTTCGGCGCCAGCCACCGCTCAACGTCCTCAACGCTCATTCCTTTACGGAAAGCATAATCTGTCACCTGATCGCGTTGGATCTGCGCTACCGCGAAGTATTTGCTCTCAGGATGGCTGAAGTACCAGCCGGAGACCGACGCGCCAGGCCACATGGCGAAAGATTCGGTGAGCTTCATCCCGGTGTGTTTTTCGACATCCAGTAGCTGCCAGATAGTGCCTTTTTCGGTATGTTCCGGGCAGGCAGGATAACCCGGCGCCGGGCGAATCCCCTGGTAGTTTTCGCGGATCAGTTCTTCGTTGCTCAGGCTCTCGTTCGGCGCATAGCCCCAGTAAACCTTACGCACGCGCTCGTGCAGGTACTCGGCAAAGGCTTCCGCCAGGCGGTCGGCAATCGCCTTCACCATGATCTTGTTATAGTCGTCGTGTTGCGCTTCGTAAGCATCAGCCAGATCGTCTTCTTCAAGACCGCCGGTGACTGCGAAAGCACCGATGTAATCCGCTTTTCCACTCAGTTTCGGCGCGACAAAATCCGCCAGACAGTAGTTGGCAAAACCGACTTTCTCGGTCTGCTGGCGCAGGTGGTGGCTGACCGTCAGAACATGAGTACGGGTTTCGTCGCGATAAATTTCGATGTCATCGCCAATGCGGTTCGCCGGGAACAGGCCCACCACGCCACGCGGATTCAACAGTTTCTCGGCGCTGAGTTTATCCAGCATATCATTGGCGTCTTTAAACAGACGCTGCGCCTCAACGCCCACCACCTCATCTTCCAGAATGCGCGGGTATTTGCCGGCCAGCGACCAGGTCATAAAGAACGGCGTCCAGTCGATGTAGTTGCGCAGCGTTTCGATGCTGGCTTCCACCTCCTGCACGCCCAGACGGTGGGCTACCGGCGGGGTGTAGCGTTCCCAATCGAACGCCAGATCGTTATCGCGCGCCGCTTCCAGCGTGACCGGCGGCGTGCGCGGTTTTTTGCGGGCGTGCTGAATACGCACGGTTTCGTACTCTTTGCGGGTACGGGCGACAAAGTCATCGCGCTGGGTGTCGGAGAGTAGCGCCGCCACCACGCCCACGGTACGCGAAGCATTCTGCACGTAGACCGTCGGACCGCTGTAGTTCTGCTCGATTTTCACCGCCGTATGCGCTTTCGAAGTGGTTGCGCCGCCGATCAGTAGCGGGATAGTAAAGCCCTGACGCTCCATCTCTTTCGCCACGTTGACCATTTCGTCCAGCGACGGGGTAATCAGCCCGGAAAGACCGATCAGATCGGCATTCACTTCACGCGCCGTTCTGAGGATTTTCTCCGCTGGCACCATCACGCCAAGATCGACGATTTCGTAGTTGTTGCATTGCAGCACCACGCCAACAATGTTCTTGCCAATGTCGTGCACATCGCCCTTCACGGTGGCAATCACCATCTTGCCGTTGCTGGAGCCTTTTTCTTTGCTGGCTTCAATAAACGGCTCCAGGTAGGCCACCGCTTGTTTCATCACACGAGCGGATTTCACCACCTGCGGCAGGAACATTTTCCCTTCGCCGAACAGGTCGCCGACCACGTTCATGCCGTCCATCAGCGGGCCTTCGATCACCTCAATCGGGCGGGCGGCCTGCTGGCGGGCTTCTTCGGTATCCTGTTCGATAAATTCGGTAATGCCTTTCACCAGCGAGTATTCGAGACGCTTTTTCACGTCCCAGCTACGCCATTCCGCCTGCTGGGCGTTGGCAGCTTCGTCGGTTTTGCTGCCGCGGTATTTCTCCGCCAAATCCAGCAAACGCTCAGTGCCGTCATCGCGACGGTTAAGAATGACATCTTCAACCGCATCGCGCAGCTCGGCGGGCAGGTCGTCATAAATCGCCAGCTGTCCGGCGTTGACGATGCCCATGTCCATGCCGTTGCGGATGGCGTAGTAGAGGAATACCGCGTGGATAGCCTCACGTACCGGGTCGTTGCCGCGGAACGAGAAGGACACGTTAGACACGCCGCCGGAGATCAGCGCGTGCGGCAGCTCGCGTTTGATGTCTTCGCAAGCGCCGATAAAGTCCTGCGCGTAGTTGTTGTGCTCTTCAATACCGGTCGCCACGGCGAAGATATTCGGGTCGAAGATGATGTCTTCCGGCGGGAAACCCACCTCTTCGGTGAGAATTTTGTAGGCTCGGCGGCAAATTTCGATTTTACGCTCGCGGGTATCGGCCTGCCCCTGTTCGTCAAAAGCCATCACCACCACCGCGGCGCCGTAGCGACGCAGGAGCTTCGCGTGATGGATAAAGGTCTCCACGCCCTCTTTCATCGAGATGGAGTTCACGATGCCTTTACCCTGAATACACTTCAGCCCTTTTTCGATAACTTCCCATTTCGAGGAGTCGATCATGATTGGTACACGGGCAATGTCCGGCTCACCGGCAATCAGGCTGAGGAAACGCACCATCGCCGCTTCGGCGTCGAGCATCCCCTCATCCATATTGATATCAATAATCTGCGCGCCGCTTTCTACCTGCTGACGGGCGACATCCAGCGCTTCGCTGTATTTCTCTTCTTTGATCAAGCGTTTAAATTTGGCCGAGCCGGTGACGTTAGTACGTTCGCCGACGTTGACAAACAGGCTATCGTCACCAATGTTCAGCGGCTCCAGGCCGGAAAGGCGGCAGGCCACCGGGATATCCGGCAGTTGGCGCGGCGACAAACCGGCAACGGCGCGGCTCATCGCCGCAATATGCTCCGGCGTGGTGCCGCAGCAGCCGCCAACGATATTCAGGAAGCCCGCTTCCGCCCATTCGCGAATCTGTTTCGCCATGGTGTCGGCGTCGAGGTCATACTCGCCGAAAGCGTTCGGCAGGCCGGCGTTCGGGTGCGCGGTGACGTAGCATTCGGCAATCCGCGACAGTTCCTGGACGTACTGGCGCAGTTCATCTGGCCCCAGCGCGCAGTTAAGGCCAAAAGTGAGCGCCTCGGCGTGGCGCAGCGAGTTATAAAAGGCTTCGGTCGTCTGGCCGGAAAGCGTACGGCCAGAGGCGTCGGTGATGGTGCCGGAAATCATGATCGGCAGATCAACGCCCAGCGCTTCAAACTCTTCTTTCACCGCAAACACCGCCGCTTTCGCATTCAGGGTGTCAAAGACGGTCTCAATCAGAATCAGATCTACGCCACCTTCCACCAGCGCTTTAGTGGATTCACGGTAGGCCGCCACCAGCTGATCGAAGGTGATATTACGAAACGCCGGGTCGTTGACGTCCGGTGAAATGGAGGCCGTGCGGTTAGTTGGACCAAGCACGCCCGCAACAAAGCGTGGTTTTTCTGGTGTTCGCGCCGTCCATTCATCGGCGCAGGCGCGCGCCAGTTTGGCCGCCGCATAGTTAATTTCCGCCGACAGGGATTCCATCCGGTAATCCGCCATCGCAATGGTTGTCGAGTTAAAGGTGTTGGTTTCGATGATATCCGCGCCAGCCTCAAAGTAGGCGTTGTGGATAGCGGCGATCACCTCCGGCTTGCTGAGTACCAGCAGGTCATTGTTGCCTTTCAGGTCGCAGGGCCAGTCGGCAAAGCGCTCCCCGCGGAAATCTTCTTCATGTAGACGATAGCTCTGGATCATGGTGCCCATACCGCCGTCCAGCACCAGAATACGTTCATTTAACTGCGCACGCAGTTGTTCAACTTTGCTGCTCACACTCGCTCCCGACAACGCTCCACGTAACGAGCCATACTGGCACAAAGCGTGCTGGCGGAAAAGAGAACAACGGGCAACATGAGACATGTTCAGCTTGCCACCCACTTCTGTCGCTTTGCCGGATGGCGGCGCAAGCGCCTTATCAGTCTACAAATTACTTTGGCGGCTCCCAAAGCGTAGGCCTGATAAGCGCAGCGCCATCGGGCATCCTGTGATGTCACTCATCCGATCAGTTCAGGAACTCTTGCATTATAATTGAATAAAACGAAAATGATTTCCACGATACAGAAAAAGGAGTCTGCCATGGTTGCCCCTGTTCCCGCGAAACGCGGGAGAAAACCTGCCGCTACCACTGCACCCGTAACCGGGCAGGTTCAGTCTTTAACTCGCGGTCTGAAGCTGCTGGAGTGGATTGCCGAGTCCAACGGCAGCGTCGCGCTGACCGAACTGGCGCAACAGGCGGGTTTGCCTAATTCCACGACTCACCGTCTACTCACCACCATGCAGCAACAGGGTTTTGTCCGCCAGGTTGGTGAGCTGGGCCACTGGGCCGTAGGCGCACACGCGTTTATCGTCGGTAGCAGCTTCTTACAGAGCCGTAATCTGCTGGCGATTGTCCATCCGATTTTGCGCAAGCTGATGGAGGACTCCGGCGAAACGGTAAACCTTGCCGTACTCGACCAGAGCGACCATCAGGCCATTATTATCGACCAGGTGCAGTGCACACAATTGATGCGCATGTCCGCCCCTATTGGCGGCAAGCTGCCCATGCACGCCTCTGGCGCGGGCAAGGCGTTTTTATCACAGCTCAGTGAGGAACAGGTTACCAGTCTGCTGCACCGCAAGGGGTTGCACGCTTATACCCATGCGACGCTGGTGTCGCCGATCCATCTGAAAGATGACCTCGCCCAAACACGCAAGCGCGGCTATTCCTTTGACGACGAAGAACATGCGCTCGGTCTGCGCTGCGTGGCCTCGTGTATTTATGACGAACACCGCGAACCGTTTGCGGCCCTCTCTATTTCCGGTCCCTGCTCACGCATTACCGACGATCGCGTCACCGAACTTGGCGCCATGGTGATTAAAGCGGCGAAAGAGGTAACGCTGGCCTATGGTGGAACTCGCTGAAATGAGCAGCCTGAAATTATACTGGCAGGAGAAGTACCCACAGGCCTTCTGTTGGTCTTTCGGTGATTCGCCGGCGCTGGCCGACGAGCTGGCGGCGCTAGTGGTCGCCGGTAAAAAGCGTGGCACCTGTAGCTCGCTGGTTAGCTATCAGAAAGAGCAACCCCCTGTCACGCCCGGGTCATATCACATTGTGCTCAACGGCACAGGCGACGCCGTGTGCGTCATACGCACGCTGGCGCTCAGGCTGATCCGTTTTAACGAGATGAGCGCCGATCTCGCCGCACTGGAAGGCGAAGGCGATCTTAGCCTGGCGTACTGGCAAGCGGCACACCGGGCCTTTTTTGAGCGCGAGGGTAATTGGTCGCCGGAGATGGAACTGGTTTACGAAGAGTTCGCCGTACTTGAGATCGCGCCGTAACGCACGCTAAAGCGCTGGCGACGTCGATAGGCATACACATCTTCTACATGCCCTTCTTTAATACGCGTCTGTAGCGCGCGCCAGTAATCGGCGCGAAACAGGTCGGCATGCATCTCTTCAAACAATGGCCCGATACGCGGATCGGCACACAGCCAGTGGCGAAACTCCTCCGGGAAAACATCACCCGGCGAGACGCTATACCAGGGTTCGCTGGCCAGTTCGTCTTCCGGATAACGCGCTGGCGGAATATCGCGGAAATTCACTTCCGTCATGTAGCAAATTTCATCGTAGTCGTAGAACACCACGCGGCCATGACGGGTAACGCCAAAGTTTTTAAACAACATATCGCCGGGGAAAATATTAGCGGCGGCAAGCTGGCGAATCGCATTACCATATTCTTCTATCGCATCGCGCAACTGCTGGCCTTCTACCTGTTCCAGCCAGATATTGAGCGGCACCATGCGACGTTCAATATAGAGATGGCGAATGACGATATGTTCCCCAAGATCGGTAATCTTCTCTGGCGCTTCTTGCCGTAACAGCGCCATCAGCGCCGGATCGATTTGCCGTTTATCCAGTACGAAATTCTCAAACTCCTGGGTATCCGCCATACGACCGACGCGATCATGCTCTTTTACCAGTTGATAACAGGCACGCACATGGGCGGCAGACATCTCTTTCTGCGGGGCGAATTTGTCTTTAATGATTTTAAATACCCGGTCGAAACCTGGCAGGGTAAACACCAGCATCACCATGCCGCGGATACCAGGCGCCTCAATGAATTTCTCATCACTTTCAGCCAGATAACATAAATATTCGCGGTAGCTTTCGGTTTTCGCATGTTTCTGGCAGCCAATCGCCATATACAGTTCGGCAGTGGTTTTACCCGGCAGGATTTCACGCAACCACTCAACCAGCGCGGCAGGCAGCGGCGCATACACCATAAAATAAGAGCGGGCAAAACCAAACACAATGCTCGCTTCTGCCGTGGTGGTCAGGCAGGTATCGACAAATAGTTCACCCTCATCAGTGCGATGAATCGGCAATAAAAACGGCAGCGTACCGTCAGGTGTGGTTAATTTACCTACCAGCCAGGCCGCTTTATTACGGTAAAACAACTCGTTCGCCACCTGGACATGGCAGCGAGGTAGCGCGTCCTCGCCCAGTGTTTCAGTCAGGTGCGCGATAATATAGCGGATATCCCGGCTTTTATTCTGCCAGGGCAGACGCAGCGGTAAGTCACTGAGTATGCGCATCAACAGCAGCTCCCAACCGTGATCGGGAAAGAAGTCTTTGGCCAGCGGGCGCGGGATAGTACGGAAGCGACGCTCCGGTTGCGAACTGAAAATAAACAACCGCTCGGGTGTTAACGAGCGGTGGTCAAATAACCGGCAATAAACGGAGTTGAAAAAGCTCTCCGCAATCTCGAAGCGCGGGTAATCCGGCAACAGCCGGGTGTAATGCTCTTTAACGCGTAAAAGGAAATCCGCGTCGGTACTTTTGCCATCGGTAATACAGCGCAGTTGCTCCACCACCAGACCCACATGATGATCATAGAGGTGGATACGGCTTTTCATCGCCTGCTGGACGGCGTGCCAGTCGGCCTGTTCAAAACGCTGCTGCGCGCCGGAAGTCACTTCCAGAAATCGACCATACTGCGCGTCAAAGCCTTGCAGGATGGTTTGAGCAATCAGTAATTCCAGGCCACGCGGCATTTTTTCCCCTCATCCGGCACCACGTCCTGCCGGATGGCGCGTTCGCTTATCCGGCCTACGCTATCTGTAGGCCCGGTAAGCGCAGCGCCACCGGGCATCAATCAAAACTGCGATTCTTCGGTGGAACCCGTTAATGCGGTAACGGATGACGCGCCGCCCTGAATAATGGTGGTGACTTTGTCGAAGTAACCAGTACCCACTTCCTGCTGGTGGGAAACAAAGGTGTAGCCGTCTTTCGCCGCGGCGAACTCGGGTTGTTGAACCTTCTCAACATAGTGCTTCATGCCCTCGCCCTGCGCGTATGCATGCGCCAGGTCGAACATGTTGAACCACATGCTGTGGATGCCCGCCAGGGTAATAAACTGGTATTTGTAACCCATGTCCGACAACTGCTGCTGGAAGCTGGCAATGGTCTTGTCGTCCAGATTCTTCTGCCAGTTGAAGGATGGTGAACAGTTATAGGCCAGCAGTTTGCCCGGATACTTCGCGTGGATAGCATCGGCAAAACGACGCGCCAGTTCGAGATCCGGCGTAGAGGTTTCGCACCACACCAGATCGGCATACGGGGCATACGCCAGACCGCGGCTGATCGCCTGCTCAATGCCCGCATGGGTGCGGTAAAAACCTTCGCTGGTGCGTTCGCCGGTAATGAAACCGCTGTCATAGGGATCGCAGTCGGAGGTGATCAGATCTGCCGCATCCGCATCGGTGCGCGCAATCACCAGCGTCGGGACGCCCATCACATCAGCGGCCAGACGCGCAGCAACCAGTTTCTGAATCGCCTCCTGCGTGGGGACCAGCACCTTGCCGCCCATATGGCCGCATTTCTTCACCGACGCCAGCTGATCTTCGAAGTGAACGGCCGCTGCACCGGCTTCAATCATCGATTTCATCAGTTCGAAGGCATTCAGAACGCCGCCAAAACCGGCTTCCGCATCAGCAACGATCGGCAGGAAGTAATCCACATAGCGCGGATCGTTGGGTTCAATACCGGATGCCCACTGGATCTGATCTGCACGACGGAAAGTGTTGTTGATCCGATCCACTACCGCCGGAACAGAGTTTGCCGGGTACAACGATTGATCCGGATACATGCTGGATGCCAGGTTGGCATCTGCCGCCACCTGCCAGCCTGAAAGATAAATCGCCTCAATACCAGCTTTCGCCTGCTGCAACGCCTGACCGCCGGTCAGCGCGCCAAGGCTGTTGATATAGCCTTTTTTCGCTTCACCGTGCAACAGCCGCCACATTTTCGCGGCGCCGAGCTGCGCCAGCGTGCACTCCGGGTTAACCGAGCCGCGTAATTTCACCACCTCCTCCGCGCTGTACGGGCGGGTGATGCCTTCCCAGCGCGGTTGTGTCCACTCTTTCTGTAATTCTTCGATTTGTTGAGTACGGGTTTTCATGTGCAGATGCTCCATATTGTTATGTGGTGAATTAAGCCAGTAAGCGATAGCCCGGCAGGGTGAGGAAGTCGATTAAGTCATCTGAGGTGGTGATTTGCTCCATCAGACGTGCGGCATCGTCGAAGCGCCCGCTGCTGTAGCGGTGCTCGCCCAGTTCGTCCTGGATTACCCGCATCTCTTCCGCCAACATTTCGCGGAAAAGCGCTTTCGTTACGGGTTTTCCATTGCTCAGTGTTTTCTCATGGTGAATCCACTGCCAGATAGAGGTTCGTGAGATTTCCGCCGTCGCGGCATCCTCCATCAGACCGTAAATCGGTACACAGCCATTGCCGGAGATCCACGCTTCAATGTACTGCACTGCCACGCGAATATTGGCGCGCATTCCCGCTTCTGTGCGTTCGCCTTCACATGGCTCCAGTAACTGTTCAGCGGTAATCGGCGCATCTTCATCACGGGTAATGAACAGCTGATTTTTGTGCTCGCCCAGTACCTCGTTAAAGACGGCCATTGCGGTATCCGCCAACCCAGGATGCGCAATCCACGTGCCGTCGTGGCCGTTGTTCGCTTCCAGCGCTTTATCCGCTTTCACTTTGGCAAGGACCTGATTGTTGCGTTCAACGTCTTTGCTCGGGATAAACGCCGCCATACCGCCCATCGCGAACGCGCCGCGCTTGTGGCAGGTTTTGATCAGCAGGCGCGAGTAGGCGCTCAGAAACGGTTTGTCCATCGTTACCACCTGCCTGTCCGGCAAGACGCGATCCGGGTGATTTTTCAACGTTTTGATATAGCTGAAAATATAATCCCAGCGACCACAGTTGAGACCGACGATATGATCACGCAGCGCATGAAGAATCTCATCCATCTGGAAAACAGCCGGCAGCGTTTCAATCAACAGGGTCGCTTTGATCGTACCGCGCGGCAGGTTAAAGCGGTCTTCGGCGTAGCTGAAAACTTCACTCCACCAGGCTGCCTCCTGCCAGGCTTGCGTTTTCGGCAGGTAAAAATACGGGCCGCTACCTTTAGCGAGCAGCGCTTTATAGTTGTGGAAAAAGTACAGAGCAAAATCAAACAGGCTGCCGGGAATGGCTTCCCCCCGCCAGGTAACATGTTTTTCTGGCAGATGTAGACCACGTACACGACAAATCAATACGGCCGGATCGGGCTTGAGCTGATAGATTTTTCCGGCTTCGTTGGTATAGCTAATGGTGCCGTTCACCGCATCACGCAGGTTGATTTGACCATCAATAACTTTATTCCAGTCCGGCGCCAGCGAGTCTTCAAAATCCGCCATAAACACTTTCACATTTGCGTTCAGGGCATTAATCACCATTTTACGTTCAACCGGCCCGGTAATTTCTACTCGGCGATCCTGTAAATCCGCCGGAATACCACGAATCTGCCAATTACTTTCTCTAATGGAAGTGGTTTCCGAAATAAAATCAGGCAACTTACCGTTATCAATATCCTGCTGTTGCTGGATACGTGCAGCCAGGAGTTTATTGCGTTTTGGCGTAAAACGGGTGACTAACTCCGTCAAAAACTCGACTGCTTCAGCGGTCAGGACTTGCTTTTCCAGCTCGCCTTGCGGCCTGGTAAAGGTTAATTCATCAGTTGTGGTTGCCTGTGGATTCATCATGCAGCTCCTCGTTGTTGATCCAGATACATCCCCAATGCGAACGAAGGATCACTGTGCGCTTTTCGTTCAACACAACTAAGACTACTCAATTAAATTTCAAAATCAAAAACAATTTCCATTTTTAATTTAATTATGCATTAACCTATTGATAACAATATAAATTAAATTTAATTACATGATGAGGTGCGTTTCGGAAATAAAAAAGGCACCCGAAGGTGCCTGATTCAACATGCTGAAACGCTTTAGGATCGTCAGAAGCAGAAGATTAATCCAGGGTTGGATTCATGTGACGCAGATCATATGGCGTAATCTGGTAGACATAATAGTTGAGCCAGTTAGTAAACAGTAAATTACCGTGGCTGCGCCAGGTTGCGCGCGGTATGTTTTGCGGATCGTTTTTTGGGAAATAGTTGTACGGAACCTCCGGATTTAACCCGGCCTCAACGTCACGAAAATATTCACCCGCTAACGTATGAGCGTCATATTCAGGATGACCGGTGACAAACGCAATACGTTTATCTTTGCTGGCAAACAGGTACGCATCCCCTTCTTCTGTTTCGGCCAGAATTTCAAGATCCGTATAATCCCGTATTAGCGCCGCCGGGAAATCGGCATAGCGTGAGTGTGGCGCAAGAAACGAATCATCAAAACCACGCGTTAACAGAGCATGAGGATGAAGGATGTGATGTTCATAGACGCCGGAAAGTTTATCTGTACGGGTCTGCTTAGGGATACCATAAAGAATATTGAGTGCAGCCTGGACGGCCCAACAGACAAATAGCGTCGAAGTAACGTGATCTTTCGCCCATTCCAGCACCTGCCTAATCTGCGGCCAGTAAGCCACGTCATTAAACTCCACCAGACCCAGCGGCGCTCCGGTCACGATAAGCCCATCAAAGTTCTGATCGCAGATATCGTCGAAGTTACAGTAAAAGTTGTTCAGATGCTCGGCTGGCGTGTTCCTCGACTCGCGGGCATCTATCCGCAGTAGTTGAATATCGACCTGCAATGGCGAGTTCGATAGCAAACGCAGAAACTGATTTTCCGTTTCAATCTTCTTCGGCATCAGGTTAAGGATAAGTACCTTTAGCGGGCGAATTTCCTGACCTGATGCGCGAGAAGTCGTCATGACGAAGACATTCTCCTCACGTAAAAAATTGACGGCGGGTAGCTCGTCCAGCACGCGAATCGGCATAACCTGATAACCTCACGACATACGTTTAAACGTTTAGACATCCAGATAGCTGAAGATACTCAGAAATCAGGCGAATGTCGAGTCTGCAAGTTCAAGGTGAGAAAGTTTCACGACAGCATTTGCATTAGAATAGAAGTAAGCAAAAAAGGAGTGAAGATGATGATTAACATTCGCCGTTCAAGGCATGAGGAAGGGGAAAAACTGATTGCGATCTGGCGTCGCTCAGTCGATGCTACGCACGATTTTCTGTCAAACGCTTATCGGGCCGAACTGGAAGAACTGGTGAGCGATTTTCTGCCAGAAGCGCCACTATGGGTTGCCGTGACCGATCAGGATGAGCCGGTAGGATTTATGCTGCTTACCGGCGAACATATGGATGCGCTGTTTGTCGATCCGGACGTGCGTGGTCAGGGTATCGGTAAGATGCTGGTTGAACATGCGTTAACACTGGCACCAGGGTTGACAACCAATGTTAACGAGCAGAATACACAAGCTGTTGGATTTTATAAGAAAATGGGATTTAAGGTGACGGGACGTTCGGAGGTCGACGATCTTGGGAAACCGTATCCATTGTTGAATTTAATTTATCCGTGAGTAGCGGCGCTGTCTGATAAGTGCATGTAGGCCGGATAAGGCGAAGCGGCCATCCGGCGGTGCCGGTTGCCTGATGGCGCTGCGCTTATCAGGCCTACATTTTTAAATGTTACCACACACGCAAAGAAGCCCGTCCTGACGGACGGGCTTCTTCACTAAACTGATGCCTGGCAGTTTATGGCGGGCGTCCTGCCCGCCACCCTCCGGGCCGTTGCTGCGCAACGTTCAAATCCGCTCCCGGCGGATTTCTCCTCCTCAGGAGAGTGCTCACCGACAGACCACAGATAAAACAAAAGGCCCAGTCTTTCGACTGAGCCTTTCATTCTATTTAATGCCTGGCAGTTCCCTACTCTCGCATGGGGAGACCCCACACTACCATCGGCGCTACGGCGTTTCACTTCTGAGTTC
>NZ_JBGDUQ010000004.1:0-356265 GCF_046552175.1 Salmonella sp. SAL00672 | reverse complement strand
TGAAATACAAAACGCCCGATGATGTTCATCAGGCGTTTTACAGACAAAAAACTGTCAACCTATATCAGGACTAGTCAGTTTGCCGGCTGACGGCGAACAGGGAGACGAACTTTCCGTTGGCTCGATCAACGCAGCGCCATCAGGCAATTCGGCCCTGCGCTTTCAACCACTCGCGTACCAGAAACAGCGCGCTGACGTTGCGGGCCTCGTTAAAATCGGGGTCTTCCAGCAGATCCATTAAATGCGCCAGCGGCCAGCGAACCTGCGGCAATGGCTCAGGCTCGTCGCCTTCCAGCGACTCCGGATAGAGATCTTCCGCCACCACGATATTCATTTTGCTGGAAAAATAAGAGGGCGCCATGCTGAGTTTTTTTAAGAAGGTCAGGTTATGCGCGCCAAACCCGACTTCTTCTTTGAGCTCCCGGTTCGCCGCTTCAAAAACGGTCTCACCCGGGTCGATCAATCCTTTCGAGAAGCCCAGCTCATAGGATTCGGTTCCCACCGCATACTCACGAATAAGAATCAGATGCTCATCAACGATCGGCACAATCATTACCGCCTCACGGGTTGATGGTCGCATACGTTCATACACGCGACGCACGCCGTTGCTGAACTCCAGATCCACGCTTTCTACGTTAAACAGTCGGGATTGTGCGACGGTTTCCACTTTCAGAATGGTGGGTTTTTGTAATGATTTGCTCATTGTGAGAATCTTTGCAGTGTAATCTGTGGTCATTGTGCGACATACCGCACGGTTTCGGCAATGCGAATTGCCGTTTATTTACATTTATGTAACGTAATAAAAATTAATTCTTATTTCAAATTAAAAGTCAATAGGTTGAAATAACTCCAGGAATTTGCTGATATTCCGTTTTTGGTGGTATTGCTATGATTTGCCTTCACTGGGATGCGCTTTACAATGCTCAAGTTCAACTCCACGCTTGCCGATAGCCAACCACAGAAAAATGTTTATTGGACAGGGTGCGACTGACCACGCCTGACAGACTTAGTAAGATGGGGAAAGCATGAGCACCATTCTGATTTTTATAGCTGCTTTGCTGGCCTGCTCTCTACTGGCAATATGGCGGTTCCGGGTAAAGTCCAGACGAGGGAGCTTACCGTGGATCAGCGCCTTTCAGGACGCGCAAACGCGTAAACTGTTGCCCGAAGAGCGCAGCGCGGTAGAAAACTATCTCGATAACCTTAGCCAGATCCAGCAAGTTCCGGGGCCGACAGGCGCCAGTGCTGCGCCCATCTCGCTGACGCTGAACGCGGAAAGCAACAGTGTCGTGATACTGACTCACTCCATCACCCGCTACGGCATTACCACTGACGATCCTAATAAATGGCGCTACTACCTCGACTCCGTCGAAGTCCATCTGCCGCCTTTCTGGGAACAGTACATCAATGATGAAAACAACGTTGAGCTAATCCTCACGGATACGCTGCCGCTGGTGATCTCTTTAAACGGCCATACGCTGCAAGAGTATATGCAGGAGTCGCGCGGCTACGCGCTACAGAATACGGCCTCTACGCAGGCGTCGATTCGCGGCGAAGAGAGCGAGCAGATTGAGCTGTTGAATATCCGTCAGGAGACCCACGAAGAATATGCGCTCAGCCGCCCGGCTGGCTTGCGCGAAGCGTTGTTAATCGTCGCCTCCTTTTTGTTATTCTTTTTCTGTCTGATAACGCCAGACGTTTTTGTACCGTGGATGATAGGCGGCGCGATCCTGTTGCTGGCAGCCGGACTTTGGGGACTTTTTGCGCCGCCGTCGAAAAGTGCGCTGCGGGAAATTCACTGTCTGCGGGGAACGCCCCGCCGCTGGGGACTGTTTGGGGAGAATAATCAGGAGCAGATTAACAATATTTCGCTGGGCATCATCGACCTTATTTACCCTGCCCACTGGCAACCCTACATTACGCAGGATCTTGGGCAACAAACGGATATTGATATTTACCTTGATCGCCATGTCGCGCGCCAGGGCCGGTTTTTATCCCTGCATGATGAAGTGAAAAACTTCCCGTTGCAGCACTGGTTACGCAGCACTGTTATTGCTATCGGTTCGCTGCTGGTGTTGTTTATGCTGCTGTTCTGGATCCCGCTGGATATGCCAATCAAGTTCACGCTATCGTGGATGAAAGGCGCGCAAACCATTGAAGCGACAACGGTAAAACAGCTTGAAAAAGCTGGCGTGCGGGTGGGCGATACGCTGCACCTGAGCGGTAAAGGAATGTGTAATATTCATTCCGGCGCGACCTGGAGCGGCCAGTCTAACTCACCGTTTATGCCGTTCGATTGCTCGCAAATCATCTGGAATGACGCGCCTGCGTTACCGCTACCGGAATCAGACCTGGTGAATAAAGCGATGGCGCTAAGCCAGGCGGTAAATCGTCAGCTCCATCCAAAACCCGAAGACGACTCGCGCGTCAGCGCATCTTTACGCTCCGCGATCCAAAAATCGGGCATGGTATTATTAGATGACTTTGGCGATATTGTTCTGAAAACCGCTGATTTGTGCGCGGCGGAAGACGAGTGCGTGCGTCTGAAAAATGCGCTGGTTAATCTCGGTAACAGTAAGGACTGGAACGCGCTGGTGAAACGCGCGAACGCCGGCAAACTGGACGGCGTCAACGTGCTGCTACGCCCCGTAAGCGCAGAGTCGCTGGAAAATCTGGTCACGACCTCAACGGCGCCGTTTATTTCTCGCGAGACCGCGCGTGCCGCCCAGTCGCTGAATAGCCCCGCTCCCGGCGGATTCCTGATCGCCAGCGATGAAGGCAGCGAACTGGTTGATCAGGCCTGGCCGTCAACGCCGCTGTATGACTATCCCGCGCAGGAACAGTGGAGCGCCTTCCAGCGTCTGGCGCAAACGCTCATGCAGACGCCATTTAGCGCCGAGGGCATTGTCACCAGCGTGTATACCGATGCCAACGGTACGCAGCATATCAGCCTGCATCGTATCCCCGATAAATCCGGCTGGTGGCGTTACCTCGGTACCACGCTGCTGATGTTGGCAATGATAGTGAGCGCGGTCTACAACGGCATTCAGGCGTTCAGACGTTATCAACGCCACCGTACCCGTATGGCGGACATCCAGGAATACTATGAAAGCTGCCTCAATCCCAGGTTAACCGTCTCTCCGGAAAATCTCATCTGATAGCGCCGCCGTGCGACAGGGTATGCTACCCTGTCGCGCAAATTGCGTTACCCTGGAGTTCCCCATGCATATTGATATTGACTGGCAAAACGTGGATACCGTTTTGCTGGATATGGACGGCACGCTGCTCGATCTCGCGTTCGATAACTATTTCTGGCAAAAGCTGGTACCGGAAACCTACGGCGCGCAGCAGGGTATTTCGCCGCAGGACGCGCAGGAATATATTCGCCAGCAGTATCATGCCGTACAGCATACGCTAAACTGGTACTGTCTGGATTACTGGAGCGAGCGTCTGGGTCTGGATATTTGCGCCATGACGACGGCGCAAGGGCCGCGCGCCGTTTTGCGCGACGATACCGTACCGTTTCTGAATGCGTTAAAAGCCAGCGGAAAACGTCGGATTCTGCTCACCAATGCGCATCCACATAACCTGGCGGTGAAGCTGGAGCATACCGGTCTGGCCTCACACCTTGATTTATTACTTTCCACCCACACATTTGGTTATCCCAAAGAGGATCAGCGGTTATGGCGCGCTGTCACTGAGGAAACGGGAATAAGCGCAGAGAAAACGCTGTTTATCGATGACAGCGAACCGATTCTCGACGCCGCCGCCCGGTTTGGTATTCGCTACTGTCTTGGCGTGACGAATCCCGATTCCGGCCTGGCGGAAAAGCACTATACGCGCCATCCGTCCCTGAACGACTACCGCCGTCTGATCCCCTCGCTGATGTGAAGGAGACGCCATGAAAGAAAAGTCCTCCGTTGAGGTCAGACTGGATAAATGGCTGTGGGCCGCGCGTTTTTATAAAACCCGCGCGATGGCCCGCGAGATGATTGAAGGCGGTAAGGTGCATTACAACGGCCAGCGCAGTAAGCCGAGCAAAATCGTCGAGCTGAACGCAACCCTTACCCTGCGTCAGGGAAATGACGAACGGACGGTGATCGTTAAAGCCATCACCGAACAGCGCCGTCCGGCCAGCGAAGCCGTCGCTCTGTATGAAGAGACGGCGGAAAGCGTGGAAAAACGCGAAAAAATGGCGCAGGCACGCAAGCTTAACGCCCTGACCATGCCGCATCCGGACAGGCGACCGGACAAGAAAGAGCGCCGCGACCTGTTACGATTTAAACACGGCGACAGCGAATAACTGTCACCCGCAAGAGAGATGATTATGCCGCAACATGACCAATTACATCGTTATCTGTTTGAAAAATTTGCCGTTCGCGGCGAGCTGGTAACCGTTTCGGAAACCTTGCAACAGATCCTCGACAATCATAACTATCCGCAGCCGGTGAAAACCGTACTGGCCGAACTGCTGGTCGCCACTAGCCTACTGACCGCGACGCTGAAGTTTGCTGGTGACATTACGGTACAGCTCCAGGGCGACGGGCCATTAAGCCTGGCGGTGATCAATGGCAATAATCAGCAGCAGATGCGCGGCGTGGCTCGCGTTCAGGGCGACATCCCTGACAATACGGATCTCAAAACGCTGGTTGGCAACGGCTATCTGGTGATCACCATTACGCCGGAAGAGGGTGAGCGCTATCAGGGCGTAGTGGGTCTGGAAGGCGATACTCTGGCGGCGTGCCTGGAAGATTACTTCCTGCGCTCCGAGCAGTTGCCGACGCGCCTGTTTATTCGTACCGGCGATGTCGACGGTAAACCGGCGGCAGGTGGAATGTTGCTCCAGGTGATGCCAGCACAGAACGCGCAGGCGGAGGATTTCGACCATCTGGCCATGTTGACGGAAACCATTAAAAGCGAAGAGCTGCTGACGTTACCGGCAAATGACGTTTTGTGGCGTTTGTATCACGAAGAAGAAGTCACGCTCTACGATCCGCAAGATGTTGAGTTCAAATGCACCTGTTCACGCGAACGTTGCGCGGGCGCGCTGAAAACATTGCCGGATGAAGAAGTGGACAGCATTCTGGCGGAAGAAGGCGAAATCGATATGCACTGCGATTACTGCGGCAATCATTACCTGTTCAATGCGATGGATATCGCGGAGATCCGTAACAACGCCTCTCCTGCCGATCCACAGGTTCATTAATCGCCTCTTAGTCGGCAACATCATTGTCTGATGGCGGCGCTTATCTGGCCTACAGCATCCCGCTCCGTAGGCCGGATAAGGCATTTATGCCGCCATCCGGCAAAAAGCTTACTCGTTGTAGTAATCCACATCCAACCGCTGACCATCAACAATGATATCGCGCCAGGCTTTGGGGGCTGAGTCTAACCGATGCCCGGCAATCGCGTGCAACAGTTGCGTCTTAGAAAACCCGTCCGGCAGTCGGGCGAACGCTTTCTGCGTCCATTTCCCCTCTTTTAAGCCGTAGACCTGGCTCTCGGCAACAATAAAGTTATACAGCACCTGCTCAGGCTGACCGTCGCCGTTAAGATCCTGACTCACCAGCACGCAGGCATCCGGTTCAAGGCAGGAATCGTCCGAATAACTCTGCTCTTTGACAAACGCCCAAAATGCGGCATCCGGCTTCTGGCTACCGGGCGCAATCATCACCACCCGCGCTAAATCGTCCGCCGTCGGAGAGACCTTATTTCTCTGCAAAAACGTCATCAGTTCACGATTGCGCTTTCTGTTCTGCGTAAACGCCTCGTCATCCCGCAACGATTTCAGCGCTTCCTGGCCAGGTTTGCCGCTGTGATCCAGCATATACAGGCTGATCTGATCCGCAGTAATTTTACCACTATGGTAACGCGCCATATGGCTGTTGACGCTAATACGCCAGACATCAAGTACAGGCGAGGCCAGCAACAGCAATATCACCAGCGTCAACAAAGAGACGCTCAGTATCACCTTGCCTTGCCACTCACCAGGGTCGCGTCCGCGGCGTAACAGACCGATCAGATAACCGAAGGACCATACCAGCAAGACAGACGCCGTCAGCGCGCCATACAGACGATCCGGCGTCCAGCCGTATTGCTGAATGCGTACCCATAGCGCCCAGCCCGCCAGCAGCATATATATCGGGGCAACGCACAGCGAGGCGCTAATCAAACCGCGTAATACGCGCGGATAGGGTAATACGCGCTTTTGCGGTTCGTTGACAATCGCCACGAGGAGCAGCAGCATCAGCGTCAGCGTGGATAGCAGCCCCGCAGCGGAAACACGCGCAGAAATCGCCTCCAGTCCGGTAAAGGGTAACGTCACAATAAACAGCAATGCCAGCAGCGACACCACCGGCAGTAACCCCGTCGCGATCAGCGTCAGCAGCTTTTGCACCGCCGCTACAAGGCGCGACTGCGTGCGGGCGAGAATGACAGCCAGCGCCGTAATCAAGCCGATGGTCACATAAATAAAGGCTTCAGTTTCAAAGAAAAGGGTGCTGAAAAAGCGGATGCCCACCAGCCTGAATAGCGCGCTCCAGAGCAGAAGCACCAGCCAGAACAGTCCGTTAGCGCCCAGGACGATAAACAATGTCAGTACGTTATGCCATAACCGCAGATAAAACTGGGGATAACGCGCCGAACCGGTTTGCGAATGTAACTGATATTGCATCCAGGGTAAGACCAGCATCGCCATCAACACAAGCCGGAGACCATACAGCCAGAGGAGCTCGGCCAGGCGCCATTTCTCCACCGTCTCAACCTGCCATTTCAGCCAGCCGCTCATTGCCAGCACGACCACAAAGGTCAGCCCCAGCCAGCCCCACAGCGCGCGCTGTTTAAAAGAAACCACGGTAAGCAATAGCATTGACGACAACGCTATCGTCGCAGGCATACCATAGAACAGCCAGTCGCTATTTTGTGGTACCAGCCAGGCCATCAGCAGGTAGCACAAGACGCCCTGCAGCAAACCGGTGAGCAACATACCCCAGCGAGTAGTACGTGAAAGCGCTACACTTTCCATGTCGTTATCCAGAATGATGAGAAAGTCGCATTATTGCATCATCTGTTCACCGCCAGGCGTCGTCATGCATAATTCAGAAAAAAACGCAGAGAGGTGAATCGATATTGTTAATGTTGGTGTTACGTAACTTTCTTACATGAATGCGATTACAGTCACATTATGTCGGTCAAAAACACTTCCTTTTAACGTTTTCAGAACATTTTCCACAACAAAAGTAGGTTTCCTGCCATAATAACCGCCGCTGCGTGACAGGAGTCACAGTGTTTTTCGTCAATCGTGATTTTGTCCAGATACGTAAATCTATGAGCCTTGTCGCGGTTAACCAACCTCAAAAAACCTTACTATTTTCGGTAATATATATTGGCTAAGGAGCAGTGATATGCGCGTTAACAATTTAACCCCGCAAGATCTCAAGGCTTATGGTATCAACGACGTCCAGGATATCGTTTACAATCCCAGCTACGACACCCTTTATCAGGAAGAACTTAATCCTGGTCTGGAAGGCTATGAGCGTGGCGTGTTAACTAACCTGGGCGCTGTTGCCGTTGATACCGGTATTTTTACCGGTCGTTCGCCTAAGGATAAGTATATTGTTCGCGACGACACCACGCGTGATACGCTGTGGTGGTCCGATAAGGGTAAAGGTAAAAACGATAATAAGCCGCTTTCCCAGGAAACCTGGCAACACCTGAAAGGTCTGGTGACGCATCAGCTTTCTGGTAAACGCTTATTCATTGTTGATGCGTTCTGCGGCGCAAATGCCGATACGCGTCTTTCCGTGCGCTTTATTACGGAAGTCGCCTGGCAGGCCCACTTCGTTAAAAATATGTTCATTCGCCCAACGGACGAAGAGCTGGTAGGCTTCAAACCTGACTTTATTGTCATGAACGGCGCGAAGTGCACCAACCCGCAGTGGAAAGAGCAAGGGCTGAACTCGGAAAACTTCGTGGCGTTCAACCTGACTGAACGTATTCAGCTTATTGGCGGCACCTGGTACGGCGGCGAAATGAAAAAAGGGATGTTCTCGGTAATGAACTACCTGCTGCCGCTCAAAGGTATCGCCTCAATGCACTGTTCCGCCAACGTGGGTGAAAAAGGCGATGTCGCGGTCTTCTTCGGCCTTTCCGGTACCGGAAAAACCACTCTCTCCACCGACCCGAAACGTCGTCTGATTGGCGATGATGAGCACGGTTGGGATGACGACGGCGTGTTCAACTTTGAAGGCGGCTGCTACGCCAAAACCATCAAACTGTCGAAAGAAGCGGAGCCAGAAATTTATCATGCGATTCGCCGTGATGCGCTGCTGGAAAACGTCACCGTGCGCGAAGACGGCACCGTTGATTTCGACGATGGTTCCAAAACCGAAAATACCCGCGTCTCTTACCCGATCTATCATATCGATAACATCGTTAAGCCCGTGTCCAAAGCAGGTCACGCCACCAAGGTTATCTTCCTGACGGCGGACGCCTTCGGCGTGTTGCCGCCGGTTTCCCGTTTAACCGCTAACCAGACGCAGTACCACTTCCTGTCAGGTTTCACCGCTAAACTGGCCGGCACCGAACGCGGCGTCACCGAACCGACCCCCACCTTCTCCGCCTGCTTCGGCGCCGCGTTCCTGACGCTGCACCCGACGCAGTATGCTGAAGTGCTGGTGAAACGTATGCAAGCAGCGGGCGCGCAGGCTTATCTGGTTAACACCGGCTGGAATGGCACCGGCAAACGTATCTCCATCAAAGATACGCGCGCAATTATCGACGCCATTCTGAACGGTTCTCTTGATAACGCGGAAACCTTCCGTCTGCCGCTGTTCGATCTGGCGATCCCGACTGAACTGCCAGGCGTGGATACCCACATTCTCGACCCGCGTAACACCTACGCGTCGCCGGAACAATGGCAGGAAAAAGCCACCGCGCTGGCGAAACTGTTCATTGAGAACTTCGAGAAGTATACGGATACCCCGGCAGGCGAAGCGCTGGTTAGCGCCGGACCGAAGCTGTAAGGAACAGGCCGGATGGCGGCTTTGAACGGCGTCATCCGGCGTTGAGAAGAAAGGGAGGGTAATACCTCCCTTTCTTATGCCTCTTTTGTCGTCCCCTGGACGCGAGCCACAGGAACCGGTAGCCAGGCGCGAATTGACAATCCGCCACGCTCGCTGGTGCCAATCTCCAGCATCCCGTTATGGTTATCGATAATGCGCTGCACAATCGCCAGCCCCAGCCCTGTGCCGCTGGTGCTACGGGCGCTGTCGCCACGCACAAAAGGCTGGAACAGATGTTTACGCTGCTCCGGCTTAATGCCCGGCCCGTCATCTTCTACCTGAAACCAGGCGCGATGCGACTCGGTGCCGCTGCTGACCTTAATCCAGCCGTTGCCATAGCGGGCAGCATTGACCACCATATTCGCCACCGCGCGCTTAATCGAGAGCGGGTGCATTTTCACCTGGATGCTGCCTGCCTGAAGCGCAGTGTTAATCTCACGCTCATAGCCGCTTTCCGCCGCAATCACCTCGCCCAGCACGGAATTGAGATCCGCCATCTCCATTGGCATTTCCTGACCGGTACGCAGATAGTCAATAAACTGTTCGATAATGGCGTTACACTCTTCGATGTCTTTATTGATCGACTCCGCGAGATAACCGTCTTCCTCGCCCATCATCTCCGTCGCCAGACGAATACGGGTCAACGGCGTGCGCAAGTCGTGGCTGACGCCCGCCATCAATAGCGTACGGTCATCGGCCAATTGCTTCACGCCGGCTGCCATATGGTTAAACGCCCGGGTCACAGAGCGCACTTCAGAGGCGCCATATTCACGCAGCGGCGGCGGAATAATTCCCTTCCCTACCTGCAAGGCGGCATGTTCAAGATCCACTAACGGTCGATTCTGTATACGAATAAACAGCCACGCGCCGCCTATCGCCAGGAGCATGATCGCCAGCGTGTAACGGAAAAGCGGAGAAAAATCGCCCTGATGAATCTCGGTCAGCGGCACGCGCACCCAGATATTGGGCGACAGCCAGGTTTTGAGCCACACGACGGGCGAGCTTTTGTTGACCTCAACGCGCACTTCCGTCGGGCCGCCTAATTGCTGCGCCATCTGGTGGCTTAAGAATTCGTAGTGTTGCGCCCAACGCAACCCGGCCTCTTCGGCGGCTTCGTTGGTGTAGAGAGAGATCCCCAGCTCGCGATAGATTTCCCGGCGAAACGCAGGCGGCACGACTAACTGCGTGCCGTCCTCCAGTTGCAGCTTATCGGTCATCAGCATACGGACTTCGTAAGCCAGAACCTTATTAAACTGCTGGAGGCTCGGCAAAATCGCGAAGTTCAGCACCACCAGGTAGGTCGTCACCAGGCTGACGAACAGCAAGGTGACGATGAGCAACAGCGTGCGGGCAAATGAACTTCGCGGCGAGAAGCGCATTCGCCTCATGCTTTAGAACCGTCCGGTACGAAGACGTAGCCCAGGCCCCAGACGGTCTGAATATAACGCGGATGTGCCGGATCTTCTTCCACCATACGGCGCAGGCGGGAGATCTGGACGTCGATGGAGCGTTCCATCGCGGAATACTCGCGGCCACGGGCCAGATTCATCAGCTTATCGCGAGAGAGCGGCTCGCGCGGATGGCTGACTAACGCTTTCAGTACCGCAAACTCCCCGCTGGTCAGCGGCATCGGTTCATCTTCACGGAACATCTCGCGCGTACCGAGGTTCAGTTTAAACTTACCGAACGCGATAACGGCCTCTTCCTGCGACGGCGCGCCGGGCAGTTCGTTTGCCTGACGACGTAACACGGCGCGAATACGCGCCAACAGCTCGCGCGGGTTAAACGGTTTAGGAATGTAGTCATCGGCGCCGATTTCCAGCCCGACGATACGGTCAACCTCTTCACCCTTCGCCGTGACCATAATGATCGGCATTGGATTACTTTGACTACGCAGGCGACGACAAATCGACAGACCATCTTCACCTGGCAGCATTAAATCCAGTACCATGAGATGGAAAGATTCACGGGTCAGCAGACGATCCATCTGCTCAGCGTTAGCGACGCTTCGAACCTGGAAGCCCTGCTCGGTCAGATAACGTTCCAGTAGCGCCCGCAGACGCATATCGTCATCAACCACCAGAATCTTATAATTCTCTTGCATTGTCTGTACTCCCAAAGGTTCGCAACAAATGTAAGTGTGTATTCTTAAAAAAGCTCACGTGAGTCACCAGCAAATTCTGGTATGAATTTCAGGCTAAATTGTTACAAAGCATATTTAACAGCAGCTTAAATATACAATTAATCGGCAACCCCATTATTTATTCTGTCGGGACGATCACGTTATACCCCGTGTGCGCAATATCGACAGCAAAGGTAAATCAACGAGATGAAAACGCCCCTGATCACCCGCGAAGGGTACGAAACACTCAAACAAGAGCTCAATTATCTCTGGCGTGAAGAGCGCCCGGAGGTCACCAAAAAAGTGACCTGGGCTGCGAGTCTGGGCGACCGCAGCGAGAATGCCGACTATCAGTATAATAAAAAGCGCCTGCGTGAGATCGACAGACGCGTCAGATATCTGACCAAATGCATGGAAAATCTCAAAATCGTGGATTATTCCCCGCAGCAGGAGGGCAAAGTCTTCTTCGGCGCCTGGGTGGAAATTGAAAATGATGACGGCGATACGCTGAAGTTCCGCATTGTCGGCTACGATGAAATTTTCGGACGTAAGGATTACATCTCTATCGACTCGCCGATGGCGCGGGCGCTACTGAAAAAAGAAGTGGGCGATCTGGCGGTGGTCAACACCCCTGTCGGCGAAGCAAACTGGTACGTCAATGCGATCGAATACGTCAAATAAGACAAGAAGAATCCTAAGCCCCCGCTGATGGCTGGCATTTTTGCCAGCCAATCCGTATAACTATCCCCTGATTTTTATCCTGAAGACGAAGCTAACCCATGATGAATGATTCTTTCTGCCGCATTATTGCGGGTGAAATCCAGGCAAATGCCGGACAGGTTGAAGCTGCCGTTCGCCTGCTTGACGAAGGGAACACCGTGCCGTTTATCGCACGTTATCGTAAAGAAATCACCGGCGGTCTGGATGACACGCAGTTGCGTAACCTGGAAACGCGTCTGGGCTATCTGCGTGAGCTGGAAGACAGGCGTCAGGCCATCCTCAAGTCCATTTCCGAACAAGGCAAACTGACCGATGAGCTGGCTGGCGCCATCAACGCTACGTTAAGTAAGACCGAGCTCGAAGACCTCTACCTGCCCTATAAACCTAAACGCCGCACCCGTGGACAAATCGCCATTGAAGCCGGCCTTGAGCCGCTGGCCGATCTGCTCTGGAACGAGCCGTCCCACGATCCTGACGTGGAAGCGGCAAAGTACATTGATGGCGACAAAGGCGTGGCGGACACGAAAGCCGCGCTCGACGGCGCACGCTACATTCTGATGGAGCGCTTTGCCGAAGACGCCGCATTGCTGGCGAAAGTACGTGATTACCTGTGGAAGAACGCCCATCTGGTCGCCACAGTCGTGAGCGGCAAAGAGGAAGAAGGGGCAAAATTCCGCGACTATTTCGACCATCATGAGCCCATTGCTAACGTCCCGTCTCACCGTGCGCTGGCCATGTTCCGTGGTCGTAACGAAGGCATTCTGCAACTTTCGCTCAATGCCGACCCACAGTTTGATGAGCCGCCAAAAGAGAGCTACTGCGAGCAAATCATCATGGACCATCTCGGCCTGCGGCTGAATAACGCCCCGGCGGATAGCTGGCGCAAAGGCGTAGTGAGCTGGACGTGGCGTATCAAAGTCTTAATGCACCTCGAAACCGAACTGATGGGCACCGTGCGCGAACGTGCGGAAGACGAAGCGATTAACGTGTTTGCGCGTAACCTGCACGACCTGCTGATGGCAGCCCCCGCAGGCCTGCGCGCCACGATGGGCCTTGATCCTGGCCTGCGTACCGGCGTAAAAGTCGCTGTCGTTGACGGCACCGGCAAGCTGGTGGCGACGGATACCATTTATCCGCATACCGGTCAGGCGGCCAAAGCGGCTACAGTGATCGCCGCGCTGTGCGAAAAATACCACGTCGAACTGGTCGCGATTGGCAACGGTACGGCCTCGCGTGAAACCGAACGCTTCTATCTCGACGTACAAAAACAGTTCCCGAACGTGACGGCGCAGAAAGTGATCGTCAGCGAAGCGGGGGCGTCCGTGTATTCCGCTTCTGAGCTGGCGGCGCAGGAGTTTCCGGATCTCGACGTCTCCCTGCGCGGCGCGGTCTCTATCGCGCGTCGTCTGCAGGATCCGCTGGCGGAACTGGTGAAAATCGATCCGAAATCGATCGGCGTCGGCCAATATCAACACGATGTCAGCCAGACGCAGCTGGCGCGTAAGCTGGATGCGGTGGTCGAAGACTGCGTAAACGCCGTCGGCGTCGATTTGAATACCGCCTCCGTACCGCTGCTGACCCGCGTCGCGGGCTTAACGCGCATGATGGCGCAAAACATCGTCGCCTGGCGCGATGAGAACGGTCAGTTCCAGAATCGCCAGCAACTGTTGAAGGTGAGCCGTCTGGGGCCGAAAGCGTTTGAGCAGTGCGCGGGCTTCCTGCGTATTAACCACGGCGATAACCCACTGGATGCCTCCACCGTCCACCCGGAAGCCTATCCGGTTGTCGAACGCATTCTGGCGGCGACGCAGCAAGCGCTAAAAGATCTGATGGGCAACAGCAACGAATTGCGTCACCTCAAGGCCGCTGATTTTACCGACGATAAATTCGGCGTGCCGACCGTGAGCGATATCATCAAAGAGCTGGAAAAACCGGGCCGCGACCCGCGTCCTGAATTTAAAACCGCGCAATTCGCCGATGGCGTCGAAACCATGAACGACCTGCTGCCGGGCATGATTCTGGAAGGGGCGGTCACTAACGTCACTAACTTCGGCGCGTTTGTCGATATCGGCGTTCATCAGGATGGCCTGGTCCACATCTCTTCCCTGTCGACTAAGTTCGTCGACGATCCGCACACCGTGGTGAAAGCGGGCGACATCGTGAAGGTGAAAGTGCTGGAAGTGGATCTGCAACGTAAGCGTATTGCGCTGACGATGCGTCTGGACGAACAGCCCGGCGAAACCGCCGCTCGCCGCGGCGGCGGCGCCGATCGCGCTCAGGGCAACCGCCCGGCATCAAAAGCGGCGAAACCGCGCGGTCGTGACACCCAGCCAGCCGGTAACAGCGCCATGATGGACGCGCTGGCAGCCGCAATGGGAAAAAAACGCTAATCGGGTAATACGCAGGCCGGGTTACTTCTTATCCGGCCTGCGATTTTGCAATACGTCCAACCCTTTCTTTTTTAATTAACAATTAAATCTTACCCATTAGAATCTGTTAATTAATTTCCTTCTGCTATCCGCACTATTAATTATCACTTTATTAACAGATGAAACCTTAATTAAACATTAAAAACGGTGAATATTTGCACATTAGAGGTATTTGCAAAAAGACAAATAAATGTTGAGCCATATCAACATCGGCGCAAATTATCGCTTATTTGTACATTCCGTCACATTTTAATCGTTGAAGATAGAAACCATTCTCATTATCATTGTGTTGTTGATTATTTACTCTTTCCTTCGTTGGCTAAACATCGGGTCTCCTGCCGCCCCCCTGAGCGCCGCATGAGGTATACATCCAGTTAGTAAGAAACAAGTAGGTCGTATGCAATTCACTCCTGACACTGCGTGGAAAATCACCGGCTTTGCGCGTGAAATCAGCCCGGCGTATCGTCAAAAACTGCTTTCGCTCGGCATGTTGCCCGGCTCTTCATTTAATGTCGTCCGCGTCGCGCCCTTAGGCGATCCGATCCATATCGAAACACGACGCGTGAGTCTGGTTTTGCGTAAAAAGGATTTGGCGTTAATAGAAGTGGAAGCGGTTTCCTGTTAATACAGTGAGTCTATAAAAATGAAAAAATTAACCATTGGTTTAATTGGTAATCCTAATTCCGGCAAGACCACCTTATTTAACCAACTCACCGGCGCGCGTCAGCGCGTGGGGAACTGGGCTGGCGTCACCGTCGAGCGTAAAGAGGGCCAGTTCGCGACAACTGACCACCAGGTCACGCTGGTAGATTTACCCGGCACCTATTCTCTGACGACCATCTCGTCACAAACCTCTCTCGACGAACAGATCGCCTGCCACTACATCCTGAGCGGCGACGCCGACCTGTTGATAAACGTTGTGGACGCCTCCAATCTGGAGCGCAACCTCTATTTGACGCTGCAACTGCTGGAGCTGGGTATCCCCTGTATTGTCGCGCTCAACATGCTGGATATCGCCGAAAAACAGCAGGTTCGTATTGATGTCGACGCTCTGTCCACGCGTCTGGGTTGCCCTGTCGTACCGCTGGTATCGACTCGCGGCCGCGGTATCGAGGCGCTGAAACTGGCCATTGACCGTCACAACGCTAACGACAACGTCGAACTGGTGCATTATGCCCAGCCGCTGCTGCGCGAAGCGGGTTTCCTGGCCGACGCGATGGCCCAGGAGATGCCTTTACAACAGCGCCGCTGGCTGGGTCTGCAAATGCTGGAGGGCGATATCTACAGCCGGGCTTACGCAGGCGAGGCGGCGCAAAACCTGGACACCTCCCTTGCCCGTCTGAAGGATGAAATGGACGACCCGGCGCTGCATATCGCCGACGCCCGTTATCAGTGTATCGCCGCTATTTGCGACGTGGTCAGCAATACCCTGACAGCCGAACCCAGCCGCTTCACCAGGGCGGTCGATAAAATTATCCTGAACCGCTTCCTCGGCTTACCGATTTTTTTGTTCGTAATGTACCTGATGTTCCTGCTCGCCATTAACATCGGCGGCGCGTTGCAACCCCTGTTTGATGCCGGTTCCGTCGCCATCTTTATTCATGGCATTCAATGGATTGGCTACACGCTGCACTTCCCGGATTGGTTAACCATCTTCCTGGCGCAAGGTCTTGGCGGCGGGATCAATACCGTCCTGCCGCTGGTGCCGCAAATCGGGATGATGTACCTGTTCCTCTCCTTCCTTGAAGACTCCGGTTATATGGCGCGCGCGGCCTTCGTCATGGATCGCCTGATGCAGGCGCTGGGACTACCGGGTAAATCCTTCGTGCCGCTGATTGTCGGCTTCGGCTGTAACGTACCTTCCGTGATGGGCGCCCGCACGCTTGACGCTCCGCGCGAACGCCTGATGACCATCATGATGGCGCCGTTTATGTCCTGTGGCGCGCGCCTGGCGATTTTCGCCGTCTTTGCCGCCGCCTTCTTCGGGCAAAACGGCGCGCTGGCGGTCTTCTCGCTATACGTGCTGGGTATTGTCATGGCGGTATTAACCGGCCTGATGCTGAAACATACCATTATGCGCGGCGAAGCCTCTCCGTTTGTGATGGAGCTGCCGGTTTACCACGTACCGCATATCAAGAGCCTGATCATCCAGACCTGGCAACGCCTGAAAGGTTTTGTACTACGCGCCGGTAAAGTCATTATCATCGTGAGTATTTTCCTGAGCGCGTTTAACAGTTTCTCGCTGAGCGGCAAAATCGTCGATAACATTAATGACTCCGCCCTCGCCTCTGTAAGCCGGGTCATCACACCAGTCTTTAAACCGATCGGCGTCCATGAGGATAACTGGCAAGCGACCGTGGGTCTGTTTACGGGCGCCATGGCGAAAGAAGTTGTCGTCGGTACGCTGAACACGCTCTACACCGCCGAAAATATTCAGGACGAAGCGTTTAATCCTGCCGACTTCCACCTCGGCGATGAACTGCTGGGCGCGGTTGACGATACCTGGCAAAGCCTGAAAGACACCTTTAGCCTGAGCGTACTGGCTAACCCGATCGAAGCGAGTAAAGGTGACGGCGAAATGGCGACCGGCGCGATGGGCGTGATGGATCAAAAATTCGGCAGCGCCGCGGCGGCGTACAGTTACCTGATTTTCGTCCTGCTTTACGTACCGTGTATCTCGGTAATGGGCGCTATCGCCCGCGAGTCCAGCCGCGGCTGGATGGGCTTCTCCATCCTGTGGGGGCTGAATATCGCCTATTCGCTCGCCACGCTGTTCTACCAGGTTACCAGCTTCAGTCAGCACCCGACGTACAGCCTGATCTGTATTCTGGCAGTGATCGTCTTTAACGTTGTGGTGTTAAGCCTGTTACGCCGCGCCCGCAGCCGTGTAGACATTGAACTGCTGGCAACCCGCAAAAACGTCAGTTCCTGTTGTTCGGGCACTGCGGGCAATTGTCACTAAGGGATGTAAAAAATGGCTTCATTGATACAGGTTCGCGATCTACTGGCGCTGCGGGGGCGTATGGAAGCAACGCAGATCAGCCATACGCTGCACGCTCCGCAGCCCATGATCGACGCCATGCTGAATCAACTGGAGATCATGGGTAAAGCGGTACGTATCCCGGAAGAACCGGACGGCTGCCTTTCAGGCAGCTGTAAAAGTTGTCCGGAAGGTAAAGCCTGCCTGCGCGAATGGTGGGCCTTGCGTTAGCCTTCGCCGGGTAGCGACGTAACGCGTCTTATCCGGCCTTTATCCCGCGTTATGTTGCCCGGTACGCGTCACGCTGCCGGGCAATTTTGCGTCATGCCTTCCACAAAGATGAAAGCGTTACCGCCGTGCGCATTTATCTCCCCATGCGCCTCGCAAGCGCACTAATCCTCTACTGCAATCAGCCCGGTCTGCGCGTAGCGTCACGCCATTGAACTTCACCGATGACGGATCGATATGGCGACCTCAACAACATCCACGCCGCATGACGCGGTATTCAAACAGTTTCTATGCCACCCCGATACTGCACGGGATTTTTTGGAAATTCATCTCCCGACGACATTACGTCAAATCTGTAATCTGAATACGTTACGGCTGGAGTCCGGTAGCTTTATTGAAGAGGATTTACGCCCCCATTATTCCGATATCCTTTGGTCGCTGGAAACAAGTGAAGGTGACGGTTACATTTACGTGGTTATTGAACATCAGAGTACGCCGGACGCGCATATGGCATTTCGGCTGATGCGTTACGCAATGGCTGCAATGCAACGGCACCTGGAGGCCGGGCATAAGACGTTGCCATTAGTGGTGCCAATGCTGTTTTACCACGGAAACCGAAGCCCGTATCCGTTCTCATTATGCTGGCTGGATGAATTTGCCGACCCGGTGATGGCGCGTAAGCTATACGCCACCGCCTTTCCTCTGGTCGATATTACGGTCGTGCCGGACGACGAGATTATGCGACACCGACGGGTCGCGCTGCTGGAACTCATACAAAAACACATCCGCCAGCGCGATCTGATGGGGCTTGTCGAACAGCTGGTCGCCCTGCTGGTTAAGGGATACGCTAATGACACCCAGCTTCAAAGTCTGTTTAATTACATGATGCACACTGGCGACGCCGCGCGCTTCAATACGTTTATCCGCCAGGTGGCTATGCGTATCCCACAGCATAAGGAGAAGATCATGACTATCGCAGAAAGATTACGTCAGGAAGGACATCGTAACGGGTTACAGAAAGGGCTACAACAAGGCAAACAGGAAGGCCAACGGCTCGCCGCATTGCGCATTGCCCGCTCCATGCTAAACGATGGTTTCGATCGCGATACCGTGCTTAGGGTTACCGGGCTGGCGCCTGCCGATCTGGCGTCTGAAAGCCATTAATCTGGCAGAATGGTCCGGGCCCGGCAACGCCCTGGTTACAGCGATGATTTTAGCGTCATCAGCGCCTGACAAAACGCCGCCGGATGCGAGATAAACGGCGCATGGGCCGCCTTCGCCATTATCTGTGATGTACTGTGCGGCCATAACGTATCGAGCAAAGGCACGATTTTACGCGGCACCAGACCGTCCAGATAACCATACAAACGCAAAAACGGCATGTTCACATTTTTAAGCGCTTCTCGTAGATCGACCGTTTTTAAGATTTCCAGTCCGCCATTGAGCACCTCTACATCCGGCATAGGCTGCGCCAGCACCACGCTTTTTAAGGTGCGGGCATCCTGACGCGCCGTCTCCGTCCCTAACGTTTGCAGCGCCAGAAAACGCTCCACCGTGCGCTGAAAATCGTCGCTAAGCTGCTGCTGGAATCCGCCGAGGATTTCTGGTTTTATTCCCGGCCACCCCTCACGCGCGCTAAAGCATGGCGAAGAGGCGACAGTCACCAGCGCCTGGACGCGTTCAGGGTGGGTGAGCGCCATCTGACTCGCCACCAGGCCACCCAGGCTCCAGCCAAGCCAGATAGCCTGGTCCGGCGCGTTTTTCGCTACCTGCGCCGTCATCTCTTCAAGCGTCATGGCGCCAAACCCCGAGCTGCGACCATAGCCCGGCAAGTCGACCAGATGCAGCGTAAAATGCGAGCCGAGTTCCTCGCGAATGCAATGCCATACCTCCGCGTTCAATCCCCATCCGTGCAGCAGCACAAGATGACAATTTCCCTCGCCGTAGGTCTGCCACCAGATGTCATTCATCAGTTACTGTTCTCTTTTGTCTAACAAGGATGCACCTATGCTAACAGTACCGGGATTATGCTGGCTATGCCGAATGCCGCTGGCGTTAAGCCACTGGGGGATTTGTTCCGTATGCGCGCGCGCTGTTCGTCAGCGCGTCAGCCTGTGTCCGCAATGCGGATTACCTGCCGCGCATCCTTCGCTCCCCTGCGGTCGCTGCCTGCAAAAACCTCCGCCCTGGCAGCGTCTGGTGAGCGTCAGTGACTATACACCGCCCTTGAGTTTACTGGTGCATCAGCTTAAATTTACCCGCCGCAGCGAAATTGCCGCCGCACTGGCGCGTCTACTGTTGCAGGAAGTCCTCATGGCGCGCCGCAGCACCGGCTTGCAGCTTCCCGACAGAATCGTCAGCGTTCCGCTCTGGTCGCGCCGACACTGGCGGCGGGGATTTAACCAAAGCGATCTGTTATGTCAACCGTTAGCGCGCTGGCTTGGCTGCGCATGGGACAGCCAGACCATCACGCGGGTACGGGCGACCGCAACACAACATCATCTCAGCGCCAGGTTACGTAAACGCAATTTGAAAAACGCGTTTCGCCTTGAATTGCCGGTACAGGGTCTCCATATGGTTATTGTGGATGATGTCGTCACTACCGGAAGTACCGTCGCGGAAATCGCGCAACTGCTTTTGCGCAACGGCGCAGCGACTGTCCAGGTATGGTGCCTGTGTCGAACCTTGTAGAGCCTCGATGATGGGCGTATTATAACCAACTAAAATAGTCAACTATTAGGCCATTACTATGATCCGTATTTCCGATGCTGCACAAGCGCACTTTGCCAAACTGCTGGCAAATCAGGAAGAAGGGACGCAAATCCGCGTATTTGTCATTAATCCCGGCACTCCTAACGCAGAGTGCGGTGTTTCTTATTGTCCGCCCGACGCCGTAGAAGCCACCGATACTGCACTGAAATTTGACCTGTTGACCGCTTATGTCGACGAGCTGAGCGCGCCCTATCTGGAAGACGCGGAAATTGATTTCGTGACCGACCAGCTAGGTTCTCAACTCACATTGAAAGCGCCAAACGCGAAGATGCGCAAAGTGGCCGATGACGCGCCGCTGATGGAGCGCGTGGAATATGCTCTGCAATCGCAGATTAACCCGCAGTTGGCGGGCCACGGCGGTCGCGTCTCGCTGATGGAAATTACCGATGAAGGCTATGCAATTCTGCAGTTTGGCGGCGGTTGTAACGGTTGCTCGATGGTTGACGTCACGCTGAAAGAAGGGATCGAGAAACAGTTGCTGAATGAATTCCCGGAACTGAAAGGCGTTCGCGATCTGACCGAACACCAGCGCGGCGAGCACTCATACTACTAAGATTTTCCCCGCATCCATGCCCGATGGTGCTTGCGCCTGTCGGGCCTTGTCTGCCCCACCGTAGGCCGAATAAGGCGTCTACGCCGCCATCCGGCGCTATCAACCACATCTCATAACAATGGCCCTTCTTCTTTCGCCGATAACATGACCTGTGTCTCATAATTTAAATTTTGCCTGCCAGGGTCATTTTCAACACCCATATGTTACCCGTATCATTCTTATGGGCACCTAACATCCATATAACATCTGACTACGCTCATTCGTTTCAACGGTAATCAGTATTGGTGCTATTGCGACTCTGTTCCCGTCGGGAACAACAGGAATTTGTCGTCGAAACAATGACGTTACCCATAACAAAGTAAAGGCCAGGTAAATCATGCCATTAGTCATCGTTGCTATCGGTGTTATCTTGTTACTTCTTCTGATGATCCGCTTCAAAATGAACGGATTTATCGCCCTTGTCCTGGTAGCGCTCGCTGTCGGGTTGATGCAGGGAATGCCGCTGGATAAAGTCATCGGCTCCATCAAAGCCGGTGTCGGTGGTACGCTTGGCAGTCTAGCCCTGATTATGGGGTTCGGCGCCATGCTGGGCAAAATGCTTGCCGACTGCGGCGGCGCTCAACGTATCGCCACTACCCTGATCGCGAAATTTGGTAAAAAGCATATTCAGTGGGCCGTAGTGTTAACCGGCTTTACCGTCGGCTTCGCTCTGTTCTATGAAGTGGGCTTCGTTCTGATGCTGCCGCTGGTATTCACCATTGCCGCAGCGGCGAATATCCCGTTACTGTACGTCGGCGTGCCGATGGCCGCGGCGCTCTCCGTCACACACGGCTTCCTGCCGCCGCACCCGGGTCCAACCGCAATCGCCACGATTTTCCATGCCGATATGGGTAAGACGCTGCTGTTTGGTACGATTCTGGCGATCCCGACCGTGATCCTTGCCGGACCGGTTTACGCCCGTTTCCTGAAAGGCATCGATAAGCCGATCCCGGAAGGCCTGTACAGCGCGAAAACTTTTACGGAAGAAGAGATGCCGGGCTTTGGCGTCAGCGTCTGGACGTCGCTGGTTCCGGTTATTCTGATGGCGATGCGTGCGATTGCCGAGATGATTCTGCCAAAAGGCCACGCTTTCCTGCCCGTTGCCGAGTTCCTGGGCGACCCGGTAATGGCTACGTTAATTGCCGTACTGATTGCGATGTTCACCTTTGGCCTGAACCGCGGGCGTTCCATGGATCAGATTAACGATACGCTGGTCTCTTCCATCAAAATTATCGCCATGATGCTGCTGATCATCGGCGGCGGCGGCGCGTTCAAGCAGGTGCTGGTCGATAGCGGCGTGGATAAATACATCGCTTCAATGATGCATGAAACCAATATCTCTCCGCTGTTGATGGCGTGGTCTATCGCGGCGGTGCTGCGTATCGCGCTGGGCTCCGCGACTGTCGCGGCGATTACCGCAGGCGGCATTGCGGCGCCGCTGATCGCCACTACCGGCGTTAGCCCTGAACTGATGGTTATCGCAGTCGGTTCCGGGAGCGTGATTTTCTCTCACGTCAACGACCCGGGCTTCTGGCTGTTCAAAGAGTATTTCAATTTGACTATCGGCGAGACCATTAAATCCTGGTCGATGCTGGAAACGATCATCTCCGTCTGCGGCCTGATCGGCTGTCTGCTGTTGGGTATGGTGGTTTAAGCGAGGCGGCTTGTAGGCCGGATAAGGCAGCAATGTGCGCCAGGATTGCCTGATGGCGCTGCGCTTATCAGACCTACGTGCTCTCACCATCATAAAGCCGGGGAAATCCCCGGCTTTATTACTTCTTCTTCGCGGCCGCTTTTCGGCGCTTATCCAAATCCTTAATCAGCTTGTTTACGCCCTCATCGGCAAACATCTGCTCCAGCGTGGCGGTGAGCTTCCGCCGCCAGTTTTTATACTGATCGCTGGTGCCCGGTACGTTAACCGGATCGGCCATATCCAGCCAGTCCTCCGGCTGAAGCCCCAACAGACCGCTGTTACTGTCGGCGATATAGCGCTGAAGTCCGCGATTTAGCGTTGGCGTCATCGACATTAACGATGCCTTATGCCCGGCGCGTTTTGGCAGACAGCCATATTTATGCAGCGCGTCCAATAGCCCCTGTTTCGCCCGCTCGCGATCCTCATACAGCCCGCGCAGAATCACTTCATCCGGATAAAGCCCCAAAGCTTTACCCAACGTCAGGTCACCGCATTCCCAATAGCCGCGCAGCGTGGGGAGATCGTGCGTCGAGGCGACAGCCATCGATTGTTGCGGATATGCGCCCGGCGCGCGGAAGTTTTTCTCAAGGTCATTTTCAAACCACAGCACTTTATAAGAATAGACCCCGCTATCGCGCAGCTTGCCGACAATCTCAACTGGCACCGTCCCCAGATCTTCGCCTATCACCATACAGCGGTGACGTTGGCTCTCCAGCGCCAGAATAGAAAGCAAATCATCTACCGGATAATGGACGTAAGCCCCCTGATCCGCTGTTTCGCCATACGGTATCCACCACAGGCGCAGCAACGACATGACATGGTCAATGCGCAACGCGCCGCAGTTTTGCATATTGGCGCGCAGCAGGTCGATAAAGGGCTCATACGCCCGGGCGACAATGATATGCGGGTCCATCGGCGGCAGCCCCCAGTTCTGACCGAGCGGGCCGAGGATATCCGGCGGCGCGCCGACAGATGCTTTCAGGCAGTACAGCTCCCGGTCGCACCAGGTTTCCGCGCCGCCTTCCGCTACGCCAACCGCCAGATCGCGGTACAGACCAATCGGTAGTTTAAAACTCTGGCAGGTATCCCAGCAGGCGGCGAATTGGCGCCAGGCCAGCCACTGAAGCCAGAGATAAAACTCCACCTCTTCGCGGTGCGCTTCACAGAATTGTTTTACAGCGGGAGACTCTACCGACTGGTACGCCTCCGGCCAGGCTGGCCAGCCCCAGCGCTGCTCATCCTCTTTTACCTGATACGCATGCAGCGCGTCGAATGCCGCCTGCCAGTAAAGGCTTTCGCCTTCGCGGGCGATAAAGTGACGAAACTCCGCCATTTGCGCATCGTCGCGAGCGGCAAAGCGCGTCCACGCCATCCGCAGCGCCGTGATTTTCAGCGCGGTAACGGTAGCGTAATCCACCCATTGCGCATCGCGCGCCTGTCGCAGCTTTTGCTGTGTGGCGGGCATTTGCCACCATGCCTGCGCCTCTTCGCTCAGGCGGAAATCTTCGACGGCGTTGACGTCGATATATATCACGTTCAGCCAGCGACGAGACGAGGGGCTGTAGGGACTGGCGCTCTCCGGATTCGCCGGATAAAGCGCGTGGATCGGATTCAGGCCGATAAACGCGCCGCCGCGTGTCGCCACGTCGACCAGCATCGACTTCAAATCGCCGAAATCGCCAATACCCCAGTTTTTTTCTGAACGCAGAGTATAAAGCTGGACGCAGGCCCCCCACAGTTTTTTCCCTTCCAGCAGCGCCTGCGGCTCATAGCATCGCGGCGGGGCGACGATAATACGGCAGTGCGTACGCTGTTCATCCTGGGTCAACGTCAGGGTGTGGTAGCCCTCCGGCAACGTAGCCGGCAGGTTAAGTTTTTTACCGCCCGTCACGCGCCCTTTGTAATGCTCGCCCTCTTCCGTAGTCAGCAGCCAGGAAAACTCACCGCGCCCCTCTACCGGCAACGCCATTTTTTTACCCGCGGTATAAACCTTCACATTCGGCACGACCGCCTGTGGTCCTGTTGTCGTGCCGTGCATCGCCGCCAGCAAACGTCTCTTGGTTTCAGCGCCAATAGACTGCGGTTTGCCATGAGCATTGATGTAACTGGGGCTGATCCCCGCCGCCAGCGCGGCACTATCGAGACGTTTATTTTCCATCGCGCTCCCTTAGCGTTTTGCCTGCCAGATACGGGCCTGATAATCGCGAATAGAGCGATCGGAACTGAACATACCGCAGCGCGCGGTATTGAGGATCGCGGCGCGCGTCCACGCTTCCTGGTCGCGATACAGCGCATCCACCTGCTTTTGCGCCTCGACATAAGCGGCGAAGTCCGCCATGACCAGGTACGGATCGCCCCCCTGTTTGCCGAGGCTATGCAGCATCTGGTCAAAGGCATGTTTATCGCCATCGCTGTATTGACCGCTTTCCAGCTCTTTTAGCACCGCATCCAGCACTTTGTCTTTTTTACGCCATTTCACCGGATCGTAGCCTTTGGCTTTGAGCGCCTTGACCTCTTCCACAGTATGGCCAAAGATAAAGATATTCTCTTCACCCACCTTCTCAGCGATTTCAACGTTAGCGCCGTCCAGCGTTCCCACAGTCAACGCCCCGTTCAGCGCCAGTTTCATGTTGCCGGTGCCGGACGCCTCTTTCCCGGCGGTAGAAATTTGCTCGGAAATATCCGCCGCCGGAATGAGCATTTCCGCCGCCGAGACGCAGTAATCCGGCAGGAAAACCACCTTCAGCTTATCACCCACCGCCGGGTCGTTATTAATGGCTTCCGCAACCTTATTGATAGCAAAAATGATGTTCTTCGCCAGGTAATAGCCCGGCGCCGCCTTCGCGCCAAACAGGAATACGCGCGGTACGCGGTCGGCCTGCGGGTTTTCGCGGATCTCTTTGTACAGCGCCAGAATATGCAACAGATTCAGATGCTGACGCTTGTACTCGTGCAGACGTTTGATTTGAATATCAAAAATCGCATGGCTCGAAATCTCAATCCCGGTACGGGCCTGGATAAATTTCACCAGGCGCTCTTTGTTCGCCCGTTTGATGTCGCGATATTGCTGACGGAATTTGGCGTCGTCAGCGTATTTTTCGAGGTTGATCAACTGGTCGAGATCGTTAGCCCACTCTTTTTTCAGCGTTTTATCCAGCAACGCCGCAAGCTGCGGATTGCACTGTTTGATCCAGCGACGCGGCGTAATGCCGTTGGTGACATTGTGGAATTTGTTCGGCCAAAGCTGGTGATATTCCGGGAACAGATCTTTCACCACCAGATCGGAGTGCAGCGCCGCCACACCGTTGACCGCAAAGCCGCTGACCACGCACATATTGGCCATGCGTACCTGACGGTCGTGCACCACCGCCAGTTTTGCCCATACCTGCTTATCGCCAGGCCAGGTCTTATCGACCAGCGTCTTAAAGCGATCGTTAATCTGCTTGATAATCTGCATATGACGCGGCAACAGCGCTTTGATTAACCTCTCGTCCCAGCACTCCAGCGCTTCCGGCATCAGGGTGTGGTTGGTGTAGGCGAAGGTTTTGCTGGTGATAGCCCAGGCGTCATCCCAGCTCAGCTGGTGCTCGTCAATCAGCACGCGCAGCAGTTCCGGAATGGCGATGGTCGGGTGAGTATCGTTCAACTGAATGACCTCGTAATCCGCCAGCTCATGCAGTTTGCGTCCGGCCAGATGATGGCGACGCAGAATATCCGCTACCGAGCAGGCGCACTGGAAGTATTGCTGCATCAGGCGCAGTTTTTTGCCCGCCGTGTGGTTATCGTTGGGATAAAGCACCTTCGTCAGTTTTTCCGCATCGATACCCTGCTGTTCCGCCCGCAGGAAAGCGCCGTCGTTGAATTTGGTCAGATCAAACGGATGCGCGTGGGTCGCCTGCCACAAACGCAGCGGTTGCGCGACGCCGTTACGATAGCCTAACACCGGCAGATCCCAGGCCTGGCCTGTAATCACAAAACCTGGCTCCCAGCGCCCTTCTTTGGTGACTTTACCGCCGATCCCAACCTGGACGTCCAGCGCCTCGTTGTGGCGGAACCACGGATAGCTGCCGCGATGCCAGTCATCCGGCGCTTCCATCTGCTTGCCCTCAACAAATGACTGACGGAACAGCCCATACTGGTAGTTCAGACCATAGCCCGTAGCGGACTGCCCGACGGTGGCCATCGAATCGAGGAAGCAGGCGGCCAGACGTCCCAGACCACCGTTGCCGAGCGCCGGATCGACTTCCTCTTCCAGCAGATCGGTCAGATTAATATCGTGCGCTTTCAGTACATCGCTAACGTCCTGGTACCATCCCAGATTTAACAGGTTATTTCCCGTCAGGCGGCCAATCAAAAATTCCATCGAAATGTAGTTCACATGACGCTGGCCTTTCGTCGGCTGCGCTACCGGTTGCGCGCTCAGTAATTCCGCCAGCGCGCCGCTAACGGCCTGCCACCACTGACGAGGCGTCATGTCAGACGCTGACAGTAAACCGAAACGCTGCCACTGACGCGTCAGGGCGGCCTGGAATTGATCTTTATTGAAGGTTGGCTGTGACATAGGAAATCCGTCCTCGGGTAATAAAACAACGTTATCGCTAGTTTGCCAGGCTCGATGTTGACCTTCCTCCTCCCGGCAATGATTAGGGAGGGAGGAGGAGCGGGGATGAGCATAAAAGTGTGATCGCCGCCACTTACCCCTGTATAAACGCGCCGATTCCTGTCAACGACACCCAGTGTTACGCATAATCAAATGAATAAACAGAAATAACAGTAAATCGCGAAGGGGTATTTTCGAAGATTATATGAACGCCGAAATAGTTTCTTACCTGAAATATTCAGCAGCGGGAGGTTCACTAACTTAACATAATTAATTAAACGCCTGGTATCGCCATTGTGTTAAATCCGCATCCTGTCCAGGACATTATTTACAATAACGGAAATATGACCTCAGCCCAGCTCTGACGCTCGTTTCAACCGCGCCGAATACTTTTTTAATACCGTTATTTAGAATTGTGACAGAGTGCAAATTCAGACACATAAAAAGTCTGCTTAGCTTGCATTAAAATGCTTTCTGGCCGACCTTATATCTATTAATTACGAAGCGCAAAAAAAATCGCAGTTCCCCCCATTTCCCACAGTGAAGTGATTGCTATGTTGATTCCGTCTAAATTAAGTCGTCCGGTTCGTCTCGACCATACCGTGGTTCGTGAGCGGCTGTTGGCTAAACTTTCCGGCGCGAACAATTTCAGGCTCGCCCTGGTAACCAGTCCTGCTGGCTATGGGAAAACCACGCTTGTCTCACAGTGGGCGGCGGGCAAAAATGAATTAGGCTGGTACTCTCTCGACGAAGGCGATAACCAGCAAGAGCGATTCGCCAGTTACTTAATTGCCGCTATCCAACAGGCCACTGGCGGACACTGCTCTACCAGCGAAGCGATGGCGCAAAAACGTCAGTATGCCAGCCTGACGTCCCTCTTCGCACAGCTCTTTATTGAACTGGCGCAGTGGCATCGCCCGCTTTATCTGGTGATTGACGACTACCATTTGATTACCAATCCGGTGATTCACGACGCGATGCGCTTTTTCTTACGGCATCAGCCGGAAAATTTCACCCTGGTGGTGTTATCGCGTAATTTGCCGCAACTGGGCATCGCTAATCTGCGCGTGCGCGATCAGCTGTTGGAAATCGGCAGCCAGCAGTTAGCTTTTAACCATCAGGAAGCAAAGCAATTTTTTGACCGTCGCCTTTCGTCGCCCATTGAAGCCGCTGAGAGCAGTCGTATGTGCGACGATGTGGCCGGTTGGGCCACTGCGCTACAGTTGATCGCCCTCTCCGCGCGCCAGAACCATACCTCTGCGCATCACTCCGCCCGCCGTCTTGCCGGGATTAATGCCAGCCACCTTTCTGATTATCTGGTGGACGAAGTACTGGATAACGTGGATGTCAGCACCCGACATTTTTTACTTAAAAGCGCGATCTTACGCTCAATGAATGACGCGTTGATTGTGCGCGTGACCGGCGAAGAAAACGGCCAGATGCGGCTGGAGGAGATTGAGCGCCAGGGGTTATTCCTGCAACGCATGGACGACACGGGCGAATGGTTCAGCTATCACCCGTTGTTTGGTAGCTTTCTGCGCCAGCGTTGCCAGTGGGAACTGGCGGCGGAACTGCCGGAGATCCACCGTGCGGCCGCGGAAAGCTGGATGGAACAAGGTTTTCCCAGCGAAGCTATACATCATGCGCTGGCGGCGGGTGACGCGCAAATGCTGCGCGATATCCTGCTTAACCATGCGTGGGGGCTGTTTAATCACAGTGAACTGGCGCTGCTGGAAGAGTCATTAAAAGCGCTGCCGTGGGAAAGCCTGCTGGAAAATCCGCGGCTGGTGTTGTTACAGGCCTGGCTGATGCAAAGCCAACACCGCTACAGCGAAGTGAATACGCTGCTGGCGCGCGCCGAGCAAGAGATCAAAGGGGTCATGGACGGCACACTGCATGCTGAATTTAACGCGCTGCGCGCCCAGGTCGCCATCAACGACGGCAATCCGGAAGAGGCAGAGCGGCTGGCGAAACTGGCGCTGGATGAGCTTCCTCTCGCCTGGTTTTATAGCCGTATTGTCGCGACCTCCGTTCACGGCGAAGTGCTGCACTGTAAAGGCGATCTCAGCCAGTCTTTATCGCTGATGCAGCAAACCGAACAAATGGCGCGCCATCATGACGTCTGGCATTACGCGCTGTGGAGCTTAATTCAACAAAGCGAAATTCAGTTCGCCCAGGGATTCCTGCAGGCCGCATGGGAAACGCAGGAGAGAGCCTTCCAGTTGATCAAAGAGCAACATCTGGAACAACTGCCGATGCATGAGTTTCTGGTACGTATCCGCGCGCAATTGCTGTGGGCGTGGGCGCGCCTTGACGAAGCGGAAGCCTCGGCGCGCAGCGGTATCGCTGTGCTGTCCACCTTCCAGCCGCAACAACAGTTGCAGTGCCTGACGTTACTGGTGCAGTGCTCGCTGGCGCGCGGCGATCTGGATAATGCCCGTAGTCAGCTTAACCGACTGGAAAATTTATTAGGCAATGGTCGTTATCACTGCGACTGGATCTCTAACGCCGATAAAGTGCGTGTCATTTACTGGCAGTTAACCGGCGACAAGAAATCCGCCGCCAACTGGTTACGTCATACGCCCAAACCGGCGTTTGCCAATAACCATTTTCTGCAAGGACAATGGCGGAATATCGCCCGCGCGCAGATCCTGCTGGGCGAATTCGAGCCTGCGGAAATCGTGCTGGAAGAGTTAAATGAGAATGCCCGTAGCCTGCGCTTAATGAGCGATTTAAACCGCAATCTGCTGTTACTCAATCAGCTTTACTGGCAATCCGGGCGGAAAAACGACGCCCAGCGCGTATTGCTTGATGCCTTACAGCTCGCCAACCGCACCGGATTTATCAGCCATTTTGTGATTGAAGGCGAAGCCATGGCGCAACAATTGCGTCAGCTTATCCAGCTCAATACGCTGCCGGAGATGGAGCAGCATCGCGCGCAGCGCATCCTGCGAGAGATTAACCAACATCACCGGCATAAATTCGCCCATTTTGACGAAGGCTTCGTCGAGCGCCTGCTTAACCATCCGGATGTCCCGGAGCTTATTCGCACCAGCCCGCTCACCCAGCGTGAATGGCAGGTGTTAGGGCTTATCTATTCCGGTTACAGCAACGAACAGATTGCCGGCGAACTGGCGGTGGCCGCGACCACCATTAAGACGCATATCCGCAACCTCTACCAGAAACTCGGCGTCGCGCACCGTCAGGACGCGGTACAGCACGCGCAGCAGTTGCTGAAGATGATGGGGTACGGGGTTTGAGGCAAAACAGGCAACGTCCTGGTGTGTAAATTTGTTTAATCATAAAACCTGAAAGCACCGGTTAACATATGGGCAAAAACGGCGCTTTTAAAATAAATCGGCATGCGTTCCTGTTCGTTCAAATCGCAGGCATTCATCCGTTATCTTATCAATAAGAATCCAGTCAGGCCCAATATGGGCATCCCGGTATCCGCTATATGAACCTTGTAACGGGTGATCTTTATAAATGGCAGGAAGGGGAAAATGGTGGTGAATCAGAAGCGTCATAAGTGTTTTAAGTTTGCCGACATCCTTATGACGCTTTTGTGCCCGTTTTACATCTTTCTGGAACTGTCCCGAATATTCAATTTCCCTTTGCCCCATAGTCAGATCCCTAACTGGTCAAACAAATCATCAGCATCTTTGGCTTTATGAATGTCAACGCCAGCTTCGCTATTTTCTATCGTTCGGGACGTTAACTCATTGGGTATCCGCAAATCAAAAGGCAATGCCTTTTCACGCGCAACTTTAGTCAGTGTAATCCGTATCAAATCAGAAATGGTTAACCCCATTTCAGCCAGGACATCTGCCGCCTGATTCTTCAGCGTTTCGTCGATACGGGCACGAACAAGCGCATTTGCAGCCATCGATTAGTCTCCTGCACTGTGTATCTATACAGTTCAAATTGTGGCTCAACTGAGACACACATACAAACCGGGCCTGGATGTTTGCCTTGCAATGCTCGTAAAGATGACTTAGTCGCTTACCCGGACAAGATAGCCACTTTCGGTTGCTTCACAGGAAAATCTGACCGGCAAAAACCGTTCCACCACCGCAATATTGGTAAGCAAGTGAGCGGAGGCCCGCGCCACGGTAAACGCGCCTTCGCCCGCCAGCGCCAGCGGTAAAATCAGCTGGTCGGCCAGATGCTCTCCCACCGCCGCCGGGCTTGCGAGATAGCGCCGCGCTTCATGCGCAACCTGGTTAGCTACCGCTTCCGCGCTGGTGCCTTTAACGCCGAACGCGGCGAACAGTTCGGTCAGTTGTTCGCTTTGAATCATCAGCGACAGCGCGTTGCCCGGCCCGCAGCCGCCTTCCAGCGCAACGACGTTTTTCTCCGCCTGCGGGAAGTGGGCTTCCAGCGTTGCGACTTCACGTTCGCCAACGTGGTAAGGAACCGCCGCCAGCAAAGCTTCAGCGGTGGTGCGCAGCGTCTCGCCGCGCGATATCAGCGTTAGCCCGCGTAAAGACGTTGCCGGTTCGACGACCGTCGCCGCCGCGCCGCCGCCTGCCGGATAAAAGCCGTGTTTTATCAGCGTGGTACGCTGGCTGATGCCCATCCTCGCCAACAGCGGCTCCCAGACGCGGCAAATAAAATCGGCGCTGGGCGCGGCCTGATTATGCGTCCCGCCGTGAACCTCCACGCGGGATGAACCGTCAGCAAACCACAGCGCGGGCAGGACGGTTTGCAGCACCAGCATACAACTGCCCGCGCTGCCAATCGCGAAACGGTACTCGCCGCCGCGAATCGGCCCCGGCGTAAAACGCAACTGTTGCGAGCCCAGTTCGTCGCCGTTCACCTGCGCGCCGCAGATTTCCGTCGCCGCCCGCACTGCCGTTAAATGCTGGCGTAGCAGCCCCGGTTTGGCGCGCCCGGCGCGGATGCCGCTCATTTCAAACGGCTGGCCGGTTATCATTGATAAACTCAGCGCCGAGCGCAAAATCTGCCCGCCGCCCTCTCCCTGTGCGCCATCCAGCGCGATAATCCTTGCCATTTTCTATCCTTTAACGCACACCACCTGCCGCAGGGTGTACATGATTTCCACCAGGTCAGACTGCGCCGCCATCACCGCATCAATGTCTTTATACGCCATTGGGATCTCGTCGATCACGTCCGCATCTTTACGGCATTCGACATGCGCGGTGGCGCGAATCTGATCGTCAACGCTAAACAGTTTCTTCGCTTTCGTTCGGCTCATCACACGTCCGGCGCCGTGGCTGCACGAACAGAACGACTCTTCGTTACCCAGCCCGCGCACGATAAAGCTTTTCGCCCCCATCGAACCGGGAATGATACCGAACTCACCGCGCCACGCCGAAACCGCCCCTTTACGCGTCACATAGATCTCTTCGCCAAAGTGCTGCTCTTTTTGCACATAGTTATGGTGGCAGTTGATCTCGTCCATATCGAGGGCGATCGGTTTTTCCACGCAGCGCTGGAGCGCCGCCAGCGCGTTTTCCATCATCGCCTCGCGGTTCAGGCTGGCGAATTGCTGCGCCCAGTGTACCGCTTTCAGATAATCATCAAAATATTCGCTTCCTTCATTAAAATACGCCAGATCGCGGGACGGCAGCGTTTCTAACTGCTCCTGCATTTCTTGCTGCGCCAGGCCGATAAAATAGGTGCCGATGGCGTTACCGATCCCGCGCGAACCGGAGTGCAGCATGATCCATACCCGATCGGTTTCATCCAGACAGATCTCAATAAAGTGGTTACCGGTTCCCAACGTTCCCAGGTGCTTATAGCTATTGGTATTCAAAAAGCGCGGATATTTTTGCGTTAACCACTGATATCCCGCTTCCAGCTGCGCCCATTTTTCATCAACGTTGGCGGGCGGGTTTCCCCATGCGCCCACATCGCGACGCCCGCGTCCGGTGGTACGCCCGTGAGGCACAGCGGCCTCTATGGCGCTACGCAGCTCCGCCAGATTTTCCGGCAGATCGGCCGCCGTTAAGCTGGTACGCAGCGCGTTCATTCCACAACCGATATCCACGCCCACCGCCGCCGGAATAATCGCCCCTTTCGTCGGGATCACGCTACCGATGGTCGATCCTTTCCCCAAATGCACATCCGGCATAACGGCAATATGTTTGAAAATAAACGGCATTTTCGCCGTATTAATCAGTTGCTGACGGGCATCGTCTTCTACCGGTACGCCTTTGGTCCACATTTTTACCGGTGCATTCTGGGTGGTCATCAATTCGTAATTCATCATTTTTTCTCATTTTAATCATTAGGGTGGCGACAAGTTTATGTGAATACACCGCTCTACCATTGAGCTACAGAGCCGGGCTCTGACGGGTCTCGAACCCGCAACAAATGTAGATCCACAGGCATTCGCCAAAATAGGGTGGCACGACAAGTTAAGGTGAATCACCCGCTCTACCGTTGAGCTACAGGGCTAAGCCCCGGCAGGGTTCGAACCTGCGTCTGGCCATACAAGGTGTAGATCCACCAGCATTCGTGCCTTCAGCGTTGCACGACAAATTCATAGCCGGGATGATACGCATCGGGAAAGATGTAATCCCGGCCAGCATTCGCGCCGCGCTGAATACTCTTTACAGCGTCACGGCTTCAATCTCTTCCAGCCAGTGCGCGCTGCCATAGCGACCGTTAACAAAGTTATCTATCACCGTAAACACCTCGTCGCTGAAGCCGCCGACGTTCAAAATATCGCTTCGTTCCGCCGCCTGGGTGGTACCGTAAGGCAGCAGATCGATACACACCAGGCGCGCCTGCGGGTTGCGCTTTTTCAGTTCGATCCAGCATTCCATGGTGGCCGTTGAGCCATGGCGAGACTTATCAACCCACGATTCGTTATCCGACACCATAATCACCAGATCCACCCGCGCCCGCTCGTTCAACAACCTACGCAGCGGCGCGGAGCAGTTGGTGCCGCCGCCGCCAACCGCCGCCAGCTTTTGCGCGTTGTGCATAACCGACTGGCGCGCATCAAGCTGCACGTCGACCACATCGCATTCAAACGGCAGCACGCGGGCCTGCGGATGATTACGCAGCACGGCGGCGGCGATCAGCCCGGCAACGTCCACGCAGCGGATCTTACTGGTCGCCCCCTTGCGATAGCCGGTTATCGACGACTTCATCGACCCCGACACGTCCGGGCAGACCACCACATTGCCGTGAAACGGCGGAATGTTCTCCAGCGCGTACTCCATCGCCTGCACTAAAGCCTCGCGAATAACCTGCGGCACGCTGCTTTGCAGATTGCTCCACGCCGACAGCAACTGATAAGGATAGACCCAGGACTGGCGCACCTGCGCCCTGTCCGCCAGCCGCTGCGCCACGCTGGCGGCAAGCGTTGCATTCTCAAACACGTCATGACGCGCCAGCGTATTCAAATTCATGCGCAGCGTTTGCCAACTCATCCGCTGCGCCAGTTGCGCCCATTGTTCGCGGCTCAGCGGCGCGTTGGTCAGCAGTAAAAACGGCACATCGGGTAAGGCCGCGCCCATGTTGCCTTCACGAAACGCCAGCAGCGCGCGCGTTTTTTCCGGCAGCTGCGCCTTATCGCACGGCTTACCAATCAGCCAGGCGAAGAAGGCTTCCTGCCATGCCGCCTGCGGCCGTGGGTGCACCATTTTGACGATATCCGCCAGCGACGGCGCATTGCCCACCGATGCCTGCAATAAACGCTCTTCGCTGGCGTTCTGCAACCAACGCTGCACCAGCTTCTTTGGCCGCGTCCCCAGCGAGCGCCGTCCGGTCACGCCGCTGCGTAACATTTGCACAAAGTTACGCAGCATCCGGCCATTGTTGATCGCTCGCGCAAATACTACCGGCAGCAGCGCCGAACCACGCGCCGCCAGAATGGCGGTCAACAGCGCGGGCATATCCTTCATCATCCCGCGTTCGCGGCCATAAATCGCCAGTTGCGCTAAAAACAGATCGTCGAGATCTTTCGCCGTCGCCAGAACATCATTTAGCTGCGCCTGGCCGCTGGCATAAAAAGTCTCGTTCATGCAGCCGGTCATCACCATTTGCGCCAGTTTATGGCGCGGGGTGAAGGCAAAGGCCGCTGCGCCTTGCTGATTGCTGGCGTTGGCCAGCGGCGCGTCCCTTAACAGCGAACGGAACAAAAGTGGATTAGCCATTTGTTTTTCCCATTTCCGTTATTCTCCATGCCAGAGTTATTGCAACCAGCGTGCCAGAAAATAAATTATTTTATAATTTATTGATTTTTAAAAAATTTATTTCTTTGGTATTCAGATGAAAGAAAAATGCCTGCACGGCAGCCATTAAAAAGCGATAAAATTATCTCGTCTTTTAGAAGGAAATCTAAGATGCGAAAAACGGTGGCCTTTGGTTTTGTCGGCACGGTGCTCGACTATGCAGGACGCGGCAGTCAGCGTTGGGAAAAATGGCGCCCTACTTTGTGTCTGTGCCAGCAGGAGACGCTGGTCGTTCACCGCCTGGAACTGCTGTACGATGCCCGCTCTCGCTCGCTGTTTGAAGGATTAAAGAAGGATATCGCCAGCGTCTCGCCGGAAACGGACGTCGTCGGCGTAGAAATCGCGATCCGCAACCCGTGGGACTTCGAAGAGGTTTACGCCTGCCTGCACGATTTCGCCCGCAGCCATACTTTTCATCCCGAAGATGAAGACTATCTGATTCACATCACCACCGGCACCCACGTCGCGCAGATCTGCTGGTTCCTGCTGGCGGAGGCGCGCTATCTTCCGGCGCGATTAGCGCAGACCTCGCCGCCGCGCAAAAAAGATAAACCGCATAGCACGGGCGACGTGACGATTATTGACCTCGACCTCAGCCGCTACAATGACATCGCCACCCGCTTCGCCCAGGAGCGGGAGGAGACGCTCAACTTCCTGAAGTCCGGCATTGCAACCCGCAACCCGTGTTTCAACCGGATGATTGAGCAAATTGAGCGCGTCGCGATACGCTCCCGTTCGCCAATCCTGCTCAATGGCCCGACCGGCGCGGGCAAGTCGTTTCTCGCCCGTCGCATCTATGAACTAAAACTGGCCCGCCACCAGTTCAGCGGCCCGTTTGTCGAAGTGAACTGCGCCACCCTGCGCGGCGACACGGCGATGTCGGCGCTGTTCGGCCACGTTAAGGGGGCGTTTACCGGCGCGAGAGAGGAGCGTGCAGGGCTGCTGCGCAGCGCCGACGGCGGCATGTTGTTTCTTGACGAAGTGGGAGAACTGGGCGCGGATGAACAGGCCATGTTGCTGAAAGCCATTGAAGAAAAACGCTTTTACCCTTTCGGCAGCGACCAGCAGGTCAGCAGCGATTTCCAGTTGATTGCCGGCACGGTGCGCGACCTGCGCCAGCGGGTGGCGGAGGGGACATTCCGCGAAGACCTGTACGCGCGTATTAATCTCTGGACCTTCGAACTACCGGGCCTGCGTCAGCGCCAGGAAGATATTGAGCCAAACCTTGACTACGAACTGGAACGCCACGCGGCGCTAACCGGCGACAGCGTGCGTTTTAATACCGAAGCGCGCCGCGCCTGGCTGAGCTTCGCCACCTCGCCGCAGGCCGCCTGGCGCGGTAACTTCCGCGAACTCTCCGCCAGCGTCACCCGCATGGCGACGCTGGCGGACAACGGGCGAATCACGGTCGAAACGGTAGACGATGAAATCGCGCGTTTGCGCTATAGCTGGAATGACCATCGCCCCTCCGCGCTCGACGGACTGCCGGGCATTGACGCAACGGCGCTGGATCTGTTTGACCGTATGCAACTGGAAAACGTCGTTGCGGTCTGCCGCCAGGCGAAAACCCTTTCCGACGCCGGGCGGCAGCTATTCAACGTTTCCCGTCAGGGGAAAGCCACGGTGAATGACGCTGACCGGCTGCGTAAGTACCTGGCGCGTTTTGGGCTGACGTGGGACGTTTTACAGAATTAACACAGCTCCAGTTGAATATGGTTCTCCGTCAACACCTGCATCACGCCCGGCGGCGGCAGGGTATCGGTGTAGACCGCATCGACCATACTAATGCTGCCCATGTTTACCATCGCGTTACGGCCAAATTTAGAGTGATCCACCACCAGCATCACGTGGCGCGAATTTTCGATAATCGCGCGCTTGGTGCGTACCTCATGGTAGTCAAATTCCAGCAATGAGCCGTCGCTATCAATACCGCTAATACCGAGAATGCCGAAATCGAGACGGAACTGGGCGATAAAGTCCTGCGTCGCTTCGCCAATAATGCCGCCGTCGCGGCTGCGGAGTTCGCCGCCGGCGAGGATAATACGAAAATCCTCTTTCGCCATTAGCGTGTTCGCTACGTTCAAATTGTTGGTCACGATCCGCAAATTACTGTGCCCTAACAGGGCGTGCGCTACGGCTTCCGGCGTCGTGCCGATATCAATAAACAGCGTTGAACCATTGGGGATCTGGGCCGCGACTTTGCGAGCGATGCGCTCTTTTTCTTCCGTTTGCGTCGCCTTACGATCGTGCCACGGCGTGTTCACCGAGCTGGAGGGCAACGCCGCGCCGCCGTGGTGGCGCAAAATCATATTCTGTTCCGCCAGATCGTTAAGATCCCGACGAATGGTTTGCGGGCTGACAGAAAAATGCTCCACCAGCTCTTCCGTACTGACGTACCCCTGTTTTTTCACCAGTTCAATGATCGCGTCATGCCGTTGTGTTTGTTTCATGAATAATCTCTGAAAGTAACCAACCTTGCGCCGGATAGCGGCATTCGCCCTACCCGGCCTGGAAAAATATCTCGACCACAGGCCGGATACGCCTCACGTTCGTTTTCGCGCATTCAGCGTATCAACAAAGGCCATCGCTAAACCGACGATAAGCCCGGCGATGTGCGCGCCGTTCGCCATAGACATGCCAAACCAGTCAAACCAACCAGCGACTATCCACAATAATGCAAAAATAATTAAGCCGCGCTGGAGGTAAATTCCGCTTTGCGGATCGCGCTCTCCGCGCAGCCACACGTACCCCATCAGCGCATAGACGACGCCAGACAGTCCGCCAAACCACGGGCCGCTAAATTTCTGCTGTACATAGCCGCTTAGCAGCGCGCTTATCACCGTAATGACGATTAATTTACCGCTGCCCAGGCGCTTCTCTACCGCCCCGCCGAGATACCACCACCACAGCAGGTTAAAAAGAATATGCATCAATGAGAAGTGCATAAAGATATGGGTGAAGTAGCGCCAGACTTCAAATTTTAAAACCGGATCGAACGGCCACGCCAGCCACACCATCACCGTCTGATCGCCGATGAGACTCATCGCGATATAGACCACCACGCAGGCGAGCATCACGATCCAGGTAACAGGGCCGGCTCGTTCACGCAGCGTGGCGAGAAAGGGAAAACGGCGGTAGCGTAGCCCGCTGTTAGTCTGTCCGGACTGCCAGCTAGCCGCCAGATAACTCGGATCGCCGGGATTTTCTATAAACCGCGCCAGCTCGACCCGCACACGTTCGGCCTGCGATTCATCTGCCAACCAGATATCGCTTTGATTATGTTGCTGAATAGTAAGAATGACGCCCTGGGTGGCCATGTAATCAACAAATGCCTGCGCCACGCGAGGATTCGCAAAGGAAGTAATCATCAACATTATTGCTGTCGCTTAGTCCATACAAAAGAAGACAGTATATATACCCTTCTCGTCGGAGGCTGCATCTTTATGGGATTACGCGCCATTCGCGACATTGGCAGGGAAACGGCGATGCCAGGCCTCAAACCCGCCGTCAATGCTGTAAACCGCATCATAGCCTTGCTGGAGCAGATACTGCGCGGCGCCTTTACTACTGTTGCCGTGATAGCACATTACCATCACGGCGGTATCGAAACCATGCTCACGCATAAACGCGCCCAGCGTATCGTTAGTCAAGTGAAACGCCTGCGGCGCATGACCCATGGCATAACTTTGCGGATCGCGAATATCGACCAGCACCGCCGCGCCCTGGTGCAGTTTCTGATACGCCTCTTCTACAGTGATACATTCAAATTGTTCCATGAATCGCTCTTTCATTATTGCCGGTGAAGCCAATTAAGGCATTTTATCGCCCAGTGTACGTTGACGGAGTAGCTTAACGCCATAATGTTATACATATCACTCTAAAATGTTTTTTCGATGTTACCAATAGCGCGTTTCTTTGCTATTATGTTCGATAACGAACATTTTTGAACTTTAACGAAAGTGCAAGAGGGCAGCATGGAAACCAAAGATCTGATCGTGATAGGCGGGGGCATTAACGGTGCAGGCATCGCGGCTGATGCCGCCGGACGCGGTTTGTCCGTACTCATGCTGGAAGCGCAGGATTTGGCCTGCGCGACCTCTTCCGCCAGTTCGAAACTTATCCACGGCGGCTTACGCTACCTTGAACACTACGAGTTCCGTCTGGTCAGCGAAGCGCTGGCAGAACGTGAAGTGCTGTTGAAAATGGCGCCGCACATCGCCTTCCCGATGCGTTTTCGTCTGCCGCACCGCCCGCATTTACGTCCAGCCTGGATGATCCGTATCGGTCTGTTTATGTACGATCACCTCGGCAAACGTACCAGCTTACCCGGTTCCACCGGTGTGCGGTTTGGCGCAGATTCGGTGCTCAAACCTGAAATCGTGCGCGGATTCGAATATTCCGACTGCTGGGTAGACGATGCGCGTCTGGTGCTGGCTAACGCACAGATGGTGGTGCGTAAAGGCGGCGAAGTCCTTACCCGTACTCGCGCAACCGCCGCTCGTCGGGAAAATGGCCTGTGGATTGTCGAAGCGGAAGATATCGACACCGGTAAAAAATATGTCTGGCAGGCGCGCGGACTGGTTAACGCCACCGGACCGTGGGTCAAACAGTTCTTCGACGAAGGGATGCACCTGCCGTCGCCGTATGGCATCCGCCTGATCAAAGGCAGCCATATCGTCGTGCCACGCGTCCATAATCAGAAGCAGGCGTATATTCTGCAAAACGAAGATAAGCGTATCGTCTTTGTCATTCCGTGGATGGAAGAGTTTTCGATCATTGGCACGACCGATGTCGAATATAAAGGCGATCCGAAAGCGGTAAAAATTGAAGAGAGCGAAATTAATTACCTGTTGAAGGTTTATAACGCGCACTTCCAGAAACAACTGGGGCGCGATGACATCGTCTGGACGTACTCCGGCGTCCGTCCGCTGTGCGATGATGAGTCCGACTCACCGCAGGCGATCACTCGCGATTATACCCTTGATATTCATGATGAAAACGGCAAAGCGCCGCTGCTTTCCGTGTTTGGCGGTAAGCTCACGACCTACCGTAAGCTGGCCGAACATGCGATGGAAAAACTGGCGTCTTATTATCCAGGCATCGGCCCGGCATGGACCAAAACGTGCGTACTGCCCGGCGGCGACATCGACGGCAGCCGCGAAGATTACGCGGCGAAGCTGCGTCGTCGTTACCCATTCCTGACGGAATCGCTGGCGCGCCACTATTCGCGCACTTACGGCAGCAACACGGAGTGGATTCTCGGCGAAGCCACGTCACTGCTTGATTTAGGCGAAGATTTCGGTCATGAGTTTTACGAAGCAGAACTCAAGTACCTGGTGGATCACGAATGGGTGCGCCGTACTGAAGACGCTATCTGGCGTCGCACCAAAGAAGGCATGTGGCTGACCGCCGAACAGCAGTCCCGCATCACCCAGTGGCTGGCGGCGTATGTTGAGAAACACCAACTTTCACTGGCGTCGTAATAAAATCCGGGGCGGTTTATACCGCCCTTTTCGCCACATACCGCATTCACTCGCCGGGTTTTGTACAGTTGGGCATATGATTAGTGATACGGTAGCGATCGACACTTATTTGGGTAATAAAGAAGGGTTTTGCCCGCGCTTCGCTATTCCAGAGAGTTTTCCCCGTTTTACACCAGCTTTTATGAGTAAAGTTGGCATAATGAACCACGCTCTCCTCCCCCAGCACGCTTTCAAAATGCGCGCGTTTATCACCGTCGGCCACGCTAAAGTCAGCATAAAAAAGATTGCTGTCCAGGTTAAACGTCATTTCTATTTCACTGGCGGACGATGGAAAGAACACAGGTAGCCAGGTCCAGATACCGGACTGCTCGGGTATGGCGGCATAATCAGGAAAATAGCTTACCTGGCGATCATCGCAGGCGGTCAGCACAGCGATGATGATTAATGCTGCGCCACACCGGAGGACCTGATTAATCAGCTCAGCAACAATATCTTTATGCCACGAAGTGGATTCACGCCGTGCAATACGAATATCAGCGCCGCTGGCCGGGTCTACGCCTACCCGTTCCACATATAATTTAACATCTTCCATTTAGTCCCTTTATTTCGCGGCCGGATACAGCGGCACATATCCCACATCCTGCACCAACTGTTGTCCCTGCGGGCTTAGAAACCAGTCCACCAGCTTTTGTGTTTCCGCTGTGGGGTGTTCACGGGTGACCATATAAACATCAACCGTGTACGGGTAACTGCCGTTACGAATATTTTCAACCGTCGGCGCAACATCGTTTATCGCCAGTAATTTAATCTCTTTATTGCTGTGCATCTGCGTAGCGTAATAACGAAAGGTATAGCCAATGGCGTTGTGCGTATTGCGATACTCAGCCACGATATCCACCATTTCCCCCATCGCGGTTGCCACTGATGTTGTTTGCGCTGGCATCAGCTTTGTTTCTTTCATTACCTTCGCCAGCATCGCCGTTTGGCTGCCAGAGTTTTCCGGTCGCTGCCAGGGCTTAATGTCGATTGCCTCTCCGCCTACCTCATTCCAGTGGGTGATTCTTCCGCTAAAAATGCCGCGAATTTGTACATCACTCAACGATGACACGGGATTGTTTTGGTTGACGATAAACACAAACGCTTCACGTGCAAAGGGGGTGTAAACCAGTTTTACGCCACTGGCCTCGGCCAATTGCTTTTGAGCAGTGGAAGGCTGGGCGACAAAAATAAGATCGGCATTGCCGTTAAGGATATTTTGATAGGCTTCAATGGTTCCCTGGTTTTCAAGGTAGTCTTCAGGGCAGATATCATCCGGAAAGCGCGTAAGCGCATAAAAAGCCGAGGCGTATAACGGCAAGCCAGCCGTTGCGCCATCAAGCCGCGGCCAATTTTGAGTGAGCAAAAGTGTCGGTTCATCGCGCAGCCCGGTTAGCTTGTTGCCCCATGTGTGCGCCTGATAATCGCGGAAATAAAGATATTCACTGCTCTCGGGAGCGGGATACTTCACGGCATAAAGATGTGACTGGTATACGGCACAGCTCCCGAAAAACAGCAGGCAAATCACCAGCAGGTTACGACAAGTGTAGCCCGCACCGCCGCGTAGCACTCCCCAACGCGCACCGCCATACCCTAATGCAAAACAGAGCTGCGAGCCAACCGGGATGAGCAACACTGCCCATACCCAGCCATTGAAAAAGGATATTACGCTGGGTACTAACCAAAGCGTTTGCACTACCTGGGCGATGGGTTTACGCCCTATCGCGCGAATATTAAGATCGGTGAGAAACATCAGGATGACCCACCCCATCAGCACCACCAGAGCGGGCATAAGCAGGCAGCAATCACGCCATTCTGGATTTACCTCTGATGCATTTCCCTTTCCCCATATTCGGCCACAAAGAAAAATTAACCCTGCGCCCAGAAGCGCTACCGGGATAATGGTCGCCTTCTCAATAGATTGCGCGACGGGGATACTATTTTCAAGAACGCTAATGCACGCCCACATTCCCCCCACGATAATCGTAATAATGTTCACCAGCAGCGGCACGCCGATAAACGCCATTATGATTGACAAAAAAAGCCACTTAGCATTTTTCATTTTTCTATCCGCTAATCCCTGCGATAGCGGAAGTATAAACCCGGTAGTCCTGAGCACCCCCCATGCATTTTTCTGAAATCGCGACGTTAAAACATTCACGATAGCGGCAGACAGAAGTTGAAAGTTCCGGCTGCCGTTTTTTATTTACAGTCTCACATTAACCTGCAAGATCGATCTTTTTCCGCGCCTGCCCAACAGCATCGGCGGCCCGCAATGCCGCCTGAACGGCCTCCGGCGTAATGGTAAACGGCTCGTTGTGTATCGTTTCCCCAGTTTGACAAGACGCCCTGGCAACGGCCAGCAGTTCATCATCGCTAACGCCAGCCAGACCAATATCCGCCAGCGTGGTGGGCAAGCCTATATCTTCACAAAATTGATAAACCTCCTCGATAAGCTCAGGCGCTCTATCGGTGAGCATAAGCATTGCCAGCGTGCCAAACGCAACCTTTTCCCCATGCCAGTATTTGTGCGTGGCGGGCAGTACCGTCAGACCGTTATGAATGGCGTGCGCCGCCGCCAGCCCACCGCTTTCAAAACCGAGCCCGGATAATAGTGTATTCGCTTCGATAACATGTTCGAGCGCCGGAGTAACCTGATGTTGTTCACAGGCAAGCTTCGCCAGGCGCCCATAGCGCATTAAGGTGGTGTAGCAAAAGCGCGCCAGCTCAAATGCGGTCATCGGTCCTGGCCTGGTGGTCATATTGCCTGCCCCTTTGATGCGGCAATCTTCCGCTTCAAACCAGGTTGCCAGCGCATCGCCTATCCCGGAAACCAAAAAGCGTACCGGCGCAGCAGCAATAATACTGCTGTCCACCAGCACAAGCGTCGGGTTACGTGGAATCATCAGGTAGCGTTTGAATTTCCCTTCTGGCGTATAGATAACAACCAGTGAACTGCACGGCGCATCCGTTGAGGCCAGAGTAGGAACCACGGCAATAGGCAGCCGCAGGCTGGCGCCGGTTGCTTTTGCCGTATCCAGGGTTTTCCCGCCCCCCATACCAACAATCACATCGGCGCCAATTTCCTGCGCGCGTGCGGAGATGCGAGCAATTTCCTCATCACTGCACTCGCTACTGAACACTTCGATATCAAATTCAATCACCCCGTGCAGTGCTGTTGCAACTGTATCCCGGTAGGTGTTGTGAACAACAGGATCCTGCAAAATCAGCGCCTTATGACCGAGTGCGGCCAATTCCTGCGGGAGATGCGTTGTCAACGCTCCTTTACCCTGAACATATCGTGACGGAAAGATCGCGGTAGTAACCATTGTTTCTCCTTAAAAAGCATTAAAGTTCAATATACAGAACACAAATTCCACATAAAGAATTTAATGCTGTTTACTCTGAACGCACAATGACCAGGTGAGAGCATAATCTTATCCTGTGAGGCAGCGCACAATTTTGGCTATGTATTAGACCGATGAGCAGTTTCCATTGGGTTATCCGCTCTTTCTCACCTTATCTCCGTTCATTTTTGAAGCAAATCACAAAATATAACCTTCCTTAGAGTATGGAATTGACGCTGTATGAATACGTCGGCATAGTGTCAATATACAGAACAGTAGTTCCATATACAGAACACATTTTTGATACTAAAGGGATGCAATGATGAGCATTGAAATAGAGAAACCGACCACACGAGGGCGCTGGCTGCATATTATTCCAGCCACGATCCTCGTTTATATCGTGGCCTATATGGACAGGACTAATATCGCCATTGGGATCGCAGGCGGCATGGATGAAGATTTAGGCATGACGGCTTCTTTTGCCGGTCTGGTCGCCGGGATCTTCTTTATTGGTTATATCTTCCTGCAAATTCCCGGCGGTCAGATAGCCGAGCGGCTAAGCGCCAAAAAGTTAATTGCCTGGACAATCGTCGCCTGGGGGGGCTTTGCCCTGCTGACCGGTTTTGTTCAGACACCGACGCAGTTGTTGATTATCCGCTTTGTGCTCGGCGTGGCGGAAGGTGCTGTGTATCCCGCCATTCTGGCGCTGATTGGCCACTGGTTCCCAAATGAGGAGCGCGCCAGGGCTATCGCCTATTTTCAGATGAACCTGGCCGTCGCTTCTATTATTACCGGGCCGCTTTCCGGCTGGCTTATTGAAACCTACGGCTGGCGGGAGATGTTTATCATCGAAGGCTTGCTCTCTCTGGGACTGCTCTTTGTCTGGCTACCTTTGGTTTCCGATCACCCGCATCAGGCAAAGTGGCTGGATCCGAAAGAGCGCGCCTGGATCGAACAAAAATTGCTGGCCGATCGCGCGTTGAGTATTGGCGGAGAACAAAGCAGCATTCGCAGCGTATTAAAAAGCATCAACCTGTGGAAGCTTGTCGGTATCTATTTCTTCGTACAGGTCGGCTTCTATGGCTTCGCGCTATGGATGCCAAATCTGATTAAACACCTGACCGGCAGCGGCATGACCATCGTTGGGGTACTCACTGCGGCGCCTTACGTTCTGTGCATTATCGGTCAGTATTACATCGCCAAATGGTGTGATAAGACGATGAATCGCCGCCTTTACACGGCTATTCCTCTGCTGGGTTTCGCGGTCTGTCTCGCCCTCTCCTTATTACTGAAAGATAACGTCTGGCTCGCCTACGGCATGATGGTTATTTGCGGGTTCTTCCTGCAAGCCTATGCCGGTCCATTCTGGACGCTGCCGCCATTACTCTTCGCCCCCAACGTTCTGGGCGGCGTGCGCGGCACGATCAACGCCCTGGGCAACATCGGCGGCTTTATCGGTCCGTACCTCGTCGGGCTGTTAACGGTGACGTTCTCGCAAACAGCAGGAATGACCGTACTGGTTGCTGCCCTGCTTATCGCCGTTGGACTGCTTTTCAGCTTACCTTCTGTTACCGCTCATCCTGCAGGTAGCAGCAACACACCTAACACCTCGACGCCGGGTGCGTCACTTAAACAGGAAGGAATCGCCAAATGAGCCAAAAATGTCAACATGCTCGCGACCTGTGGTCGCAGCTCGACGCCCTGCGTCTTGGAATGAATTACAGCAAAGAAGATGTCAATAAACTGCAGGTCCTGGTGGATGATTGCTATGGCGAAAGTCATCCGGGCAGTTTCCATCTTAACCAACTGGGCGATGAAGCCGTGCTGGGTGTTCATGAAAGCGGCGGGCGCGCGGTCCGTCACCATGTGACGGATATCTGCGACGGCTGGGGTCAGGGCCACGATGGGATGAACTACATCCTGGCATCTCGCGAAGCCATTGCCAACATGGTCGAAATTCATGCCTCAGTGGTGCCTTATGATGCCGGTATTCTGATCTCAAGCTGCGATAAATCTATCCCGGCGCATCTGATTGCCGCCGCACGCCTGAACCTGCCGCTGCTGCATATTCCCGGCGGTTCTATGCGTCCGGCACCGAATATGAGTACTTCTGACCTCGGCGGGATCACTGCTAAGTTGAAGAAAGGCGAAATCGGCATTCAGCAAGTAGAAGCCATGCAGCAATGCGGTTGCCCCACCGCCGGAGCCTGCCAGTTTATGGGAACGGCCAGTACCATGCAGTGCATGTCAGAGGCCTTGGGGCTGGCCCTGCCAGGCAGCGCTTTGCTGCCATCGACCCTGGCGGAAATTCGCCGCGTTGCCAGAACCGCAGGCCACCAGGCGCTGTATCTGGCGGAGAAAAATATCACCACCCATAAGATCCTGACTCCTGCGGCGTTTGAAAATGCTATCAAAGTCCATGCTGCTATTGGTGGCAGCACCAATGCGATGATCCACCTTCCGGCCATCGCTCATGAACTTGGATGGGAGCTGAAGCCCGAACTGTTTGATCGGATCAATAACGAAATCCCTTATCTGACCAATATTCAGCCCAGCGGTGAATACGTTACCGAAATGATGTGGTTCGCTGGCGGCGTGCCAATGGTGCAATGGTATCTGCGCGATTATCTGGATCTTGATGTTCTTACCGTGACTGGCCGTACGCTCGGCGACAACCTGGAAATGCTCCATCAATCTGGCTTCTTTACCCGCAACCACGGTTACCTCAACAATTACAAAGTCAGTCCGGAGGAGGTGATCCGTAAACCAGAAAATGCCACCAAAAAAGGGTCGATTGCGGTACTGAAAGGCAACATCGCGCCTGAAGGAGCGGTCATTAAATACGCGGCCTGTGCGCCGGATATGCACCACCATACCGGTCCGGCTCGGGTCTTTAACTCCGAAGAAGACGCTCAGCAGGCCATCATCCATAACCATATCGAACCCGGCGACGTCATTTTCATTCGCTACGAAGGCGCAAAAGGCTCTGGCGCACCGGAAATGCTGATGACCACCGATGCCATCGTGTATGACAAACGCCTCGACGGAAAAGTCGCATTGATTACCGACGGTCGTTTCTCTGGAGCGACCAGCGGGCCATGTGTCGGACACGTCTCGCCAGAAGCCGCTGATGGCGGGCCGATTGCCCTGGTGGAAGATGGTGATTTAATCGAAATGGATGTGAAAGGCCGCAAGCTCAATATTGTAGGGATCGACGGGGTGCCTAAAACAGAAGAGGAAATACGCCGCTGTCTTGAAGAGCGTCGAGCAAGCTGGAAGAAACCTGATTATTCAAACCGTCGCGGCGTCTTTAAACAGTTCACCGCTAATGCAACATCATTAATGGCCGGAGCCTGGCTTAAATAATATCCCTGGCGGGCTACGGCTCGCCTGTTTTAAGGATCAATACATGACTCAGATTACGAAATTTCACGGCGTATTTCCGCCAGTTCCGACCATTGTTAATGCGCAGGGAGAGTTAGATAAAGTCGGCATGGCAACCTTGCTGGATCATCTTATTGCAAGCAAGGTCAATGGCGTATTACTGCTGGGCAGCGGGGGGGAATTTTGCCATATGACCAATGCGCTGCGTCTGGAAACCGCAGAGTTTTGCGTCCGTCATATTAACCGCCGTATTCCAGTACTATTAGGTATTAGCAGCACCAGCACGCAGGAAGTGATTGAGTATGGTCAGCATGCCGACCGACTCGAAGTCGATGCCGTGCTGGTACTCAATCCCTACTATGCCAGATTGACCGATGAGTATATTTATCATCATTTCAAAACCGTGGCTAATAACATAAAAAGCCCGGTCATTCTCTACAACTTTCCAGCATTGACGGGACAGGACCTTAGCGTTGATTTAATTACCCGGCTGGCGCAGGATCACCCCAATATTATCGGCATTAAGGATACCGTTGATAATATCAGCCATATTCGTGAAATCATCAATAATGTCAGGCCAGTGCGTCCGGACTTCGTTATTTTCTCCGGCTATGATGAATATATGATGGATACGCTTATCTTAGGCGGCAACGGCGGGATCCCAGCGACAGCGAACTTTGCGCCGCAGCTAACCTGCGGGATCTACCGCGCGTGGTGTGAAAAAGAGTATGAGACAATGTTCGGATTACAGCGCAGGCTGTCCGCACTTTCCACTATTTACAGCCTGGATTCACCTTTCTTCGGGATAATCAAAAAGGCAATTCAGCTTAGCGGAGTCGATATTTCAACTCATGTAATGCCCCCCGTTTTGCCGGCAAATGAAGAACATATTTCGAATTTGAAGCAGATCTTACAGCGTGCGGGACTTTAAGCGATGACGAAAGCGGGCTTCTTGCCCGCTGTGTCTTTTTATTTCAGCACATCAGACGCGTCAGGCTACGGCTGGCATCCATCATCAGCGTAGCAAGCGACTCGCGTTTATCATCGGGGATCTGGAACGTAACGCCGGATACGCTCAGGGCGGCGATCACTTTCCCCTGCGTATTGAATACCGGCACCGCAATGCAGCGCACGCCAAGGGAGTCTTCTTCGTTATCATAACCCCAGCCGCGACGGCGAATTCCTGCTAACTCCTGCTTAAGGATATTCACATCCGTGATCGTCGTATCCGTAAAACGCGTTAATATCTGATCTGGAGGCAGCAACTCCTCCAGCTCTTCCCCGCTAAGCCATGCAATCAGCACCTTTCCCAGCCCTGAGCTATGTAATGAGAGGCGCTTGCCCTCCCAGCTTCGAATCACAATAGCCTGTGGGCTTTCGACTTTCAGAAGATAAATAGGGGCATCGCCTTCCAGAACGCCAAGATGGCAGGTCAGGCCGGTGTTATCGCGAATCTCTTCAAGAATCGGTAACGCGATTTTTTTAATGTCGTACTGTTCCGCCGCTTTATTACCTAATTCATACAGGCGTAGCCCCAGATAATACTTGTCTTTTTCCTGGCGTAATAACCCATGCTCCACCATGCCGTTGAGCAAAGATGAGGTACTGCTTTTCGCAATCCCTGAATTTTGATGGATCTGGGTAAACGTTGCGCCATCGCACTCCAGAAGGTAAGCAAATACGCGCATAATTTTATCGAGAGCCGGAATAGATGTCGTAATCTTTTTCATATTATTATCAATTAATTATGGATTTTTCTGCTAATACTATACACCAGTACTCAACCCTTTTTCCATGACAGAGACCAAGTGCCGCTAACAGATTCAGCAGACGAATATCGGCATACCCCCCGAATATACCACGATAAAAAACGGGGCCGTTTGGCCCCGTTCTCAAGCGTTAAACCGCTACAACCGCACCGGATCAATATGCCAGATATTTTCGGCATACTCTTTGATGGTTCTGTCCGATGAGAAGTAGCCCATATTGGCAATGTTGAGCATCGCTTTCGTCGTCCACTCTTCCGGGCGACGATACAACTCATCCACCTTATCCTGGCAGTCCACGTAGCTGCGGTAGTCCGCCAGCACCTGATAGTGATCGCCAAAGTTAATCAGCGAATCTACCAGATCGCGGTAACGGCCTGGCTCTTCCGGATTAAAGACGCCGCTACCAATCTGCGTCAGTACCTGATGTAGCTCTTCATCTTTTTCATAATAGTCGCGAGGCTTATAACCCTGCCTGCGCAACGCTTCCACCTCTTCGGCAGTATTACCGAAGATAAAGATATTCTCCTCGCCGACATGCTCCTGCATCTCTACGTTCGCGCCATCCAGCGTACCAATGGTGAGCGCGCCGTTCAGGGCAAATTTCATATTACTGGTGCCGGAAGCTTCTGTCCCTGCCAGCGAAATCTGCTCAGACAGGTCGGCAGCGGGAATGATCACCTGCGCCAGGCTGACGCTGTAGTTCGGGATAAACACCACTTTCAGCTTGTCGCCAATCTGCGGATCGTTGTTAATCACTTTCGCCACGTCGTTGATCAGATGAATAATGTGTTTTGCCATGTAATAGGCGGAAGCCGCCTTACCGGCAAAAATATTCACCCGCGGCACCCAGTCGGCCTCCGGATTTTCTTTAATGCGGTTATAGCGGGTAATGACATGCAGCACGTTCATCAGCTGACGTTTGTACTCGTGAATACGCTTGATCTGCACGTCAAACAGCGCCTTCGGGTTAACCACCACATTAAGCTGCTGCGCTATCACTACCGCCAGCCGTTTTTTATTTTCCAGCTTCGCCTGACGCACCGCATGATTGACCAGCGGATAATCACAATGCTGCTTTAGCTCGCTGAGCTGACTAAGATCGGTACGCCAGGTACGACCAATATTCTCATCCAGCACGTCAGAAAGCGGCGGGTTTGCCAGCGCCAGCCAGCGGCGCGGCGTAACGCCGTTCGTGACGTTACAAAAACGGGTCGGAAAAATCTTCGCAAAATCCGCGAACAGCGACTGCACCATCAGGTTGGAATGGAGTTCAGAAACGCCGTTGACTTTATGGCTGACCACCACCGCCAGCCAGGCCATCCGTACCCGGCGACCGTTCGACTCATCAATAATCGACGCGCGTCCAAGCAGGCTGGTATCGTTGGGATATTGCTCCTGCAACGTTTTCAGGAAATAGTCGTTAATCTCGAAGATAATCTGCAGGTGACGGGGCAGAATTTTCCCCAGCATATCGACGGGCCAGGTTTCCAGCGCCTCGCTCATCAACGTATGGTTGGTATAAGAGAAGACCTGACAGCACACCTCAAACGCGTCGTCCCAGCTAAATTTATGTTCATCAATCAGCAGGCGCATCAGCTCCGGAATTGACAGCACCGGATGCGTATCATTGAGGTGAATGGCGATTTTATCCGCCAGATTCTCATAGGTTTTATGCAGTTGATAATGACGGTGCAGGATATCCTGTACCGTCGCCGAGACCAGAAAATACTCCTGGCGCAGGCGTAGCTCGCGTCCGGAATAGGTGGAATCGTCCGGGTAGAGCACCCGTGAAACGTTCTCAGAGTGGTTTTTATCTTCCACCGCCGCAAAGTAGTCGCCCTGGTTGAATTTACCGAGGTTGATTTCACTACTGGCCTGCGCATTCCACAGCCGCAGTGTGTTAGTGGCGTCGGTGTCGTAACCGGGGATGATCTGATCATACGCGACGGCCAGAATCTCTTCCGTCTCAATCCAGCGCGCTTTTTTACCTTCCTGCTGAATGCGACCGCCAAAAAGCACCTTATAGCGCGTATTGTGGCGCTTGAACTCCCACGGGTTGCCATATTCCAGCCAGTAATCCGGAGACTCTTTTTGCCGCCCGTCGACAATATTCTGCTTAAACATGCCGTAGTCGTAGCGAATGCCATACCCGCGACCCGGTAATCCTAGCGTCGCCAGCGAGTCCAGGAAGCAAGCCGCCAGCCGTCCTAAGCCGCCGTTGCCAAGCCCTGGATCATTCTCTTCATCGATCAGCTCTTCGAGATCTAAGCCCATGGCCTCCAGCGCGCCTTTAACGTCGTCATAAATGCCCAACGAGAGCAGCGCGTTAGAGAGAGTACGACCAATCAAAAACTCCATCGACAGGTAATAAACCTGCCGGGTTTCCTGCGATAATTGGGCTCGATTAGAACGCAGCCAGCGCTCCACCAGACGATCGCGCACCGCGAACAACGTGGCGTTCAGCCATTCGTGTTTATTGGCAATGACCGGGTCTTTACCAATCGTAAACATCAGCTTATAGGCAATAGAATGCTTAAGCGCCTCAACGCTGAGAGTGGGCGATGCATAAGTAAACGGAGCATTCATATAAATGATTCCTGGATGACTATTTCAAGCGATAGTACAGCTCGCGGTATGATTTCGCGGCAACTTGCCAGCTAAAATCCATCGCCATCGCCTGCCGTTGTACAAACCGCCAAAGCGAAGGCCGTGACCACAACACAAAAGCACGCCGAATCGCGCGTAGCAACGACCAGGCGTTACTGTCTTCGAAGACAAAACCGCTGGCGATACCGTCCGCCAGATTTTCCAGCGAACTGTCGGAGACCGTATCGGCCAATCCCCCGGTACGCCGCACCAGAGGCAGCGTGCCATACTTTAAGCCATATAACTGCGTTAAGCCGCACGGTTCGAAACGACTGGGCACCAGAATAACGTCCGCGCCGCCCATAATGCGATGCGAGAAAGCTTCGTGATAGCCGATCTGTACGCCAACCTGCCCTGGGTGTTCCGCCGCCGCCGCGAGGAACCCTTCCTGAAGCACCGGATCGCCCGCGCCGAGTAGCGCCAACTGCCCGCCCTGCTCCAGCAGCCCCGGTAACGCCTCCAGCACCAGATCCAGACCTTTCTGGTTGGTCAGACGGCTTACCACGGCAAACAGCGGCACTTTGTCGTTAACCTTCAACCCCATCGCAATTTGTAGCTGACGTTTGTTTTCCGCCTTCTCTTCCAGGGTATCGCGCGTGTAGCGCGACGCCAGCAGCAGATCGGATTCCGGATTCCAGATCTTCTCATCCACGCCGTTCAGTATGCCGGACAAGCGCCCTTCCAGATGACGCTGACGCAGCAGGCCTTCCATACCATAAGCAAACTGCGGTTCGGTAATTTCACGCGCATAGGTCGGGCTCACCGCCGTAATATGGTCGGCATAGTACAAACCGGCCTTCAAAAAGGAGAGTTGTCCGTTGAACTCCAGCCCATGCATATTAAAGAATGACCACGGCAGTTCGATGTCATCCATATGCTTTGCATAAAACATGCCTTGATAGGCCAGGTTGTGTACGGTAAAGACCGATTTCGCCGGCCGCCCGCGCGCCGCCAGATAGGCGGGCGCCAGCCCGGCGTGCCAGTCATGGGCGTGCACCACGTCGGGGCGCCAGAATGGATCAAGTCCGCAGGCCATTTCACAGCCGACCCACCCTAACAGGGCAAAGCGCAGCACGTTATCGGTATAGGCATATAAATTCGTATCGTGATAGGGACTGCCTGGACGCTCGTACAGATGCGGCGCGTCGATCAGATAAATGCCCACGCCGTTATAATGCCCGAACAGCAGCGATATCTTACCTGCGAAAGTATCGCGGCGGCTCACCACATGCGCATCGGGTATCCCCCGACGGATATCGGGAAACCCAGGAAGCAGAACGCGAACATCAACACCATCCGCAATTTGTGCCGCAGGCAACGCGCCTATCACATCCGCCAGCCCCCCAGTCTTCAGCAGGGGGAACATCTCTGAACATACATGTAAAACCTGCATTATCGCTCCTGTTTGACCTGCAGTTTGCGCAGCATTTCACGCGTGACCAGTACAATACCTTCTTCTGAACGGTAGAAACGACGAGCGTCCTCTTCCGCATTTTCACCAATCACCATGCCTTCCGGGATAATACAGGCACGGTCAATAACACAGCGACGTAAACGGCAGGAGCGCCCTACCCAAACCTCAGGTAACAACACTGCCGAATCAATATTACAAAAAGAATTTATTCTCACCCGTGGGAAGAGCACAGATTGCACCACCACCGAACCGGAGATAATGCAGCCGCCGGAGACCAGCGAGTTCAGCGTCATACCGTGGCTACCGGAGCGGTCCTGCACGAATTTCGCAGGCGGTAGCGATTCCATATGCGTACGGATAGGCCAGTTCTGGTCATACATATCCAGCTCCGGCGTCACCGAGGCTAAATCCAGGTTCGCCTTCCAGTAAGCTTCCAGCGTACCTACATCGCGCCAGTACGGTTCGGCTTGCGGATCGGACTGCACGCAGGAGAGCGGGAAAGGATGCGCGTAAGCCATACCTTCGCGGGTGATTTTGGGGATAATGTCTTTACCGAAATCGTGGCTGGAAGCGTCATCTTTATCGTCTGCCGCCAGCAATTCATACAGGTAATCGGCGTCAAAAACGTAAATGCCCATACTGGCCAGCGCTTTGCTGGCGTCACCAGGCATTGCGGGGGGATTCGCCGGTTTTTCGACAAAATCAATAATCTTGTCGCTTTCATCGACCGCCATCACGCCGAACGCCGTCGCCTCTTTGATCGGCACCGGCATACAGGCCACCGTGCAACGCGCGCCCTTTTCAACGTGATCGATCAACATACGCGAGTAGTCCTGCTTATAGATATGATCGCCTGCCAGGATGACGACATATTCCGCTTTATAGCGACGAATAATATCCAGGTTCTGGGTCACCGCGTCTGCCGTGCCGCGATACCAGTTTTCGCCCTTCATACGCTGTTGAGCTGGCAGCAGATCGACAAATTCGTTCATCTCTTCGCTAAACAGTGACCAGCCGCGCTGAATATGCTGCACCAGCGTGTGGGACTGATACTGAGTGATCACGCCGATACGGCGAATCCCGGAGTTCAGACAATTAGATAAGGCGAAATCGATGATGCGGAACTTCCCACCAAAGTGGACGGCTGGTTTGGCGCGTTTGTTCGTTAAATCTTTTAGACGCGTGCCACGGCCGCCGGCCAGGATTAGGGCAACAGATTTCAATGGCAGCTGGCGCGCCAACATTACACGATCGTTCTTCTCTAAACTCACCATGATTAACTCCTTTTTTATCCTCTCTGGAACACACACAGTCCATGCGCAGGTCCCTGCCAGACCGCCGTTATCACCGGATTATCCTCTCCAGCGAATGGGGGAACGGCGCGCCATTCCCCTTCGGGTAAAACTATATCTGTCACCTCAAGCGTGGCATTTATCGCAATCAGAAAACGGTCCGACAACAGAATTTGCATCAGCTTAGGCCCGTTTTGCCACTCATCCGCACTCAAGGGTTGCGCGTTTTTATTCAGCCAACGCACGTTGCCATCGCCCTCTTCCCACCAGCTATTGCCGGTTAAAGCCGGTATCTGCTGACGCAAACGAATCAGCGCGGCGGTAAACGTGGTTAACCCACGGTTTGCCTGCTGCCAGTCCAGCCAGGTTAAGGCATTATCCTGACAGTAGGCGTTATTGTTGCCATGCTGGCTATGGCCGTGTTCATCGCCTGCCAGCAGCATCGGCGTTCCCTGAGAGAGCAGTAGCGTCGCCAGCAGGGCATGAATGCTGTCGCGCCGCCGCTCCATTAAATCAAGCGGACCGCCTAATCCTTCTTTACCATGATTGTCGCTGTAATTGCTGTTGGTGCCGTCGCGATTTTCCTCACCGTTCGCCTCATTGTGTTTCTGATTGAAACAGACGCAGTCCCGGAGCGTAAAACCGTCATGCGCCGTGAGCAGATTGACAGAGGCGCCGGGCGCGCGGCCATTGCGTTTAAACACATCGCTGGAAGCGGCGAAACGACAGGCAAACTCCCCGGTCGTCAGGTTACGCGGCAACCAGAATCGGCGGGCCGCATCGCGAAAATGATCGTTCCACTCGGCAAACGGTGGCGGAAAATTCCCGACCTGATAGCCGCCCTCGCCAATATCCCACGGTTCAGCAATCAGCTTGACCGTTGATAACACAGGACACGCTTTAATCGCGGCGAACAGCGGCGCATCCTGGCGAAACGTCGGCGTGCGCCCCATGACGGACGCCAAATCAAAACGAAAACCATCGACATGACAGGTTTCCACCCAATAGCGCAAACACTCGCACGCGTACTCCACCACGCCAGGATGGCTTAAATTGAGCGTGTTGCCGCACCCCGTCCAGTTGTGATAATCGCCATCGTCCCTTATCCAATAATAGCTACGGTTATCAATTCCGCGCAGGGAGAAGGTTGGACCGTCCAGATCCAGCTCGGCGCTATGGTTTAATACGATGTCCAGAATGACCTCAATCCCCGCGCGATGCAGCGCTTTCACCGCATCGCGAAACTCGTCCAGCGCCGTCTCGGGCGAACTGGCCCAGGCGGGATGCAGCGCGAACATCGCCATCGGGTTATAACCCCAATAATTGGTCAGCCCCATACGTTGCAGGCGCGGCTCGCTGGCAAACTGCGCCACCGGCAACAGTTCCAGCGCCGTAATGCCAAGCTGTTTGAAGTACGCCACCATGACCGGATGACCGAGCGCTTTATAGGTACCGCGTATCTCCTGGGGGAGTTCCGGATGCAGGTAGGTAAGCCCTTTGACATGCGCTTCATAGATGACCGTTTTTCCCCACGGCGTGCGCGGCGCGGCGTCATCTTCCCAGTCATAATGGTCGCTGATTACCACGCTTTTCGGCGCCACCGCCGCGTTATCGCGGTAGTCCGGTTCATCGTGTCCGCCGTGCAACAGCGGATGATCTTTTAGTTCGCCCTCGACCCGGCGCGCATAAGGATCAAGCAGTAACTTCGCCGGATTAAACCGATGCCCCTGCGCTGGCTGCCACGGGCCATGTACGCGATAGCCATAGCGCAAACCTGGCCTGGCGCCTGCCAGATAACCATGCCAGACATCGCCGCGACGTCCTGGCAGGTCATAGCGACGCTCATTCCCTCGGGAATCAAAAACGCACAGCTCTACGCGCTCCGCATGGGCGGAAAAGAGCGTGAAATTCACGCCATGACCGTCATACGTTGCGCCATGCGGCGTTGCTTCGCCGATCGCAAGCTGCGTCATTCCCCCTCCCGCATCAGCCAGATCGTCGCCAACGGCGGTAACGTCAGGTTAAGAGAGTGCTGACGGCCATGGCTTTCGATCTCATCGCTGTGCACCACGCCGCCATTGCCGGTGTTGCTACCGTGATAATGCATCGAATCAGTATTGAGAATTTCACGCCAGCGTCCCGGCTGATTGATGCCAAAACGGTAGTCGTGGCGAGGAACGGGCGTAAAGTTGCTGGCGACGATGATCTCGTTACCGGCTTTATCACGGCGTACAAAAATCAGTACCGAGCGTTCATTGTCATCGACCACCAGCCACTCAAAGCCGTAAGCATCGAAATCCAGCTCATGCAACGCTTTATGGTGGCGATAGGTGTGGTTGAGATCGCGTACCAGACGCTGAACTCCGTGGTGCCAGTTATCGCTCCCCTCCAGCAGGTGCCAGTCGAGGCTGGCGTCATGGTTCCACTCGCGTCCCTGGGCAAACTCATTCCCCATAAACAGCAGTTTCTTGCCGGGGAAGGCCCACATCCAGCCATAATAGGCGCGCAGGTTGGCGAATTTTTGCCACGCATCGCCCGGCATACGATCGAGAATGGATTTCTTGCCGTGAACCACCTCATCGTGCGACAGCGGCAGAACAAAGTTTTCGGTATGGTTGTACAACATACCAAAGGTCAGCTTGTCGTGATGATACTGGCGGTACACCGGGTCCAGCTTCATGTAGTCCAGCGTGTCGTGCATCCAGCCCAGATTCCACTTGTACCAGAACCCCAGGCCGCCCGTTTCCGGTGGACGCGTCACGCCAGAGAAGTCTGTCGATTCTTCCGCCATGCTGACCGCGCCGGGCACCTGCTCGCCAATAATGCGGTTGGTATTACGCAGAAACTCAATGGCTTCCAGGTTTTCACGACCGCCGAACTCGTTCGGTATCCACTCGCCCTCTTTGCGGCTGTAGTCGCGGTAGATCATAGAGGCCACCGCATCGACACGCAGCGCATCAATCCCAAAACGCTCCATCCAGTACAGGGCGTTACCCACCAGATAATTACTGACTTCACGACGACCATAGTTGTAGATCAGCGTATTCCAGTCCTGGTGATAGCCCTCGCGCGGGTCGCTGTGCTCATAGAGGTGGGTGCCGTCAAACTCCGCGAGGCTAAATTCATCGGACGGGAAATGGCCCGGCACCCAGTCGAGAATGACGTTAAGGCCCGCCGCGTGGGCCGCATTGATGAAATAGCGGAAGTCGTCCCGCGTACCAAAGCGGCGGGTCGGCGCGTAGAGGCCGGTCGGCTGGTAGCCCCAACTGCCGTCAAACGGATGTTCGTTGACTGGCAAGAGTTCAAGGTGCGTAAAGCCCATCCATTTGGCGTAAGGCACAAGCTGATCCGCCAGCTCACGATAGCTCAGCCAGAAATTGTTATCCGTATGGCGGCGCCATGAACCTAAATGCACCTCATAAATCGAGATCGGCGCATCAAACTGATTGGCTTTTTGTCGTTCTTCGCTTGGCGTCACTTTCTCCGGCAGTCCGCAAATCATCGACGCCGTTTCCGGACGCATCTGCGCCTCAAAAGCATAGGGATCGGCTTTAATGCGCAGATTACCGTTCGCATCAAGCAGCTCGAATTTATACAGTTGTCCATTATGCGCGCCGGGGATAAACAGCTCCCAAATACCGCTCTCTTTGCGCAGACGCATCGGGTGGCGACGCCCATCCCAATAGTTGAATTGCCCGACAACCGAAACGCGACGAGCATTAGGCGCCCAGACGGAGAAACGGGTGCCGGTGACGCCATCCATCGTATCGGCGTGCGCGCCCAGCGTTTCATAAGGACGCAGGTGGGTGCCTTCCGACAATAGCCAGGCATCCATTTCCTGTATTAATGGACCAAAACGGTAAGGATCGTCGATGAGGTTCTGCTGTCCGTGCCAGGTCACGGCGAGCTGATAGCGAAAGAAATTTTTACGTCGGGGTAAAACGCCGCAGAAAAAACCGCGAGCGTCGAGACATTCCAGTTTGCCGACTTTACGTCCGGTTTTGGGTTCAATCACCCATACGTCGGTGGCGTCAGGTAATAGGGCGCGGACTTCTAGTCCGGCTTGGGTCTGGTGCATTCCGAGTACGGAAAAAGGGTCCGCAAAATGTCCTGCAATTAGCGCATTAATCACGTCTCTATCGATACGACTGGACATGGTTTGTCATCCTGTTTTGTGGCGTCACTCCATCTCACTGAATTCAACATCAGGTAGTGACACTTCTTTGACCTGAACGGCGCAGCACACTGTGCATCCTATCTGCGTCGTCCTACCTTCAGGTTAGGCTTAATACCCGTGGGATTAAGCTACCCTTAAAGAATAGCCAATGCTCTGCTTAACTCCTGATAAAAATGAAACATCTGCGTTTACTCCTGTATTACGCAAAAAAAAGGGTGACGATGCACCCCTGGTTTAACACAAATTTCCCCGCCGGATGGCGGCGCTGACGCGCCTTATCCGGCCTACAGAACCACACGCAGGCCCGATAAGCGCTGCAATAGCCACTACGCCAACTGGCGCAGCATTCGACGCAGCGGTTCGGCGGCGCCCCATAACAACTGGTCGCCTACGGTAAACGCCGACAAGAACTCTGGCCCCATGTTCAGCTTACGCAGACGACCAACCGGCGTAGTCAACGTGCCGGTCACCGCCGCCGGGGTTAATTCGCGCATAGTGATATCACGATCGTTCGGTACCACTTTCGCCCACGGATTATGTGCCGCCAGCAGTTCTTCCACCGTCGGAATGGATACCTCTTTTTTCAGCTTAATGGTGAACGCCTGGCTGTGACAGCGCAGCGCGCCGACGCGCACACACAAACCATCAACCGGGATCACAGAGGCAGTATTGAGAATCTTGTTGGTTTCCGCCTGGCCTTTCCACTCTTCGCGGCTCTGGCCGTTATCGAGCTGTTTGTCGATCCAGGGGATCAGGCTTCCCGCCAGCGGTACGCCAAAGTTATCAACCGGCAGCTCGCCGCTGCGGGTCAATGCCGTAACTTTGCGTTCAATATCAAGAATTGCGGAAGACGGCGTCGCCAGTTCATCGGCGACATGGCCATACAACTGACCCATTTGGGTTAACAGCTCGCGCATATGGCGCGCGCCGCCGCCGGAGGCGGCCTGATAGGTCGCGACGGATACCCAGTCAACGAGATTATGGGCAAAGAGACCGCCCAGCGACATCAACATCAGGCTAACGGTACAGTTACCGCCCACAAAGGTCTTCACGCCATTGTTCAGGCCGTCGGTAATCACGTCCTGGTTGACCGGGTCGAGAATAATAATGGCATCATCTTTCATGCGCAGCGTAGAAGCCGCGTCAATCCAGTAACCCTGCCATCCGCTTTCGCGCAGCTTTGGATAAATTTCGTTGGTATAATCGCCGCCCTGGCAGGTCACGATGATATCGAGCGCTTTTAGCGCATCCAGATCAAAAGCGTCCTGTAGCGTGCCGGTGGAGGTGTCGCCGAAGGTGGGCGCCGCCTGTCCAAACTGGGAGGTAGAAAAGAAAACAGGGCGAATAGCGTCGAAATCGCGCTCCTCTACCATGCGTTGCATGAGAACAGAGCCGACCATTCCGCGCCAGCCGATAAAACCAACATTTTTCATAGCGTTTTTTTCCTGCAAAGAGATGTGCTGTGTATGCGCGCCAGTATCCTGTGGCGCATCCTTCACCATACAAAAAGCAGCCAAAGTCGCAAGTGAAATTAATCAATGATAGCGAAGCCATCAGTAATGCGACTTATCCTGCCTTACCGCGCAAGCAGAAAGTCCAGTGGCGATTATCAGGGAATTTGCGTTAGGAAGGGAATCATTTCCGTCGCTGTTTTATTGATCCTAATTATGGATCAGCGTAGAAATTTTCCTGCTTTTATGCGCGTACTGAAACATGGCGAGGCAAAATATCGTTGGGCGATTGCCATGCACACCTCAATAAAAAAACCGGGTAGCGATTACGCCTTACCCGGCTTACGGTGTCGATATGTGCCCGTTTCCAGGCCCGGTAAGCACAGCGCCACCGGGCAACAAGACTCAGCTCAGCAGTTGGAAAGCAATCATCCCGACAATCGCGCCGACCGTGCCGAGGATAGTTTCCATCATCGTCCAGGTTTTTAACGTCTGCGCTTCGGTCGCGCCGGTAAATTTACCGAACAGCCAGAAGCCAGCGTCGTTAACATGAGAAACCACAATTGAACCGCCGGCGATACAGATAGAGAGCGCCGCCATCTGCGCGCCGGAGAAATTCAGTTGCTCTATGACCGGCATCACCAGACCGACCGCGGTTAAACACGCCACGGTCGCGGAACCCTGAATGATGCGCACCGCCGCCGCCAGCACAAAGCAGGTAATGGCAATCGGCAGTCCCATACCGGTTAACGCTTCGCCCAGCGCCGGGCCGACGCCGGAGTCAACCAGTACCTGTTTGAACACCCCGCCTGCGCCAATCACCAGCAGGATAATGCCCGCCGGTTGCAGCGCGTGGCCGCAGATTTCCATCACTTTGTCTTTCGGCATCCCCTGGCGCATCGCCAGGCCGTAAATCGCTACCAGACAAGCGACCAGAATCGCAGTGAAGGGGTGGCCGATAAACTCAAACCATTCGTAAGCGGTGGAACCTTCCGGCACAAAACGCGCGGCGATCGTTTTCAGCCCTACCAGCACCAACGGCAGCAGGATCAGCGACAGGCTGAAGCCGAAAGAAGGCATTTTACCTTCACCCAGATGCGGCTCGGTAATGTCGTCAGGAATACGCAGCTCAACATAACGGCTGATAAAATTCCCCCACAGCGGCCCGGCGATAATCATGCCAGGAATGGCGGCGCACAGCCCAATCAGGATCATCCACCCGAAATCAGCATGCATCTGGGAAGCCAGCAGCATCGGCGCAGGCCCAGGCAACAAAAACGCCGCGGCTGCCGCCACGCCCGCAAACAGCGGAATGACCAGCTTCACCAGGTTTGTGCCGGTATGACGCGCCATAGAGAATGCCACGCTTATCAGCAGCACAATCGCCACTTCAAAGAACAGCGGAAGCGCGCAAATCAGCCCGGCCAGGCCAATCGCATAGTGCGCGCGGTTATGACCAAAGGATTTAAGCATCTTGACGGCTATCTGATCGACCGCGCCGGTTTCATGCAGAATCTTGCCGAACATCGCCCCCAGCGCGACCACAATCGCCAGGAATCCCAGCGTGCCGCCCATCCCTTTTTCCATGGTCGCGGCGATTTTATCAAGCGGCATCCCTGAAAAAAGCCCCGCGCCCATCGAGACGACCATTAACGCGACGAAGGCGTGCATACGCGCCTTCATCACCAAAAACAGCAGCAGTAAGACGGAACCGACGGCGGTTAAAACCAGTGTTAATGTACTCACAGCGTACTGCCTTTATTGATGACCTCAATGGTGCTCGCCACGACGCCTTCCAGCGGCTGGTCGATATCCACCACCAGAACATCGCGTTCGTCGGCACCCGGCTCTTGCAGCGTTTCAAACTGCGTCACCAGCATCTGGGTTTTGAAGAAATGACCTTTGCGCGCTTTCAGACGGCTTTCAATGACGTCGAAATCACCTTTCAGGTAGATAAAGGAGAGGTTCGGGTTTCCCTCGCGCAGCAGGTCACGATAATGTTTTTTCAGTGCGGAGCAGACGATCAGCGAGATTTTATTGGTACGCTGCATCGCGAAAGCGGCGTCGTTCAGCGCCTGTAACCACGGTTTGCGGTCATCGTCATTCAACGGCTCGCCGGAAGCCATTTTTTCAATATTGCAGCGCGGATGCAGAAAATCGCCGTCCAGAAACGCGGCATGAAGCTGATGCGCCACGGCGCTTGCGACAGCGGATTTACCGCTGCCTGATACGCCCATCAGAACGTAAACGTGGTGATCATGATTAGTCGTGCTCAAAGCGGGCCCCCACTCTACAAGTTGCAAAATTTGTTACGGGTAACTGTTATCGGTAACATTGTCCAACCGCACCATTCACGACGCAATGACCATTCGTGCCAAAAGTGAATAAGTGTGAGCTACTTCAAAGTTGTCAGACTAAATAGATCCGCCCGGTGACAAGGTGAAACCTAAATCTAACATTTTCGGCGTGACCGTTTCGCCGCGAATGCGGGCTAACAAACGTTCCGCGCCAATGCTGCCCATTCGCTCGCGCGGCGTCAGGACGCTTGCCAGACGCGGTTCCATCACCTGGCCGATGTCATGACCGTGGAACCCGGCGATCGCCATGTCGTCCGGGATTTTTAGCCCCAGGCGCTGGCATTCGAAGGCCGCCCCCACCGCCAGGTCATCGTTGGTGCAAAAAATACCGTCAAGCTGTGGGTATTCACGTCGCGCCTGGCGCATGAGTTCGATACCGGAAGAGTAGGATGAAGATTGCTCCATCATCACACTGTAAGGAACCAGGCCTGCGTCCCGCATCGCCTGTTCATAGCCCTTCTGCTTGATGATAGTACGTTCGTCGAGGCGCGCCCCCAGATAGGCGATATGACGATGACCACGCGCGATAATCGCGGCGGTCATCTGACGGGCGGCCTCGAAGTTATCAAAACCAACGGCAATATCCAGACACGGCGACTGGCTGTCCATCAGTTCCACCACCGGAATCCCGGCGACTTCGATCATTTTTAAGGTGCGCGGCGTATGGGTACGCTCAGTGAGGATAAGACCGTCGATATTCCAGGAGAGCATCGACTCCAGGCGCTCCTGCTCCATTTCGGGCTTATAGCCGTAGTGCGCCAGCATGGTTTGATAACCATGCGCGTCGGTGACGGCCTCAATGCCGCGTAACACTTCCGCAAAAACCTGGTTGGTGAGAGACGGTAACAGCACGCCGATAGCGCGACTGGTGGCGTTAGAAAGGATATCAGGAGCGCGATTGGGAATATAACCCAGCTCATCAAGTGCAGCGGCAATTTTGCCCCGCAGCGCCACGGAGACCTGCTCCGGGTTACGCAAAAAGCGGCTGACCGTCATTTTGGTCACGCCCACGCGGTCGGCTACATCCTGAAGTACGGGTCTTTTCTTTTTCATCGTCCTGAAAGGTATAAAAGGGATAGATTTGCCCAGTTTACCACGGACGTGCGGAATTAATGACAAACGATGAAAAGCCGGATGGCAACGCTTTCGCGTCTTATCCGGCCTACAAAAGGTTACAGCACGTTAAACTGGCGGCAAGTCAAACAGCAACACTTCACTGTCGCTATCGGCATGAATCGAGATTGCCTGCTCATCCCAAATCGCCAGGCCATCGCTGGTGGTGGCTTTAGTACCGTTAATAGTCACGTTACCTTTTACCACCTGTATCCAGACGCGGCGCTCAGCGGCAATCTGATGCACCGACTGCTCATCTTTGAGCAGCGCCCAGCGGTACAGCTCCATATCCTGGTGGACCTTCAGCGAACCATCGCGAGCATCTGGCGAAAGCACCAGTTGCTTGCCCTGCGCGGCGTCGAAGCGACGCTGTTCGTAGCGCGGCGTGATGCCGGTTTCTTGCGGAATGATCCAGATCTGGTACAGCCGCAGACGATCCGTTTTGCTCGGGTTGTACTCGGAGTGGCGAACGCCGGTCCCGGCGCTCATAATCTGGAATTCACCGGCCGGAACCTGTTCTTTATTGCCCATACTGTCCTGGTGTTCTACGGCACCTTCCAGCACATAGGTCAAAATTTCCATGTCTTTATGCGGATGCGTGCCGAACCCCTGGCCTGCGTCGATCACATCGTCGTTAATCACACGCAGCGCCGAGAACCCCATAAAGTTCGGATCGTAATAATCGGCAAAAGAAAAAGTATGCCAGGAGTCAAGCCAGCCATGATTCGCATGACCGCGGTCGTTTGCTTTGCGTAAGTAGATCATTGTGTTCATCCCCAGATGTTTTCGATGGAATAAGTGTGGACTCATTCCGTCCGGGATCATAGAGGGTGAAAATTGACTCCTCTGTTCAAAAAATATGAATAAGCGCAGAGGAGTCTGTAAGGGCTATTTAGCGAGGGTTATCGTCGCAGGCGATGCCTGTTCGAAAGCACGCTCGAGGATTTCCAGATTGGTAAGAACTTCAGATTCCTTGACGTAATTAGGCGTACCGACGGTCAACGTCTGGTACAGCGCATCATAAACACGACCATAGTCACCCGTTTCCGGTTTCACCTCTTCTTTCACCGTAACGCCGTCGTCATTGACATACTCCAGCACACCGACGGATTCGTCAGCGGCAAAACCCGGCTCGCCAGGCATAATGTTCGCTTTCAGGCCGGTTTCTTGTTGATCGATACCGTATTTCACAAACGAACCTTTGGTGCCGTGAACAATAAACTTCGGATAGTCGATTTTCACCAGATGGCTGGTTTTAACGATAGCCTTCAAATCGCCATAAAACAGTTGCGCTTCAAAGGTGTCATCCGGATTCGCTTTATTACGCAGGCTACGAATGTCATACGCGACATGATCCGGACGGCCAAATAGCGAAATAATTTGATCCATGGTGTGGACGCCAAGTCCATAGAATGCGCCGTCCTGCGGCAGGCCCGGTTTGGTTTCTGCTACCGGGCGGTAATAATCGAAATGGCTTTCAATTTCGACAATCTTGCCCAGTTTCCCGCTCTCAATCGCTTTTTTAGCCGTGAGAAAACAGGAATCAAAACGCCGATTCTGATACGGCGTGACGGTCAGTCCTTTGCTTCGCGCCAGGTCGAACAACACTTTTGCCTCCGCCAGCGTCGGCGTGAAAGGTTTCTCAACCAGCACATTTTTACCCGCTTCCAGCGCGCGTTTGGCGTATTCGAAATGGCTGTCAGCATGCGTACAGACGATCACCAGCTTTACCTGCGGATCGCCCAACACCTCATCCAGATCGCTGGTGAAGTGAATATGTGAATACTGTGGCGCCTGCTCTTCCGGTTTAGCGTGACGACGGAAAATATGTGCGACATGCCAGGTATCTTTACGATTCAGAACATAGGGGAGATGGTAACGGGTGGTACTTTTGCCGAATCCAATAAATGCGCAGTGTAAGGTCATGAGACGATCCTTTTGAAGATGATTGTTTACACCATAGCGCAAAGCGTGAGGAGACTGAATGTTGGATTCTTTGCCGGATGCGGCGTTGCCTTTTTGGGCCTACAAAAGCAGATGCCTCAAGATCGGGCGTAAGTGGCGCAGGCAGATTGTTCACGGCAAGCGCGCAGGGCCCGGAGCGTACTAAATGTACGTGAGGAGCACGAGCACTTCCCGGGGACAAAATGACAAGTAAGCCAGGCTGAAACAAAACCCAAAAAAAAAGCCAGCAAAAGCTGGCCAAAATAATACTGGAAGCAATGTGAGCAATGTCGTGCTTTCAGGTTCTCCGTAGGGGTTCCCCTGAACGCAAGGCAATAATAATCATTCTCATTCGCACTTGTCTACTTCTTTTTGCAAAAAAATGCGGTTGACGGAATTTTCTTTCTCAGCGAGTGTAAATACACAATTAACCCTGCAGGAGATAAGGAATGAGTGAAATAGTGATACGCCACGCTGAACCGAAAGATTACGACGCCATTCGTCAGATCCACGCCCAGCCGGAGGTGTATCACAACACGCTACAGGTTCCTCATCCTTCCCTCGAAATGTGGCAGGCGCGGCTAACCGAGCAAGCCGGGGTTAAACAACTGGTTGCCTGCATTGACGATATTGTCGTTGGCCATCTTTCTATTCAGGTCACCCAACGTCCCCGTCGCAGCCACGTGGCCGATTTTGGTATCTGCGTGGATGCCCGGTGGCACAATCGTGGCATTGCCAGCGCGCTGATCCGCACCATGATCGACATGTGCGATAACTGGCTGCGCGTTGACCGTATTGAGTTAACGGTGTTTGTTGATAACGAGCCCGCCGTGGCGGTGTATAAGAAGTACGGCTTTGAAATCGAAGGCACCGGTAAGAAATACGGCCTGCGCAACGGTGAGTACGTTGATGCGTACTTTATGGCGCGCGTGAAATAGCGCTTCCCCGCCCCACCCTGTGGGGCGAAACGTCACAAACCTTCACAACATTCCAGTTATTGCAACCTACTTCCCCTATATCAAAACAATAACCATCTGAATTTCATGGTTATTGCCGCTTTAAGCTTTATCACCGTTTTTTTCGTAATTTTAGCAATATTAATATTACATTTTTGTTTTTTTTTGGTTTCTGCCATCACTTTATGGTGACAATCACAACAATATACTCCTCCCGGGACTAATTTAACCACGGTGAGGTAAAAAATGAAATTTGAACGCCATCATAGAATATTGAAGGAACTCAGTATTTCGGGAGTTGTAAAAGTTTCAAATCTGGCGAAAAGTCTCAAGGTAACAAAGGAAACTATTCGTTCAGATCTCAATGAACTTGCCGGACAGGGATATCTTACTCGCTGTCATGGTGGTGCATTTATTACCCTTGATTCTCTTGATAACGTCGCAAAAAATGAAATTGCTTATGTGCTGGAAAAATATGAATCAGCGCAGAAAATAAAAAAAGGTCTCTCTGCCATGAAAAATAATGTATGTGTTATTGGCTCGTTCAATGTTGATATCATCAGTTATCTACCGAGATTACCCTCAACGGGAGAATCATTGCTGGCCGATAAATTTATTTTTTCACCCGGCGGTAAGGGATGTAATCAGGCATTAGCAGCAAGCTATGCCGACTCTGATGTGCATTTTATTACTAAAGTCGGCTCAGACCATTTTAGCGATTACGCCATTAATTTTATAAACTCATCAAAAATCCATAAAAGTGTTATCTACCAGACCAAAGAAACACAAACAGGTACAGCAACCATCATGGTGAATGGAGATACCGGAGATAACGTCATCGCTATCTACCCTGGCGCCAACATGACAATTTCCCCTGATGAAATCACCATTCAGAAAGAAGCCATTGTTCATTCAGATATTGTTCTTGTCCAACTGGAGACGAATTACGAAGCGCTGCAGCAAACAATTCGTCTCGCACAAAAAAATGACATACCGGTCATCATCAATCCAGCGCCATACAATGACATGGTTAACACCATCATTGATAACATTGACTATATTACGCCAAATGAAACGGAAGCAGGCCTGCTGGCCAATATGGCGGTTAATGATATCGAATCAGCCAAATGCGCGGCCAAAATTATTCATCAGAAAGGCGTCAAAAATACCATTATTACATTAGGTAGCAAAGGTTCGCTTGCTTATGATGGCACACAATTCATCTATTCCCCGGCATTTCCGGCAGTTGTAAAAAATACGGCGGGAGCGGGTGACGCTTTCAATGGCGCCCTCGCATCTGGTCTTGCAAAAGGAAAGTCACTGGCATCCGCATTGTGCTACGCCAGCGCATTTGCCTCACTTGCGGTTGAAACGCCTAATGCCTCTGATATGCCGGAAAACGACTCCGTTCTTCATCGTATTCAGGGTTCACATTACAAACAAACTATCTCTACTCACTAAATCAAGGAGCAGACTATGAACAATACGCAGAAAAAACTAAAGGTGCTCTTTATTGGAGAATCCTGGCATATTCATATGATTCATTCAAAAGGTTATGACAGTTTCACCTCCAGTAAATATGAAGAAGGCGCTACATGGTTACTGGAATGCTTGAGGAAAGGCGGCGTTGATATTGATTACATGCCTGCCCACACGGTACAAATTGCCTTTCCAGAGAGTATTGACGAATTAAACCGTTACGATGTGATTGTTATTAGCGACATTGGTAGTAATACCTTCCTGTTGCAAAACGAGACATTTTATCAGCTAAAAATAAAACCAAACGCTCTGGAGTCCATTAAAGAGTACGTCAAAAATGGCGGTGGACTACTCATGATTGGTGGCTATCTGTCGTTCATGGGTATTGAGGCAAAAGCCAATTATAAGAACACCGTTCTTGCTGAGGTTCTGCCAGTTATTATGCTTGATGGCGATGACCGGGTAGAAAAGCCCGAGGGTATCTGTGCTGAGGCTGTCTCACCTGAACATCCTGTTGTTAACGGGTTCTCAGATTATCCGGTATTTCTTGGATATAACCAGGCCGTCGCCAGAGACGATGCCGATGTCGTATTAACAATAAATAATGACCCATTGTTAGTGTTCGGTGAATACCAACAGGGTAAAACCGCCTGCTTTATGAGTGACTGCTCCCCACACTGGGGAACCCAGCAGTTTATGTCATGGCCGTTTTATACCGACCTGTGGGTCAACACGCTTCAATTCATCGCCAGAAAATAAAAAACAATGGAGTAACGAAAGTTACTCCTTTTATAAAATATAAGGATTGATGTATGAACAAGAATAAGTACTCAACCCCCTTACTGATGCTTGCCACCATCTTAGCCGGTATGCTTTCCCCGATGCAGTCTGCCGTTAATGGGCAGTTAGGACATTGGTTACAAGACGGTAATGCTTGCGCAGTAATCTCGTTTGCCAGCGGTCTGGTCGTCATGTTTTTTATTATTATTGCGCGCAAAGAAACACGCCAGCAATTCGCCTCAATCCCTACTCTGATTAAAAAGAGAAAAATCCCTCTATGGAATTGGTTTGCAGGATTATGCGGGGCGATGGTCGTATTTTCTGAAGGCGCATCCGCCAGCGCGCTGGGCGTTGCCACCTTTCAAACGGCATTAATTTCCGCTCTGCTTCTTTCCGGCCTGCTGTGCGACCGTTTTGGCATCGGTGTGGAGGAGAAGAAATATTTTACGCCATGGCGCATTACTGGCGCATTATTCGCCGTTATCGCCACCATTTTTGTCGTGTCGCCACAGTGGCACTCAACCTCGTTTATCCTGCTCGCTATCCTCCCCTTTTTGGCAGGGTTACTCGCTGGCTGGCAGCCTGCGGGAAATGCGAAAGTCGCCGAGGCAACGGGCTCCATGCTGGTGTCCATTACATGGAACTTCATCGTCGGCTTTTGTGTCCTGGGCGCGGCGCTGGCGATACGTATCGCATTAGGCCATGTCACCATTCAGTTACCCGATACATGGTGGATGTATCTCGGTGGTCCGCTGGGTCTGCTGTCCATCGGGCTAATGGCGATTCTGGTGAGAGGCTTAGGGCTATTGATGCTGGGCGTAGCGTCAACAGCAGGCCAACTGCTTGGCTCAGTGCTAATTGATGAATTGATCCCTTCATTAGGCAATACGGTCTACCTGGTCACCATCATCGGTACGCTGTTCGCGTTAGTCGGTGCGATTGTGACCACCATCCCTGAATACAGAGCATCCAAAATGGCGCAAAGAATGGAGGTGTCAGAATGAAAGGTTTCCTGCAAACCGTAACAGGCCCGGTGGCGCATACGGATATGGGGCTGACGCTACCGCATGAACATCTGTTTAACGATCTGTCTTCGGTCGTAGACGAGCCACATTATGCTTTTTCACAGCAACTGGTGGGAAAGAAAGTCAGTGCTGACCTGCAGTGGGGGCTGAAACACGACCCATACTGCTGCGCCGATAACATGGACCGCAAAGAGATTGATGATGTTATCTTCGAAATCAATAACTTTATGTCTTTGGGCGGCAGGACGATTGTCGACGCCACCGGTTCAGAATCCATTGGACGGGACGCCTCAGCGCTACGAGAAGTTGCCTTAAAAACGGGTTTGAATATCGTTGCGTCATCCGGACCTTATCTGGAGAAATTTGAAAGCACCCGGATCCATAAACCTGTTGAGCTGTTAGCCTCACTCATTGATAAAGAACTGAATCAGGGTATTGGCGAGACGGATATTCGCGCTGGCATGATCGGTGAAATCGGCGTATCCCCCGCGTTTACCCAAGCGGAGCGTAACAGCCTGCGGGCAGCGTCTCTGGCACAATGTAACAACCCCCACACGGCGATGAATATCCATATGCCAGGGTGGCTGCGGCTGGGGGATGAGGTGCTGGATATCGTGCTGGAAGAAATGAACGTCTCTCCGGCAAAAGTCTCGCTGGCGCATTCGGACCCTTCAGGAAAAGATGTCGTCTATCAACGTAAAATGCTCGACCGCGGCGTATGGCTTGAATTTGACATGATTGGTCTGGACATCACCTTTCCAAAAGAAGGTGTCGCGCCGGGCGTTCAGGAGACCGCAGATGCAGTAGCGAATCTGATTGCACTGGGTTACGCCGACCAAATCGTTTTAAGCCATGATGTTTTTCTCAAACAGATGTGGGCGAAAAATGGCGGAAATGGCTGGGGGTTTGTCCCGAATGTCTTCCTCGCCTATCTGGCTGCTCGCGGAGTAGACAACGATACTCTGCGCAAGCTTTGTATTGATAATCCAGCCCGATTACTCACGGCATAATCTGCAAATAGCCCGGTGTCTGACACCGGGCCTGGAATTAAAAATCAGTATCCCGCCGTTAAATCATCCACCGAACGCGGGTCGGAAGCGCCATACAGTTCACCATCCGGTCCAACCATAATACTTTGGGTGCTGCCCATCGCTTCTTTCAGCGCCACTTTCTGCCCTTTCTGTTCCAGCAACTTCAGCGTATCGGGACTGAAGCCCTTTTCTACCCGCAGTTCGTCCGGCAACCATTGATGATGGAAACGCGGCGCGTTGGTCGCTTCGGCGACGTTCATGCCAAAATCAATGCTGTTCACTACCATTTGCAGCACGGTAGTGATGATTCGACTCCCGCCAGGACTGCCGGTCACCAGCCAGGTTTTGCCATCTTTTACCACAATAGTGGGCGACATCGACGACAGCGGACGCTTCTTCGGACCGACCGCGTTAGCATCGCCGCCCACCAGGCCATAAACATTAGGTACACCGGGTTTAGCAGAAAAATCATCCATTTGATTATTCAGCAGAATACCGGTATTTCCCGCCACAATTCCTGTGCCGAAGGTGGTGTTCAGGGTATAGGTCACCGCCACGGCATTGCCGTCTTTATCCACCACCGAGAAGTGGGTGGTCTGGTTGCTTTCATACGGGGCGAGCTTGCCCGGTTTTATCTGGCTGGAAGGTTTGGCCTTGTTGATATCAATTTGATCGGCCAGCGTTTTCGCATAGGCTTTGTGGGTCAGCGCCTGCCACGGCACTTTCACAAAGTCCGGATCGCCCAGATACTCTGAGCGGTCAGCGTAGGCGTATTTTTCCGCTTCCGCCATGATTTGCATGGCATCGGCGCTGCCAAAGCCGTACTTCTTCATGTCGAAATTTTCAAGAATATTAAGGATCTGTACGATGTGAATACCGCCCGAGGATGGCGGCGGCATGGAGAAGACCTGATACCCGCGATAGTCACCGCTGATTGGCGTACGCTCAACGGCTTTATAGCTGGCTAAATCCTCTTTGATCATCAGACCGCCGTTCTTGTGCATTTCTCCGGCAATCTGGTCAGCAATCGCCCCTTTATAAAACGCATCCGGGCCGTTTTCGGCAATCATTTCCAGGCTTTTCGCCAGATTCTTCTGGACCAGCTTATCGCCTTTTTTCAGCGGCTCGCCGTCTTTCCAGAAAATGGCTTTGCTGTTCTCATGGTTGGGGATCACTTCGCTGCCGTAAGTTTTTAAGTCGTCGGCCAGCGCATCGTTAACCACAAAACCCTCTTCCGCCAGCTTCATCGCCGGACGCACCACTTTATTCAGCGGCATCGTGCCGTATTTCTCCAGCGCCAGCGAGAACCCCGCCACGGTGCCAGGCGTACCGGATGCCAGATGCGACGTCAGCGACTTTTTCGCATCGGCGTTACCCTGATCGTCGAGGAACATATCACGGGTCGCGGCAGCAGGCGCCATTTCACGAAAATCAATCGCCGTAGTGTTACCGTCTTTGGTGCGCAGCAGCATAAATCCCCCGCCGCCCAGATTCCCGGCTTGCGGATGCGTGACAGCCAGCGCATAGCCCACGGCGACGGCGGCATCCACGGCATTACCGCCCTGCTTTAAGATATCCACGCCAACCTGCGTCGCCATTGCATCCACGGACGCCACCATCCCTTGCGTCGCCCGCACAGGATGAAAGACATCTTCTTCAACACCATAGGAGACTGGCGGCGCGACGGGAGGATTGGCCACCGCGCTAAACGTCCCCCCGGCCAGCAGAGCGGCGATCGCCACCCAGCGCATAAACGTTGGTTTCATCGTTGTTTTTCTCCAGATCAATGGGTGTATGTCCCGTTTAATCCTGGTCCACAACGCTTAAAAAATCATCATCATGGCGAAATAGAGGTACACTTAAAAAGAGGCCTCATCGGGAGGAGACGACAATGAAACGCTTACTACTTATTACGGCTTTGTTACCCTTTGCTGTATTGGCCCAGCCAATTAACACTATGAATAATCCTAATCAGCCAGGTTATCAGATTCCCAGCCAGCAGCGTATGCAGACGCAGATGCAAACGCAGCAGATTCAGCAGCAGGGTATGTTGAAACAACAGATGCAAACGCAGGCGCGCAGCCAGCAGCAAAATCTACAGTCGCAGTTGAATGCCAATACGCAGCGGGTTCAGCAGGGACAGCCGGGCAACGGTATGCTCGGTCAGCAAACGCTGCCCAATACGCAGGGCGGAATGCTCAGCGGCAGCGGAAATCCGGACCGGATGCTAAACCATTCCCAGCCAATGTTGCAGCAGGACAGCGGGACGCCGCAGCCTGACATCCCGCTGAAAACCATCAGCCCTTAAAACTGACAGCCCTTAAAACTGACAGCCCTTAAAACTGAAAGTGAGGGCCGATGTCATCAATACGATCGGTGCAGATACAATCCACGCCCCAGCGCAGCAGCTCTGCCGCCCGCTGGGGCTGATTGACGGTATACACCAGAATCCGCAGACCCGCGGCCTTAATCTCTTGCACTCGCGTCTCATCGAGTAATTTATGGTTGAGATGGAGGGAAACACAGCCCAGACGGGTCGTCAGTTCACGCCAGTCTTCACGCCATTTATCCAGCAGTAACCCGCGCGGCAGTTCAGGTGCTGCCGCCTGCGCCGCTTCCAGCGCCTCTATCTCAAAGGAAGAGAGCAGCGGCGGCGTCATCCCGGCCCACAGTTCGCGGGCGGCCAACGCCACGACGCGTCCTGTTAGCCTTTCGCTCCCCGTTGTCGGTTTGATCTCAATATTCGCCATCATGCCGTGTTTACGGCAGCGCTCCGCCACCTGCGAGAGCAACGGCAGCGGCTCGCCTTTAAATTCGCCGCTAAACCAACCGCCAGCGTCCACACGCAATAAATCCTGCCAGTTCAACTCGCCCGCCACGCCCCAACCGTTGCTGGTGCGCTCCAGGTTATCGTCATGCAGCAGGAAAATTTCGCCGTCTTTCGACAGCTTGGCATCAAACTCAATCATGGTGTGCCCGTATCGCGCGCCCACGTCAATCGCCGCCAGAGTGTTTTCCGGCGCCAGTTTACCGCCGCCGCGATGGGCGACAATGTGGGGATAAGGCCAGTTACTCATACACGTTGTCCTGTTTCGCCATCAAAAAGATGTCGCTGATGTTCCGGCAGATGCAGCCATAGCGTACTGCCCGCCGCCGGGCGCTGCTGATGCGCCAACCGCACCACCAGTTTCTGATCGCCCCAGCGCCCATGCGCCAGATTATCCGCGCCCAGAATCTCCAGCGTATCTACCGTTAGCGGCACGCCGCCTTCCGCCTGCGAGCTTAACGCAATATGCTCCGGTCGGATACCCAGCGTCATTTTACGTCCGGCATGACCCCGATAGCCCGCACCTATCGGTAACGCCAGACCGCCAGGCAATTCGAAACGGTCGCCGGAAGCGCTGATAACGCCATCCAACAGGTTCATCGCCGGGCTGCCGATAAAGCTCGCCACGAAGCGACTGGCCGGTTTTTCATATACCTCTACCGGCGTGCCAATCTGTTCTGCGACGCCTTTATTCATCACCATCACCCGCTGGGCCAGCGTCATCGCCTCTACCTGATCGTGAGTAACATAGAGCGAGGTGGTACGAAGACGACGATGCAGATGTTGTAACTCCAGACGCATCTGCACGCGCAGCTTGGCGTCGAGGTTAGAGAGCGGTTCGTCGAATAAAAAGACTGCCGGCTCGCGGACGATCGCGCGCCCCATTGCCACGCGCTGCCGTTGACCGCCGGAAAGCTCGCGTGGACGGCGTTTAAGCAGGCCGTCCAGCTCCAGAATGCGCGCCGCCTCCCGCACACGTTCTTCAATATGCGCTTTGCTCATACCGCGAATTTTTAGTCCCCACGCCATGTTCTCCTCTACGCTCATATGGGGATAGAGAGCATAGTTCTGAAATACCATCGCGATGCCGCGATCTTTGGGCTCCATCTCGGTGACCCGTTTGCGATCAATCCAGATATCGCCGCTGGTCACGCGTTCCAGACCGGCCACCATCCGCAACAACGTTGATTTGCCGCAGCCGGACGGCCCGACCATCACGATAAATTCGCCATCCGCCACGTCCAGCGTCAGCGGTTGAATGACCTGGGTTTTGCCGTCCCAGCTTTTGGTTACTGCCTGTAGTTTTAAACCAGCCATTTTTATTTCTCACTGTCCACTAAACCACGCACAAACGCCCGTTGCATGGCTAAAACGATGACAACCGGGGGAATAAGGGTCAGCAGCATTGCCGCCATCACCTGGTTCCATTGCGTGGTACCTTCGCCAGTGGCGATCATCCCTTTGATACCCGCTACGGCAGTGCCAAGATTCACGTCGGTGATAATCAACAGCGGCCACAGATACTGGTTCCAGCCGTAGATAAAGGTGATGACGAATAACGCCGCCAGGTTGGTTTTTGACAGCGGCAACACGATGTCGCGGAAAAAGCGCATCGGCGACGCGCCGTCAATACGGGCCGCCTCCACCAGTTCATCCGGAAGCGTCATAAAGAACTGACGAAACAGGAAAGTGGCGGTAGCGGACGCCATCAGCGGTAGCGTCAGACCGGCATAGCTGTCGAGCATTTTCAGGTTGGCGATCACTTCCACCGTCGGGAAGATACGCACTTCAACCGGCAACATCAGGGTGATAAAAATCATCCAGAAGAACAGGTTACGCAGGGGAAAACGAAACCAGACGATGGCGAATGCGGAAAGCATAGATACCGTGATTTTGCCTACCGTAATGCTGAACGCCATAATGAAACTGTTAAGCATCATCAGCCAGAATGGCGCGCTATTAACACCGACGCCGTTGACCCAAATAGTTTTGATATTCTCCAGTAACTGCGTGCCGGGAAGCAGCGTCATCGGCGTCTCAAACACCGCGCGGTCATCCAACGTCGCCGCGACAAACGCGACATACAGCGGAAACAAAATGACCGCGATCCCCAGAATCAGCATGGTATGGCTGAATATTGTCAGCCCGCGACGATTCTCTATCATTGGTAACGCACCTTACTTTCCACATAGCGGAACTGCACCACCGTCAGAATGATGACGAGGAACATCAACACCACCGACTGCGCGGCGGACGCCGAGAGATCCAGGCCGGTAAACCCTTCGCGATAAATCTTATAAATCAGCGTCGTGGTGGCTTGTACCGGCCCGCCGGCGGTCGCGGCGTCGATCACCGGGAAGGTGTCGAAAAAGGCATACACCAGGTTGACCACCAGCAGGAAGAAACTGACCGGCGCAATAAGCGGCAAAGAAAGCCGGAAGAAACGACGAATCGGCCCGGCGCCGTCAATGGCCGCCGCTTCCACCAGCGAGCGGGGAATGGATTGCAGCGCGGCAAAGAAGAATAAAAAGTTGTAACTAATCTGCTTCCAGACTGACGCAAATACCACCAGGAACATCGCCTGACCGCTGTTTTGCGCGTGGTTCCAGTCATAGCCGAATTCGCCGAGGAAATGGGTGATTAATCCCCGCCCCGGGTTAAACAGGAAAATCCACAATACGGCGGCGACGGCGGGCGCGACGGCATAAGGCAGCAGCATCAGCGTCTGATAAAAACGGCTGCCGCGCACCACGTAATCCACCAGGGCGGCGAAAAACAGCGAGACCAGCAGGCCGCTAAACGTGACCAGCGCGCTGAATTTAATCGTCGTCCAGAAGGCGTCGAGATAATAACTGTCGTGAAAAAGCGCGACGAAATTCTCCAGCCCGACAAATTGGCTGGAAAAACCAAACGGATCGACGCTTTGCAGCGAATACCACAGCGCTTCGCCCGCAGGCCAGATAAAGAAAATAACGGTGATAACCAACTGCGGAGCAACCAGTAAATACGGCAGCCAGCGCGAGCGGAACACCGGACGGGATGATGACATGAAGATTCTTTTCCTGGAAGGTGCCGGATGGCGGTGCAAGCACCTTATCCGGCCTACAAACGCTGTAGGCCGGATAAGCGCAGCGCCATCAGGCACTTATACACTTAAGATTTGCTCGCTTTCTCAAAACGACGCAGTAACTGATTCCCGCGATCCACCGCGGTATCCAACGCCTGTTGTGGGGTTTTCTTCCCGGTCCAGACGCTTTCCAGCTCTTCGTCCACGATGGTACGAATCTGCGGCATATTGCCCAGACGCAAGCCTTTGGTGAAGGGTAACGGCGGCTTATTCAACATCTGGCGAGTGGCGATATCCGCACCGGGGTTTTTATCGTAATAACCCTGCTCACGGGTCAGCTCGTAGGCGGCGGTGGTAATCGGCAGGTAGCCGGTTTTTTGATGCCATTCAGCAGCGTTTTCCGGTTTTGCCAGGAAGTCGAGGAATTTGGCGACGCCGGTATAGGTTTCTTTATCTTTACCCTGCATGACCCATAGGCTGGCTCCGCCGATAATGGCGTTTTGCGGCGCGCCCTTGATATCAGCGTCGTACGGCATCATACCCACGCCATAGTTAAATTTGGCATACTGGCGGATATTGGCGAGCGAACCGGAGGACGCGGTTGTCATCGCGCAGTCACCGTTATAAAACTTCTCGGTAGACTCGTCCTTACGCCCAACATAGCTAAAATCGCCTTTTTTATTCATCTCTTCCAGCAGCGCGATATGTTTCACCTGCTCTGGCTTATTAAACTCCAGCACCGCATCTGTACCGTCAAAACCATTGTTTTTACTGGCGAAGGGGAGACCGTTCCAGGCGCTGAAGTTTTCCAGTTGGATCCAACCTTGCCAACCGCTGGCGTAACCGCATTTCATGCCTGCCGCTCTCAGTTTCGCGGTATAGTCAGCCAGCTCCTGCCAGGTTTTCGGCGGCTGTTCCGGATCTAAACCGGCTTTCTTAAAGGCGTCTTTGTTGTAGTACAGTACCGGCGTGGAGCTGTTAAAGGGCTGGGAGAGCAGATGCCCGCTTTTAGCATCGGTGTAGTAGCCTGCAACGGTTGGTACAAACTGGGACTCGTCAAAGTTAATACCGGCGTCTTTAAACACTTCATAAACCGGCTTAATGGCTTTCGAGGCCATCATGGTCGCTGTCCCAACCTCATAAACCTGCAATATTGCCGGCGCGTTGCCGGTACGGAATGCCGCGATCCCGGCGCTCAGGTTCTGTTCATAGTTCCCCTTATAGACCGGAACGATTTTGTAATCCGGATTGGCCTGGTTGAAACGTTGCGCCAGTGAATCAACTTCTTTGCCTAACTCCCCTTCCATTGAATGCCAGAATGGAATAGTGGTGACGGCCAACGCCTGACCCGTAAATGCCAGACTCAGCGCCAGTCCTAAAGCTGTATGTCGTAACGATATCATCGGTTATCTCTCTTTTTGTGCCGGGATGCGCGATATCACGCGTTTTATGTTCGCGGGGGTAACATGACATGCTCGAATGACAGAAAAATAACTTTTTTATTACAAAAAAAAGATAGTAAGGCGACAGAGAGATGGCAAGGCAGTGAAAGCGCCGGAAAAGAAAAGTGGGAGCTACGGCACGGATAGGTACGACATTATTCTCGGGGGCGGCGCACATGCCGTAACCCAACCAGGCGGAGCGTCGCCGGGATTAACGTCTCAGGCACGTAAGCGAACGGCAATTTGCTCCAGCGTAAGCCGCCCTGCCGCCGCATCGACTGTCATATCGACAAAATCCGGATTCGCAGCGAGTGAGATCCCGTTACGCTTTAAAAACAGCAGCGTAATAAATAAGGCGGTACGTTTGTTACCATCATTGAAGATATGCCCACGGGATATAGCGAGCAAATGCATTGCCGCCAGCAGCCACACGTCGGTCACCCCTTCATATTCGATTTGATTGAGTACCCGGTACATTAGCGCTTCCGCGCGGCCAGGATCAGGCATGCCTGTTACACCAGGCGTAACGCGGAGAAGCCTGTCGTGAAACTGAATTATCTCTTCCGCTGAGATAAGTTGTAGGGTCATTTATCCGCCAGCTCCCTGAGCTCATTGCCATGAACCGCCATAATGGCAGCAAACTCATCATCCATTCGCGCCGTCTGATAACGCTCAAACTCCTCGGCGCTGATGATCACTGCGGACTTATGCCCACGACGCGTGATGGTAACAGGCCCCCCCGTCACCGCACTTTCCAGGACTTCGGCCAGATTTTGCCGCGCTTCGCTATAGTTAACCGTACGCATAAACACCTCCCCAATTGTACATGTTTATTGTACAGCAAACACGTACAAAAAAAGAGCCATCAGGCTCTTTTGAAAAATTTTACCGTTGCCGTCACCGGGGGGCGGCGCACGCGCCTCCCCCTGGCACAGTCTAACCGCCCAGATAGGCGCTGCGCACCGCTTCGTTCGCCAGCAGCGCATCACCGGTATCGGATAGCACCACGTGGCCGTTTTCCAGCACATAACCGCGGTCGGCGAGCTTCAGCGCCTGGTTGGCGTTCTGCTCGACAAGGAAGATGGTCATACCCTGCTCGCGCAACTGCTCAATGGTGTCGAAGATCTGCTGGATGATGATCGGCGCCAGCCCCAGCGACGGTTCATCCAGCAGCAATAGCCTCGGCTGGCTCATCAGCGCGCGGCCAATCGCCAGCATCTGCTGTTCACCGCCGGACATGGTGCCCGCTCGCTGGATACGGCGCTCATGCAGGCGCGGAAACAGCTCGTACACCCACTTGATACGCTCCTGAAACCGATCGCGCTCGGCAAAAAAACCGCCCATCGCCAGGTTCTCTTCTACCGTCATCCGCGAGAAGACGCGCCGCCCTTCCGGCACTATCGCCACCGCTTCACGCATGATTTTCGCCGTCTGCCAGTCGGTGATGTCTTTACCGTCAAACACCACCCGTCCGCTGGAGGCGCGCGGATCGCCGCACAAGGTGCCAAGCAGCGTCGTTTTCCCCGCGCCGTTAGCGCCAATCAGGGTAACGATTTCCCCCTGGTTGATGTGCAGACTGACGTCGTGCAGCGCCTGAATCTTGCCGTAGTGGGCGCTGACTTTTTCAAACGTTAACATCGTTTTTTCCATCTTATGCCTCACCCAGATAAGCGCGGATGACGTCCGGGTTGTTGCGGATCTCTTCCGGCGTGCCGTTCGCCAGCGGCGTGCCCTGGTTCACCACGTAAATGCGATCGGAAATGCCCATCACCAGCTTCATATCGTGTTCAATCAGCAAGATAGTGGTGTTGTGATGGTTACGTAGTTCGGCAATCAGCTCATCCAGCTCTTTGGTCTCTTTCGGGTTAAGGCCGGCCGCCGGTTCGTCGAGCATCAGAATTTCTGGCTGCGTCACCATGCAGCGGGCAATCTCCAGCCGGCGCTGGTCGCCGTAGGCCAGATTACTGGCCTGGCGATTGGCATGTTCCAGCAGGCCAATACGCTCAAGCCAGGTCGCCGCGCGGTCCAGCGCTTCACTTTGCGCGCGGCGGAAAGCGGGCGTTTTCAACAGGCCGGAAAAGAGGCCCGTTTTCAATTGCTGGTGCTGCGCCACCAGCAGGTTTTCAATCACCGTCATTTCACGGAACAGACGCACATGCTGGAAAGTACGTACCACGCCCATGCGGGCGATCTGCTGGCCCGGCAACCCTTCCAGATGCCGCTTGCGCAACGTGATCGTACCGCCTGTCGGCTTATAAAAACCGGTCAGGCAGTTAAACACCGTCGTTTTACCCGCGCCGTTAGGGCCAATCAGCGACACAATTTCCCGCTCACGCAATTCCAGCGATACATTGTTGACCGCCAGCAAACCGCCAAAGCGCATCATCAGGCCGTTAACCGCTAATAATGTCTGACTCATGCCTGCTCTCCTTTCGCCTGACCACTTTTCAGCTTCAACTGCGGACGCGTCATCGGCAGCAATCCCTGCGGGCGCCAGATCATCATCAACACCATCAAACCGCCGAGCATCAACATGCTGTATTCGTTGAAATCGCGCATCAACTCGCGCGACACCACCAACAGAACCGCCGCCAGGATCACCGCAAACTGCGAGCCCATTCCGCCCAGCACCACAATCGCCAGCACGAAGGCGGATTCGGCGAAGGTGAAGGATTCCGGGCTGACAAAGCCCTGGCGGGCGGCAAACAACGTCCCGGCGAAACCGGCAAACGCGGCGCTGATAGTAAAAGCGGTCAGCTTGATGCGCGTCGGGCTTAAACCTAATGAGCGACAGGCGATCTCATCTTCACGCAACGCTTCCCACGCCCGGCCCAGCGGCATACGCAGCAGGCGGTTAATGACAAACAGCGACAGGACCACCAGCAACAGGGCCACCAGATAGAGGAAAATGACCCGGTCGGATGGGTCGTACTTCACGCCAAAGAAATTGCTGAAGGTATCCCAGCCGCCTTCTCGGGTGTTGCGGCTAAACTCCAGACCAAATAGCGTCGGTTTGGGGATCTGGCTGATACCGTTCGGGCCGCCGGTAATTTCCGTGTTGTTGAGCAGCAGGATACGGACGATTTCGCCGAAGCCGAGCGTCACAATCGCCAGATAGTCGCCGCGCAGACGCAGTACCGGGAAGCCGAGCAGGAAACCAGCAGCGGCGGAGACCAGTCCCGCCAGCGGCAGGCAGGTCCAGAAACCCAAACCATAATAGTGGTTGAGCAGCGCAAAGGTATAAGCGCCGATGGCGTAAAAGCCGCCGTAGCCCAATACCAGCAGACCGGACAGCCCCACCACCACGTTCAGCCCCAGACCGAGGATGATATAAATCATGGTCATGGTGGCGATATCGACGCTACCGCGCGACACCATAAACGGCCATGCCACGGCGATAACCAGCAGCGCCATCAGAAACAGCTTTTGCTTAACGGTAGAGCCATCGATCGCCGGCAGAATAAACTTCGGTCCGGAGACGTGCTTCACCGCTTTCTGGAACATCGGACGCAGCAACTGAAAGAAAAAAACCACTGCCGTACCGATAAAGATCCACTGCCAGCGGATGTCGGCGGCGGTATCCACCACCAGTTTGGTGCCGTCCAGCTCCAGTTGTACGCCCATGAAGACGCCAGCCAAAACGAAGAACATCGCCGCAGAGAACAGAGCCATCGCAATATGCATCGGTTTCATACTTTCTCTACCTCCGGACGCCCCAGGATACCGGTCGGCATCACCAGCAGTACCAGAATCAGCAGAGCGAACGACACGACATCTTTATATTCGGTACTTAAATATGCAGACGAGAGCGCTTCGGCGACGCCCAAAATCAGACCGCCGATCATCGCGCCCGGAATGCTGCCTATACCGCCCAGTACCGCTGCGGTGAACGCTTTCATCCCGGCCATAAAACCGATGTAGGGGTTAATTACGCCATAGAACTGACCGAGCAGTACGCCCGCCACTGCCGCCATTGCCGCGCCGATAACAAACGTTAGCGCAATAACGCGGTCGGTATTAATGCCGAGCAGGCTGGCCATTTTCAGATCCTCCGCGCAGGCGCGGCAGGCGCGGCCCATCCGGGAGTAGCGAATGAAAATGGTGAGCGCCAGCATAGCCAGAAAGGTGACTATCCAGATAACCGCCTGCATGGTGGTGATGGACGCGGAAAAGTTTTCGCTGCTGCCCACAATCCACTGGCCGTTAAACAGGCTGGGTAACGCCACGTCGCGCGAACCTTCCGTCAGGCTGACGTAGTTTTGCAGGAAGATGGACATCCCGATGGCGGAAATCAGGGCGATCAGGCGCTTGGAGTTGCGCACGGGCCGGTAAGCGACTCGCTCGATACTCCAGCCGTAGGCGCTGGCAATAATAATCGCGCCGATAAATCCAGCGGCCACCAGGAGCCAACTGGTGTCTATTCCCATCATCATTAGCGCGGCGATGATCATAAAAGAGACGTAGCTGCCGATCATATACACCTCGCCATGAGCGAAGTTGATCATGCCGATAATGCCGTACACCATCGTATAACCGATAGCAATCAGCGCGTAGGTGCTCCCCAGCGTGACGCCGTTAAACATCTGCTGCAAGAAATAGAGAAACTGCTCGGACATAAGGTAACCTTTTTAAACCCGCCCGGCGTGCGGGCGGTGGGATAACTTATCTTCTGGCATTACTTCGCGACGGTTGACGAGCCGTCGGCGTGCCACTGGAAGACGCCAAATTCAAATCCCTTAAGATCGCCTTTTTCATCCCATTTCAGCGGCCCAATAACGGTATCAGCCCCGTTAGCTTTAAGATCTTTCACCAGATCCAGCGGAGCATGGCTGGCGCTACGCGTCATTGCGGTCGCCAGCGACTGGACGGCGGCGTAGGTGATCCAGACATACGGACCGCTGGGATCTTTCTTGTCGGCTTTCAGCGCCTCGACAATCGCTTTATTCGCCGGGTCCTGGTCATAACGTTTTGGCATCGTCACCAACATGCCTTCCGCCGCACCGCCCGCAATATTGGACAGCGACGCGTTACCCACGCCTTCCGGCCCCATAAATTGCGTTTTCAGGCCATTAGCCCGCGCCTGGCGCAGCATCTGCCCCATTTCCGGGTAGTAGCCGCCGTAATACACAAAGTCGATATTCTCTTTTTGCAAGCGGGCAATCAGGGCGGAGAAATCTTTTTCACCGGCGGTAATACCATCAAAAAAGACAATATTGGCATTACCCTGCTTCAGGCCATCCTGCACGGAGCGCGCCAGTCCTTCGCCGTATTGCTGTTTATCGTGAATGATAGCGATGCGCTGCGGTTTCACCGTTTCCAGGATGTATTTCGCGGCCGTTGGCCCCTGGGAGGAGTCCAGGCCGGCGGTACGCATAATGTACTGATAGCCGCGCTGGGTCAGCTCCGGGTTAGTCGCCCCCGGGGAGATCATCAGAATACCTTCATCTTCATAGATATCGGATGCTGGCTGAGTAGAAGAAGAACACAAGTGACCAATAACGTACTGAATACCGTCGTTAACGATTTTGTTGGCCACCGCCACCGCCTGTTTTGGATCGCAGGCATCATCGTACTCTACGCCGACCAGCTTATCGCCTTTAATACCGCCTTTAGCGTTGATGTCTTTAATGGCCTGGCGCGCGCCGTTAAATTCCATATCGCCCCATTGCGCTACCGGGCCGGACATCGCCCCGACTATGGCGACTTTAATATCATCTGCCATTGCCCCCTGCGAGACTGCTAATGCAACAATCCCTGCGATTATTGTTTTCGCTTTCCGTTTCATGTGCCTGTATCCCCATTCGTGATGTTATATGTTTTGTTTTTTGCTGGTTAAAAAGCAGACTGTACTTTTTATAAATGGTGCGCTTTTTACTGACTCATTAATGAGTTAGCGCAGCATTTAAAGCATAATAAGATTAAAATCTCTATTTTTCAGTCTATTAAGAAAAGATAATATTCTGCTTTTCGCTATAGATAAACAAAAAAAAGCATGCTTGTCAGCATAAAATAACGGCATATTAAGCGGAATAATTCACTAGCATTCAGGGAATTATGCTGCCTGTTTTCCATTCTCTAATGCTTCAAACTGTAATTATCGTTGTTAAAAAATTAATAACCTGGTAAATGACACAAAAAAGAGAAAGCATCTGGCCTGCCTGTTTCGGTACACTGATCGCATCTTTTGAAATCGGGACAAGCCGTCGATGAAGCTGACCATTCTTCGTTTAGAACACTTTAGCGCTCAGGATCAGATCGATCTGGGCAAAATCTGGCCGGAATATTCCGCCTCCTCATTAAGCGTAGATGAAACGCACCGGATTTATGCCGCGCGGTTTAATGAGCGTTTGTTGGGCGCCGTAAGAGTGACGCTGAGCGGAACGCAGGGCGCGCTGGATTCCTTACGCGTGCGTGAAATCACCCGTCGCCGCGGCGTCGGGCAATACCTGGTAGAAGAAGTCATCCGCGATAATCCCAACGTCTCGTCGTGGTGGATGGCGGATGTCGGTGTTGAAGACCGCAGCGTGATGGCCGCGTTTATGCAGGCGTTAGGTTTTACCGCCCAGCATGACGGCTGGGAGAAGCGCTAAAAGAAAGCCGGATGGCGCTGACGCTTATCCGGCCTACATGCCGGGAGAAAAGATAAAAACCACCTCGCAATTTTCCAAGAATTTCGCGTTGCAGGCAGGCGGCAAGTTATGAAATCCCCGGGAGCTTACATAAGTAAGTGACCGGGGTTGAATAACGTAGCCAACGCACCTGCAGCGCGAAAGGCGCCAGGAAAATCACTTGGCGTCCGTCGCCGTACCATTCGCATGCCAGTCAAACACGCCGAACTCAAATCCTTTCAGATCGCCTTTCTCATCCCACGACAGCGGTCCCATTACGGTGTCGACCGTGGCGCCTTTCAGGTATTTGGCGATTTCCGCCGGATCGTCGGAGTGGTTCAGCCCCGCCTGCAACGATTGCAGCGCGGCGTAGGTGGTCCACACGAATGCGCCGCTAGGATCTTGTTTCTTGGCTTTGATGGCATCCACAATCGGTTTGTTCGCTGGCACCTGATCGTAGTTCTTCGGTTTGGTGACCAGTAAGCCTTCCGCCGACTCTCCGGCGATGTTAGACAGCGACACGTTCGCCACCCCTTCCGGCCCCATAAACTGGGTTTTCAGCCCTGCGGCGCGGGACTGGCGCAAAATCTGCCCCATTTCCGGGTGATAACCACCGTAGTAGACAAAGTCGATATTCTCTTTTTTCAGACGCGCTACCAGAGTGGAGAAATCTTTTTCGCCGGCGGTGATGCCGTCAAAGAATACGACGTTAACGCCGCCTTTCTTCAGACCGTCCTGCACCGCGCGCGCCAGCCCTTCGCCGTACTGCTGCTTATCGTGGATAATCGCGATGCGCTGCGGTTTTACCTTCTCCAGAATATACTTTGCCGCCGTTGGCCCCTGGTCAGAGTCCAGACCGGTGGTGCGCAAAATCAGGTTATAGCCGCGCGCGGTCAGCTCCGGCGCGGTCGCCGCCGGGGTTATCATCAGGATGCCTTCGTCTTCGTAGATATCAGACGCTGGCTGTGTGGAAGAGGAGCATAAGTGACCGATAACATACTTGATGCCGTCGTTCACCACTTTGTTAGCGACAGCTACCGCCTGTTTCGGGTCACAGGCGTCGTCATATTTCACCGCGACGAGCTTATCGCCTTTAATACCGCCTTTCGCATTGATATCGGCAATTGCCTGCTCCGCACCGGTAAATTCCTGGTCGCCATACTGCGCCACCGGACCGGACATCGCGCCGACAACCGCGACTTTAATGTCCTCTGCGAATGCCATATGGCTTAATGACAGGGCGATACATCCTGCCAATAACGTTTTACCCTTCATATTCATCCTGATAATCCCCATTATTCTGGTTGTTACGTGTGTTGTGGTGTTATTGTTCAGCACTTTATTTCGATTATTGGCTAGCTACCCGTGCTTTAGCAGCATACTCTGCTAAAACATACCCGATTTTTATTATTTTGGAATAGCTAAATTTACATCCAGATAACAGATTTGTGTCGGTGGGGGAGAGGAAGGGTCCGTAGGCCCGATAAGCGAAGCGCCATCGGGCAAACGTGTTGCCGGATGGCAGCGTAAACGCCTTATCCGGCCTACAAAAAACAAAACCCCCGAATTCACATTCGAGGGTTCATTGGCAATTCGCGAAGATTACGCTTCGATCGCAGCGCGAAGCTTTTTCATGGCGTTCTTTTCAAGCTGGCGCACACGCTCAGCGGAGACACCGTAACGATCGGCCAGCTCCTGCAACGTAGACTTATTGTCTTCGTCCAGCCAGCGAGCGCGGATAATATCCTGGCTACGCTCGTCGAGCCCCTGCATCGCGTCGGTCAGTCGGTTGGCGGCCTGCTCTTCCCAGTTATCGTCTTCAATGCCGTCGGCAAAGTTAGACGATTTATCCTGCAAATACAGTACCGGCGCCATTGGCTGGCTGTCGGACTCATCGTCCGAAGACATGTCAAACGTCATGTCCTGCGCCGCCATACGCGACTCCATCTCACGCACGTCTTTACTGGAAACACCCAGTTCGCGCGCCACCATTTCAACCTCATCCTGATTAAACCAGCCCAGACGCTGCTTGGTTTTACGCAGATTAAAGAACAGCTTACGCTGCGCTTTCGTGGTTGCGACTTTAACGATACGCCAGTTACGCAGCACGTATTCGTGAATTTCTGCTTTAATCCAGTGTACGGCGAAGGAGACCAGACGCACGCCTACTTCCGGGTTGAAACGACGTACGGCTTTCATCAGGCCGATGTTGCCTTCCTGGATCAAATCCGCCTGCGGCAGACCATAGCCCGCATAGTTACGAGCAATATGAACAACAAAGCGCAGGTGAGACAGGATCAGCGTTTTAGCTGCTTCCAGATCGCCCTGGTAATGCAGCCTTTCAGCCAATGCCCGCTCCTCGTCAGCCGATAACATCGGCCACGCGTTCGCCGCCCGGATATAAGATTCCAGGTTGCCAACAGGGGCTAAAGCTAAATTTTGCATTTCTTTGGTCATTCAAATCCTCTCAATCAGTATTGCCTGGCACCGTCAGCGAGCAACAACCGTGCCAAAGCCGATGAGCAACGAGAATATCACCCACTCTTTTATCAGACAGTGATTTTATCCACAAGTTCAATGTAACACTGTGCATAATTTGCACAAATCTTGTGACATAAAGATGACGCGCGGGGAAGAGACAACAGGGACTCTTTCCCTGCGAACGGAAGCCCATTGCAGGGAAAGATTATACCACGATTTTATCAATCGGGAGTAAAGTGACGTAAATGTTGCACCGTGGCCAGCCAGGCGGCGATCCAGCCAATCATGGAACAGACCAGCAGCAGCAACAGGCACTCATCGAACGATAAGCCATTGAGATCAAACTTCGTGCCGAAGACCTGCGCCACTTCAGTCACCGCCGATGATAAACGCATCACCAAAATTTCAGACAATATCAGTGAAAGAAACGCGCCGGAAAAACCGAGCAACGCGCCGCCATAGAGGAACGGACGCAGGATAAAGCCATCGGTCGCGCCAATCAGCTTTTGCACGTTAATGGTATCGCGACGGGCAAAAATGCTCAGGCGCACGCTGTTGCCGATAACGAGGAAGACCGCCGCGACCATCAGCACGCCGATCATCGCCGACACGCGGCCCACCAGCCCGGTGAGCGCCGCCAGACGCGCAAACCAGCTATCATCCATGCGGACTTCGTCAATGCCGTTAATCTGCGAGATACGGTCGCGCAGCGTATTAAGCGAGGCGGTACTCTGGAAGTCCAGCTTGGGGATCACCACCGCTACCGCCGGCAGCGGGTTCTCTTCCAGCATGTCCAGCGCGCCGCCAAAACCCGACCAGTTGCGGAATTCTCCCAGCGCGTCCTCACGGGACAGGTAGTTGACCTTCTCAACGCCCTGCTCGGCCTGAAGCTGCCCAACAACCCGCGCCGCCGCATCATCATCCAGCGTTTTTTGCAGATAAACAGTGATCTGCGGCGACGGATAATACTGAGTCGCCGCCTGGTTGACGTTCTTATAGACCATGTAACAGACGCTGGGCAGCGTCAGGGAGATGGCGATCACCATCACCGTCAGAAACGTCGCCAGCGGTTTGCTTTTCAGATCTTGCAGCGCGCCGTGCCAGGCATAGCGCACCTGTTCATTAAAGACATTTGTTTTACGTGAGTTCGGTTTCGGCGTCGGCTTCTGGCGTCCTGGCGCGTTGCGCCCGCCGCCTGTTCCGCCGCGAGACTTACGCAGTCGATCCAGCCGTCCGCCGAACTGCCTGATTTGGTTAATCGCGTCGCGCCTATTCATTGGCCAGGCCTCCATGCAGATGTCCATCGCTCAGGACGAGCTGCCTATAGGAACGACGGGAGATAAGTCCAATATCGTGCGTCGCCATCAGTACCGTCACCCCTACGCGGTTAAACTCTTCAAACAGACGTAAAATCCCTTCCGACAACGCGTCGTCCAGGTTCCCGGTCGGTTCATCCGCCAGCAATACCGCTGGCTTATTGACCACCGCGCGGGCGATGCCCACGCGCTGTTGTTCGCCTCCGGAGAGTTGAATCGGGAAGTTTCTCGCTTTGTCCAGTAGTCCAACCTTATCCAGCGCCGCCGACACACGACGACGGATATCATCGCCGCTGGCGCCAGCAATGATTAACGGTATCGCCACATTGTCATAGACCGTGCGATCCATCAGCAGATGGTGATCCTGGAAAATCATCCCAATCTGGCGGCGCAAAAACGGCACTTCGCGGTTTTTCAGGCGCGTAATATCATGCCCGCTGAAGAAGATTTTGCCGGCGCTGGGCCGCTCAATCCCACAGATTAGCTTCAGCAGGGTACTTTTCCCCGCGCCGGAGTGGCCGGTCAGAAACGCCATCTCGCCTGGCCGCATATGGAATGTCACTCCCTGCAGCGCTTGTCTCCCGCCGAGATAGGCCTTGCTGACATGTTCAAAGCGAATCATTGTTAATCCTCTCGGGCAAAAAGTGCCTCAATAAAATCGTCCGCCTTAAACGGACGCAAATCCTCGATACGTTCGCCCACGCCAATGTAACGGATAGGAATGCCAAACTGGTCAGCTACCGAGAAAATCACCCCGCCTTTCGCCGTACCGTCCAGCTTGGTCAGGGTAATACCGGTTAAGCCTACCGCTTCATGGAACAGTTTGGCCTGGCTTACCGCGTTCTGTCCGGTGCTGGCGTCAATGGTCAGCATAACTTCATGTGGCGCTTCTTCGTCCAGCTTTTTCATGACGCGAACGATTTTTTTCAGCTCTTCCATCAGGTGCGACTTGTTCTGCAGACGCCCTGCCGTATCGGCAATTAACACATCCACATTACGCGCCTTCGCGGCCTGGATAGCGTCAAAAATCACCGAGGCGGAGTCCGCGCCGGTATGCTGGGCGATAACCGGAATGTTGTTACGCTGTCCCCAGACCTGTAGCTGTTCGACCGCCGCCGCGCGGAAAGTATCCCCCGCCGCCAGCATCACTGATTTACCCTGCTGCTCAAACTGGCGCGCCAGTTTACCGATAGTGGTGGTTTTACCCACGCCGTTCACGCCAACCATCAGAATAACAAAAGGCGTTTTACCTTCAATATTAAGCGGTTCGTCTACCTTCGCCAGAATCTCGCCCATCTCGTCTTTCAACAGACCATACAGCGCCTCGGCATCTTTAAGCTGTTTGCGGCTGGCGCCTTCCGTCAGATTAGCGATAATCTTACGCGTGGTTTCTACCCCGACATCAGCGATGAGCAACTGCTCTTCCAGCTCCTCGAACAAATCATCGTCGATTTTCTTGCCGCGGAACAGACTGATAAATCCGGAACCGAGATTTTCTTTGGTTTTCAGCAGACTGCGTTTCAGGCGGGCAAAGAAACCTTCTTTAGTCGGTTTTTCCTGCTCCTGAACGATCGCTTCCACCGGCGCGTCTTCTTCCGCTGGCGGAACAACCATCACCGCCTCTTCCGCCGCCTGAGCGGCCAGCGCCTGCGCTTCCAGCTCTTCGTCGGTGAATTTCGCCGCGTTTTCACCCTCTTCTTCTACCGCGGTAATGACCTCTACGGTTTCCGCTTCGGCCTGCCACTCTTCCGGCGAGATAGCCTCGTCTTTGACCTCTTCCGGCAGCGGCAATTCCTCGCGTTCCACCGCGATCTGCGGCGCTGCCGTCTCAATGGCCGCCGCGGGCTCCGGCTCTACCGGCTGCGGTTTTTCGCTCTCCTGAACTTTCTCAGTAACGTCCACCACCTCTTCCGCAAAGGCTTCGGTTTCTGCTTTGCTGTGCGCGGGCGTTTGCGCGTCTACGTCTGCCGCCGTTTCAACAGGGGGCTCAACCGGTCGTTGTTCCTCAACAATCTGCTGTTCTTCGGTCTGTTCCTGCTTCTGCTCTTTATCACCGAAGCCCAACCAGGAAAAGAAGCCACGTTTTTTCTGTTTTGCCATCTGCGACTACACCCCTCGCGGCGCTATATACATGGAAGCTAAAAAAATGATGAAATAGTCTATCACTTAACTTAATTCACATCACCGCCTGGAATAACTTGCAACAGGCGGTTCGAGCAAGAGAAATGAAAAAACCGACTCACTCTGGCAGCGGCCAAATCCGCATTATTGGCGGGCAATGGCGTGGCCGTAAATTACCGGTTCCGGACAGCCCGGGTCTGCGTCCCACCACCGATCGCGTGCGCGAAACGTTATTTAACTGGCTGGCTCCGGTAATGGTAGACGCCCATTGTCTGGATTGCTTTGCCGGCAGCGGCGCGCTGGGTCTGGAAGCGCTATCGCGTTATGCGGCCCAGGCAACGTTACTGGAAATGGATCGCGCCGTATCGCAGCAGTTGCAAAAAAATCTGGCGACGCTGAAAGCCAACAATGCTCGCGTCGTCAATACCAATACTCTGGCCTTCCTCAGCCAGCCGGGGACGCCGCATCACGTCGTCTTTGTCGACCCGCCGTTTCGTAAAGGGCTGCTGGAAGAGACGTTACAATTGCTGGAAACCCAGGGATGGCTGGCCGACGACGCGCTAATCTACGTAGAAAGCGAGGTGGAAAACGGTCTGCCGCCCGTTCCGGCGAACTGGGCATTGTATCGAGAAAAGGTGGCCGGACAGGTCGCTTATCGTCTGTATCAGCGCGACGCGCAAGGAGAAAATGATGTTGATTAATCTGGGCCGCTTATTAATGCTCTTCGTGTGGGCATTTTTGATTCTTAATCTGGTGCATCCCTTCCCGCGCCCACTCAATATCTTCGTCAACGTGGCGTTGGTGTTCATGGCGCTGATGCACGGTATGCAACTGGCGCTGCTGAAATCAACGATACCGAAAGAGGGTCCGCAGATGACGACGGGAGAAAAAACCCGCATTTTCCTGTTCGGCGTGTTTGAGCTGCTGGTCTGGCAGAAGAAGTTTAAGAACAAAAAATAACGTTTGCTGCCGGATGACGGTTTATTCGTTATCCGGGGTACGGCTAACAAACCCGACGAACCGCGTTCCCTTATAGCTTAGCGTACCTTGATCGCCCACCGTCAAAGCGTGGTACTGCTGCGCTTGTAAACGGAACGTTTTTTCGAGACCGCCATTGAGCGGCTTAAAACTGGCCTCATAGCGCATACTGGTTCCCGCCGGGCTCACTTCCTGCTGGCGAGAGCGTCGGTCGTTAACCGGCTTCTCCCGTTTACTGCTGACCACGACCAGCTTTTGCTGTAACGGCGCCGCCTCATTAGCGGCTTTTTCCCGCCGTTGCTGAACGAAGCGGAACGACGCGGCAACTACGATTAATGCGATGATTATAATGAAGAAAAGCGGTGGCTTACTCATACTGTTAACCTGTCAGAAAATGCGGAAATAAGCATACCCTGCCCGTTATAGTGTTGTCATCTGACCGTCACGGCCTCTACACTGAATAATAGAGCCGCAAGCATACCGTTTGCGAAAAAATAACGAATTCAAGGAATTAAGATGCTTTGGTCGTTTATCGCTGTCTGCCTGTCCGCATGGCTGTATGTGGACGCCTCCTATCGCGGGCCAGCCTGGCAACGCTGGGTTTTTAAGCCCGTCACGTTATTACTGTTGCTGTTACTGGCCTGGCAAGCGCCGATGTTTGACGCCATCAGTTATCTTGTGTTGGCCGGACTGTGCGCCTCGCTGGTCGGCGATGCGTTAACGCTCTTGCCGCGTCAACGCCTGCTGTACGCCGTCGGGGCATTTTTCTTATCGCATCTGCTCTACACCATTTACTTTGCCAGCCAAATGACGTTGTCGTTCTTCTGGCCGCTGCCGCTGGCGTTACTGATAGTCGGCGCGTTGCTTATCGCCGTTATCTGGACGCGACTGGAGGAGCTACGCTGGCCGGTATGTACTTTTATCGCCATGACGCTGGTCATGGTCTGGCTGGCGGGCGAACTGTGGTTCTTCCGTCCAACGGCGCCAGCCCTTTCGGCCTTTACCGGCGCGACGCTGCTGTTTATCGGCAATATCGTCTGGCTGGGTAGCCATTACCGCCGCCGTTTCCGGGCGGATAACGCAATTGCCGCCGCCTGCTACTTTGCCGGACACTTCCTGATTGTTCGCTCGCTGTACCTGTAAATAATAGCGCTTGACTCTGGAGTCGACTCCAGAGTGTATCCTCCGGTTAATGAGAAAATTATCATCAACCGGAGGACGTTATGTCGACCCCTGATACCGATGGCAAAAAAGTCCCGCCCTTTACCTCCTTCAGATTAGCCCCGGCAATACAGAAGGCCGATAGCTGCTGCTGCGAAGAACATTGCGCGTCCAGCGCGCCTGTTTCTACTGCCGTGGCAGGCACGCGCTATACCTGGAAAATCTCCGGCATGGACTGCGCCGCCTGCGCCCGAAAAGTGGAGAATGCGGTACGCCAAATTCGCGGCGTCAACCAGGCGCAAGTGCTGTTCGCCACCGAAAAGTTAGTGGTCGATGCCGACGCCGACCTCCGCGCGCAAATTGAACGCGCCGTACAGAAGGCGGGTTATACCTTGCGTAGTGAAGATTCGCGCGACGCCGCGCCTGAATCTCGTCTTAAAGAGAACCTGCCGCTTATTACGCTGATCATTATGATGGCGATAAGCTGGGGGCTGGAGCAATTTAACCACCCGTTCGGCCAACTGGCCTTTATCGCCACCACCCTGGTCGGTCTGTATCCTATTGCCCGCCAGGCGCTGCGGCTGATGAAAAGCGGCAGTTGGTTCGCTATTGAAACGCTGATGAGCGTCGCCGCCATTGGCGCGCTGTTTATTGGCGCGACGGCGGAGGCGGCAATGGTATTGCTGCTGTTCCTCATCGGCGAGCGCCTGGAAGGATGGGCCGCCAGCCGCGCCCGTAAAGGCGTCAGCGCGTTAATGGCGCTTAAACCGGAAACGGCGACCCGTCTGCGCGACGGCGTACGGGAAGAGGTCGCTATTAATACCCTGCGACCGGGCGATATTATCGAAGTCGCCGCCGGGGGGCGTTTACCCGCCGACGGTAAACTGGTTTCCGGTTTCGCCAGCTTTGATGAAAGCGCGCTCACCGGCGAGTCTATCCCGGTGGAGCGCGCAACGGGCGACAAAGTCCCGGCAGGCGCGACCAGCGTTGACCGTCTCGTCACCCTGGAGGTGCTATCTGAACCTGGCGCCAGCGCGATTGACCGTATCCTGACGCTGATTGAAGAGGCGGAAGAGCGCCGTGCGCCCATTGAGCGGTTTATTGACCGTTTCAGCCGCATCTATACGCCAGTCATTATGGTCATCGCGCTGCTGGTGACGCTTATTCCGCCGCTGATGTTCGATGGCGGCTGGCAGGAGTGGATTTATAAAGGGCTGACGCTGCTGCTCATCGGTTGCCCGTGCGCGCTGGTGATCTCCACGCCCGCGGCCATTACCTCCGGGCTGGCGGCGGCGGCACGGCGCGGCGCATTGATTAAAGGCGGCGCAGCGCTGGAGCAACTGGGCCGTATCACGCAGGTCGCCTTCGATAAAACCGGTACGTTGACCATCGGTAAACCACGGGTGACGGCGATTCATCCGGCAAGCGGTATCAGCGAGGCTGAACTGTTGGCGCTGGCGGCAGCCGTAGAACAAGGCGCTACGCACCCGCTGGCGCAGGCTATTGTCCGCGAAGCGCAGACACGCGATCTGGCGATCCCGACGGCGGAATCGCAGCGAACGCTGGCCGGCACCGGGATTGAAGCGCAGGTTAACGGCGAACGTATTCTGATTTGCGCGGCGGGAAAACAGCCTGCGGCGGCGTTTGCCGGGCAAATTAGCGAACTGGAAAACGCCGGGCAGACGGTGGTTCTGGTGCTGCGTAACGAGACCGTACTTGGCGTCCTCGCCCTCCAGGATACATTGCGTGACGATGCGCGCGACGCCATCCGCGAACTGCATCAGTTAGGCGTTAACGGCGTGATTCTGACCGGCGATAACCCACGGGCGGCGGCAGCGATTGCCGGCGAGCTGGATCTGGCGTTTAAAGCCGGGCTACTGCCGGAAGACAAGGTGCGGGCAGTCACCGCCCTTAACCAACAAGCGCCGCTGGCCATGGTGGGCGACGGCATTAACGATGCGCCCGCGATGAAAGCCGCCAGTATCGGAATTGCGATGGGCAGCGGTACTGACGTCGCGCTGGAAACGGCTGACGCCGCCCTTACTCATAACCGTCTGCGCGGGTTAGCGCAGATGATTACGCTGGCGCGCGCTACCCACGCGAATATCCGGCAGAACATCACCATTGCGCTGGGGCTGAAAGCCATTTTCCTGGTGACGACGCTACTGGGTTTTACCGGGCTATGGCTGGCAATCCTGGCGGATACGGGAGCCACGGTATTGGTGACCGCCAACGCGCTACGTTTGCTGCGTAAAAACTAATCTTCTCCCGCCCGGCGGCGTCGTGTCGCCGGGTTATCCCGCGATATTCCTTTCTTTGTACATATTATTCACGCGAAAATTATTTATTTTCTATTACTTATCAAACCATTAATCAGAAATAGCGTGATTTGATGTAAGGTTAATATTTATTCAACCGATATTGATCATACCGTCTACAAAATAAGGAATGTTAGGCACTATGAAAAATATCAAAGTCATCACCGGCGTTATCGCGACGCTGGGCATATTTAGCGCCTTATTGTTGGTGACAGGAATACTGTTTTATTCCGCCGTCAGCAGCGATCGGCTGAATTTCCAGAATGCGAGCGCGCTGAGTTACCAACAACAGGAACTGGGCGGCAGTTTTCAGACATTGATCGAAACCCGCGTCACCATTAACCGCGTGGCGATACGCATGTTAAAAAATCAGCGCGATCCCGCCTCACTGGACGCCATGAACACGCTGTTAACCAACGCTGGCGCGTCGCTCAACGAAGCGGAAAAGCATTTCAACAACTACGTGAACTCCGAAGCGATCGCGGGCAAAGATCCGGCGTTGGATGCCCAGGCCGAAGCCAGCTTTAAGCAGATGTATGACGTTTTGCAGCAGTCTATCCACTATCTTAAAGCCGATAATTACGCCGCCTATGGCAACCTTGACGCGCAAAAAGCGCAGGATGACATGGAGCAGGTATATGACCAGTGGCTCTCTCAAAATGCGCAATTAATAAAATTAGCCAGCGATCAGAATCAGAGCAGCTTTACCCAGATGCAATGGACGCTGGGGATAATTCTACTTATCGTACTCATCGTGCTGGCGTTTATCTGGCTGGGGCTGCAACGCGTTCTACTCCGCCCGCTGCAACGGATTATGGCGCACATTCAAACTATCGCCGACGGCGATCTTACCCATGAGATAGAGGCCGAAGGACGCAGTGAAATGGGCCAACTGGCCGCCGGTCTTAAAACGATGCAGCAGTCGTTAATCCGTACCGTCAGCGCGGTGCGCGATAACGCAGACTCTATCTATACTGGCGCAGGCGAAATTTCCGCCGGCAGCAGCGACCTCTCTTCCCGTACCGAACAGCAGGCCTCGGCGCTGGAGGAGACCGCCGCCAGCATGGAACAGTTAACCGCCACGGTACGGCAAAACACCGATAACGCACGACAGGCGACGGGTCTGGCGAAAACCGCATCAGAAACCGCGCGTAAAGGAGGACGCGTGGTGGATAACGTAGTGAGCACCATGAACGATATCGCCGAAAGCTCGGAAAAAATTGTGGACATCACCAGCGTGATTGACGGTATCGCCTTCCAGACTAATATCCTGGCGCTGAACGCCGCGGTAGAAGCCGCCCGCGCCGGCGAACAGGGGCGAGGATTCGCGGTCGTGGCCGGAGAGGTACGCACGTTGGCCAGCCGTAGCGCGCAGGCCGCCAAAGAGATCAAAGTACTGATTGAAAACTCCGTGTCGCGCATTGATACCGGCTCTACGCAGGTACGCGAAGCGGGAGAAACCATGAAAGAGATCGTCAACGCCGTGACCCGCGTGACCGATATTATGGGCGAAATCGCCTCTGCCTCCGATGAGCAAAGCAAAGGCATTGAGCAGGTGGCGCAGGCGGTATCGGAAATGGACAGCGTGACGCAGCAAAACGCCTCGCTGGTAGAAGAATCCGCAGCAGCGGCGGCGGCGCTGGAAGATCAGGCTAACGAGCTTCGTCAGGCGGTCGCCGCGTTCCGCATCCAGAAACAGCCTCGTCGGGAGGCGTCGCCGACGCCGTTAAGCAAAGGTTTAACGCCACAGCCCGCCGCAGAACAGGCGAACTGGGAAAGCTTCTAATCAGAATGCTATCTGCCGTGCGGTTAATGCGCTTTACGCAATAAATAACGGTACGGCAGACCCTCCGTCTCTTGCGCCAGCAAATCGTGTTCCATAAAGGTACAGAACCCCGGAATATCACGCGTCGTCGCCGGATCGTCGGCGATAATCAGCAATGTTTCGCCAGTTTGCATGTTGCGCACCGTTTTGCGCACCATCATTACCGGTTCAGGGCAACGCAGCCCCAGGGCGTCAAGCGTATGGTCAGGGGAGGAAAACAGATCGCTCATCTTCGTCTCAATGGTAGAAAAACGGCGATATTTTACGCCCATCTTCGTCAGTAAGCCAGGCAGGTTAACGATTGCGTGAAAATTAGCCATTGCAATGCCAGCGCAAAACAGTATTATGCGGCGGTTCTTTATTGGGTTCCCTCACCCCATCCAACAAAAAGGTCACAATATGACTCCGTTTACACAATCACAGCGCGTAAAAGCGTTGTTCTGGCTATCGCTATTCCATTTACTGGTGATCATTTCCAGTAACTATCTGGTGCAGCTCCCCATCACTATTTTTGGTTTCCACACGACCTGGGGCGCGTTTAGTTTTCCTTTTATTTTTCTCGCCACCGATCTTACCGTGCGTATTTTTGGCGCACCTCTGGCGCGCCGCATTATCTTCGCCGTCATGATCCCTGCGCTGCTGGTGTCGTATGTGGTGTCATCGCTGTTCTATATGGGCGCCTGGCAAGGTTTCGCCGCGTTGGCGGACTTTAATCTGTTTGTCGCCCGTATCGCCGCCGCCAGCTTTATGGCCTACGCGCTGGGACAGATCCTTGATGTCCATGTGTTTAACCGCCTGCGCCAAAATCGTCGCTGGTGGCTGGCGCCGACTGCTTCAACGCTGTTTGGCAATATCAGCGATACCCTTGCCTTTTTCTTCATTGCGTTCTGGCGAAGCCCCGATGCGTTTATGGCCGAACACTGGATGGAAATTGCGCTGGTGGATTATTGCTTTAAGGTGCTCATCAGCATTATTTTCTTCCTGCCGATGTACGGCGTTCTACTGAATATGTTGCTGAAAAAGCTGGCAGATAAATCTGAAATTTCCCCATTACCGGCAAGTTAAAGGTTCGTTTTCCGAGTTGTGATAAGATGAGCGAATGAGCCGTTATGGCCGTTTATCGAAAGGAAGAAGTCAATGCGCAATTTGGTTAAATATGCCGGTATTGGCCTGCTGGTTATGGGGCTTGCGGCCTGTGATAACAACGATACAAAAGCGTCGGCAGAAAGCGCCGCCGCGGAAAGCCAGGCATCCGGTCAGCCCATCAGCCTGATGGATGGCAAACTCAGTTTCTCGCTGCCGGCGGATATGACCGATCAAAGCGGTAAGCTGGGCACCCAGGCGAATAATATGCACGTTTATTCTGACCCGACGGGCCAGAAAGCGGTGATTGTTATCGTCGGCGATAATACCGATGAAGCGTTGCCGGTGCTGGCAAACCGCCTGCTTGAGCAACAGCGTAGCCGCGACCCGCAGCTTCAGGTCGTCACCAATAAGTCTATTGAGCTCAAAGGCCATACATTGCAACAACTGGACAGCATTATCTCCGCGAAGGGCCAGACGGCGTACTCTTCCATCGTGCTGGGCAAAGTGGATAACCAATTGCTGACGATTCAGGTCACGCTGCCTGCGGACAATCAGCAAAAAGCGCAAACCACGGCTGAAAACATCATCAATACGTTGGTTATTAAGTAACCTTTACGACGATGATGCGGCCTCCGGCAGTGCAAACGGAGGCCGTTTTTTTAAGCGCCAGGTCAGCAATAGCGCCATCGTTACCAGCCCGGCTGCCGCCAGATAAATCACCGGCACGCCCGCCCAGGTCATCACCAGCCCCGCCAGCGGCCCGGTCACCCCCAAAGACATATCCATAAAGACGGTATAGGTCGCCAGCGCCGCGCCCTGGTTCTGGGGCGGCACGGCTTTGACGGCCACCACGCCCAGCGCTGGAAAGACCAGCGAAAACCCCATCCCCGTGAGTAAAACGCCGATTTTTGCCATCCACGGCATGGCTGCCGTCCCCACCAGTAACAGACCAATAATCTCCACGCCAAAGCAGATCATGGCGACATTCAACCCGCCTAACCGATTGATGCCGTTAGGGAACAGCAAACGCGTGCCGACAAACGCGACGCTAAATAACGTGAGCGCAAAGGCGGCGCCATCCCAGCCTTTAGCATCATAAAATAAGGTAATAAACGTCGCGATGACGCCAAACCCTGCCGAGGCCAGCGCCAACGCCATACCATACAGCCAGACACGCCCCAGCACCGCGCGAAACGGTAGCGGCTTGCCTTTGTTCGCCTTCACCGACGGACGTGGAAGCGCTAACAGTATCGCCAACAGCGCCACGCCCATCACCGTTAGCGCCAGTCCCTGCAACCCGCCCCAGGCATAACACAGCACGCCCAGCGGCGCGCCCATCGCCATTGCGCCGTAGGTGACGATACCGTTCCAGGAGATGACCCGACCAATATGCAACGACCCGACGACGCCGATGCCCCACAGTGTTGAACCGGTGCCGGCAAAACTTTGCCCAATCCCTAAAATCACGCGACCCAGCCCCAGTAGCAACAAACTGATCATCGGCCAGGCGCTGGCGATATCCGCCAGCAGGTAGCCGAGTCCGCTTAAAAAACAGCCGCATAAGCCAAAGACAACGATTTTTTTCGGCCCTAATACATCCGCATACCGCCCGGCATGGGGACGGCTTAACAGAGTGGCGAAGTATTGCAGGCTGATAATAAGCCCCGCCCAGAACGCGCTGAATCCCATCGCATCATGCACATAGCCGGGCAAGACGGCGAGCGGCAGGCCGATAGTCAGGTAGCTGGCAAAGTTAAACATCACGATGGAGACAATACGCAGATTGAGGCGCAATCCGTTTGGCGCCGGTTCAGCGACGGGTTCGGGCATGAGTATCACCGCATTTTTACAACATGTTTTCTTTTCTATCATGGCGCGCGGTGAAAATCAGTAGTGAGATTCAGATTATCGGTATCAGGGCAGCCGCTACACTTAGAAAAAAACACAACAAGGAAAACTTCATGGCAACCGCTCAACCCGACAAAACGGGTATGCATATTCTGCTGAAACTGGCCTCCCTGGTTATTATTCTCGCCGGGATTCATGCCGCGGCGGATATTATTGTACAACTCTTGCTGGCGCTCTTTTTTGCCATCGTTCTTAATCCATTAGTGACCTGGTTTATTCGCCGGGGCGTGAAGCGACCGCTGGCGATTACTATCGTGGTGGTTGTCATGCTGATCGTGCTTACCGCGCTGGTGGGTGTACTTGCCGCATCGCTTAATGAATTTATCGCTATGCTGCCTAAATACAGCAAGGAGCTGACGCGTAAAGTCTTACACCTTCAGGAGTTAATGCCCTTCCTGAATTTACATATGTCGCCGGAACGTATGCTCCGCGGGATGGATTCCGATAAAATCATGCTCTTCACCACAACATTAATGACCGGCGTATCGGGCGCGATGGCAAGCATTGTGCTGCTGGTGATGACCGTGGTTTTTATGCTGTTTGAGGTGCGTCACGTGCCTTATAAATTACGTTTCGCGCTAAACAATCCACAAATTCATATTGCCGGCCTGCACCGCGCCCTGAAAGGCGTCTCGCATTATCTGGCGCTGAAAACGCTGCTCAGTCTATGGACGGGCGCGATTATCTGGCTGGGGCTGGCGTTAATGGATATTCAGTTTGCGCTAATGTGGGGCGTACTGGCCTTTTTGCTCAATTACGTTCCTAATATCGGCTCGGTGATTTCCGCCGTTCCCCCCATGATTCAGGCGCTGTTATTTAACGGCTTTTACGAGTGCGTACTGGTCGGCGCGCTCTTTTTGGTGGTCCATATGGTGATTGGCAACATTATGGAGCCACGCATGATGGGCCATCGTCTGGGGATGTCCACGCTGGTGGTATTTCTTTCGTTACTGGTCTGGGGATGGCTATTAGGCCCGGTCGGGATGCTCTTGTCCGTTCCTTTGACCAGCGTCTGCAAAATCTGGATGGAAACCACTAAAGGCGGCAGCAAACTGGCGATCTTACTGGGGCCAGGCCGACCGAAAAGCCGTTTACCGGGATGAGGCGACAGATGCTACAATCTCCTCTTCTTCATAGGCAACGTTGGTCCTGATATGTACCAGATCGTTCTGGGAAAAGTGTCAACATTAAGCGCAGGTCAATTGCCCGACGCGTTAATCGCTCAGGCGCCGCAGGGCGTTCGCCGGGCAAGCTGGCTGGCCGGGCGCGTGCTGCTTTCCCGTGCGCTCTCGCCGCTACCGGAGATGGTGTATGGCGAACAGGGTAAACCGGCTTTTTCCGCCGGAACGCCGCTGTGGTTTAACCTCAGCCATAGCGGCGACACTATTGCTCTGTTGCTTAGCGACGAAGGTGAAGTCGGCTGCGATATTGAAGTGATCCGCCCGCGCGATAACTGGTGTTCGCTGGCAAATGCGGTATTCAGCCTCGGCGAACATGCTGAAATGGAAGCGGAACGTCCGGAGCGACAACTGGCGGCCTTCTGGCGTATCTGGACGCGTAAAGAAGCCATCGTAAAACAACGCGGCGGCAGCGCCTGGCAAATCGTCAGCGTGGACAGCACGTTGCCCTCTGCCTTGTCGGTCAGCCAGTGTCAGCTCGATACGCTCAGTCTGGCAGTCTGTACCCCCACACCGTTTACGCTGACGCCGCAGACGATAACAAAAGCGTTATGACACATTAATTTTTCCCTCTGGCGGCGGACGTGTGTTACAAAATGCGGAGCTTCCCATGCGCCGACGCGCCATACCAAAAGGTTTAAGTCAGATGCAACGTGTCACCATCACCCTCGATGACGATTTACTGGAAACGCTGGACAGCCTGAGCCAGCGACGCGGCTATAACAATCGCTCCGAAGCGATCCGTGATATTCTGCGCGGCGCTCTGGCGCAGGAGGCCACTCAGGAACACGGCACACAGGGTTTCGCGGTACTTTCATATGTTTATGAACATGAGAAACGGGATTTAGCCAGCCGCATCGTCTCCACCCAGCATCATCATCATGATTTATCCGTCGCCACGCTGCACGTCCATATCAACCACGATGACTGTCTGGAGATCGCCGTTCTGAAGGGCGATATGGGCGACGTACAGCATTTTGCCGATGATGTTATCGCCCAGCGCGGCGTGCGCCACGGCCACTTGCAGTGTTTGCCGAAAGAAGACTAACGCCCCAGCGCCTTGCCGGGGGCGCTTCGCTTGCCCGGCCTACGTTCGCACGTCGTCGTTTGTAGGCCGGATGAGGCGCAGCCGCCATCCGGCAATAGTGTTCACGCCATTGTGCCAATCGTTTTTCTGAAGCGTAACAGCGCTATCAGGAAGAACACGCCGCCTATCGCCAGCAGAGTCAGGAACTGCGGCCAGACGATACTCAAACCTGCGCCGCGATAAAGAATAGCCTGGGCAAGGCTGACAAAATGCGTCGTCGGCATGGTCAGCATAATATCCTGCACCGCCTGCGGCATACTTTCGCGCGGCGTGGAACCGCCGGAAAGCATTTGTAGCGGCAACAGTACCAGAATCATTAATAACCCCAGTTGCGGCATCGAACGGGCGATGGTGCCCATAAAAATCCCAATTGAAGTGGTGGCGAACAGGCTCAGCGCCACGCCCAACATAAACAATGGGATCGATCCTTCAATCGGTACGCCAAGTACGCCTTTCACCATCAGCATCAAAGACAAACCGGAAACCACCAGCACGACCAGCCCCATCGACCACACTTTCGCCATCATGATCTCAAAGGGCGTGACCGGCATCACCAACAGATGCTCTACCGTGCCGTGTTCTCGCTCGCGGATCAGCGCCGATCCGGTCAGCACTATCGCCAGCATGGTAATGTTGTTGATAATCGCCATCACGCCGCCAAACCACGCCGGGTCCAGATTCGGGTTAAAGCGCATCCGAATTTCCAGCGACACAGGCTGAACGCTATCTCCCCGCGCGCGCGCCACAAAGCTGTTGACCTCGCCGCTAATAATATTCTGGATATAACTGTTGCCGGTAAACGCCTGGCTCATGCGCGTCGCATCGACGTTAACCTGGATATCAGGCTGACGTCCGGCCAGCACATCACGCTGGAAATTCGGCGGAATGTTGACCGCAAAGGTATAGCGTCCGGCATCCAGTCCGGCATCCATTTCCGTTACCGTAATCATCTCCGGCGGCAGAAACCACGGGCGGTAAAAACTATTCACAATACGGTTCGACAACTGCGACTGATCCATATCGGCGATGGCGATAGGGGCAAGATTCAACGAACCGGGCAGGACGGTAGCAGAGGAGTAAACCGAAATCGTAAAGGCGAAGACGATCAGCGCCAGCATCGCTTTGTCGCCCAGCAGACTGCGCAATTCTTTAACGCCGAGGTTATAAATATTACGTAATCCGCGCATTACCCCTCCTGTTTTTTCAGCAGCAGAATGCTCAGACCCATCACCACCGGGACGGCAATCAGTAACGGCATAAATAACGGCCAGAGATCGGACAGATCCAACGCTTTGGAAAACGTCCCGCGCGCGATCGTCAGAAAATGGCTGGTCGGGTAGATCTCGCCGATCCATCTTCCCGGTCCTTCCAGCGAAGCCACCGGATCGATCATGCCGGAAAATTGTGTTGCCGGAATGAGGGTAATAATCGACGTCCCAAAAATAGCGGCGATTTGGCTCTTCATAAACGTGGAGATCAGCAGCCCCAGACCGGTGGCGATGATGACGTAAAGCAGCGCCGCGAGGGTAAGCGTGAGAAAGCTGCCTTTCAGCGGCACGCCGAACACAAAGACCGACAGCGCGCACAGTAGCAAGAAGTTCAGCATACCCAGCGCGATATACGGCAGTTGTTTACCCAGCAAAAATTCGCTGCGCGTCGTCGGCGTTACGTACAGATTAATTATCGACCCCAGCTCTTTCTCCCGCACCACGCTCAGGGCGCTAAGCATTGACGGGATCATCATGAGCAGCAGCGGAATGACCGCCGGAACGATAGCGGGCAGACTTTTCACATCCGGGTTATAGCGATAGCGCGTTTCAATGTTGAGCAGCCCGGTCTGTTTAACCGGGTTCGGCTGACGACTTGCCGCCTCCTGCAGCCAGCTTTGGTGCATCGCCTGAACGTACCCCTTCACCGTCTCGGCGCGGCTGGGCATGGCGCCATCCACCCAGACGCCAATCTGCGCTGGCGTACCGCGAGCAATATCGCGGCCAAAATTAGGCGGGATCTCAATGGCAACCGCCAACTCTCCCGAACGCATCCGCCGGTCAAGCTCGCCATAGCTGGCGAGCGGCGGCTGTTCGATAAAATAGCGCGATCCCGCCAGATTGAGCGACCATGCCTGGCTGCTGACGGTTTGATCGCGATCGAGTACGGCAAAACGCAGGTTCTCCACGTCCATACTGATGCCATAGCCCATAATCAGCATCAGAATTACCGTTCCCAGCAGCGCCAGCGTCGAGCGTACCGGATCGCGGCGTAGCTCCAGCGCTTCGCGGCGACTGTAGCTGAACAAACGCCGGAAGCTCAATCCCTGCCGCGACGGTTTACCTGACGCGGCGGGCGTCTGGGATGGCGGTATTGGGGTTTCAGGCGCCGCTCCCGCAGCTTCCTGTAGCCAGGAAATAAACGCCGCCTCCAGATTGGCCGCACCCCGCTGTTGCACCAATTCCTGCGGCGTACCGCTGGCGAGCACTTTACCGGCGTGCATCAATGACATTCGGTCGCAACGTTCCGCTTCGTTCATAAAATGGGTCGAGATAAAAATCGTCACCTTATCCTGACGCGAAAGATCGACCATAAGCTGCCAGAACATATCCCTGGCGACCGGATCAACGCCGGACGTTGGCTCATCAAGAATCAGCATTTCCGGGCGATGGATCACCGCTACCGCCAGCGATAAACGCTGGCGGATACCGAGCGGCAACGAAGCGGGGAGCGTATCTTCCACCTCCGTTAGCATAAAGCGTTCGATCATCTGCGCGACGCGCGCCGGGATCTCCGCTGGCGGAATATGAAACAGGCGGGCATGAAGTTCCAGATTCTGCCGCACGGTGAGTTCGTTATAGAGCGAAAAAGCCTGCGACATATACCCGACCCGGCGACGGGTGTCGATGTCGTTCGGGTCTACCGGCTGGCCAAATAGCCAGGCCTGGCCTTCGCTGGCGGGAAGCAGACCGGTCAGCATTTTCATGGTGGTCGATTTGCCGCAACCGTTTGAACCGAGGAAGCCAAAAATCTCGCCGCGCGGAATACGGAAATTAACATGGTCAACCGCGACGAACTTACCGAAACGCATGGTCAGATCTTTCGCCTCAATGGCAATCTCTTCCTGCTCAGCGTGATACGGCGGGATCACCACTGGCTTATGCGCCTGGCGCTGCGCTTCTGGCAACAGGGCGATAAATGCCTGTTCCAGCGTCGCGCTATGGGTTTTTGCCCGCAGTTGCTGCGCGCTGCCGGTTGCCAGTATCTCGCCCGCATTCATCGCCACCAGCCAGTCAAAACGCTCCGCCTCTTCCATATAGGCCGTTGCGACCAACACGCTCATATTGGTCTGCCGTTGGCGGATACTGTCGATTAAGTCCCAGAACTGAGCGCGGGAGAGCGGGTCCACGCCGGTGGTAGGCTCATCAAGAATCAGCAATTCCGGGTCATGAATCAGCGCACAGCACAGCCCCAGCTTTTGTTTCATCCCACCGGACAGCTTCCCGGCAGGACGGTCACGAAACGGCGCCAGGCCGGTGCTGTTCAGCAGCTCGGTAATACGCGCTTCGCGTTCAGCTTTGTCATGACCAAAGAGACGAGCGAAAAAATCGACGTTCTCATAAACCGATAACGTGTGATAAAGGTTTTTCCCCAGCCCCTGCGGCATCCAGGCGATGCGCGGACAGACGTCGCGGCGATGTTTCGCATCGCGCATATCGCCGCCCAGGACGATAACGTTCCCTTGCTCAATCACCCGCGCGCCAGAAATCAGCGACAGCAGGCTCGACTTACCCACCCCGTCCGGACCAATCAGCCCGACCATACTACGGGCGGGAATGTCCAGCGTGATATTGTTCAGCGCGGCTGTTTTTCCGTAATGCTGGCTCACCCCCTCAAGCTGCGCCACGGGAGGAACAGGCACCAGCTTCAGCGACGTCATTGCGACAGCCTCACGCTTAGAGCGTCAGGCCAGGGCACGCGCTCATCCAGACGAACCCAGGCCATTCCCGGCAAACCGGTTTTGACATATTCCAGATGCTGTCGCAGTAGCTCTGGCGGAATACGCGCTTTGACGCGGAACATCAGCTTCAGCCGTTCATCGTGGGTTTCCACGGTTTTGGGTGTGAACTGCGCCACGCTGGCGACAAAACTGATCGTCGCCGGAATACGCAGATCCGGCGCGGCGTCCAGCACCAGACGCGCGTCGCCGCCGATCTTCAACAGCCCCGCCTGTTCGGTCGGCAGGAAAAATGTCATATAAACATCGCTGAGATCGACCATGTTCAACACCCGGCCGCCAGCCGATAACACTTCGCCCGGCTCCGCAACGCGGTACTGCACGCGTCCATCGCGCGGCGCTTTTAATTCGCTGTCGTCGATGTCGGCGACAATACGCCGCTCGGTCGCCTGCGCCGCTTCCACGCGCGTTTGCGCCTGGATAATACTGGTACGCGCCGCCTCAATCGCCGCTTTTGCCGCAGATACCTGCGCTTTGGCGGTCTCCAGGGCGGCGCGCGCGCTTTCCGCCGCCGCGCGATCGTCATCTAACTGTTGTACAGATACCGCGCCACGCTGCGACAGCGAACGGGAACGCACGTGGCGTTTAGAGACGGAGTCCAGCTCAGCTTCCCGCTGTTTGACGACCGACTGCGCGGCGCGCATTTCACTCTGGCGTTGCTCCAGCAAGGCACGGGCGGCGGCAACCGCGCTCTCGGCTTCTTTGATTTGCGCGATCGCCTCCAGCCGCTGCTCCTGCAATACGCGGGTATCCATTTTCGCCAGCACCTCGCCCTGACGAACGAACTGCCCTTCCGAAACGAGGATGGTATCAATACGCCCGGCAATCTTAGTGGCAATATCCACTTCGGTGGCTTCAATTCTGCCGTTGCTGGCGGCAAATCCCTCCGGTATTCCCGCAGGGCGCAGCATCCACCAGGCTATCGCGGCCACCGCCACAAGAATCCCCGCTCCCCACCACACCAGATGACGCTTCATTTTGTCCATAATCGACCCGCCGTAATCCCTGTTGTCTAACCATGCGTGTCACAAAGTCCGCCGGGCGTGCGCTCAGCTGGGGTTTCCATTCGGGATAAGAATGAAAAAAGAAAAGGGGCCAGACGACGAACAGACGCCGATGAAGCGCTCGCCGTCAAAGGGAGTGAATGATGTAGGTACCCGGAAAAGAGGGAGTAATGTTGTCATCATCAGCGTTCCTGGCCGTAAATGAAACACGCATACTCATAACTGCTATAAATCGATACTAACACCTCTGTCCGGGATGTCTATTCGCTTATTGTTTGTAATGGTACTTAGCGTTTTGCCGCCAAATCCTGCGCACAGGCCCAGGCGCTCGACCAGGCCCACTGGAAGTTATAGCCGCCCAACCAGCCGGTGACGTCCATCACTTCGCCAATAAAATAGAGACCCGGCACGCGGCGCGCTTCCATAGTCCGCGATGATAGTTCGTTTGTATCCACGCCGCCCAGCGTCACTTCCGCTGTCCGATAGCCTTCGGTGCCGTTAGGCTGCACTTGCCAAGCCGTAAGCGTGTCAACCAACGCCTGCTGGTCACGAACGTTCAACTGCCTGAGCGATACATCCGGGATCTGCCCCAACTGTTGTAAACACTCCACCAACCGTTTCGGCAGATGCATCGCCAGCGTGTTCTTCAGACTCTGGTTCGGGTGCGCGTTACGCTGTTCATTGAGAACGTCTTCCAGCGAGAGATCCGGCAATAAGTTAATGCTCACTAACTCGCCCGGTTGCCAGTAGCTGGAAATCTGTAAAACGGCGGGGCCGGACAGCCCACGATGGGTAAAAAGTAGGTTTTCCCGAAATACCGTGCCATTGCGGGCGGTAATTACGCAGGGCACAGAGACGCCAGACAGCGTCTGGAGCTGTTCTAACAGCGGCTTATGCAGCGTAAAGGGCACCAACCCGGCGCGCGTCGGCAACACCTTGAGACCAAACTGTTCGGCGATTTTATAGCCAAACGGCGATGCGCCAAGCCCCGGCATCGACAGACCGCCGCTGGCAATCACCAGCTTTTGCGTAGTCACCGTCTCACCGTTCAGCGCCAGTACGAAACCCGACTCATCACGCTCGACGCTCAATACCTCGCTACGCAGGCGCATCGTTACGCCGCCTTTGTCGCACTCGGCAACCAGCATATCGACAATGCGTTGGGCGGAATCATCGCAAAAAAGCTGTCCCAGCGTTTTCTCATGCCAGGCTATCCCATACCTGCCGACCAGATCGATAAAGTCCCACTGGGTATAGCGGGCTAATGCTGATTTGCAAAAATGGGGGTTCTGGCTCAAATACGCAGCAGGCTCAACATAAAGATTAGTAAAGTTGCAGCGTCCACCACCGGACATGAGGATTTTACGTCCTGGCTTCTTGCCATTATCGATGAGCAGCACGCGGCTACCCGCCTGTCCTGCCTGCGCGGCGCAAAACATGCCCGCTGCGCCAGCGCCTATAATAACGGCATCAAACCTTTCCACGTCGCCTTCCTCTCTCAAATTCGGGCGGGAATTGTAAAGTTTCCTCAGTGGTCGCACCAGCGCGAAAAGCGCCTGAAAATGGTATTTATCTGAAATATATAAGATAATTCTTTAGTGATATCAAACAAAGCACGAAGTACATCAAAAAAAGTCTATATTTCACTTTGCCCGCGCCGCCAAAGTCACTGATAATGCGCCGCGTTCATGTCCTCAAAATGGCGTAACGTCCTATGCTACATTTGTTTGCTGGCCTGGATTTACATACCGGGCTTTTATTATTGCTTGCTCTGGCTTTTGTGCTGTTCTACGAAGCGATTAACGGCTTCCATGACACAGCCAATGCAGTCGCAACCGTGATTTACACCCGTGCGATGCGTTCGCAGCTGGCGGTTGTCATGGCGGCGGTGTTTAACTTTTTTGGCGTTTTGCTGGGGGGTCTCAGCGTGGCGTATGCCATTGTGCATATGCTACCGACGGATCTCCTGCTCAACATGGGTTCCGCGCACGGCCTCGCTATGGTCTTTTCCATGTTGCTGGCGGCGATTATCTGGAACCTCGGTACCTGGTATTTCGGGTTGCCGGCGTCCAGTTCCCACACGCTGATTGGCGCCATTATCGGCATCGGTTTAACCAATGCGATGATGACCGGCACGTCAGTGGTGGATGCACTTAACATCCCGAAAGTTATCAATATTTTCGGTTCACTCATTATCTCCCCTATTGTCGGTCTGGTATTCGCCGGCGGTCTGATTTTCTTGCTGCGCCGCTACTGGAGCGGTACTAAGAAACGCGCCCGTATCCACCTGACGCCAGCCGAACGTGAAAAGAAAGACGGCAAGAAAAAGCCGCCGTTCTGGACGCGTATCGCGCTGATCCTCTCCGCTATCGGCGTGGCGTTTTCGCATGGCGCGAACGATGGTCAGAAAGGCATTGGCCTGGTCATGCTGGTGCTGATTGGCGTCGCGCCTGCGGGTTTCGTGGTCAATATGAATGCCTCCAGCTACGAAATCACCCGTACGCGCGATGCTATCAACAATGTCGAAACGTACTTTGAGCAGCGTCCTGACCTGCTGAAAGCCGTCACCGGCGTTGACCAACTGATTCCCTCTCCGGAACCGGGCGCGACTGAACCGACTGAATTCCACTGCCATCCGGCTAACACCATTAACGCGCTTAACCGTGCGAAAGGGATGCTGGCAAACGTGGAAAGCTACGACAAGTTAAGCGTTGAACAGCGTAGTCAGTTGCGTCGCATTATGCTGTGCATTTCCGACACGACCGACAAAGTCGTGAAATTGCCTGGCGTAAGCAGCGATGACCAGCGCCTGCTGAAAAAGCTGAAGACCGATATGTTAAGCACCATTGAGTATGCGCCAGTGTGGATCATTATGGCAGTGGCGTTGGCGCTGGGTATTGGTACGATGATCGGCTGGCGTCGCGTGGCGACCACTATCGGCGAGAAAATTGGTAAAAAAGGCATGACGTATGCGCAGGGAATGTCAGCGCAGATGACGGCGGCAGTCTCTATCGGTCTTGCCAGCTACACCGGTATGCCAGTTTCTACCACTCACGTACTCTCCTCTTCAGTGGCGGGAACCATGGTCGTTGATGGCGGCGGGTTGCAGCGTAAAACCGTGACCAGCATTCTGATGGCCTGGGTATTTACGTTACCGGCGGCGATTATTCTTTCCGGCGTGCTGTACTGGCTTTCCCTGAAGATTATTTAAGCCAAATGGGCCGGATAGCGCTGTCGCTAATCCGGCCTGTCAGGATGAAACGACACAGGCCTGACAGGCCGCTGCAAGCGGCGTCATCCGGGAGGCTTATCTAACACAAGCGGGTCAGGAAACTGGCCCGCTTTTTTTATTCAGTGCCAAATCATGAGCGCAATCAAGCTCACCACCACCAAACCGCATAACGCGCTGGTCAGCAGAAACTGGCGGCGCACGCGTTCACAACGGCGAATAAATTCTTCATCATGATGATCGCGATAGCGCTGAGCGTAGATATACCATACCAGGCGCACCTGTTTGTTGGGCTGACCATGCGTGGTAAAGAAGCCGCCGCCATCGACATATTGATAGAGCAAAGGATCGCAACCACGAAGTACCACTAACAGTGCGCGTAGCGATGAGAAATAGCGCGCCATATTAACAATGCAAACGACACATAAAGCCCAGAATAGTGAGACGGTGCTTATCATATCTCCTCCCCGGCGACCCGCCCACGGAGTTCCTCTCCGGGACTACCGCTCCCCGATACCCTGCCAGACAATCAGTGAAAGAGTACTACGAAAGCCGTCCATATTAGCGCTCCGCATTCGAACGGCTCTTATACACATTGTAGGAGATCAGTTAATTTTTTTACCAGAAGGTTAATCACTATCAATGCAATTCCCTGAAAATTTTGTTTAACTAACTGGCAAGCAAGGCAGATTGACGGATTATCCTGGTCGCTATAATGTAAGGATAGTTATGGTAAACGGCTGAGCTAGCCCCGCGCATAGAGTTCGCAGGACGCGGGTGACGCGGCGGCATAAGAAACGCCAGTAGCTCAATGGTCATCGACAACTTATGGAAGGAGTAACACTATGGCTTATAAACACATTCTTATCGCAGTTGATCTCTCCCCGGAAAGTAAAGTTCTGGTTGAAAAAGCGGTCTCTATGGCGCGCCCCTACAACGCGAAAATCTCCCTCATCCACGTTGACGTGAATTATTCAGACCTGTACACCGGTCTGATTGACGTCAATCTGGGCGATATGCAGAAACGTATCTCCGAAGAAACCCACCACGCGCTGACCGAGCTGTCTACCAACGCTGGCTACCCTATCACTGAAACCCTGAGCGGTAGCGGCGATTTGGGCCAGGTGCTGGTTGACGCCATCAAGAAATACGATATGGATCTGGTCGTTTGCGGTCATCACCAGGACTTCTGGAGCAAACTGATGTCTTCTGCGCGCCAGCTGATCAACACCGTTCACGTTGACATGCTGATTGTGCCGCTGCGCGACGAAGAAGAGTAATACTTGCCGTACCGGCTGGCGGCTAAGACCACATCTGGTCTATAGTCAATCAGGTTGGCCTGAACCATCAGGCAAATTCCGGCTATCAACAACAACGCCCGCTTATGTGGGCGTTTTGTTTATCCCCCCTTCTTCGCAGTACTCAGTACATCATTCCAGCACACCAAACATAATTAGTGTGATCCACTAATTAGTTTGCGTATCATTTGTATAATAACCTATTGATCAGGCTAATAACCGCAGTCTATATCAGGGTAAGTCTTTTCGGCGCGTTTTGATATACGCGCTCATACGTTTCGGGATGGCATTAAAAGGCGAAGGAATATGAATACAACTGCACCTACGGGCTTGCTGCAGCAACCTCGTCCATTCTTCATGATCTTTTTTGTAGAATTATGGGAACGATTTGGCTATTACGGCGTCCAGGGCATCCTGGCGGTCTTTTTCGTTAAACAATTGGGTTTTTCTCAGGAGCAGGCCTTTATTACCTTTGGCGCTTTTGCGGCGCTGGTTTATGGCCTGATCTCCATCGGCGGCTATGTTGGCGACCATCTGTTAGGGACTAAACGCACCCTGGTCCTGGGCGCGATTGTGCTGGCGATTGGCTATTTTATGACCGGCATGTCGCTATTAAATCCCGATCTGATTTTTATCGCACTGGGTACGATTGCCGTGGGCAACGGGTTATTTAAAGCCAATCCCGCCAGCCTGCTCTCTAAATGCTATCAGCCTAAAGATCCCCGGCTGGATGGCGCTTTCACCCTGTTTTATATGTCGATTAACATCGGTTCTTTGTTATCGCTATCGCTGGCGCCGGTGATTGCCGATAAATTTGGCTATGCGGTGACCTATAATCTGTGCGGCGCTGGTTTAATTGTTGCGCTTCTGGTGTACTTCGCCTGCCGTGGCATGGTGAAAAATATCGGTTCTGAACCGGATCATAAACCGCTACGTTTTCGCAATTTGCTGCTGGTACTACTCGGCACCGTCGTCATGATTTTCCTCTGCGCCTGGCTGATGCACAACGTTAAGATTGCCAATCTGGTGCTCATCGTCCTTTCTATCGTCGTCACTATTTTCTTCTTTCGCGAAGCGTTTCGTCTGGATAAAACCGGCCGCAATAAAATGTTCGTGGCGTTTATTCTGATGATTGAAGCCGTGCTGTTTTACATTCTGTATGCGCAGATGCCTACCTCGCTGAACTTCTTTGCGATTAATAACGTGCATCATGAAATTCTTGGATTCGCCATTAACCCGGTGAGTTTTCAGGCGCTGAACCCATTCTGGGTGGTCGTCGCCAGTCCGGTACTGGCAGCGATTTACACCCGACTGGGTAGCAAAGGCAAAGATCTGACTATGCCGATGAAGTTTACGCTCGGTATGTTCCTCTGCGCGCTGGGTTTTCTGACCGCCGCCGCCGCCGGGATGTGGTTTGCCGATGCGCAAGGATTGACGTCGCCGTGGTTTATCGTGCTGGTGTATCTGTTCCAGAGTCTGGGCGAGCTGCTGATTAGCGCGCTGGGGCTGGCAATGGTCGCCGCTCTGGTGCCGCAGCATCTGATGGGTTTTATTCTGGGAATGTGGTTCCTGACCCAGGCCGCCGCCTTCCTGCTCGGCGGTTATGTGGCGACCTTCACTGCCGTACCGGAAAACATCACCGATCCGTTGCAGACGCTGCCAATTTATACCGGCGTCTTTAGCAAAATTGGTCTGGTAACGCTGGCGGTCACCGTGGTGATGGCCATTATGGTGCCGTGGTTAAACCGAATGATTAATACGCCAGGTACCGAACAGTAATACTCAGTGCCGGATGCGGCTTACGCCTTATCCGGCCTACAAATAATTGAGAATCGTAGGCCCGATAAGCGTAGCGCCATCGGGCAATCCGTTACTCCGTCAGAGGGGTTCCGGCATAAATATCAAACCGATGCCCTTTGGTAACGATGGCGTTGGGCGTCGCGACATCCGCCAGCGGCGGCGCATAATCGGGACGTTTGACCACCACGCGTTTGGTCGCCAACTGACGCGCCGGTTCCAGCAGTCCGTCGGCGTCGAGATCCGGCCCCACCAACGACTGAAACACCCGCATCTCTTTCTTCACCAGCGCGCTTTTCTGCCGGTGAGGAAACATCGGATCGAGGTAGACCACCTGCGGGCGCGGCGTGATATCGGTCAACGCCGTCAGGCTGGAAGCATGAATCAGCTGCAAACGCTCCTGAAGCCAGCCGCCAATGCCCGCATCGGCGTAGCCGCGCGTCAGGCCGTCGTCGAGCAACGCGGCGACCACCGGATTACGCTCCAGCATCCGCACGCGGCAACCGACGGATGCCAGCACAAACGCATCGCGCCCCAGTCCGGCCGTGGCATCAACCACATCCGGCAGATAATCGCCTTTGATACCGACGGCTTTCGCCACCGCTTCGCCGCGCCCGCCGCCGAACTTACGCCGGTGCGCCATCGCGCCGCCGACAAAATCGACGAAAATGCCGCCGAGCTTCGGTTCGTCGCGCTTGCGCAGCTCCAGATGTTGCGGCGTCAATACCAGCGCCATCGGGTTGTCTTCGTCATGCTCCAGTCCCCAGCGGGCAGCCAGAACAGATAAGGCGCCGTCTGTGGCGCCCGTTTCATCCATTAAGCAGATTTGCACGTAAAATCAGCCTTTAATCCCGTAATGCTCCAGCATCGCGTCCAGCTGTGGTTCACGGCCACGGAAGCGTTTAAAGAGTTCCATCGGCTCTTCAGAACCACCGCGAGTCAGGATGTTATCAAGGAACGACTGACCGGTCTCACGGTTGAAAATGCCTTCCTCCTCAAAGCGGGAATAAGCGTCCGCCGCCAGTACGTCGGCCCACAGATAGCTGTAGTAGCCTGCCGCATAGCCGCCAGCAAAGATATGGCTGAACGCATGTGGGAAGCGGCCCCATGTCGGTGACGGCACCACGGCGACCTGTTTTTTGATTTCAAAGAGCGTCTCAAGAATTTTCGCTCCTTGCTGCGGGTTAAATTCCGCATGCAGACGGAAATCAAACAGACCGAACTCCAGCTGACGCAGAATAAACAGCGCCGCCTGATAGTTTTTCGCCGCCAGCATTTTATCCAGCAGCTCCTTCGGCAACGGTTCGCCGGTCTCATAGTGGCCGGAGATAAACGCCAGCGCTTCCGGCTCCCAGCACCAGTTTTCCATAAACTGGCTTGGCAGTTCGACGGCGTCCCACGGCACGCCGCTGATACCGGAGACCCCGGCGGTCTCAATGCGGGTCAGCATATGATGCAGGCCATGACCAAACTCGTGGAACAGGGTGATCACTTCGTCATGGGTAAACAGAGCGGGTTTACCGTTCACCGGACGGTTGAAATTACAGGTCAGATAAGCGACCGGCTTTTGCAATGTGCCGTCCGCCTTACGCATCTGGCCGACACAGTCGTCCATCCACGCCCCGCCGCGTTTGTGTTCGCGCGCGTACAGGTCAAGGTAGAAGCTGCCGCGCAGCTCGTTATTTTCGTCATACAGTTCAAAGAAACGCACTTCCGGGTGCCAGACATCAACGTCAGTACGCTCTTTGGCAGTGATGCCGTAAATACGTTTCACCACTTCAAACAGGCCATTCACGGCTTTGTTTTCCGGGAAGTACGGACGTAGCTGCTCATCGCTGATGCTGTACAGGTGCTGTTTTTGCTTTTCACTGTAGTACGCGATATCCCACGGTTGCAGTTCCTCAACGCCAAATTCGGCTTTGGCGAAGGCGCTCAGCTGGGCCAGCTCTTTTTCCCCCTGCGGACGGGCGCGTTTCGCCAGATCGGTTAAGAAATCGAGCACCTGCTGCGGATTTTCCGCCATTTTGGTGGCCAGCGATTCATGGGCATAATTTTCGAAGCCCAGCAGTTGCGCCAGTTCATGGCGCAGCGCAAGAATTTCTTCCATCACCGGGCTGTTATCCCACTTACCGGCGTTCGGCCCCTGGTCGGAGGCGCGAGTGGAATAGGCGCGATACATCTCTTCGCGCAACGCCTGGTTGTCGCAGTAGGTCATGACCGGCAGATAGCTCGGGATATCCAGAGTCAGCAGGTAACCTTCCTGCTCTTTGGCTTCCGCCTGGGCCTTCGCTGCCGCCAGAGCGCTTTCCGGCATTCCCGCCAGCTCGGCTTCGTCGGTGATGAGCTTCGTCCAGCCCATGGTGGCATCGAGCACATTATTGCTGTACTGGTTGCCCAGCTCAGACAGGCGAGTGGCGATTTCGCCGTAACGCTGCTGTTTCTCTTTCGGCAGACCGATGCCGGACAGTTCAAAATCACGCAGCGCGTTATCAACCGCTTTCTTCTGCGCGGTATTCAGCGTGGCGTAATGATCGCCGTCGCGCAGGTCGCGGTACGCGTTGTACAGTCCTTCATGCTGTCCAACCCAGGTGCTGTATTCCGACAACAGCGGCAGCGTCTGTTCGTAGGCTTCACGCAGCTCCGGGCTATTTTTCACCGAGTTTAAGTGGCTAATTGGCGAGAAAATACGCCCCAGAACATCGTCGGCTTCCGCCAACGGCTGGCAGAGGTTTTCCCAGCTATACGGCGCGCCATGCGCCACAACGCCTTCTACCGCCGCCCGGCAATCGGCCAACGCTTTGGTGACCGCAGGCACCACATGCTCCGGTTTAATTGCAGAAAAAGGCGGCAGTGAAAAAGACGTTAGTAATGGATTGGTCATATGCGCAGTCCTGTAGAAGAAGGTGAGTGGAGCGCGCTTTTGGCGCTCTCGCGATGAGATCTAGAATGGGGGATAGTAAGGGGAATTTCAATGATGGACAGCGTACAGACGTGGGTATCGCTGCAATAAGCCGCCCCTTTAACATCATCCCGGCTTACGTTTTATAAGCCGGGTGACAACGTCAGCGCGTTTTTCTCGCCATCTCGTAAGCAGCGGACAGATCCAGACGCTGCCAGAACTGTTGATCCTCGGTCTCGCCCGACAACGGATATCCTGCCGGTAACGCCGTCTCTTCCATTAACGCCTGACGCTGCGCTGGCGACAGGTTCGGCAGCGCTGTCTGTAGCAGAACATCGGCGCCTTTTGGTATTTTCAACGGCTGATGCTCGCCTTTCTGTTGCGGCAGGTTATAAGTCATGGTGAAGCGGTAGAAGGTATGCATGGCCGGATCGCGGTACGGATCGTCTTTTCCGGTCGATGCCGCGCATTCGACAATCGTCGTACCGCACTCTTTCACCAGCGCCTCACGCAGTTGAGCGCGAGCTTCGTTGAATAACGTACGGTAATACGGATCGTTAAGATAATGCGCGACATTACGCTGCGCGACCATCCGCGCGCCCATCACATCCAGCGGATAGTGTACGCCAAGGACCAGGCGAGAATAGCCATAACGCGCGCCACGAATCACCAGCGCATCAAAGCGTTCCGGGATCATTTCCGCCATCAACAGCGCATCCGTATAACCGGTATTCGTGTGTCCGCTGGGGAAAGCACCGCCACCTGCGGTATAAGGATGACCATCTTTTACCACCACATCATCCGGCGTCAAATGGATAGTATTACCCGGCACCTGGTAAGGACGCGGGTAATGAAAATATTTTTTCGCCGCGCCGGTGCTGACTTCCGAGGCTTTAATCAACGCCGCCGCTTTGCCCAACTCACCTTTATCATAAGCGGCGAGAAATGCCCGCCCCAGCCGCGGCCCCATTGCGTCGCTCAGGAAATAGAGATACTCCACGCTTTCCGCATCCGCCAGCGCCTGGTGACGGGTATTAACATCGGCATCGTGATTAATCGCCGTCACCGTCGCCAGATTGTCTTTCAATACTGCTTCCGGCAATGTATTGAAGGCGGAAAGTAGGGTAATCCCCATCTGTTGATTCTCAGTAGTATGAAAATCATAACCGCTAGCCTGTAACCAGGCATTATCCGCCTGGATGGAATTCTGTCGCATCTGAGCCAGGGCGTCGCGAGTCAACGCGGCGGTATCGCCTTGTAATGCCTTACGCAACTGTGTCAGCCATTGAGCCTCAAGGTCATTAAAGGCGACGCTCGCCGAGTCGGGCGTCACGCTTTTCGCTATCGACTCCGCCTGGGACAGGGGAATATCTTTCGCCAGTGCCGGCATCGCCAGCGCCAGAGATGACGCCAGTACAGTAATGTGTAGTTTCATTATGGTTCCTTTCATTAAAAATAACGCCAGGTCAAAACTACTACCTTGCCCACAGGCGATGCTGGCCTGCGCAGTTGACGGTTTGATGATACGAACACGTCTTGCAATACTTTCACAACGCGCGAAACAACATGGCGGTACTGGGGTAATCTGCGCGGATCTGCGGTAAACTATCGGCTAACTTGTTTACTTCCCGGAATATCTGCATCCATGCTCAGTTATCGTCACAGCTTTCACGCTGGCAACCACGCCGACGTCCTTAAACATACCGTTCAGAGCCTGATCATCGAGTCGCTAAAAGAGAAAGAAAAACCGTTTCTCTATCTGGACACGCACGCGGGCGCGGGGCGTTATCAGTTGGGCAGCGAACATGCTGAACGTACCGGAGAGTATCTGGAAGGCATCGCCCGTATCTGGCAGCAGGACGATCTGCCCGCCGAACTGGAACCGTATATTAGCGTCGTAAAACATTTCAACCGCAGCGGGCAGTTACGCTACTATCCGGGCTCCCCGTTAATCGCCCGCCAGTTGCTGCGTGAGCAGGACAGTCTGCAACTCACGGAATTGCATCCCAGCGACTTCCCACTGTTGCGCGCGGAGTTTCAAAAAGACAACCGCGCCCGCGTGGAACGCGCTGACGGCTATCAGCAACTGAAAGCCAAATTGCCGCCGGTTTCCCGCCGCGGTCTTATTCTCATTGACCCGCCTTATGAAATGAAAACCGACTACCAGGCGGTAGTCAGCGGCATCAGCGAGGGTTATAAACGTTTCGCCACCGGGACATACGCGCTATGGTATCCGGTGGTACTCCGCCAGCAAATTAAGCGCATGATTCATGAGCTGGAGGCCACCGGCATCCGTAAAATCCTGCAAATTGAGCTGGCGATCCGCCCGGACAGCGATCAGCGCGGGATGACGGCGTCCGGTATGATCGTGGTTAACCCGCCGTGGAAACTGGAGCAGCAGATGAACAACGTGCTACCGTGGCTGCACAGCAGGTTGGCGCCAAACGGTCACGGACACACTTCGGTAAGCTGGATCGTGCCGGAGTAATCACAGCCATCGGTGGAACCTTTCACCTTCAGGTATACAATCGCGAATATTTTGGCGGGTAGCGCAGAATCTATCCGTCCGACAACGAACATAAAGGAGCGGTCATGACCAAACACTATGATTACATCGCTATCGGCGGCGGCAGCGGCGGTATCGCCTCGATTAACCGCGCCGCTATGTACGGCCAGAAATGCGCGCTCATCGAAGCCAAAGAGCTGGGCGGTACCTGTGTTAACGTGGGCTGCGTGCCGAAGAAAGTGATGTGGCATGCCGCGCAGATTCGTGAAGCGATTCATCTGTATGGCCCGGACTACGGTTTTGACGCCACGATTAATCAGTTCGACTGGAGCAAGCTGATTGCCAGCCGTACCGCGTATATTGACCGCATCCATACTTCATACGACAACGTGCTGGGCAAAAATAACGTGGATGTGATTAAAGGCTTTGCCCGCTTTGTCGATGCCAAAACCATTGAAGTGAACGGCGAAACCATCACCGCCGACCATATTTTGATCGCTACCGGCGGCCGTCCGAGCCATCCTGAGATTCCAGGCGTGGAATACGGCATTGATTCCGACGGTTTCTTTGCGCTGTCGGCCTTGCCGGAGCGCGTCGCAGTGGTAGGCGCAGGTTATATCGCCGTTGAACTGGCTGGCGTTATCAACGCGCTGGGGGCGAAAACGCATCTGTTTGTCCGTAAACATGCGCCGCTGCGCAGTTTTGACCCGATGATTAGCGAAACGCTGGTTGAGGTGATGAACGCCGAAGGCCCGCAACTGCATACTCATGCCGTGCCGAAAGCGGTGGTGAAAAACGCCGACGGCAGTCTGACTCTGGAACTGGAAGATGGCCGCAGTGAAACCGTTGATTGCCTGATCTGGGCTATTGGTCGCGAACCGTCGACCGACAATATTAATCTGGCGGCGGCGGGCGTGAAAACCAATGAAAAAGGTTACATCATTGTCGATAAATTCCAGAATACCAACGTTGAAGGCATTTACGCCGTTGGCGATAACACCGGCGCAGTGGAGTTAACGCCAGTCGCCGTCGCCGCCGGTCGCCGTCTCTCCGAACGCCTGTTTAACAACAAGCCGGACGAGCATCTGGACTACAGCAACATCCCGACCGTGGTCTTTAGCCATCCGCCTATCGGCACCGTCGGGTTAAGCGAGCCGCAGGCGCGCGAGCAGTACGGCGACGAGCAGGTAAAAGTCTATAAATCATCGTTTACCGCTATGTATACCGCGGTGACGACGCACCGCCAGCCGTGCCGTATGAAGCTGGTCTGCGTCGGGCCGGAAGAAAAAATTGTGGGTATCCACGGTATCGGCTTCGGCATGGATGAAATGTTGCAGGGCTTCGCGGTAGCGCTGAAGATGGGCGCTACCAAGAAAGACTTCGATAATACCGTCGCTATTCACCCGACCGCATCGGAAGAGTTTGTGACCATGCGTTAATATCTTGTGCGCCCATCTTCAAGGGTGGGCGCACAAGCCTGCATGATTAATACGTACTGAAATAACTCTGGATCAGTTCCGGATTACGCGTCTGAGTTAATGCCGTCATCAGCAAGACTCGCGCCTTCGCCGGGTTGAGCGAGTCAGACACCAGCCCTGGCTGCCCTTTATCCAACGGTACGACGCCGTTTCCGGTGCGGGAAGCGCGCACCACGATAATCCCGGCTTTCTCCGCTTTTTTAATCCCCGCGTCGCTGCGTACCGAGACCGAACCTGCGCCGGTTCCGGCATAAATAATACCGTCCGCGTGATGGGCGATCGCCGCATCATACATATATTCCGGGTCGTCCTGATAGCCGTAAATAATCACCACATTGGGTAATTTTTTGATATTACGTACGTCAAAAACAGATCGCAGGGTATGAATTTTTTCCACCCGCGTTTCGAACTGTGGCTGACCATTAACGATGACCCCCAGATAGCCCTCTTCCGGCGCTTTAAAGGTATCCAGAGTCGTGGCATTAGTTTTCGTCACAAAGCGCGCCGAACCAATACGATCGTTTAAAACCACCATCACACCGCGTCCCTTCGCATTCGGGTCAGCAGCCACCGTGACCGCTTCCAGCAGGTTCATTGCGCCATCGGCGCTGATTGCCGACGCGGGCCGCATTGCAGCGGTAAACACCACCGGTTTGTCGCTTTTCACGGTCAAATTAAGAAAGTAGGCGGTTTCATCGAGCGTGTCAGTGCCATGAGTAATAACCACACCGTCAACATCGTCCCGCGCCAATAACGCATTCACCTTCTGTGAAAGTTTCAGGATGATATCGCTGGTCATATTTTCGCTACCAATATTCGCCACCTGCTCGCCGTCAACGCGAGCGATATTATTCATTTCCGGCACGGCATTTATTAATGTTTGCACGCCAAGTTCACCAGATTTATATCCGGCGGTTTGCGTATTATTGGCTGCCGTCCCGGCGATAGTACCGCCTGTCGCGAGAATAACAATATGCGGTAGTGACGTTGTGCTAAATACACAGTGGCTGATGAGCAGCAACACGGTGGCCATGAAAACTCTAATTTTCATTTTCTTCCTCTGAATTAAAAATAATAAGTGACGTGTGCTATAAAAAATTTAATAACAATCAGGCCAGAACCATTTTTCCTATTAACAGCCCGACAATGACCGAGACAATCACGTTAACTAATCCCGGACGCATAAAACTATGGTTAAGCACATATTTGCCAATACGCGTCGTACCGGTATCGTCAAACGCCAGCGCCGCCAGACACTGCCCTGCCACCGGAATAAAGAAATAGCCGTTAACGGCAGGCCAGGAGCCGATTAACGCATAAGCGGGCAACCCTAACGCCAGCCCCAGCGGCAACAGAATTAACGTCGTTGCCGCCTGGCTGCTGACCATAGCGGACACGAAAAACATCATAATGGCGATAAGCCAGGTATGCTGTTGCAATAGAGTTTGCACTTCTGCCTTAATCAACGCGATATGACCATTCACGAACGTCTCACTCATCCAGGCCAGGCCGAAGGCGCAGACAATCGCCAGCGCGCCTGCCCGAAATACCGTACCGCTGATAATCTGATCGACCTGCGGCCGGCATAACAACACAATCAGGCAGGCAAAAGAGAGCATCGTAATCTGGATAGCGGCGGACATCGAAAGCGGTTGTAGCCCTTTCGCTGTTTCCACCATGGGCCGCAGCGCCGGAATCAGTCCTAACAGAACGATAACGATCGCGCTGGTCAGAAATAACGCCACCGACAATTTGGCGCGCGAAGTGACCACCGTATTTTTACTTTCTTTCTGCGCAGGTTTAATTAACCCTTCAGCAAGCCGACGTTGATATTCCGGATCGTCTTTTAACTCTTTTCCTTTATTAAAGGTCGCTATTGCCCCCATCGCTACGCCGATTAACGTGGCGGGCACGCAAATCATCATAATGGTTGAAATAGAGACGCCCAACGGCGCCATTAAACCAATCATCGCCGCCATGGCGGCAGATATAGGACTGGCGGTGATCGCCTGTTGCGATGCGATAACGGAAATAGATAAAGGACGTTCCGGTCGAATACCTGAATCCCGTGCGACTTCAGAAATAACCGGTAGCAAACTATAAACGACATGCCCCGTTCCTGACATAAAAGTGAAGAGATAACAGATAAACGGCGCTAATAACGTAATGTAACGAGGGTGGCGACGCAGAATTTTTTCCGCCAGTTTGACCAGTAAATCCAGCCCGCCGGAGGCCTGTAAAGATGCGGCCGCCAGGACAACAGAAAGAATAATCAGAATAACATCAATCGGTGGCGTAGAAGGCGTCAGGCCAAAAATAAAAACCATCACGCCGACGCCTAACCCGCCGACCATCCCTAAAAATACGCCGCCGATCCTGGCGCCAATCATCAGGGCCACCAGGATAAAACATAATTCCGTCCAAAACATACTTCCTCCTGGGTTATCTGGAGTGAGTGTCGCTTTACATTGAGGGACGTAACCTATTGTGCAAACGGTTTACCAAAACCAAATGCGCCGTAATGAGATAACACCTGCGCCGCCGATTTCCCGCCCTGCCGCATGGCGCGTAGCACGCTTTCTTTATCGGGTTCCGCCATACCCGATTGCAAAATGGAAAGCAAAAAACCGGTTAAGAAGGCGTCGCCTGCGCCCAGCGTATCGACAGGTTCGATATAAGCAGGTTGCCACTCCAGATAATCCCTGCCGGAAAAATAATAAACTTTTTCATGCCCGCAGGTGGCAATAAGATGCCGACAGCCATAATGATAAAGTTTATTGAGTTTTATTTTGATTTCATCTGGCGATAACCCGCTACAGGAGACAAATCCATAATCTACCCACGGGCATACCTTTTCAAAATAGTCGTCTGTACCGCGCCCGGAAAAATCAAAAGAGAGTAAGACGGTTTGTTGTTTAATTTTCTCCAGTTCCGATTCCAGGTGGCCGTTAATACTGGAATGGACTAAGGTAAATTGTGATATATAGCGAAGATCGTCGTCAGACAGGTTAAAAGGATGTTCCCGCAATACGCCGTTTTTATTGCTGGCGACAAATTGCCGATCGCCATGCGTGAGACGGATACAGGCATACCCATTTTCGCCGGTATAATGGCGGCTGTGAGAGATGTCTATCTGTAGCTGGTGTAATACATCCTGTACGTGCTGCGCGGCGTCGTCATTGCCAAACGCCCCCATAAACGCGCTGGGGATGTCTGCTAATTTCGCATAGACAGCAAAATTTAATGCATTACCGCCGGGGTACATGATGCCGGAATGCAGGTATTTATCGACAACGTTGTCGCCAATACCCAATACGCTGATGCTCATCATTATTCCTTGTTTGTCTTTACAATAAAAAGCGTCCCTGCTTTTTTATCCATCCTGATGTAATTAATATTCCACTTTCCACATATAGCGGCGCGTCGTTAACGGATGCTGACGCGCCTCAGCTAACGCCCGATTGTAAACGGGATAAACGTTATTAAAGAGAGAGTGGTTAAAGTAATCAATAACCGTGGTTTTAATGGTCGATAGCCCCAGTTCTTTCGCATCGACAACTTCAATCCGGCGGCCATATTTTTTCAGGAAGTTTAACGCGCGTTCATCCACCGCCCGCGTATTGCCCTCGGAAAACTGGAATAAGAAAGGCGTATTCGCATCGGTAATTTCAAACGGCCCGTGGAAAAACTCACCGCTATGAATACAGGCGGAATGTATCCATTGCATTTCCATAAAGATACAGATGCTCTGCAGGTAGGCTGCGCCATAGCCTGCGCCGCTGGCGACGGTGTAAATGACTTTATCGTCTTTATATTCCTGCGCGAACGCCTGCGCACGCTCCGCTACCTGCTCGCAAGCGCGCCAGACGATACGGTTGATTTTGCTGACGCCATCCTGAAAATCGTCGTAGTGCGCATACCCTTCCGTCTGCTGGAGCAGTTCGACCGCACTCAGCAGGCCTTTCATCGTTTTCTCTCCGGCAATATCTTTACCGTCGCCAAACGTGTACGTTTCCACATAGTCGCAATGCGCCACCAACGGTGAATCCATTATCCAGGTTAAACCAATGACCGGCGCGCCGTGCTGACGGGCGATTTCAGCCGCTTTAATTGTCTCTGGCGTATTACCTTTGTGGGAGGCGACAACCACAACGGCATTTTCTCCCAGCGCTACCGGCGGGTTGTTAATAAATTCTCCGCTGTTATACAGACCGACAGTCAACGCTTTCGCTTCTTTTTCTAAAAATGCTTTCGCCGGATAGAACGCCGCATAAGAACCGCCGCACGCCACATAATAGACATGTTTAACGCCTCCTTTCTCTGCCTGGCTGGTCACAATATTGCTAACTGTCTCTTTCATACCCATCATGCTTTCCTCTGGTTCCATCAATGATACAGGCGAGGATTCGCCATAAATGACTCATAATGTATTATTATTTTTATATGACATTTAAAGACATTTGATCAAGATGGAAACCAAAAAAAATCGGGATCCGCGATCTGGATCCCGATTCAGCCTGCTCTTCGTTAGCGTAATGCTGACATCATACGGTAAACCGTATTTTATCGCCGACAATCAACTGTTGCGAAACGCAGGAGAGTTCTCCTTTGTTATCAATCATTTCACTTTTTATCAGGATCAGCGGATAACCCTCGTTGACGCCAAGATAATGGGCGACTTCAAAACTGGCATAAACCAGTTCGATCATCTTACGGGAGTGGGTAAACCATAAGTGGTGTTTCTCGCGTAAGCATTCATACAAAGAGTGATTATTAAGATCTTCGTCCAGCAAAAACGCAAAACGAGGGGGAAGATGTACGGTTTCCAGCGATACCGCCACATCGTCGGCATAGCGGATACGTTCAATGACGACCGCTTTTTCGCCATCGTTCATATTCAGTAACGCTTTTGTCTCATCGTCTACCGATTCAAAAACGGATTTGATGGTGCGTGACCCCGGGCGACGTCCCTGGGACTGGCATAACTCGCTGAAACTCATGATGCCGGTCATACTGCGCTGAAATTTCTCACCAGAGACAAAGGTGCCTTTGCCGGAGACACGGGTCAGCAAATTTTCACGCGTCAGCGCATCCAACGCCTTACGGACCGTGACCCTGCTCACCTGCCAGCGCGCGCTCAGTTCATTTTCCGTCGGGATCTGCTGGCCTGGTTTATACTCTCCACGCGCAATGGCCTCTTTTAAGGCGGCTTCAAGCTGCTTATAAAGCGGTTTAGCGCTTTTACTGTCGGGTTGCTCGATCATTTGTATCCATTTGTATTATCATGGTGCCATAGCTTGTATTATAACTATTTACGTTACCTTTGCTTGTGAATCCACGCCATGCGGTGACGTAGTGATACCGCTATGAAACGAATGTTCTGATTTTAGGTCTGGGGCGGGCGTCATGAAAATAGGATTTTCGCAATACTATTCAGTAAGTTATAAATTGTTTTTCTTGAGAGGTAAATTGCGAAATGTGATCTACCGCACACTTTGCCACTCAGGTATCGAAGCGAATGTCTACGCTTAATAGACAGCCGGGCAACACCCGTATCTTTTACGACGCAAGCCGGAGGTCCTTGTCATTATGCTCAACCAGAAATTAAACCCCACGCCTTCTGAAGATCTGACTATTGATGTCGATCTGCTTTATGAAACAGACCCGTGCGAGTTAAAGCTGGATGAAATGATCGAGGCGGAACCGGAGCCGGAGATGATCGAGGGGCTTCCCGCCTCTGACGCCCTGACCCCTGCCGATCGGTATCTCGAACTGTTCGAGCATGTACAGTCAACAAAACTGTTTCCAGATAGTAAAACGTTCCCGGACTGCGCGCCGAAGATGGACCCGCTTGATATCCTGATCCGCTATCGTAAGGTCAGACGCCACCGTGATTTTGACTTACGCCGCTTCGTCGAGAACCATTTCTGGCTACCGGAAACCTTATCCAGCGAGTATGTCTCTAACCCCGAAAACTCGCTCAAAGAACATATTGACCAGCTTTGGCCGATACTGACGCGCGAACCGCAGGATCATATTCCGTGGTCTTCGCTGCTGGCGCTGCCGCAATCCTATATCGTGCCGGGAGGCCGTTTTAGCGAAACCTATTATTGGGACTCTTATTTTACCATGCTGGGTCTGGCGGAAAGCGGGCGCGAAGACTTACTTAAATGTATGGCGGATAATTTCGCCTGGATGATTGAAAACTATGGCCATATTCCCAACGGCAACCGGACCTATTATCTGAGCCGCTCGCAGCCGCCGGTTTTCGCCCTGATGGTTGAACTGTTCGAAGAAGATGGCGTACGCGGCGCGCGGCGTTATCTCGACCATCTCAAAATGGAATACGCCTTCTGGATGGACGGCGCCGAATCGCTGGCGCTCAACCAGGCTTATCGCCACGTTGTGCGGATGCCGGACGGTTCCCTGCTGAACCGCTACTGGGACGATCGCGACACGCCGCGCGACGAGTCCTGGCTGGAAGATGTCGAAACCGCAAAACACTCCGGTCGTCCGCCCAATGAAGTCTACCGGGATTTGCGCGCCGGGGCGGCGTCCGGCTGGGACTATTCTTCACGCTGGCTACGCGATGCGGGCCGGCTTGCCAGCATACGTACGACCCAGTTTATCCCTATCGATTTGAACGCTTTTCTGTATAAACTGGAGAGCGCTATCGCCAATATTTCAGCGCTGAAAGGCGAACGTGACACCGAGGCGCTATTTCGCCAGAAAGCCAGCGATCGACGCGCCGCCGTGAACCATTATCTGTGGGATGATGAAAACGGCTGTTATCGGGACTATGACTGGCGACGCGAAGAAATGGCGCTCTTTTCCGCCGCCAGTATCGTGCCGCTGTATGTCGGTATGGCGAACCACGAGCAGGCCGACCGTCTGGCAAATGTGGTACGCAGCCGTCTGTTAACGCCCGGCGGGATTATGGCGACCGAATACGAAACCGGCGAACAGTGGGATAAACCGAACGGCTGGGCACCGCTGCAATGGATGGCGATTCAGGGCTTCAAACGGTATGGCGACGATATGCTGGGCGATGAAATCGCCCATAACTGGTTAAAAACAGTGAACCATTTTTATCAGGAGCACCATAAACTGATCGAGAAATACCATATTTCCGGCGGTACGCCCCGCGAAGGCGGCGGGGGCGAGTATCCGCTACAGGATGGGTTCGGCTGGACCAATGGCGTGGTGCGCCGCCTGATTGGCCTTTACGGAGAGCCTTAACCTGCTCCGGGCTCAGTGAATCGCATCATAAATGGCTGACTGAATTTTCAGCCATTTTTTATTGTCTGCGCTGGGCCGGGCCTGAGCGCGCAGCCGGGCCTGCTCCGTATCGTACTGCTGGCGCGTCACAACAGCCGGAACGGTGCAAAACGTTTGCAAATAGGTTTTATGCATCGCGGTCAGCGGCGCGCCGCTCGACATGTCATGACTTAACGTTGTGATAAATCGTCGGCAGGGTTTGACCTCATCCATCAGCGCGGGATAACGCAACAACAGTTGCAGCACCTCGGTATGTCCTGCCGCAAACGCTTGCTCCGTCCACGCGAGCTGCCAGTTCATTCCACCCTGGAGGAACAGCGCCGTCACCCGCGTATCATTGCGCTCTATCGCCGCCCGCATGGTAAACGCATCCCAGGTAATCCCCATATGATTGAGCGTTTCCCGCGCGGAAGGCGCCTCGCGCGGTGGTTCATCCTGCGCCATTGCGGGCGCTTGCCCGTTATCGGAGCCTGGCGACGACGAACTAAATAGCCAGAACGCGCCCGCCAGTATCGCCAGCGTCATGACGCCAACCCCGCCCCACAAAGCGCCGGAAATAAGTTGCTCACGCTCTTCAGGCGTACGCGGAGGTCGCTTACGCGGTGGTTCTATGCTCTCGCTAATCTCATGCTTATCTCCCCCGGCCTGCCGATCTTTAAGCCGCGCGGTTTCCCAGAACTGGCGCAATTCACGTTCATCCGCCAGCAGAAACGAAGCGGGATTCACGCGGGTACGTTTTTCGGCATAGGCGCGCTGGATGGGCCGAACGATTTGCTGATACTGAACGTTTAGCAGCATAAGCTGCGCTGAGGTGAGTGGCTGCCTGGCGATAACCTCGTTTCGCGCGAGGCGACAATCATCCAGAAACATACGCAGAGTGGTGCGCGACTCGGCGAACAGCGTTAACGCTGAGGCGTCATTAAAAATTCTGACGTAATGACGGGCAAACAATTTTTTATCAACCACCATAAGCGCCAGTTCGCTGAACAACATGCCCTCCAGCGCATGTTGATCTTCTCCCTGTTTTAACCACTGGCGCAAACGGTCCGGGCCAAAATGTTGCTTGAGGTAGTAATTCAGCGACGCCCGATCCGGCCATGCGCGCGCAATAAGCGCTTTTAACGTCAGTTCTATCGCCCGAAGCTGACGCTGCGCCTCAAGATGCGCCTCCTGGTCGGGTTCTTCCAGCTCAGTTTGATACGTCAGTAGCGGCTGCTGCTGACGTAGATGTTCCAGCGAGGTGACAAAACGCAACGCGGCAAGGAGTTGATTTTCGCTCACCTCTTGCCCGCTGTCATACTGGGGAACATGCTGCTGAAGGTGACGCAGTTGCAGCATAAACTGGCTCAACTGCGCGTCATTTATCCGCAATTTTTTCGCCACCGCGCCCCAACCGCCCAGGTTAAGACGCGCCTGCTCAAGTTGTTCCATGAACCACCGGGGCTCTTTTCCCTCTGTGGTATGAATACCCAGCAGCAGCAGGATTTCTATTGATGCCTGGCGGATAATCCCCAGGCTATGTTCAAAAGGCGCGCGTGTCGCCTGCGAAGCGCTATTCGTCATTATCTTCCCTAAAAAGACGATCCCGCGACGAGATCTTCGTTTTCTTTTAATTATGTTTTTTCATAGATATAACAGATTTAGCCACATTTCAGTGACTTAATCTTAATGATTGCAAATTTATAAGAAGATCGGTTACTAACCAAAAACATCAGTTTTTCATTCTGTCAACGCGGCGTGACGCTGAACGGCATAGACCTTTTCCCTGCCTGCGTTTGGCCGTCTGACCGCTAGCCACGCGTGCAGCACACTTTATAATCGCGCTTTTTATGAGAAAGATGCCATGCCGCACATTTCATCTCGCTTTAGCTCCGCCTGCATCGCGTTTATTAAACAGTGGCAGGGTCTGTCGCTGGAAAAGTATCGCGATCGGCAGGGTAACTGGGTGATTGGTTACGGACATATGTTGACGCCGGATGAGACGCTGACGTTCATTACGCCCGAACAGGCGGAGGCATTCTTGCTGGATGACCTCAATAGCTGCGATATGCTGCTACAGAATTGTTTGCCGGAACTTAATGATCGGTTTCAACGCGAAACGCTTATTGCGCTGATGTTCAGCATCGGACATCAGCGTTTTTTATCATTAATCAATACGGGTGATATTTCACAGCCAGAAATAAGCGGACTGCGAATTTAACGTCGTTAATTCGATTCATTTAACATCATGGCGGCCTGGGTACGATTTTTTACATCCAGCCGCCGGTAAAGCGACTCCAGATGCGCTTTAACCGTCCCGGTACTAATATTTAACGCCCGCCCAATTTGTTTATTTGATTCTCCTGCGGCAAGCATCTGTAAAATTTCCCGCTGGCGGGCGCTTAACGCTTTTATATCACGGGACTCCAGCTCCGTTGAATTTAACCAATCCCCCGGTAAAAACATCATCCCGCGAGCGACAGCATTGAGCGCAAGGACAAAGGTTTCGGCATCAGAATCGCGTGGCACCACGGCCTGAACGTTAAATTGCATGACTTCATGCAGCCACTTTTGACTGCCATCCATCGCCGTGATAATAATCTTCACCTCCGGAAATTGCTGCGCGATTCTTTGTAACACCTCGCGGCAAAATTCAGCATCCAGGCCGCTATCAAGCATGACCAGCGCATCCGGCGCGCTTTCTATTTTTTGCCAGAGTTCTTCTGCCTGACCGACACTCTGGATACTTATTCCTGGAATGTGCTGTTGCAAACTGATTTTCATTCCATGAATAAATATTGACTGCCTGTCAAACATGATTACCTGCATTACTTTTCTCCACCTGGGTAAGATAATAGTCTCAAGATGAGGAAGGGTATTACCCGTAGGGTAAAATAAGAAGTCGCCATTTGGTATAGGCCATTTTACCGATAGTCATTGGTTGAGGAAGAGAAAGGTTATGAATATTTACAGCTTCAACATCGGGATTACAGAATTCGCTAAAATTAGCGTTTTAAAGTAAGGAATATCTTATTAGCGCGAACAGCCAAGGCTAATTTGAATATTAATTTAATGAAGAGTACGCCTGGCGCGTCACAAAGGAAATATCTGCTTTTCGCCTGATGTGTTACAAAAAATAAAGTAGCACATTTTGTTAAAAAATAGCCAATCCGCCTGAAAACCGCGACGATGGGTCAATGACAATACCGTGTATGTACATGCATTTCTCTGCCCCACTACACCCGCTGTTATCGGCGTGTTTTACCGCCCTCGTCCCGTTTATCGGCTTTTTGGCGCTAAAAAGCCTGGCCGGAAGGCGATAAATCCGCCGCGCAACGCGATCAGACGTATTCGTCACGCGAGCAATGATTGCGAAAGGGCTTATTAGATGCTAGAAAATCAATAAAACCAGCCGCTTCAGCGTCACTGTTTCAATAAAAACAATAATAGAGCCTGATGATGGATAAAATATATGCAATGAAATTGTTTGTACGCGTGGCGGAACGGGAAAGTTTTTCCCGTGCAGCAGAAGATATCGGCCTTCCCAAAGGCAGCGTCTCACGGCAAATACAAGCGTTAGAACATCAACTGGGCATCCGCCTGCTCCACCGCACCACCCGGCGGGTACAGCTTACTCAGGACGGTATGGTTTACTACGAACGGGCAAAAGATCTGTTGAGTAACCTGGATGAACTGGAAGGTCTTTTCCAGCCTGATCCCGCCAGTATCAGCGGCAAAATACGGGTAGATATACCGCCATGTCTCGCAAACAGCCTTATCATGCCGCGCCTGCCCACTTTTTTGCATCAGTATCCCGGCATTGCGCTGGAACTTTGTAGTAGCGATCGACAAGTCGATTTACTACGGGAAGATTTCGACTGCGTGGTGCGCACAGAGCCGCTACATGCGCCAGGGATACTGACGCGCCCGCTTGGCAAACTGAGAAGGGTGAACTGCGCCAGCCCACAATACCTGGCGCGCTTTGGGTATCCAGAAAACCTTGACGACCTCGCCTCACATGCGGTGGTGCATTATTCATTGACGCCGGGAGTCTCTTCACCGGGTTTTGCCTTTGAAACTCCCCACGGTATGCAGTGGGTAAAAACCGGCGGAATGCTAACGGTAAACAGTACAGAGACCTGGCATACGGCCTGTCTGGCAGGATTAGGGATCATTCAGACGCCGCGCATTGCTGTACGGGAGGCGTTACGCGCCGGAACGCTCATTGAAATTTTACCGCAATATCGCGCCGCTCCACTGCCGGTGACGCTGCATTATCCCCATCGCCGTAATCTTTCCCGCCGGGTACACCTGTTTATGGTATGGCTGACTGAAACCATTAAAGAGGCCGCAGAGTAGCCGCATTTTCAGCATCCACCGGGGAGAAGCTATACTGACATATTCTATTAATGATGAAGGACTACCGACCTGATGACGCAGGAAAATGACGTAAAACGCCCTATTCAGGAACTGGAGCACAACCCGATACAAAAAATAGAAACGCAGCCGCATGACGCCCCGGAAAAAAACGAAAAGGCAAATCAGGCGTTGCATTCCGTCACCTCCCTGATGCAAAAAATTCAGCGTCAACCAATGGTGGCCCACCTCATTCGCGCGACCGAACGTTTTAACGATCGACTGGGTAATCAGTTTGGCGCGGCTATCACCTACTTTTCGTTTCTGTCGATGATCCCGATAATGATGGTGTCCTTTGCCGCAGCAGGTTTTATCCTCGCCTCGCACCCTAATCTACTGGAAGATATTTTCAGCAAGATATTGATGAATGTGAGCGATCCTACGCTGGCGTCCACGCTTAAAAATACGATTAATACGGCGGTTCAACAGCGTACCACGGTAGGGCTGGTCGGACTGGGTATCGCGCTCTATTCCGGCGTTAACTGGATGGGCAACCTGCGGGAAGCGATTCGCGCCCAGTCACGGGACGTCTGGGAGCGCAAGCCGCAGGATCAGGAGAAAATCTGGCTCAAATATCTGCGCGATTTTATCTCGCTGATTGGATTATTAATCGCTTTAATCATTACGCTGTCCATTACTTCCATCGCCGGTTCCGCCCAGCAGATGATCATCTCCGCCTTGTATCTCGACAGCATCGAATGGTTAAAACCGGCCTGGCATTTGATCGGTCTGGCCATCTCTATTTTTGCCAACTATCTACTTTTTTTCTGGATTTTCTGGCGACTGCCTCGCCATCGTCCCCGTAAAAAAGCGTTGATTCGCGGGACATTTATCGCCGCTATCGGTTTTGAGGTGATTAAAATCATTATGACCTATACGCTGCCGTCACTGGTGAAATCGCCTTCCGGCGCGGCGTTTGGCTCCGTACTCGGTCTGATGGCCTTCTTCTACTTTTTTGCCCGCCTGACGTTATTCTGCGCGGCCTGGATAGCCACCGCCGAATATAAGGACGACCCGCGAATGCCGGGTAAAACGCAACGCTAGTCTGCGGCTTGCTGCCGAATGGCACGCACGGCGTCGTCATTCGGCCTACTGCTGTGTGGACCCAGGCCGGGTATGTAAAGCGTACCCGGCGGTACAATCAGGCACGTCCTTCCGCCTCATCTCATTGTTTCAGCATATAAATCCAGTAATTAACTTTTATTTAACCTGAAACCAGTTTTATCCACCAATTCTAAAATTATGTGAAGCATTTCATAGACGCAAAATGGCTGGCTTAAACATTATCCCCTTTTTGCGCTTTTTTTGACCATTTTTGGCTTTTGTTACACATTGAAATATAACTTTTGCTGTGCGTAATATGGCTATTCGTTCGCTAAAAATAAGAAAATAGTATGCAAGCAACCGCCACAACACTCGACCATGAGCAGGAACATGTTCCGGTAAACTCACGCAATAAAGTCGTTATTGCCTCGCTTATCGGCACCGCAATTGAGTTCTTCGACTTCTATATTTACGCCACCGCTGCGGTGATCGTGTTCCCCCTTATCTTCTTCCCCCAGGGCGATCCCACTGCGGCAACGCTACAATCGCTCGCCACCTTCGCTATCGCGTTTGTGGCGCGTCCGATTGGCTCTGCGCTATTCGGTCACTTCGGCGACCGGGTAGGCCGCAAAGTCACGCTGGTGGCTTCGCTGCTGACGATGGGGATCTCCACGGTCATTATCGGTCTGTTACCGGGCTACGCGACGATAGGTATTTTCGCGCCGCTGCTGCTGGCGCTGGCGCGTTTCGGTCAGGGACTGGGGCTGGGCGGCGAATGGGGCGGCGCAGCGTTATTAGCGACGGAGAATGCGCCGCCGCGCAAACGCGCGCTGTATGGCTCCTTCCCGCAGTTGGGCGCGCCGATCGGCTTCTTTTTTGCCAATGGCACCTTCCTGTTGCTCTCCTGGCTGCTGACCGACGAGCAGTTTATGAGCTGGGGCTGGCGCGTGCCGTTTATCTTCTCGGCGGTGCTGGTGATTATCGGCCTGTATGTGCGCGTGTCGCTGCATGAAACGCCGGTGTTTGCGAAAGTCGCCGCAGCGAAAAAACAGGTAAAAATACCGCTGGGCACGTTGCTGACGAAGCATGTCCGCGTAACCGTTCTCGGCACGTTTATTATGCTGGCGACCTACACGCTGTTCTATATCATGACCGTCTATTCCATGACTTACAGCACGGCCGCCGCGCCGGTGGGGCTTGGCTTGCCGCGCAATGAAATACTGTGGATGCTGATGATGGCGGTGATTGGTTTCGGCGTGATGGTGCCCGTCGCCGGCCTGCTGGCGGACGCATTTGGCCGTCGGAAAAGCATGGTCATCATTACCACGCTCATCATTCTCTTCGCGTTGTTCGCCTTTACCCCGCTGCTGGGTTCAGGCAATCCAGCGCTGGTATTCGTGTTCCTGTTGTTAGGCCTGAGCCTGATGGGGCTGACCTTCGGCCCAATGGGAGCGCTGCTGCCGGAGCTATTTCCGACGGAAGTGCGCTATACCGGCGCATCGTTTTCCTACAATGTCTCATCGATTCTGGGCGCTTCCGTCGCGCCGTATATTGCCGCATGGCTGCAAAGCCACTACGGGCTGGCGGCGGTAGGGGTTTACCTGGCGTCAATGGCGGCGCTGACGCTGATTGCACTGCTGTTAACCCATGAGACGCGTCATCAGGCGTTGTAATAGGGCGCCGGATGGCGTCATCCGGCACGACGTTTCACGTTACTGCTTCATCTGCGTTAAAATCGTCCGGCACTGATTGGCTTCGCCTTCAGAGGGCGAAATGAGCGCCAATAGCGCGGCGGCGGGCGTTACCAACGCCGCCAGCGCTGCCGCAACCGCGCCGCGCGCAATCAGCGGGCCGGGCTTGACGCCCGCCTGCGGATTTTTAAATGTCCCGCGCACGTACAGCGGCGATCGCAGCGTAATAATACGAATCCCCTTACTTTCCGGATCAATGGTTAAATCGAGCTGTTCAGAGGCGAAGCTCGCCGTACCGGTCACGTTAATCAACGCATTTTCTGTATCAAAAGCAAAAATTTGCGGTCGCGCCACGCCGTTCGCAATATTGAGATTCGCCGCCGCGCAGTTAACCCGCACTTCGTCATCGCCAAAAATCTGCCCGACAATATAGTTGCCGACGTTCAGCCCCACGATTTCCATCAGGTTGCGGCTAATCAATCCATCATTCATCAATAATTTCAGATTGCCGTTACTGTTGCCAAGCAGCGCGGCGACCGAGTTGCCCGTTCCGCGAATATCCGCATCGCCGTTCAGCTCGCCCAGCGTTTTCTGCATCAGCTCCACATCCGGCATCAGTTCTTTAAGCTTCAGCCGACGCGCCTGTATATCCGCCCGCCCCTGCATTGGCTTTTTATCCCCTTCCAGATGGATGTTGGAGACAATACTGCCGCCTGCCAGACCAAACTTCAGCGGCTGTAGACGTAAGTCGGCGTTTTTCAGGATGATATGGGTCGAAAGATCGCTAATCGGTAGACTGCCGCCATGCTCAATACGTCGGCCTTTAAACCGGACATCGGCGTCCATAACGTCCCATTTGTCGGTTTCAAAGCGATCGTAAGGCAACACTTTATCCGCCGGCTGAACATTCTTCTCGCCTTTGCGCTGTTCAGACCGTTTCGACTGCTCAGCGTCTTTCCCGGAATCCACGCCAATCAGCGGCCCAAGATCGGCCAGTCGTAACTGGCGCGATTCGACATCGCCTTCCAGTTTAGGGCGCGGTTTACCGGTGGTATAAGTGAGGGAGCCGTGGATATCACTGTCGCCAATGCGCCCATTAAAACCGCGATAATCAAATACCGATGACTTTTCGGCGTCAATTTTCGCCACCAATCGCCCATCGGTCTCAAACGGCGGCGTATCCGGCAGCAGCACGCCGGTTAAATCATATAAATCGCCCAGTGAATCGCCAGAGAATTTAAGCCGCAGATCGACGCCGCCCATTTTCATCGGCTCGTTCACCACGCCGCTAAAAGCCACCCGCGTGTTGCCAGAGCGGAAATCGGCCTGCACAGGAAAAGGCGTACTTTCGCTGCGTAGCGCCAGCATACCGCCTATTTTCCCCGTACCGGTCAACGGTTCCCCGTTATAACGCCCCTGCGCCTTCAGGCCGAAGACATAGTCACCCACGGTGGATTTGTCTGCTTTGCCTTTCGTTCCCGTCACTTCGCTGAACGGCAACGGTTTGCCTAACGGATCGACCAGAATAGTGATATCCGCTTTGCTGACCTTATCATCGATCGCGATTCGCCCCTGGTCGAAGAGAATATTATCCAGCCGGAAGGACCAGGCGGAAGGTTTAGCATTGGGGTCCGTATTCTTGTCTTGCGCGAGGTTAAAGGTCCAGTTATTGGTTTTCTCGGACAGACGAATAAGACGCGCGTCGGGTTTCACCAGTTTGATCCACGGCAGCCAGACGGTTTTGGTCAGGAGCGCCAGCGGAGCAAGCGTCGCCTCAACGCGTGGCAGATGTACCATCGTAACTTCCGGAATATCCGGCGGATTGCCGAGAATGACGTCTTCCGCGTGAACATGCGGCCACGGTACCCAGCTTCGCCAGCCGGTCTCCTGTTTTTGGCGTTCCCACACCACGCCTAAATCGCCGCGAATAGCGAAAGGCCGGTTCAATTCGGTAGAGACTTTCTGGTTGATGGTCGGTTTGAGGCGGTTCCAGTCAAATGTTGCGATCAACAAAATCACTATGGCGATCAACAACAAGAAAGTCCCTGTGATGGCGGCGGTTATTTTGCCTGCTTTAGTCATGTGTTATTTCCTCACTTCTTCCCTTGCCTGTCCTAAAGATAGTTCAGCCAGACGAAAAAGGAGGATGACCGCGCCTCGTAATACCACGTATTACGGGAACAGTCTGGCGTTACAGGGTCAGAATCACCTCTTCGAGCGATATCAGCGGCACGGGTCGAGAAAGAAAATAGCCCTGGGCGGCAAAGGCGGGCGAACGCTGCACATCACGCCACTCTTCCAGCGTCTCCACGCCCTCGACAATAACGCCGCGGCAGTAGCGGTTCATCAGTTGCAGCAGCAGAGTGAACAGGTTGCGTCCCTCCGGGGACTGACGCAGCATGACGAACAGCTCGCGCGCCACTTTAATGTAGTCATAACGCACTTCGCTCAGCGCTGAAAAATTGGCCATACCGGTACCAAAATCATCCAGCCACAGCGGGCCGAACTCACACATCGAGGCGAAAGAGGAGTCTTTCGGCAAACGAATATGTTCCACCAGTTCGAAACGCAGCCAGGGTAAGCGCTCCATCGCTGCCAGAATGTCCGGCTGTCGTCGCATGGCAATCAGCGTAGGGCCGTCGACATTGACCGATGCCAATAAGTGATGGCGAGTGAAAAAATCCGCTTTTTGTTCAAGCTGATGAAGTTGTTCTTTCACTACGTCAATGCGGTGTCGAACCGCTAACTCCGCGAAATAACGATCCGGGGCAATACGTCTGGAAGGGTTATCAGGATGAGTGACGACAGTGAGAAGTTCAACCGCCATCAGACGGCCATCCGTCTGGTATATCGGCTGGTAAGTATAGGCACGCTCGCATTGCAGCCAATAGCGCCGTTCCTGCAAATTCTCTATACCTGCATCAGGAACGCGTAGCTGCTGGATAACCTGCTTTATCATCTCAGTTGTCCTGTTAATGGGAGTGTGACTGTCCGGACTCGTCAAAGGTTATCGGCGTTCAGGCAGAGAACTTTACCCTCGGTCCCTGGCAAAATAAAAACAGACCCCGAAACTTGTCAAAAATACGCACTTGCTCAAAAAAATAATGGACCGATGTTTTAATATTATTGACCACTAAACATCCACAGCGCACACTAACGCTAATTTTTACAGATCAGGTTCACGACTATGTCTAAAAAGATTGCCGTGATTGGCGAATGCATGATTGAGCTGTCGCAGAAAGGCGCTGATGTTCAGCGCGGCTTCGGCGGCGACACGCTGAATACCTCCGTTTATATTGCCCGTCAGGTCGATTCTGCCGCTCTGGCCGTTCACTATGTGACGGCGCTGGGTACCGACAGTTTCAGCCAACAGATGCTGGAGGCGTGGCAGCATGAAAATGTGGATACCTCGCTAACGCAGCGGATGGAAAATCGCCTGCCAGGCCTCTATTACATCGAAACCGATGACACTGGCGAGCGTACCTTCTACTACTGGCGTAACGAAGCGGCAGCGAAATTCTGGCTGGAGAGCGAACAGTCAGCGGCTATCTGCGAGGCGCTGGCGACCTTCGATTATCTCTACCTGAGCGGCATTAGCCTCGCGATTTTAAGCCCGACCAGCCGTGATAAGCTGCTGTCTTTATTGCGTGAATGCCGGGCCAACGGCGGGAAAGTCATTTTTGATAATAACTATCGCCCGCGTTTATGGACAAGTCGCGAAGAAACGCAGCAGGTCTATCAAAAGATGCTGGAATGTACTGATATCGCTTTCCTGACACTGGACGATGAAGACGCGCTATGGGGTCAGCAACCGGTGGAAGAGGTCATTGCCCGCACCCATGCGGCAGGCGTGCAGGAAGTGGTGGTAAAACGCGGGGCGGACTCTTGCCTGGTCTCAATTCAGGGCGAGGCGCTCATTGACGTTCCGGCAGTAAAACTGCCGAAAGAGAAAGTGATAGACACCACTGCCGCAGGCGACTCCTTCAGCGCCGGTTATCTGGCCGTTCGTTTGACGGGCGGCAGCGCGACGGATGCCGCGAAGCGCGGACACCTGACGGCCAGCACGGTAATTCAGTACCGTGGGGCCATTATTCCGCACGACGCGATGCCGCAGTAAGTCATTTGCTCTTGCCCGGTGGCGCTGCGCTTACCGGGCCGGCAGGCGGCAGCTTACTGTGCCGCCGGTGTCTCCGTCACTTCCGGATGCGCCTCATCTGCTTCAACAGCGGCGGCAGTTGTCGGGACCATGATTTCATCCCACGTCGCCTTTAACGCCTTCATATTAAATTCCGGCTCGCCTTGCGGTTGCAGCAAAATTAATGCCATCTCCTGCGATAACTGCTGACGTAAATTCTGATTGAGCATATCAACGGTCAGGCTGTTGAGGAAATTCTGACGCAGCTTCTGATACTGCTCCGGCGCGATATCCACCACTTGATTCTGCAGCGAGCGCATACGCTGTCCAGTCAAAATGTCAGTATCGGTACGCGCGTAGGTCGCGAACAGCTTTTGCAATTCGAGATTTTTCTGCGCCACCAGCGCAGTAAACTCCTCTTCCGACAAACCTTTATCGCGTACTTTCGCCAGTTCATTCGCCACCAGGCTCAAATTGGTATTGAGCTTATCATTAGGTGATTCAATGTTGATGGCGCACTGCGCGCGCAGAAACAGAACCCGGCAGTCAAACCCCAGACCAATATCTTTCGCGTTATTTTTAGTAAGCTCTTGCTGGATATGCCAGAACAGCGCTTCGCGCGCCAGATCCGCCTGCCAGTAGCGCAACAGCGCCGCCGACTCGCGAATCGGTTGCCACGGCGTATCCCACATAATGGAGAGACGATCCTGGCGCACCGCATCGGTCATAATGCTCACTGATTCCGCCCGCAGCGGCGAAAGCGTCGGCACCGGGGCGGGCGTTTCGCGTTTACCTTTCAGCGTACCGAACGTTTTATTGATCTGCTCGGCGACGGAGCGCGCATCAATGTTGCCGACAACAATCAGCGTCATGGCATCCGGGGTGTACCATTTTTCATAGAAAGCCTGAATTTTGGCTGCGTCTACCGGCTGCTTTAACGGTTCCGCGGGATCGTGCCCCAATAACGCCGACCCTTTCAGCCGATAACGCCACCAGCCCTCTTTAGTATCTGCTGGCCACGTCGCAACCATATCTTCGCTGCTTAACGCATGATTCACCGTCTCTGGCGTAATGGTTAATTTACCGGAGACGTTAGCCAGATAGGTCAGCGCTTCTTTCAGCAGATCGTTACGGTTATTGGGTAAACTGAGGTTATAGAGCGTGGAATCATAAGAAACAATAACGGGCGGCATGGGACGTTTCGGATCAAACCCTTGCTGCCATAAAGAACGTGCCTGTGCGGCATCCAGACCACCGCTTTGCGTCAGCGCGATACGGGGAATCGCATGGCTGAACCCGCTCTGTTGCGTACTTTCGGTGAGCGAACCGGTATTAACCTGGAGACGAACTTCAATACGATCGCTGGGGCGCTGAGGCGTAGCCAACACTTGCCACTGTAACCCATTAGCCAGCGTCCCCTGTTGCCATGCCGGATCGGGCTGGAGCGCATCTGCCTGCACATAGCCGGCAGAGGCCAACATCAACAGACTGCCCGCTAAGAGTCGAATTTTTGTGCCCTGCATGTGAACCCCTGATCAACAATCCTGGTAATAAAAAGACAGCCCCGGCAGGGATGCCTGAATATGACGTAAAAACACTTCGTGTTAGACCGCGAGAACCTAAAAATGTCACGGAAGAAGTGAAATAATCCCTAAGCATCATGCTGTATGCTTTGGGCGCAGGGGTCAATTATGCGCAAACACCCGCAGTCCTGGAAGGGACTACGGGCATAAGTGGCGAGATTAGGAGGAAATTTCGTGCGTTTTGCCATCCGGCGCACGATTATTAAGCACATCGTCCAGCTTTTGGTGATCTAACTCTTTCACCCATTTGGCAACCACCACCGTCGCCACGCCGTTACCCACCAGGTTAGTCAGCGCGCGCGCTTCGGACATAAAGCGGTCGATACCGAGGATTAACGCCAGTCCCGCAACCGGTAAATGGCCCACGGCGGAGATAGTGGCCGCCAGCACGATAAAGCCGCTTCCGGTCACGCCCGCGGCGCCTTTTGACGAAAGCAGCAGCACGACCAGCAGCGTTATCTGGTGGAAGATATCCATATGGCTGTTGGTCGCCTGGGCGATAAACACCGCCGCCATCGTCAGGTAGATAGAGGTGCCATCAAGGTTGAACGAATACCCCGTCGGGATCACCAGCCCTACCACCGACTTACGGCACCCCAGTTTTTCCATCTTATCGAGCATACGCGGCAACGCTGACTCGGAAGAGGAGGTGCCAAGCACAATGAGTAATTCTTCCCGGATATAGCGAATAAATTTAAAAATGCTAAAGCCCGTTACCCGTGCAATCGTCCCCAGCACCACCACCACGAAGAGAATACAGGTGATATAGAAGCAGATAATGAGCTGCCCCAGTTGCACCAGAGAACCGACGCCGTATTTACCGATGGTGAAGGCCATCGCGCCGAATGCGCCAATCGGCGCCAGGCGCATGATCATATTGATGATGCCGAAAATGACCTGCGAAAAACTCTCAATCACATTGAAAATGAGCTGGCCTTTGCTGCCCAAACGGTGCAGCGCAAAACCAAACAACACCGCAAACAGTAAGACCTGCAGAATGTTGCCGCTGGCAAACGCGCCGATCACGCTGCCCGGTATGACATCCATCAGGAAGGCAATAATGCCCTGCTCCTTGGCTTGTGCGGCATAAACGGCCACCGCCTGCGCATCCAGCGTTGCCGGATCGACGTTCATCCCGGCGCCAGGTTGCACAACGTTGACGATGATAAGACCGATAATCAGCGCAATCGTACTGACAATTTCAAAGTAAAGCAGCGCGACCGCGCCGGTACGGCCCACCGCTTTCATGCTTTCCATGCCTGCGATGCCCGTCACGACAGTACAGAAAATGACAGGAGCGATGATCATCTTAATGAGCTTAACGAACGCGTCGCCAAGCGGTTTCATTTGTGCGCCCAGTTCAGGATAGTAATGGCCAAGGAGAATACCAATGGCGATTGCTGTCAGGACCTGAAAATAAAGACTTTTGAACAGAGAGGTTTTCATAGGGTGTCCTTGAAGTAAAAACCACAGGTCTTGTAAGGTTATGAGTAACCTGCGGCCTTAAAATAACACCCACACAACATGACAGAAATGCGCCAGGATCATAATTGAAACAAAAATGTTAAAAAGTTTGAGCTGGCTCGCACAAGCGCGACCTTTTTTAACTTTTGTAATCAGGATTTTCGTGCGACAGATACCGTTCTTCAAAGATATCCGCGGGAACGGGCCGAGCAAACAGGAAGCCTTGCGCGACGTTGACTCCCGCCTGTTCCAGCCACGCGCGTTGCGCCTCGTTCTCCACGCCCTCGGCAATCAATTGTAAATTAAGACTGCGGGCCATCAGAATAATCGCCGTCACCATACTGTGATCATCCGGTAACCCATCGACAAACATTTTATCAATTTTAAGGATATCGACCGGTAGCGACTTCATATGCTGTAACTGGCGCAGCCCCGCGTAACCCATGCCAAAATCATCCAGTGCGATACGCACGCCAGCATTACGTAACGGACGTAAGATAGCGACGGCAGCGTGCGGATCGTCGATACGGCGGCTTTCAGTGACCTCAAGAATCAGCGTACCTGGTTGAATACGATAGCGGTTTAACAATTCCAGCAGCTCCGACACCATGCCAGGGTGCATGAGCTGTAACGCGGAAAGATTGACGGAGAGCGGCAATGTCACGCCGCGCTCCTGCCAGGCGGCAAGCTGGCGGCAGGACTCTTCCAGCACCCAATAGCCCACCGTGACCATCAGGCCGCAGGATTCAATGCGCTCAATCAGCCCATCTGGTAATTCCCAGCTACCGTCCGGCTGTTGCATACGTAACAAGGCTTCGGCGCTTAATACGTTGCCGCTGCGCATCTCGACCTGCGGCTGCAGCCAAATGGCAAACTGATGGTTATCCAGCGCGGTAAGGATATCGCTCTCTTCGGTAAGGCGCTGTTGAGCGGCCTCCATCTGCGCCGGGTCAAAGAACTGGATCTGATTTTTACCTTTTCGGCGCGCGGTAAAGGCGGCGGAGACGGCGCGACCATAGAGCTCTTCGGCGGTCAGATCGCCATAATACATCGCAATGCCAATACTGCAGCTTGGGCGCAGTTGAATACCCTGGATGGGCAGTCGTTCATTAATGATAGTGAGTATTTGCTGACCTAATGTGATGGCGTGCCACGGCTCTTTAACGCCGTGGGCGATAATGGCAAAGTCATACCCGCTGACCTGCGTAAGCACCATGCGCGGCGCCAGCACCGACTTCAGCTTCTCAACCAGCGTCAGTAATAGAATCTCCCGCTGCGTTTCTTGCAGCACGCCTGCCGTGTCACGCAACGTTTCGCACGTCACGATGATAAGCGCGGTGGTCTGTTGGCGGGTGATAACCTGTTCCAGCAATGCCATTAAAAAGGCTTTATTGGGCAGCTCGGAAACCGGAAAACGCATCGCGTTGTCCGTTTGCTCCTCGCGTTGACGCTGCATAAGCTGCTGGTTGAGGTTATAGCTGCGCACCAGCATCCCAATTTCATCATCCTGATGCAGACGCGGCAACGCCAGCTGATGTCCGATCAGCTCCTGCTGCGGAATGTCGTTCAGCTCGCGGGCGATTTTGCGCAGCGGATGCACAATCAGGCGGTTTACGCACCAGGCGATGGCCACCGTCAGGATCAGCGATAAAAGTAAGTAAATGGTCACTAACGTAGAGAGCGCGCTCATGACGAACTTGTACATACGGTACGAATCCGCCTGCAATACAAGGTAGGCCAGCGGTTGCGGATTGGCAGGACGCTCCAACGAATAAACCGGCAAAGAAATTTGTACCGGCAGTTCGAAGAGACGCGTCACCATAACCGGGACGGGGCGTTCAGGAATGAAGCGCTTACGCAACGCCTGGAACTGATTCGGCAATACCACATCGGCGCGACTCACCACGCCCGCAGGTTTAATACTTTCCAGAATGGTTTCCGCGCCGGGGAGATCCGCTTTTAGAATCGCGGAAGAAAGAGGTTCCCGAACAGATCGCGCGATACTTTCCAGTTGCGTAGCCGTGTTGTAGCGGTTCTGCTGTACCAGATGGAACAACAAAACGGTGCAAAAGACAAAAACAAACACCATGACAACGGCCGCAACCATTGCCATCTGTTTAATTGTTAACGAGCGGCTGACGCGCAAATTGACTCTCCCTGGATATCCCGGACTGCCGCCTGAGTATACCCGATTGCAGCGGCATTAAGAGAGGCTGTATCTGAAAAGGACTTTTCTGAATAACGGTTAATGATAGCGTCTGATGGCGCTGCGCTTCTCAGGCCTACGACGCCTGTCAATTCGTAGGCCTGACGCAATGATTACCAGTCAGCGTAAGGCACCAGAGGCTGCGGCGGTAAATCCATATCCCCCTGCCAGCCCGCCGCGGAATAACGGACATACAGCAGCAGATGACTGGGGGTATAATCTTTCGCCTGCTGAATATCGACAGCCGTACCCACAAACCAGTTGGCAGTAACACGGCGTTCAATGAGCGCCCGCGCGGTATAGCCAAATCCCTGGCTGCTGCCGCCGCCGTTGGTCTGGTCACGCGCATCCTCCTGATAATCCGCCGGAATCAAATTCATCAGCGGATAACGCGGCATGGTACGGGTGCGGGAGTGCGACCAGGATACCGAGCCGCCTAGCTCCCACGACCAGTTTTCCGTACGCTGCCGCCACATCACCGGCACCGCAAACGACAGGTATTCCTGCGGGCTATAATAACCGCCCTGACCCAGTGAATAACCGCTCAAATCTTTGTCGTAATGCCAGATCATGTTATTCAGCCCGACGGTAACGCGGCGGTTATTCTCGTTAATCACCTTATAGTAATAACCGGTCATCCAGCGCACGCGCCAGTTATCTTCCACATTTTTACCGCTCAACTGGTCGCCGCTGAGCGACGCCCAGACACCGTTTGCTTCGCCTTTATCATAGCTGAGACTGACGCCGCCGCCGTTGGCCCGCACGCCGCCCCATTTGGTGCCGGTATTGCTGCTGGCGTCCTTTTGTCCGCCAAACGCCAGCAGCGAGCTGGAGATCGGGCGACGATGCGCGTTCAGGGTATAACCCAACGGCCCGATATCGTCGCTATAGCTGACGCCGCCGACCACATCAACGACATTAAAGCCCATCGGCGTCGTGCCGATATCCCAGCGCCAGGTCTCATTCTGCCAGCCGACCGCCACGCTCGCGCCCGTATCGGCCTGGCTACGATGTCCGCTGCATTTCTCCAGCGTACAGGTACCCCAGTTATTATCGTATTTTCCGTCCGCATCCGTAGAGAAACGGCCAACATCCATATTCACCATATCAGTACGAAAGAACGCCCGTCCGTCCGACCAGGGCGCATCCACCTGAAGCATCGTGGTATGCGCCTTCAGATCGGAGTAACCGCCAGTCCCGCTCGACCCCCAATAATCGTGCGCCAACGTGACATTGAGATCCTGCTGACGGTACAACTCCGCCGCATCGCTACGCACGCCGCGTTTTAGCCAGTCATCTTTTTCATCATTGCGCGTCAGGCGGGTAAAGGTATCGTTATCCTGGGGACGAACCGGCGTAATCGCCGCGGCGACCATTGCGTCTTTGTAGGTCTCCAGCGCCCGCTGCGGCTCGCCCGTTTGCGCCTGAAAAGCGGCGGCGTCACGCAATATCATCGCGCTTTCCATTGATGGCGGCTGTGCTTTTGCCTGCGGCGTAATGCGGTTAAAGATCCGCGCCGCCGCCGTGATATCGCCAAGCTGGAGCTGCGCCAGCGCGACGCGGCGCTGCATGTTAAGAGAGGTGATTTGCGACGCAGGCAACGCCGCCAGTTGAGCGCGCGCCGCAGCGTTATCGCCCTGTGCGATGTCGATTTCCACCCGCCCCAGCATGGCATCGACATTACCCGGTTCCCGCGCCAGAACGGCGTCATAAGCGGCGCGGGCCGCCGCATTATCGCCACGCTGCTGCGCCCAGTCTGCCAACGTTAACGCAATGCGCGTAGAGGGCGGCTGCTGACGTAACAACGCTTCCGCTTCGCGTTCTTTGCCGCTATCGCGCAAGCGGTTAGCGCTTTCCAGCACCTGGTTACTTTGCAATCGGCCCGCCAGTTCCTGAATATTGCTGTTCCACTGGCTGGTCGGTAGGGTATTGAGATGCGCCAGCGCCGCCCGGTCCCGATCGCTGCCGGAAAGATAAAGCCCATAAGCATAGACCTGTTCCGGATCGTTTGGCTTCTGCTGCGCCAGAGAGCGCATTTGCGCATCGGCTTGGGCGTGCTGCCCGGCCTGCCACAGATCGCGTGACAGTCGGTACGTCACCCACACGCTCCCCGGATCTAATGCCAGCCGGCGACGGTGCAGTTCTGCGGCCTGCGCCCATTTGCCCTCGCTTTCCAGCGTTTCCGCCTGCTGCGCCAGACGGTCATTTTCCAGACTGCGTTCGATATCGTCGATACTGCGCCGCTGACTGGCGGAAAGAGAAGCGATAAACGCGGCGGCTTTTTGCGGCGACTGCTGGCGATAAAGATTCGCCAGCCCGCGTACAGCATTGGTATTACCGCTATCCATACGCAGCGTCTGCTGATAATAACGTTCGGCGGCGGCATTATCTTTGCGCGCCATCGCCACATCCCCCAGCCCCAGTACCGCGTAGCTGTCGGTGTTATCCACTGCTCGCGCCTGCTGATAGAAACGCTCCGCCTGGGCCAGATTATTCGCTTTTAAGGCCGCGTCGCCCTGCTGAATTAACAGCCAGTAGCGATTGACCTTCAGCAGACTCTCCCACTTATCGCGGCTGCTGCTGTGCGGCTCCATCGCTAGCGCCTTTTCAAACTGCGCGACGGCGCGGGCGCGATCGCCACGCTGTGAGTATGCCTGCCCCAGCGCGCCGACCGCCTCGCTGTCGTCCTGCCGGGCGCTCACCGCCTGCTGCAATTGCGCAATGGCGTTGCCGCCTTCTCCGGCATTAACCGCCGCGATGCCCTGCGAGCGCGCGCGGAACGCCGGATCGGCTAACTGTTTTTGCTGCTCGCTAAGCTGGGCGCGGGCGGCAGACACGCTATCGCCTTCGCTAAACTGCGTCAGATAGTCTTGCAACGCTTTTACGCTGGCGTCGCTCACCGGGAGATCTTTTATCTGCTGGTACCAGATGGCGGAGGCCGCGCTGCGTCCCGTACTGGATTTCGCCATCTGTTTTAGCACCGCGAATCCCTCATCGCGCCGCCCGCTGGCGAACAACAGTTGCGCCAGCGCATTTTGCAGAGCGTTATTACCCGGACTGACGGCATTGATTTTCTGTAGCTGGTTAATCGCTTCGTGACGGCGGGCGGGCAATTTCGCCACGGTCGTCCAGTATTCGACCGCCAGTTCGCCCTCCGGCGGATAACCTTTAAACAGCTTGTCGTAGCTGGCGATCGCTTGTTCAGTATGGCCGGTCGTCGCCAGTAAACGCGCCTCCTGCAAAGACTGGCGTCCTTGCGGCGTGGAGAGCAGCATCGCGGTGCGGGAAGATTGATACGCCGTCGACTCCGGCGCCAGTTGCGCCAGCCGGTCAAGTAGCTTCTGCGCCCCGTCGCTATCCCCCTGGCGCAACAGATAGCGGAAACGGGCGGCGATAACCTGTGGATCATTGGGGTCGATCAGCTCCAGGCGATAGAGCGACTGACGGACTAAGTCCTCACGGTGCGTGGCCTCGCCCAGCCGAACCTGCTCCAGCAACTGTTGCTGCGCGGAGGTCGCTGCGCCGGCAAGCGGTGTTAGCGCCATACCAAGCGATAAACCCAACAATGCCCGAGAAACGCCCCTTTTGCCAGGTAAGGCGTTTCGACCGCCAGCCGGCAAAAAAGCGTGCATGAGACTTAACGTGAACTTACGCATTCCTGGCCCCAGTCAGGTAATAATTCACCTTTGACGGTGAAGCGAAAACGGTGCTGATCCCAGCCTTGTCCAAAGAGAGTCAGCACATAGTTGTAATAGGCATCGCTGCCAGGAAAATGGTCTGCGACCCGCTGTCGCTGCACGGCCTGGGCGTCGCGATTTTGCAGGAAAGGCAGTAAAGCGGCGGAAAACCCGACCGGCCCCGTCCCTTGCGCATTCCCGCTGACGACATCCACTTTCTCCGGTGGAACGCCGTTTTTCATCGTTAACGTCGCCATCGGTTTAAATCGCGCCAGTAAACGCGCTTTTTGCGGATCGCCATCATGCATCATTCCCGCCCATAAATAGACGCGAATCGCATCGTAGCTACTGATCAGCGTCTTTTCCGCTTTCAACTGCCAGCCTTGCTTGCTTTCATAACGCACCCAGTCCGGCGAGAAACCTTTCGGCGCGGTTTCCAGCAAAAGCCGCAAATTGGTTTCCCGTAGCGTCGACCACGGCGCGCCAAAACGGCTAAAGTATTGCGCCAACTGCGGCGGCAGATAGCTTGGGTTAAAACGCCAGCTATTCGCCTCGGCAAAGCCGATTTTGCCAGGTAGCAGCATTGAGCCCAGCCCCGGCACATTCACGACCTCTTCGCGGGCGATGCGTTTTAGCAACGCCGTGCCCACCTCGGTATAACGCGTCTCTTTCCACAGGCGACCGGCCTCCAGCAGCGACCATGCCATCCAGATATCGCCGTCGGACGCGGAGTTGCTGTCCAGCACCGACCAGGTGTCGGGATCTTTTTGTCCCCACAGCCAGGCGGGCAGATGTTCACGCAGCGATCCCTGCGCCAGATTGTTTTGCGTCCAGTTAAACAGTTGCGCGAACGCCGGTCGATCGTTCGCCGCCAGGGCAAAGAACATGGCGTAGCTCTGCCCTTCGGAGGTGGTAATTTTTCGCGCATCGCCCGGATCGATAACGCGTCCCTGCTGGCTAATGTAATCTTTCTTGAACTGTTCCCACGCAGGCCAGCTACAGGCTGCCTGCGCATTTATTGCCGTCAGCATGACGAACATCGTTATCCACCCGCGCAGCATAGTCATCATGCGTTACTCATGGTCAGGGTCGAGACGACGGCGACTGAGAATACGTAGCAGACGCCACAATACCCACGCCAGTAATACCACACTGAGGGCCGCCAGTACCGCCAGCAGCACCGGGTGATTCGCCAGCGCATACCACAGCCGCTCAAACCACGGCAGATGTCCGACGTAATAGATATCGCCAACGCGCAGACTGTGAACGCCGGACTCGCGGATCACCGCCACGGAACCAAACATCGCGGCGCGTTTACCGCTGTCGTTCACGGCGTCGTTCAGTAGCTGGTAACCGCGCGGGCTGTCAGCCAGCAGAGCAATCACGCTGCGCTGATCGTTAAACGGCGACTGGAAGCCCACCACCGCCGCCATCGGGCCGCTGGCGGTGACGGTGGACTGCGCATCCGCCGCGCGATCGGCCTCATCCGGCATAATCGACGGGAAAGCGGTCTGCCGCATCGGGGTTTTTACCCAGCTTTGTGTCGCCTGTACCAACAGATCGATACGCTTATCGTCTTTTAGCTTGCCCGGAATAGCGCCAATAATCAGCAGATCGGCGTCTTTGTCGGCTATCTGAGCGCTATCATCGGTGATGGTCAGATTAATTGCCGGGAAACCGGTCTGCCCGCCAATGGCGCCGACCGTATTCAGCAGCGTTTCCATTTGTGCTTCGGTTGGAGTCTTCGGCATCACCGCCAGCGTGTCAGACAAGTCGGCCATCCGGCTGAACGGGAAACCCGCATTGGCGAACGCGCGTAAATCCGGCATCGCGATAAAGTGGTAATATTTCGAAAAATCGATAGTGGAGTCATCCCCTATCACCACATGATTCGGTACCGGCTGGAAGGTAATACAGTTGTCCACCGACCCGCCCGGCATCGGATTCATGTAGCGGAAGTCAAAACGTAGTTGGTTCATCGCCCCCAGTTTGAGCGCCGGAATAGACACATCCGTTTTACCATCCAGCAGTCCCTGAAGTACCGGCAAGCGCAACAGGAGTCGATTAGTTTCCTGCGTGCTGTTAAGGCTAAAGGCTTGCAGGAACTGGTTATTCAGACTGATATCCAGCCGTGAACTGTCTTTGGTCGGCGGCGAGGTATAACGGTAGTTGAGATCCATATCAATACCGTTGCTACGCAGCAAATAGAGATCCGGCGGCAGATTCAAAGAAACGTTGATGGGCGCCGGCTCCAGCCCACTCGACTGGAGCTGCTCTTCATAGGTTTTCAGCTCGCCAAAAGTGACCGGGCGATCGGTACGCACCCAGTTCGGCGCATCATACGGTTTGCGCGCCAGCAGCGGTTTTACATCGTTGACCACCACGCTGGAACCACGGAAGAGAATATTCCCTTGCGCGATACCTTTTGCCGCCTGCAACAGGTCTTTATCATCTCGACCAAACACAACCAGCAACTTCACATACGGATTATCCGGATGGCTCATCATCTCGATAACCGGCGCGTTAACCGCAGGATGATCGCGCAAGAAATCGGGGCGTCGATCGTTGGTGGCGAACACGATCGCATTGCGATCCGGCAGGTGATTATACAACACCGGGAAGCGCTGACCGCGCCAGCCCGCCCGCGAGCCAAACCAGGACGCGACAATAGAAGCCGCCTGCTGCTGCGCCAGATCCGGCATGTCAGCAAACACTATCGGCAACGTCACCGGACGGTTATCCCGCGGATCGAAAAACGGCACCGGGAAGTGGGACAGATCGTTATTCACCGGCAGCATGTTATAGGTCAGATCCAGGGCGCTATTTCGCCCGATGTCTAACCACAGAGTACTGCTGGCCGGGTTTTCACACACGTCGCGATAGTGGCCGACAAACTCCAGCCGCACCCGGTTAAAGTCGGTGATAAATAGCGGATTGATAGGTACCTGCGCCAGCGTCTTTTTCCCCAACTGCTCTTTTGTCACCGGCAGTACGCCCATCAGTTCATCATTGAGATAAACCTTGAGCTGCGACTGAACCGGCAGGAGCGACGGCGAGGGCGTATATTCCAGATTCAGCACCGCTTTCGACGCCACTTCATCGCTGCGCATACCAAATTCAATGCCGCCGTTAGGGTTAACGCCACGCAGCGCCATGCTGCCCGGCGGCGGCGCGATTTGCGCAAAGGTCAGCTTGACCTCGCGCGAAGGCGCGGTCTGCGCCACGACGGGCGCCTCAGTTGCGGGCGACGGCGCAGGCTCGGTGGGTTCAGCATTTATCAATGGCGGCGTAGCAGGCGCCGCCGCCGTCATGAAAGCAGGAAACGCGCTTAATCCTATTACCGCCGCACAAATCCAGGACAATTTTCTTTTCATCGCATTATCATCATTGTTGAGCCTGAGCCATAACCCGATCCGACGGCTGTATCGCCGCTTGCCGCTCCGGGCGACGCGGAATAAACGATACAATCCAGGCAATTAACGCCGTCAACGATCGGAAAATTACTTTTACTGAAGGCGGCGCGAATTCCGCGAGGTGGCGATATCCGCGGAAGCCCAGCTTCAGAATATCCAGCAAGCTTTCCAGCGGTTTATCTTCCGGGAAGCTATCTTGCCAAAGCGCCCACGTATCGGCGCGCGCGAAGGTACACTGCACAAAATCAATATGTTGTTTGGTGGTGAGCGGCATCAGTTGTAGTCCGACCTCATTGCCCGTTACGCGCACCACCTGCGTTGGAAAGACATATTCCTGCTGCCCGCGTTTAAGCAACAGATTCACTTTCTGCCCTTCCAGCACCTGCGCCTGACCGTTGATCTTGATGCCTAACCCGCCGTCGGAGAAGTCATGTACGGTACAGGAGAACAAATGTCCATCTTCGCGGGCGATGGCCCCCGGCATGGCAATCTCGACCCGATGCGCGCGCCTGACCTGTTTACTCTCTACCGAAACCGCAACCGCGCCGCCGAGAATGACCAGGTTATAGAAGACCCACACCAGGCTAACGATGACGGTCAGCGTTTCATTTTCCGGCCCGTAATAGTATCGCCATACGCCCGCCGCCACGCCGAGCAGGTTAAGCAAGACAAGGAAGATATACGGACGCGAGATTACCCAGTCGACGTACTTCTCTTCCACCAGCCCGCCTTTCGCCGTGACGTTAAATTTCCCTTTGTGCGGATTGATCAACGCGACCAGAGTCGGCGGTGCGATATACCATGCCAGTACCGTTTCATAGATTTCACTCCAGAAAGAGTGACGATACTTGCCCTGAATCTTCGAGTTAGTCAGGCTGGCGTGGACCATGTGCGGTATCACAAATAGCGCAATCATCAACGCAGGCGCATAAATGATATAGGCGTGCAGCAGCAGAAAAGCCAGCGGCGCGGTCAGAAAGATCAGGCGCGGAATGCCGGACAAGAAATGGAACATCGCGTTGAGGTAGCACAGCCGCTGCGCCAGTTTTAAGCCTTTACCAAACAGAGGGTTATCGAGGCGGAAAATTTGCACCATGCCCCGCGCCCAACGAATACGCTGCCCGATATGCGCCGACAGGCTTTCCGTCGCCAGCCCCGCCGCCTGCGGAATGCGCATATACGCTGAGGTATAACCTCGCCGGTGCAGCCGGAGCGAAGTATGCGCATCTTCCGTCACCGTCTCAACGGCGATACCGCCAATCTCATCCAGCGGCTTACGGCGAATCACCGCGCACGATCCGCAAAAGAAAGTGGCGTCCCACATATCGTTACCGTCCTGCACCAGTCCGTAAAACAGCGTGCCTTCGTTAGGCGTTTTACGAAAACGTCCCAGGTTGCGCTCAAACGGGTCCGGGGAGAAGAAATGATGCGGCGTCTGCATCATCGCCAGCTGTTTTTCTTTCAGGAACCAGCCCATTGTCATTTGCAGAAACGAGCGTGTCGGCACATGGTCGCAATCGAAGATCGCCACAAACTCGCCTTTCGCGTGTTTTAGCGCATTGTTGATGTTGCCGGCTTTGGCGTGTTCATGCGTGGTGCGGGCAATGTAATGCACGCCAACATGTCGGGCAAAATGACGAAATGATTCACGCCCGCCGTCATCAAGGATCCAGATATTCAGCTTGTCCTTCGGCCAGTCAATGCCAAGCGAAGCGTAAATGGTATTTTTGACCACATTAAGGTCTTCGTTATAGGTCGGTACAAAAATATCCACCGTCGGCCACTGCGACATTTCTTTCGGCAACGGCACCGGTTGACGATTTAACGGCCACACCACCTGGAAGTACCCCAGCACAAGCACAATCCAGGCGTAGGTTTCCGCAAACAGCAGAATCAGCCCGCACACCAGACTGACCGGGTCGTCCCAATTTAGCGTCGAGGTATAGCGCCACCAGATATAACGACAGGAGACCGTTAGCGACAGCACGATGAGCATCAGCGCGGAAAAGCGTCCCGGCATACGTCGTACCAACAGCGCAACGCCCCACAGCAACAGCAGAAAGATAAATTGCGATAGCGGGTTAAATGGCTGCGTAATACAGATCAGCGCCAGTATCAGTGAAAAGGTCACGATAACGCCCAGAATAAAACGCCGGGCGCCGTTGCTAAGATGTCCCAGCTCTTTTTCCTTTTCCAGATGCGTTGTCTTTTGGCGCACCCGTTCCGGTAAGGTATCCATCCATTGATGGTAACGTCCACGAACGTCCTTCAGGCGCGCAAATGACCGCCAGCGCGGTTCATGACGTTCTTTAGTCGACGAGATCATCACCAGCCAGAGGGTCTGAATGAGGTAACGGGCCGGGTCCAGCGGGCGCGGGCGGGCGGCGTTAATATGCGGATAAAGCGCTTTATGCCCGTCGCGAATACGCTGCCAGCGCGGATGCTCAAGCGGAAACACTATCCACGCCAGAATCATCCACAGGCAGCCGAGCGCTGCGCTAAACGGCGACGCGCCGTGGCGGCGGTAACCCTGATAGCGCTCGCTCAAACGCGCGCTAACCGGCGGGATAAGCAGCCACCGGGAAAGGGCGCTCATCGCAGGCTCCCGGCGGACGTTTTGTCGCCCGCATCATGCAGCAGGCACCAGTTCGCCAGCGTTAACACCTCTTCGGCAGCTAACGAATCGCTGCGATATTCGCCTAACGGCTGTTTCGACGCCATACACTCCGCCATCGCCTCATCGCGATGGATCACAATAGGCAGCAACCGGCGCTGGCTTTGCAGCCAGACCTGGTACAGATCGTCCTGTAACTGACTGCCAATGCGTAAGTCATTGATCAGAATATGCGCTCCGGCAGGCAACGCCTGCTGATGAAGGCGAATATGGCAGTTAGCGTCAACTCGGGCTATCGCCAGCGTATGGTCGCAGAGGCTCACCAGCTGCCGTGTCAGCGGTGACGCGCCGTAGGGCAAGTCCAGTAAAATCCAGCTATAACGCCCGCTCGCTTTCAGCGCCTGGATAGCCGATCCGATCTCTCCCAGCGTCTCCTGCCAGGCCTGCGGATTTTCCCGCTCTTGCGCGGTGAGCTGTCCAAACGGCAGTAGATCAAGCTGCGAGGTATAACGTAACCCGGCATCGCGCCAGTCCTGGCCGTCCAGCAACGATCGCGCCCAACCGCCCTGATGGACAAAGTCGACGTTAAACGACATGCGCAGCAGGTTATCGGGGCTGGCGTCAATCACCAGGACATTTTCCCCTAAGATTTGTAACGCCCAGGCGAGTGCTGCGGTGAGAGATGTGGTTCCCACCCCGCCGCGCACGCCCTGCAGTCCCAGAATCGCCATTCATGGCTTCCTTAATGAATGTGGTTGCGCAAATTCAGCCAGGAGTGGCCATCTTTTAATCGCCGCCGCCAACTGTTCACGTTGGGAAATATCGGTGTAATCTATTTCGGGTAGTGAAAACGCCTGGCTTAATGCCAGAAAATCATTTTGAAAAGTGTAGCCCAACGTTGGATCGGACTGAGCGCCAGGTTCATTGTTATACATTCTGGTTGCTCCTTTTTAAATATTTCTCACTGGCAGCATTACGCCCCGTCGTCAATACGGGAGAACGCGCATTTTTCATCTTTCCGTGACATCATTTATAATGTGTAAAAATGCAAAGCGCAGAGTTACAGGGCATCCTGCCGGGCAAATTGATTCACATGCTAAATCTGATGCGTTTTAATTTCAATGTTAGGTTTATTTCTGTGCTTTCGCTAGTAAACTGATAAACAGTTAAAATAGTGACATGAGGGACACTGTGGACCCCGTATTTTCTCTCGGCATCTCATCATTATGGGATGAACTGCGCCATATGCCAACCGGCGGCGTCTGGTGGGTTAACGCCGATCGCCAGCAAGATGCCATCAGCCTGGTGAATCAAACGATTGCGTCACAAACGGAGAATGCAAATGTCGCCGTCATCGGCATGGAAGGCGATCCTGGCAAAGTAATCAAATTAGATGAATCTCACGGTCCGGAGAAAATCCGCTTATTTACCATGCCGGATTCAGAAAAAGGGCTATACTCTTTGCCCCACGATTTGCTTTGTTCTGTTAACCCGACGCATTACTTTTTCATTCTTATTTGTGCAAATAACACGTGGCGGAATATAACGTCAGAAAGCCTGCATAAATGGCTGGAAAAAATGAATAAATGGACTCGCTTTCATCGCTGTTCATTGTTGGTTATTAACCCTTGTAATAATAGCGATAAACAGTCCTCGTTGTTGATGGGCGAGTATCGCTCACTTTTCGGCCTCGCCAGTTTACGTTTTCAGGGCGACCAACATTTGTTCGATATTGCCTTCTGGTGTAACGAAAAAGGCGTCAGCGCCCGACAGCAGTTATTGCTGTGTCAGCAGGACGAACGCTGGACGCTATCCCATCAGGAGGAGACGGCAATTCAGCCGCGTAGCGACGAAAAACGCATTCTTAGCCACGTCGCCGTCCTTGAAGGCGCGCCGCCGCTCTCGGAACACTGGACGCTTTTCGACAATAACGAAGCGCTATTCAACGACGCGCGCACGGCGCAGGCCGCGACAATTATTTTTTCGCTTACACAGAACAACCAAATCGAGCCGCTTGCTCGTCGCATTCATACTTTGCGGCGCCAGCGGGGAAGCGCGCTGAAAATTGTCGTGCGCGAAAATATCGCCAGTTTGCGCGCCACCGATGAGCGCCTGCTGCTGGGCTGCGGCGCGAATATGATCATTCCCTGGAACGCCCCGCTTTCACGCTGCCTGACGCTTATTGAAAGCGTGCAGGGGCAGCAGTTCAGCCGTTACGTACCGGAAGACATCACCACGCTATTGTCGATGACGCAGCCGTTGAAACTGCGCGGTTTTCAGCCGTGGGATACCTTCTGCGATGCCATCCATACGATGATGAGCAACACCCTGCTCCCCGCCGACGGGAAAGGCGTTCTGGTCGCGCTGCGCCCGGTGCCGGGCATTCGGGTTGAGCAGGCGTTGACATTATGTCGACCAAACCGAACCGGCGATATTATGACCATCGGCGGCAACCGTCTGGTGCTGTTTTTATCATTCTGCCGGGTCAACGATCTGGATACCGCGTTAAACCATATTTTCCCTTTGCCGACGGGCGATATTTTCTCTAATCGTATGGTCTGGTTCGAAGATAAACAAATCAGCGCCGAGCTGGTGCAGATGCGCTTATTGTCGCCGGAACTGTGGGGAACGCCGCTACCGCTGGCAAAACGCGCCGACCCGGTAATAAACGCCGAACACGATGGCCGCATCTGGCGTCGTATTCCTGAACCCCTGCGACTGCTCGACGACACCGCGGAGCGTGCATCATGATGACCATCAGCGATATCGTGCAAATTATTCTTTTTTGCGCGCTGATTTTCTTTCCGCTGGGGTATCTGGCGCGTCATTCGCTACGCCGTATCAGTGATACGACCCGGCTGCTATTTGCCAAACCTCGTTATGTAAAACCAGCCGGAACTCTGCGCCGCGCTACGAAAGTCAAGGCAGACAAAAAATGACTCAGCATACTCAAACTCCATCAATGCCTTCTCCGCTCTGGCAGTACTGGCGCGGTCTTTCCGGCTGGAACTTCTATTTTCTGGTCAAGTTTGGCCTGCTGTGGGCAGGCTATCTGAATTTTCATCCTTTACTGAATTTGGTATTCATGGCGTTTCTGCTCATGCCAATACCAAAGTATCGCCTTCACCGGTTGCGCCACTGGATTGCCATTCCCGTCGGCTTCGCGCTGTTCTGGCACGATACCTGGCTGCCCGGCCCGCAAAGCATTATGAGCCAGGGGACGCAGGTGGCGGAATTCAGCTCCGGTTATCTGCTCGATCTGATCGCCCGTTTTATTAACTGGCAAATGATCGGCGCCATCTTCGTACTGCTGGTTGCCTGGCTTTTTTTATCACAGTGGATTCGGGTCACGGTGTTTGTGGTCGCCATCATGGTATGGCTGAATGTCCTGACATTAACCGGCCCGGTTTTTACGCTGTGGCCGGCAGGCCAGCCAACCGATACGGTGACGACGACTGGCGGTAATGCGGCCGCTACCGTCGCGACAGCGGGCGATAAGCCGATCATCGGCGATATGCCTGCGCAAACCGCGCCGCCGACGACCGCGAATCTGAACGCCTGGTTGAACACCTTCTATGCCGCGGAAGAAAAGCGGAAAACGACGTTCCCGGCGCAGCTTCCGCCTGATGCGCAGCCGTTCGACCTATTGGTCATCAATATTTGTTCGCTCTCCTGGTCGGATGTCGAAGCGGCAGGCTTGATGTCACATCCGCTATGGTCGCACTTTGACATTTTGTTTAAACACTTTAATTCCGGTACGTCTTACAGCGGCCCGGCGGCCATTCGTCTGCTGCGCGCCAGCTGTGGTCAACCATCGCATACCCGACTTTATCAACCAGCCGATAACGAATGTTATCTGTTTGATAATCTGGCGAAGCTGGGCTTTACTCAGCATCTGATGATGGATCATAACGGTGAATTTGGCGGCTTCCTGAAAGAAGTTCGCGAAAACGGCGGTATGCAGAGCGAACTGATGAACCAGTCCGGCCTGCCAACCGCCCTGCTGTCATTCGACGGCTCGCCGGTATATGACGATCTGGCGGTCCTGAACCGCTGGTTGACAGGGGAAGAACGTGAAGCCAATTCCCGCTCCGCGACTTTCTTTAACCTGCTGCCGCTGCACGATGGCAACCATTTCCCCGGCGTCAGCAAAACAGCGGATTATAAAATTCGCGCGCAGAAACTGTTCGATGAACTGGACGCTTTCTTTACCGAACTGGAGAAATCCGGGCGTAAGGTGATGGTGGTGGTCGTACCGGAGCACGGCGGCGCGCTGAAGGGCGACAGAATGCAGATCTCAGGCCTGCGCGATATTCCCAGCCCCTCCATCACCAACGTCCCGGCGGGCGTGAAATTTTTTGGCATGAAAGCCCCGCATGAGGGCGCGCCGATTGATATTAATCAGCCGAGCAGCTACCTGGCGATTTCCGAACTGGTCGTACGCGCCGTGGACGGTAAGCTCTTTACCGAAGACAGTGTGAACTGGAACAAGCTGACCAGCAATCTGCCGCAAACCGCGCCGGTTTCAGAAAACGCTAATGCGGTGGTGATTCAGTACCAGGGTAAGCCCTACGTTCGTCTGAATGGCGGCGACTGGGTGCCTTACCCGCAGTAAACCGAAAAAGGCCGCAAGGTTTCCCCTGCGGCCTGGTTCGGGCGCATGTTGCCATTACGGCGGACAGACGCTCAAAACGCGTTACTTCCTGTCACGTAGCCAGTTGACGATCACACTGGCGATAATGCCAGCAATGATCGGCGCTGCCAGATCGTGCCAGAAGGCCACGCCCAACTGCGTAAGCGTCATATAGCCGCCTTGTTGCAATGGCAACCGTTCGCGGCTATCCTTGATGTGTTGAGGTTCAAGTTAGCCCCCGTCAGGTTGCCAGGTTTATACCAGTCAACGTGCGGGGGTTTTCTCTTTCCAGCAACCAATGCCGCCGGGGATCAAGCCCCCGCAACATTGCGCCTCACCGGGTAAACCCGGCTTGCTGCTGATATTACGGCAAAATCCCCGTCCCGGCACGGCGCTAACGTGCAATCTGCGTGACGCTTCGCAGACGATTACTTTTATTTGCCAGAATACATTCAGCATTTCTGAGGCTGGCAGTCAGCCGCTCAATTCTGTAAATTATGCCTCCTCGCGGCCAGTCCCGGTGATACCGAAACCCTCGTTCAGCATCCTGCGTCTATGACATATTCGCCTGTTGCGCCAGAGGAATGGCTAAAAGCAGGTATTACCGACGAACTTATCCGTCTTTCAGCGGGACCTGAAGATCCCGACGATATTATTCATGACCTTGAACACGCCAGCAGAAAAGCAGCATTCTGACGATTGCTCGGCGAACCGCTGTCACCGGTTTGCCGCATCGGGTATCAAGGCACTATAGCCTGGTTATAGGCAGCATTCTTTATGAGAGAGCTGCGTATATTTTGGGCAGGGGGCTCTATGCAGGACGACACATTACCATTAAATAACAGTAACGCTACGACCACATCGCTTTCAACGAGATTACCGTTTACAAAATATGATTTTGGCTGGGTGCTCTTGTGTATCGGTATGGCAATCGGCGCCGGTACCGTCTTAATGCCAGTGCAAATCGGTCTCAAGGGGATCTGGGTATTTATTACCGCTTTTATCATCGCCTATCCCGCTACCTATATTGTGCAGGATATTTATCTAAAAACGTTATCTGAAAGCGAAACCTGTGACGATTATACGGATATTATCAGTCACTATCTTGGCAAAAACTGGGGCGTTTTTCTCGGTGTAATCTATTTTCTTATGATTATCCACGGGGTGTTTATTTACTCCCTGTCGGTGGTGTTTGATAGCGCCTCCTATATCAAAACCTTCGGCCTTACTGAGGCCGATCTTTCGCAGTCTATTATCTATAAAGTCGCGATTTTCGCCGTGCTGGTGGCGATTGCCTCCGGCGGGGAAAAGTTATTATTTAAAATTTCCGGCCCGATGGTGGTGGTAAAAGTCGGGATCATTCTGATATTCGGTTTTGCGATGATCCCACACTGGAATCTTGATAATATTTCCGCCTTTCCCGCCGCATCGGTTTTCTTTCGCGACGTACTGCTCACTATCCCATTTTGCTTCTTTTCTGCGGTCTTCATTCAGGTGCTAAACCCAATGAACATCGCCTATCGTAAGCGCGAACCTGACCGTGTGCTGGCCACCCGGATGGCGATTCGCACGCATCGCATTAGCTATATTACGCTGATTGCCATTATTCTCTTTTTCTCGTTCTCGTTTACCTTTTCGATTAGCCATGAAGAGGCGGTATCAGCGTTCGAGCAGAATATTTCCGCCCTTGCACTGGCAGCTCAGGTAATCCCTGGCCATATCATCCACATTACCTCTACCATCCTCAATATTTTTGCCGTACTTACCGCGTTCTTTGGTATTTATTTAGGTTTTCACGAAGCGCTTAAAGGTATTGTACTGAATGTATTGAGTCGTATTATGGATGTCAAAAACGTCAACCCACTGTTACTGACATCTGGAATCTGTGTCTTTATCGTGGTGACTCTGGTTATCTGGGTTTCGTTTCGCGTCTCAGTATTGGTCTTTTTCCAGTTAGGCAGTCCGCTTTATGGCATTGTCGCGTGTATTATTCCCTTTTTCCTGATTTATAAAGTAGCGCAACTGGAAAAATTACGCGGCCTGAAAACCTGGCTTATTCTGTTATATGGAATATTGTTGTGCCTGTCGCCGTTATTAAAATTGATTGAATAAGTCGTACCGGAGAGCCATGCCCGGTGGCGCTACGCTTACCAGGCCTACAGGTACGGTGTAGGCTTGATAAGGCGCAGGCGCCATCCAGCATAAAACGCAATTAACTCAGCGGCTTCTGCGGGTTTTCATCCTGATCGACGGCAAAGCAGGCCACCAACTGGCCGTCGTACTCTTTAAGCTGCGGCTGTAACTGCGTACAGGGTCCGAAGCGACGGCTGCAGCGGGCGTTGAAGGCGCAGCCCGGCGGCGGGTTCAGCGGGCTCGGCAACTCGCCGGTCAGCTTAATCCGCTCACGGCGATCGTCCGGATTCAGCCGCGGCGTGGCGGAGAGCAACGCCTGGGTATAGGGATGACGTGGATTGTTAAAAATCTGCTCTTTGGTCCCTTTCTCCACGCAGCGGCCTAAGTACATGACCATCACTTCATCGGCGATGTGTTCCACCACCGACAGGTCGTGCGAGATAAAGACATAAGACAGCCCCATATCCTGTTGCAAATCCATCATCAGGTTCAGCACCTGGGCGCGCACCGACACGTCGAGCGCGGAGACCGGTTCGTCGGCAATCACTACGTCCGGATCCAGCATCAGACCGCGGGCGATAGCGATACGCTGACGCTGGCCGCCGGAGAACATATGCGGATAGCGGTCGTAGTGCTCCGTTTTGAGACCCACTTTCGCCATCATCGCCAGCGCTTTTTCACGACGCTGCGCTTTACTCAGGCTGGTATTGATCAGCAACGGCTCTTCCAGAATTTGCCCCACTTTCTTGCGTGGGTTCAGGGAACCGTAGGGGTTCTGAAACACAATCTGAATTTTCTGCCGCCGCAGTTTCTGCGCGTGCGGATCGTGTTTGAGCAGATCCTGCCCCTGGTAATAAAGCTCTCCGCCGGTTGGCGTTTCAATCATCGTCAGCAGGCGACCCAGTGTGGATTTTCCACAACCGGACTCCCCCACTACGGCCAGCGTTTTACCGCGTTCGAGATTAAACGACACGCCGTCCAGCGCTTTTACCAGCCGTTCCGGAGAAAAGATCCCCTTCTTCACCGGATAGTGTTTTTTCAGGTCGATAGCCCGCAACAGCGGCTGTTGCAAGGTGGCCTCATGCGTACTCATAGTGTGGGCCTCCCGGCATCATCGAGTGGGTAATGACATTTTGACTGACGTCCATCGTCCAGTTGGTTGAGAGCAGGTTCTTCCGCACGACATCTGTCCGTGGCGTAGGGGCAGCGAGGGTTAAGCAGACAACCCGTCGGTCGGTCATATTTCCCCGGCACCACGCCCGGCAGCGACGCCAGACGCGCTTTATCTTGCGCAAACTCTGGTAACGCACGTAGCAATGCCTGGGTATACGGATGACGCGGCGCGCGGAAAATATCCTGCGCAGCGCCGGTTTCGACGACCTGCCCGGCGTACATGACGATAATTTTGTGCGCCGCTTCCGCCACCAGCGCCAGGTCATGGGTAATCAGCACCAGCGCCATGTTCTCTTTTTGCTGCAACTCCAGCAGCAGCTCAATGATTTGCGCCTGAATGGTCACATCCAGCGCCGTGGTCGGTTCATCAGCAATTAACAGCTTTGGTCGACAGGCTATGGCCATCGCAATCATCACGCGCTGACTCATGCCGCCAGAAAGCTGGTGCGGATAGACATCCAGACGAGAAGCCGGATCGGGAATACCCACCTGGTTCAACAGGTCAATCGCTCGCTGACGACGGGTTTTCTTGTTCCCGCCCTGATGTACCTTGATGGCTTCCATAATCTGAAAGCCAACGGTATAGCAAGGATTGAGGCTGGTCATCGGGTCCTGGAAAATCATCGCCACTTCAGCACCCACCAGGTTGCGACGTTCCTTCTCGGAAATGCGCTTCAGATCCTGTCCGTTAAAGAGCAGGTTTTCCGCCATCACGCGGCCTGGGTAATCGATAAGCCCCATAATCGCCAGCGAGCTGACGGATTTGCCGGAACCAGACTCGCCGACAATCCCGACCACCTCACCCTGCTTCACGCTGTAGCTAATGCGGTCGACGGCTTTGAACGGTGTCCCTTCGTCGCCGAAGTGCACCGATAATTGATCTACATTTAATAACGCCATCTCGAACCTCTTACTGCTTCAGTTTGGGATCGAGCGCGTCACGCAGACCGTCACCCATCAGGTTAAATGCCAGTACCGTCAGCAGAATCGCCAGCCCCGGGAAGGTCACGACCCACCAGGCGCTTTGCGCGAACTGCAGAACGTCAGAGAGCATGGTGCCCCATTCCGGCGTAGGCGGCTGTGCGCCCATCCCCAGGAAGCCGAGGGCAGCCATATCGAGAATGGCGTTAGAGAAGCCCAGTGACGCCTGAACGATCAGCGGCGCAAGGCAGTTCGGGAAAATATTGACGAACATCTGACGCATCGCGCCTGCGCCCGCCACGCGGGAGGCAGTCACATAATCGCGGTTCACCTCTACCAGAACCGCCGCGCGGGTTAAGCGGACATAGTGCGGCAGCGCCACAAACGTCAACGCCAGCGCAGCGTTGCCGATGGAGGGGCCGAAGATCGCCACCAGCACCAGCGCCAGCAGCAGGCTCGGCAGGGCCAGCATAATATCGACCACGCGCATGATGATGTTATCGACCAGACCGCCGAAGTAGCCCGCGACCAGGCCGAGAATAATCCCCATTACCAGCGACAGGACGACCACCAGACAGCCGACCAGCAGTGACAAACGCGCGCCATACATCAGGCGCGAGAGGACATCGCGACCAACATCATCCGTTCCCAGAATATGCGCCCAACTGCCGCCTTCCTGCCAGACCGGCGGCGCCAGCAGCGCATCACGGAACTGCTCTGCCGGGTTGTACGGCGCAATAAAGTTGGCAAACACCGCAATCAGGATCACGATGAGAACATACGCCAGCCCGACGACCGCGCCTTTATTGCGTTTGAAATAGTGCCAGAACTCCCGCAATGGCGTCATGGGCGCCGGTGCGGCATTAACATTATTTTCAGTAACCTGTGACATGATGGCCCCTTACTTCTTATGCCGAATACGCGGGTTCACCACGCCGTACAGCAGGTCTACCAGCAGGTTGACGAGAATAATCATCGTCGCTACCAGTAACACGCCGCCCTGCACTACCGGATAATCGCGGCGTTGCAGCGCATCGATCAGCCAGCGCCCCAGACCGGGCCACGAGAAGATAGTTTCTGTCAGAATCGCGCCCGCCAACAGCGTACCGACCTGCAGGCCGATCACGGTGACGACTGGCAGCATGGCGTTACGCAGAGCATGGACGATAATGACGCGCATCCTGGTCAACCCTTTGGCGCGTGCGGTACGGATATAATCCTCCCCCAGCACTTCCAGCATCGACGAACGGGTCATACGCACAATGACGGCCAGCGGGATTGTGCCGAGCACCATCGCAGGCAGGATCATATGCGCCAGCGCATCAATAAAGTTACCCTCTTCGCCCCAGATAGCGGTGTCGATCAGCATAAAGCCCGTCAACGGATTGGTATCATCAAGGAACACCATATCGCTCACGCGCCCGGAAACCGGCGTCAGGTTCCAGTGGACGGAAACCAGCATGATCAGCATCATGCCCCACCAGAAGATAGGCATAGAGTAACCGGTCAGCGCCAGGCCAACGGCAGTGTGATCGAAGATAGAACCGCGCTTCACTGCGGCCAGCACGCCCACCGGAATCCCCACGGCGACGGCAAAAATCATGGCGCAGACGCCAAGCTCCAGCGTCGCTTTAAAGCGAGGCACGAACTCGTCCCACACGGGGATTCGGCTTTTCAGCGAGATGCCTAAATCGCCATGCATCACCCCCCAGATATAATGGAGGTACTGCTGCCACATCGGTTTATCAAGACCGAGTTCAGCCAGCAGTTGAGCATGACGCTCAGGGGAAATACCTCGCTCACCCGCCATGATCATCACCGGATCGCCGGGGATCATGTGGACAAAGGCAAAGGTGAGAAGGGTAATACCGATAAACGTCGGGATAACGAGTCCCAAACGTCGGAGAATGAACTGCAACATAACCCGAATTCTCTCTCATGACCCACGGCCTGGAACCGTGAGTCTGTATTGCTCACAAATCTTATCCCACGCAAACTGCATCGCGGATAAAGCATTACGCCGGATGGCGCTGCGCTTATCCGGCCTACACAACACCGGGGCGCAGCGCTCTTTTAATTATTCGACAGAGACGTTTTCGAAGTGATGTTTGCCTAATGGATCAACCACATAGCCTTTAACTTCTTTACGCACTGGCTCATAAACCGTGGAGTGAGCGATGATCAGCGCTGGCGCCTGGTCATGCATCACAACCTGGGCCTGTTTATAGAGCTCAATACGCTTGTTGTGGTCATCGGTCGCACGCGCAGGCTGAATCAGGTCTTCAAACGGCTTGTAGCACCATTTTGAATAGTTGGAGCCTTGCTGGGCGGCATCGCAGCTGAACAGCGTGGCGAAGAAGTTATCCGGATCGCCATTATCGCCGGTCCAGCCCATCATCACCGTCTGGTGCTCGCCATCTTTAGCGCGCTTGAGGTATTCGCCCCATTCATAGGTGACAATTTTGGCCTGAACGCCAATCTTCGCCCAGTCCGCCTGGATCATTTCCGCCATACGACGCGCATTCGGGTTATAGGGACGCTGTACCGGCATCGCCCATAGATCGATGGTGAAGCCTTTTTCCAGACCGGCTTCTTTCAGCAGCGCCTTCGCTTTTTCCGGATCGTAGCCGTAGTCTTTAATATCGTCGTTGTAGCCCCACATTGTCGGCGGGATCAGGTTTTTCGCCGCAACGCCCGCGCCCTGATAAACGGCTTTGATGATGGCCTCTTTATTCACGGCATAGGTCAACGCCTGGCGAACTTTGACATCATCCAGCGGTTTTTTCTGTACGTTATAGGAGAGATAACCCACGTTCAGACCAGCCTGCTCCATCAGGTTGATGTTTTTATCTTCTTTCATGCGCGCAATATCCGCCGGGTTCGGATACGGCATCACCTGACATTCGTTCTTCTGCAGTTTGGCGTAACGCACAGAGGCGTCAGGCGTGATGGAGAAGACCAGACGGTCAATCTGCGGCTTCGTGCCCCAGTAGCCGTCAAAGGCTTTGTAGAGAATGCGGGAGTCTTTCTGATATTGCACCAGTTGGAACGGGCCAGTGCCGACCGGGTTCAGATCCACTTTTTCCGGCGTACCGGCTTTCAGCATGTTGTCAGCATATTCTTTGGAAAGAATAGAGGCGAAGTCCATGGCTAAATCGGCAAGGAACGGCGCTTCCGGACGCGTCAGCACAAACTGCACCGTGTGATCGTCTACCTTCTTCACTTCGCTAATCAGATCCGGCAGCCCCATGCCTTCAAAGTATTCATAGCTGCCGCCAGACACTTTATGGTACGGGTTCTGCTCGTTTTTCTGCCGGTCAAAAGAGAACACGACATCATCGGCGTTCAGCTCGCGCGTGGGTTTGAAATCCTTGCTGGATTGCCATTTCACCCCTTTACGTAGGTGGAACGTATAGGTTTTACCGTCTTCGCTGATATCCCACTTCTCAGCAAGACCCGGGATCACTTCCGTGGTGCCGGTTTTGAATTCAACCAGACGGTTATAGATAGGTACGGAACTGGCATCATAGGTGGTGCCAGACGTAAAGAGCTGTGGGTTAAAGCCTTCCGGCGAGCCTTCTGAACAATAAACCAGGGTTTTGGCCTGCACGCTTGCTGCAACGGTCATGGCCACCAGGCTCAAACCAAGCTTCAGCATCCCTGACTTCTTCAAGGAAATACTCATTCTTCTGCTCCAATTGTGATGTATGTTGTTTTGCCCTTTGCAAAGGCTTTTACCGCCCGGCCTTTTTTGTTTTTTACCTGGTCAGGTCAGTAGTGAGAGGTGGGGATTCCGTTCGCATAATCGACTGAGTTGCAGTGCGGATTCTCCATAAAATGCCCCTCATTCCCTACAATCTGTCAATAGAATGTCAAAACGTCAATACAGGTAACCAGCTTTTACAACAACGGTGAGAATTAACAAACAAAGATTAAAAAAAGTTCAGAAGGGTATTTTCAGCAGGGAAATTTGTGCTATGGCCAGAAAGGCAGAGTTATTCACTTAATATTTTGCAACAGTTAGTGATTAACAATTAGCCATTAATTGAAAAATTTCTTTCGATATGTTGATTATCTGAGCGATTAATACCACTAACGCTAAAACGCACAGGCGAAAATGCTGAGGTTATCCATAAGCCGTGTGCAAAAAGAGTGATCCGGACATTGAAAAACACCATCGAATATGTCACAAAATTGTAAATAAGTAGGCCGTCGTGCGGCCTACCGCGATCACAAAAACTAACTTTTGACCCTGGCCTGCGTGCGCTTTTCGCTCCAGTTAAACAACGAGTTCACCAGAATCGCCGTCAACGTCCCCGCTGCCATGCCGTTGCCAAAGACCATCTGTACGCCCGCCGGGAAATTCTGATACAGGCCGGGTACCAGTATAGGTAGCATTCCCATGGCCAGCCCCATCGCCAGCGCGTAGGTTTTACCCGGCGTATGCAGTGGCTCACGCGCAATCATATCAATGCCGATGACCCCGATAATGCTGAAGACAATCACCGCCGTACCGCACACCACCGAACCTGGCAGACAGGTCGCCAGACGTACCAGCGGCGCGAATATGGCAATCAGGATTAACAATCCTCCGGCAGCCGCAGTCACGAAACGCGATTTCACATTAGTGGTGCGTACCACCCCAATATTTTCGCCGGAGGTGATAATTAAGGAGGTGCCAAAAATCCCCCCCAGCAGCGACATTACCGCATCACCACGAATGGTACGTGGAATCGCCTGCTGCACATTTTGCGTGGAATTGACTATTTCCGCGGTCGCAATCGTTTGCCCGGTTGCTTCAGCCATAGAGATGACCGCATAAATCAGTAACGGCAGCGAGGCGGAAAGATCAAAAATCGGCCAGCCGAACGGCAAAAGCTGTGGGAAACTAAACAGCGGCCCGTGACTAACACCGCTAAAATCGGTGCTGCCCAGCGCCATTCCCAGCAGCGTTCCCGCTAAAAGGCCGAACATTACCGCCAGCTGGCGCAAAATACCGCTAAACGCCAGCGCGAAAATCAGCGTTATCAGGATAGTCCCCAGCGATAAAATGATACTGGTTGGATGAGCGAAGTCGGCGCTCCCTGGCTGGCCAATGATCAACCCGCCGTACAGGCGAATAAGGTTAATCGACACCATTAGCAGCATGATGCCAATGATAAAGGGGGGAAAATGGTGCAGGCAGCGGCGGAAAATCGGCAACGCGATAAAGTAGAACAGCGAGGTCAGAATTACGGCGCCAATCGCGGTCTGGATATTGGTCTGTAAAGCGATCGCAACGAAAATCGCAATCGGCGCGCCCCCCGGTACCATGATAAACGGCAAACGCGCGCCCACCCCTTTCACACCCAGGCTTTGCAGAATAGCGCCCAGACCGCACATCAGAAAGGTCGCGCTAAGTACCGAGGCGGTCACCGTATCGGTAAAGTGGAGCGCTTTGGCGATCAGAAAGACGGAGGTAATGGGGGTGGCGGCAACGACCAGCACATGCTGAAGCGCCAAAAGTAAGGTGGTTTGCCAGGGTAATGCATCGTTATCCGGCGTAGTAAGGCCAGGTTGCGGCATGATTAACTCCCATAAAACATCAAAAAAATAACCGCCAGCGCGGGCTGGCGGTCTGCATTATTTCAACCAACTAATGGCATCAGCGGCATAGCGATGCGCACGGAAGGCGCTGTTCTGTTTTCCAGGAATAATGCCTTTACTGAGGTGCTCCGGATATTCATTAAAGAACGGAATGATATATTCCCATACCGTTTCGCCTTCCGGGGTAACTTCAAACAGGCGGCCAAACGCCGATTCACAGATAAAGGTGTTGCCGTTCGCCAGCCGCTGCGCGCTCCCCATATACGGCGAGAAAAACGCCGGCGGGAAGATATCGCGATACTGCCAGGTAATCGCTTTGGTCTGCGGATCGAACTCCAGCACCGTGGAATGCGGCGAGGTGACGCCGGGACGCAAGTTGCCGTTATCGAAAACCAGAATCGACCCGTTCTCCATCTCAACCGGCGTGTGCTGCTGCGCTACCACTTCCGGCCCTGCATGCCAGATAACCTTCCCGCTCTCTTTATCCACGGCAATGACGCCGGAAGTGGTACGCAGGCTCATCAGTACCAGGCCATCACGGGTGACGGACAGGCCGTTAATCATCGGCCAGTGGCGGCGGTCGAAAATATCATGAATCGGGAAATCTTCCGGATTCAAATGCTCCCAGGCACGCCATTCCCACACCACTTCACCGTCGCGATTGACCTCTTTGACGACGTCGCTCTGAATCACGCCGTCCGGCGCATCGCGGCGCGAGTCGCCGCCGGTAACACGGGCGGCGATATCGGCAGGCAACGGCGACGCGGCGGTATACAGCAGATTACCGTTCGCCAACCATTGCGCATCATGGTGATGGAAGATGTCTTCATAGTGCCAGACGATTTCGTTATCCGGCGTCACTTCGTAGAAGTCGCCGCCGTGCCAGAGATCCCACGCCGGATAGAGGTTCGCTGAAGTGCGGTGGCTGCCGTTATAACCCAGATTACCGTTCGGCAGCAGCACCGCATCACGCCCGGCGCGAACCGGAAGCTGCCACTGATGCGCGACTTCGCCCTGCTCGTCCACCAGGTAAACCCGCCCTTCGGCGGTTTGCGGCGCAAAAAGCGTATAGCCGCCAAAGCTCTTCGCCTTATCAGCGTAGATAAGGCCCGCCGGACGGCGTCCAAGGGTAAAAGTCGAGTCCTGAGTTAAGTGTGCCACATCGCCTCCTGAGGAATAAATTTGCGCCAAAATACCCCATTAAAACGTTTTAATGAAGAGTTTTTTACGATCCTCACTGAAAAAAAGCAAACGTTACCGTCTGGTAAATATGCTACCCTGTGCGCAAATTTTCGCAGGTCAGGAAGCAGATGGCTGTTCAAAATAAAAAACGCGCAAAGTTGATTGATGTTGCCCGCTATGCAGGTGTGTCGCCAGGGACAGTATCCAATGCATTGCACAACACTCGCTTTGTCGAGCCGCAGACGCGACGGCGTATTGAAGAGGCCATTGCTGCGCTCAACTACACGCCGAATATTCGCGCCCGCCAGTTGCGAACCGGCAAAACCAATACCATTGCTTTGCTCTCTTCGGTGCCGCTGGCGATTGCCTCCGGCGCGTCACGACTGGGATTTATGATGGAGGTGGCATTAACGTCCGCGATGATGGCGCTGGAAAAACAGCATGCGCTGATTCTGGTGCCGCCGGGGGCAAATCCACTGGATGCCGTCAGCTTTGACGCGGCGATCCTGATTGAGCCGGCGGAGAACGACCCGCAGCTCCAGGCGCTGGCGCAAGCGGGCATTCCCTGCGTCACCATTGGCCGCACGCCGGGGACCGACACGCCTGTGCCGTGGGTGGAGCTGCACTCGGCGGCAACAGCACAGCTTCTGCTAACGCATCTGGAGGCCTCCGGCGCCAGCAAATGTGCGTTATTTGTCGGTAACACACGGCGAACATCAGTTCTGGAGAGCGAAGCGGCTTACCAGCGCTGGTGCGCGGGGCGCCAGGCCCCCGTCGTCTACTCTCTCAATGAAAGCGAGGGTGAAAATGCCGGCTACCAGGCCGCGCAGCAGCTATTACAGGCGCATCCCGACGTTGACGGCGTGCTGGTGCTGATAGATACCTTTGCCAGCGGCGCGGTACGCGCTTTCCAGGAACAAGACATCGCCATACCTGAACAAATGCGGGTGGTTACCCGCTATGACGGTATCCGCGCGCGCGAATCGCTGCCGCCGCTGACGGCAGTGAATATGCATCTTGATGAGGTGGCCCGACAGGCAATCACACTATTATTTGATTTGCTGGCGGGCAAGAAGGTCAGTCACAGCGACGGGATCATGCCTGAACTGGTGGTGCGAGCGTCAACCTGCCGGTGACAGAGGATGACTTGCCACTGCGGGCCGTTGCTGACGCAACGTTCTCTCGCTTCGCTCGGGTCGAACCTCTTGCCCCCGGAGGTTCTCATCCTCGTCAGGTTTCAGATACAAAAAACCCTGCTCGTTGAGCAGGGTTTCTGAATTTGGTCGGTGATAGAGGATGACTCGCCACTGCGTGGCTCACCCTGCGGGCCGTTGCTGGCGCAACGTTCTCTCGCTTCGCTCAAGTCGAACCTCTTACCCCCGGAGGTTCTCATCCTCGTCAGGCTTCAGACACAAAAAACCCTGCTCGCTGAGCAGGGTTTCTGAATTTGGTCGGTGATAGAGGATTCGAACCTCCGACCCCTTCGTCCCGAACGAAGTGCGCTACCAGGCTGCGCCAATCACCGAATGCGGGCGCATCTTACTGCTCAGGCGCACGCCCGTCAATCCCTTAGTCGCAAAATACAATTCAATCGGCGAGAAAGTCGGCAGACAACCTACTTCGCGGCGACTTTCTGCGCATCGGGAATATGGCACCAGTTGTTGTTCTGGTTAATGCCGCCATTCGGCGATGTATACCCCAGGCAGCCCATTATCGTATCGTACAGTTCCACATGACGACGCGGCACTTTGATCTCCGCCTGCTGTTTCAGGTGAGCGAACATCTGCGCATGTTGCGGACTGGCAAGATATTTATCCGACATCCATACCAGCATCGGAACACGGAATTGCTCCGGCGGCGCCATATTGCGCGGCGTACCGTGCAAATGTTCGCGTTCGTTAATCGACTCGCCGTGGTCAGCCGCGTAGAACACAATCGCTTTTTTATCACGTAGCTGATCGAACACACTGGTAATAAAGTGATCAACATAGGTCACGGAGTTATCGTAAGAGTTGATCATCTGCGCTTTCGTGCAGCCGCTATCGACCCCAATACATTCGGGCTTCCATTGAGCGTAGCTGCGCGGATAACGCTGCGTATAGTTAAAATGCGATCCCTTGGTATGCAGGATAATCAGATGCTTACCCTCCGGATTCTGGGCAAGCGAGTTCTGCATCTCATCAATCAACAGCATGTCATCCACCGTTTTACCGCGGTTACGCGGCTCGGCGCCAATCTGCTCGCGGTAAGAGATATTATCCGCCATGGTATTGCTATAGAACCACATCTCGCTCTGCATGGCGTACAGATCGGAACTGAATCCGAGCTGTTTGAGTACGGCAAAAACATTCTGCTCTTTTAACGTACGCTGCGGGTTATTATCCGCCCCGCCTTCCCGTACAAACATACAGCGTAAAGAAAGCTTCGTCGCGGTATCGCAGGAATAGCCGCGGAACGCCGCCAGATTTTTTTCCTGCGCCAGCTTCGGCGTGGTATTACGCTCGTAGCCGAAAATCCCCATGTGATCCCAACGGGTCGTCTCACCGATAATGAAAACAACGTAGGTGTCATCCCCATCCTTCGGCGCAACATAGGTAAATTTCCTGGCCGGGTTTATTAACGAATTATTGTCCGACGACTCATCTACCTGCGCCCAGGCATACAGCCCTAACGCAGATAACCAGTTTGAAGGCAGATAGGAGTTCGCCACCACGCCGCCATAGCTGGGTAAGTCGATGCCTGTCGCCCGTTCAAACTTTTTCTGCTGTACATCCAGCAGGCGGATAGGCGCCCACACCATTACGCCTGCGAGTATCACTACAGCGGCGCTGCGAAAACGCTGCCCCGGCGTACGTAGCTGGCGCAACAACGTGTAGCGACAGTGGTTACTCCAGATAAAGATGAGCGGAAGCACGCTCACGGCAATCAGCCACAATACAAAGTGCAGCCCCACCACCTCTTTCGAGAGATCGATATCGGTGGTCATAACAGACGCAATAATGCCGTAGCCAATCACCACGTTCAGGAAGGTCATGTAATAACTGGCGCCAGCGGAAAACAGCACCACCAGCGTGGCCAGCACGCGCCAGACGCGTCGGCCAAACAGTGAAAGAAGACGAAGTAAGAAGAAAGTGACCAGCACCGTGGCGCCAAGTTCGACAACTGCGGAAAGGCCTTTCCAAATGGTAAATTCTTGCGCATAACTGCCGAAACGGCGGTAAAACACGGCGCAATTCATAAACAGACCGATATAGAGCGCAAGCAAGAAACTAAGTTTCTGCTGCGTCATCGATTTAATGTATCTCATGCAAACAAACCCTGGGAATCGGGATAAAAACGACCTGTACAACGATTCTGTAATCAAACAGGTAAATATGCGGCTAACGCAGATGTGAGAAAGTCTACCAGCGCGGCTAAGTAGACCACAGGAAGCGCAAAAAGTGTCTATAGAGAATGTGATTGACCTATATATTTTTGTAAATATATAGACAGGGTATTAGCTGAACTTCTAATAAGTCCAGGTGGCGGTTTATCCTGTTAAAACCTGGCGCTCACCCCCAGGGTATACAAATAATCGCTATCCGTAGCGCTGTTTTCCGCCTGAGAAAACGCCGCATACGCCGCCAGGTGCGGGTTAAGTAACACGTCCGCGCCTACGGTGACATCCAGCCAGTTTCCCGCCTGATTTCCTGCGGCCATACGACTCAACCCGGACTGCGCTTTCCAGATATTCTCCCCAAACTGTTGGTTATAGCTGATTTGCGCCCAGGGACGGACATCGCCGAACTGCGAGTTTACCCGCCAGCCTAACGTACTGACGCTGGCGTGCCATAACGGATCGGTAAGCGCTAATGTCGTCGCGCTATCGCCATATTCGTTATACATTGATGACGTCGAACCGTCGTAATGCAGCGCCGCGACTGGCCCAGTGGTCACGCGTCGGGAAAGCGGAAAATTCCAGCCCATACTGATACCGCTGGTCGCATCAAGCGGGGTTTCATCCGCCAGGCTAAGCACCGGCCCCACTGTATTTTGCGTAGACTGAATACGTTCGGCCAGTATGTCGTTGTAATTCGGTTGGTGATCGCTGTCCCAGGTATAGCGTTCCGTCGTATGTCCCGGAGCCGCTTCAGCGATATATTCTTGTTGCCAGGCATACGTGGTATTGATAAAAAACGAGCAGGCCATAAGGCACGCCAGACAACGCAATGTCCGGCGACCACGGCGTTTTCTTACAATCATCAACGCGACTCCAGAGTAGAGCCGAATTCGGCGATATTATTGTCATTGAATGAAGGATGTCGGGCATCAGCCCTGTATTAACTATTGTCCTTTTAGCGGGCCCGTCAAGGCGGGTTGAAGGAAATTTTCGCGGTAACCACAATAACGAGGAAGTCTATGCAGCGTTGCGACTGGGTCAGCCAGGACCCCCTTTATATTGCCTATCATGATAACGAGTGGGGCGTACCGGAAACTGACAGCAGAAAGCTGTTTGAAATGATCTGTCTTGAAGGTCAACAGGCCGGTTTATCCTGGATCACCGTGCTTAAAAAGAGAGAGAACTATCGCGCCTGTTTTCATCAGTTTGACCCGGTACGCATCGCAGCTATGCAGGAGGAGGATGTTGAACGCCTGCTGCAGAACACGGGCATCATACGACATCGCGGTAAAATTCAGGCCATTATCAGTAACGCCCGCGCCTGGCTTGCGATGGAGCAAAACGGCGAGTCTTTCGCCGATTTTGTCTGGTCATTCGTTGATGGCCAGCCGCAGATCACCCAGGCGGCCAGCCTGGATAAGATCCCCACCTCAACACCTGCGTCCGATGCGCTTGCTAAGGCATTGAAAAAACGCGGTTTCAAGTTTGTCGGTACGACTATCTGTTACTCCTTTATGCAGGCGTGCGGACTGGTCAACGACCATATTACCGGCTGTTTTTGCCATCCGGGAGAAAAACATGATTCGCAAATCCCAGAGTGAAGACATGGCGTCTATTCTGGCGCTGTGGATGAAAAGTACCATTTATGCCCATCCCTTTATCGAAGAACGTTACTGGCACGAGAGCGAAGCAATTGTACGCGACGTCTATTTACCCGCCGCACAAACCTGGGTATGGGAGGAAAATGGACAACTGAAAGGCTTCGTCAGCGTACTGGAAGCCCGTTTTGTCGGGGCGCTGTTTGTCGCCCCCGACGCGTTAAGACACGGCATTGGCAAAGCGCTTCTGAAATATGTCCAGCAACGTTTTCCTCTGCTGAGCCTTGAGGTTTACCAGAAAAATCAATCCGCCGTAAACTTCTACCATGCGCTTGGTTTTCGTATTGAAGATAGCGCCTGGCAGGAGGATACCGCCCACCCCACCTGGATTATGAGTTGGCAGGCGGATCAAACGCCGTAAGCGGTAGCGCCGGGCCGGTATATTTCTCAAACCAGACCAGCGCGGTGTTGCCCGCACAACCGTTCCCCAGCCGGGAACTGGGAAGATCTTTTGTCAGGACGTTTACCGCGCCGTTTTTGCATATGCCGCCTGCGGTAGGTTCAGGGTCCGGCCATGCGCCTTCGTGAATACAGATAACGCCAGGCCGAATTCCGTCGGTAACGACCGCGCCCGCCAGAACCTGCCCGCGATGATTCCAGACGCGTACCGTATCGCCATCGACGATTCCGCGCGTTGTCGCATCCTGCGGATGAATCGTCACCGGTTCGCGTCCGGCCACCGCATACCGCTCCCGTAACGAACTGTAGTTAAGCTGGCTATGCAGACGGTGCGCCGGATGCGCGGAAAGTAGCTGAACCTGCCCCGCATCGGCGTTCCCGTGCCACTCATCCGGCGCCAGCCACATCGGATGACCGGGACAATCCGCATAACCATAGCTGGCAATGCGCGCAGAATAGATTTCGATTTTGCCGCTGGCCGTTTTTAGCGGATGGTTATCAGGATCGCGGCGAAAATCCGCGAAGCGCACAAACTGCGCGTTGGCGGGATTTTCCGGCATCTCCAGTAAACGGTTAGCCTGCCAGAATGCGGCAAACGGCGGCAGCGTCACCCCCTGGCTGGCGCCACGCTGGGCGGCAATATTGTAGAAAGTCTCCAGCCACGCCAGCTCGCTTTTTCCTTCGGTGAACCGAGCGTAACCGCCGGCTTCCCACCGTTCGCTCAGTTCAGCAAAAACGTCAAAATCATTCCGCGCCTCCCACCGGGGCGACACGACCTGCTTCATCGGCGCCAAATGCTGATTGCTATAGTCGCCGGTCATGGTTAAATCGTTGCGCTCATAGCTGGTGGTCGCAGGCAGAACAATATCCGCGTGTTTCGCGGCGGCCGTCCAGAAACATTCCGAGATAACGACCAGTTCCGGTTTTTGCCACGCGCGAATCAGACGGTTGGTATCCTGATGATGGGTAAAGTTCGCGCCGCCCGCCCACCAGATAAAACGAATATCCGGGAAGCGGCGATCCATCCCATTGTGTTGGTAAAACCCACCGGGGTTTTCCAGCGCCTCGACAATACGCGCCACCGGTATTTTATCTACCGCATCGACCCCGCCAGGGATGCTTCCCTGCATCGAGGCTAACACGGCGGCGCGGCGCGTCGGGTTTCCGCCGTTAGCAAAATGATAAGAAAAACCAAACCCGCCGCCAGGCGTACCAATTTGCCCCAGCATTGCGGCCAGCGTAACGATCATCCAGTGCTTTTGCTCGCCGAACTGCTGACGCTGCATTCCCCAACCAGCCATCAACATGGTGGTGTTATGATGAAATATTTCCGCCAGTTCGCGGATTTTCACCGCAGAAACGCCGCAAATTTCCGCCGCCCATTCCGCTGTTTTGGCCGTACCGTCGGTCGTGCCCAAAAGATAGTCGGCGAAGCGGTCATAACCCGTCGTGCAGCGGGCAAGGAACGCTTCATCCTGCCAACCGTTTTCCACCAGCGTATGGGCGATTCCCAACATTAACGCCACATCGGTGCCCATATGTGGGGCGATCCACTCCATCTTATCGCCAAAAAAGTCGACGCTTTCCGATCGCATCGGATCGATGCAGATCAGGCGTTTGCCGCTTTGTCGCAGCGCCGCAAAATAGTCGAGCCCCTGTTCATCCGAGGCGTTCCAGGCAATTTTCAGAGTATTCAGCGGGTTCGCGCTCCAGATCACCACCACCTCGCTATGTTCCAGCACCACCGGCCAGCTAGTCTGCTGCTGGTAAACCTCGTTACCACCCACCACATAAGGCATGATAGCCTGCGCCGCGCCGGTGGAATAATCGCCAAGATGGCCGGTATACCCTCCCGCCAGCGCCATGTAACGCTGCAATAGCGTAGCCGCTTTATGCAATACGCCGTTCGAACGCCAACCGTAGGAGCCGGCGAAGATGGACGATGGTCCATAACTTTCACGAATACGTTTGTGCTGAGCGTGGATCAGATCCAGCGCGTCATCCCAACTTACGCGAACAAACTCATCCTGCCCGCGTATGCCTTGCGGCTTATCGGGAGAAGCCAGGAACCCTTTACGCACCATCGGGAAGCGAACCCGCGTTTTGCTGTGTACCTGGTCATGCACAACGGTTTGCAGGGAGTTCTGGTGTGCCGTCGGGAGTTCGCCATATGAAGCAAAAATGCGTTCTCCGTCGGTTTCAACACGGACTGGCCCCCAGTGTGCAGCGGTCAATACCGAATGACGCGATGGTGCGTGGGTCAAGGTTCGCTCCTGAATTATTGGGATTATTTATTTTGCCGATCAATGTTACTTACAAATTTCAGAGTTTTCCCTGGAATTTTCTTCATGTGCAGACGTCATAATCAACCGCCACGGTCGCTGTGGTAAAAATAAAAAAGTGATAAGGATTTAAGATGAAAAAACGTGTATTTGTGATTGCTGCCATCGTGAGCGGCGCCCTGGCAGTATCTGGCTGCACAACAAACCCTTACACCGGCGAACGCGAAGCAGGTAAATCCGGCATTGGCGCGGGTATTGGATCGCTGGTCGGCGCAGGCATCGGCGCGCTCTCCTCCTCCAAAAAAGATCGCGGTAAAGGCGCGCTGATTGGCGCGGCGGCTGGCGCGGCGCTGGGCGGCGGCGTGGGTTACTACATGGACGTACAGGAAGCGAAACTGCGTGACAAAATGCGGGGCACAGGCGTTAGCGTGACGCGAAGCGGCGATAATATCATTCTGAATATGCCGAATAATGTCACCTTCGACAGCAGCAGCGCGACGCTGAAACCGGCAGGCGCTAACACGCTGACCGGCGTGGCGATGGTGCTGAAAGAGTATCCCAAGACCGCCGTCAATGTGGTGGGCTACACCGACAGTACCGGTAGCCACGATCTGAATATGCGTCTGTCGCAGCAGCGTGCTGACTCCGTCGCCAGTTCGCTGATCACCCAGGGCGTCGACGCCAGCCGTATCCGTACCAGCGGAATGGGTCCGGCGAACCCGATCGCCAGCAACAGTACGGCAGAAGGTAAGGCGCAAAACCGCCGCGTCGAAATTACCTTGAGTCCATTGCAGTAAACTACCGTACCGGGTAAAGCGGTATGCTTTACCCGGCCTGCACTATTCCCTCGCCATTCCCTCGCCAGACCGGATACACGTCGCATTACTCGGTATTCATTCATCATTTACCACGACACGGCTGCCGACAGCGGGGAAATCGGCTGGTCGATGATGGCTAAACGGGTTAATAATAAGCCTGTTCCGGTTGGCGCATGCCGCGCTTACCTTTTGATTTACGGAGAGTCGCATGAAGCCGTCCATCATTCTCTACAAAACCCTGCCTGATGATTTGCTGCATCGCCTGGAGGCGCATTTTACCGTCACCCAGGTACCGAACCTGCATCCGGAAACGGTCGCGCGACACGCGCAGGCATTTGCCAGCGCGCAAGGCCTTCTGGGCACCAGCGAAACCGTTAACCGCGCGCTGCTGGAAAAAATGCCGGCGCTACGCGCGGCGTCGACCATCTCGGTGGGATACGATAATGTCGAGGTGGACGCCCTTACTGCCCGCAAAATAGTCCTGATGCACACGCCTGCCGTTTTGACGGAAACCGTTGCCGATACGGTGATGGCGTTGATGCTGGCCACTGCCCGCCGCGTGGTGGACGTCGCAGAACGGGTTAAGGCGGGTGAATGGACGGAAAGCATTGGCCCGGCATGGTTTGGCGTCGATGTGCATCACAAAACACTCGGTATCGTTGGGATGGGGCGTATCGGGATGGCGCTGGCGCAGCGAGCGCACTTTGGGTTTACCATGCCGGTTCTCTATCACGCCCGTCGGCGGCATCAGGAGGCGGAAGACCGGTTTAACGCCCGCTACTGCGATCTGGATACGTTGTTGCAGGAGGCTGATTTTGTCTGCGTGATCCTGCCGCTAACGGCAGAAACGCGACATCTGTTTGGCGCAACACAGTTTGCCAGAATGAAATCGTCCGCCATTTTTATTAATGCCGGACGCGGCCCGGTGGTCGATGAAAACGCGCTGATTGCCGCGCTGCAAAACGGTGAAATATATGCGGCAGGTCTGGATGTCTTTGAGCATGAACCGCTATCTGTGGATTCGCCCCTGCTGAACATGTCTAATGTCGTCGCGGTGCCGCATATTGGCTCGGCAACGCATGAGACGCGCTACAACATGATGGCCTGTGCGGTGGATAATTTGATTGATGCGCTGCAGGGAAAAATAGAGAAGAACTGCGTCAATCCGCAAGCGGCGGGATAACGCTACAGGCCCGATAAGCGCTGGCTTGCGCTTATCGGGCAGACTGTCATTACTGGGTCGCGTTTACCGCCGCCGTCCAGGCCTGATTAAACGCCTGATGCTGCGAGGCCAACGGCCCAATCAGCGCATTATATTGGCTGGCCTGCTGTGAGGTCGGGAACTGAATGCCGTTCGCGACAAAGCTCACCTGCTCGCCCTGTTGCGCAATATAATCGCCCACTTGTACCAACTGCTGCGTAAAGATCTGCGCCGCCGGGATCAGCGGCTGCAAAGCATCTGCCGGCACGGTGACCACTTTTTTGTAGACCTGATCAAACACAGGTTTCAGGTCATCGGCCTGCTTTAACGCGCCATGCGCGGCATCAGCCTGCAGTTTTGCATTCTGCAACTGTTGCGCCAGCACGCCTAACGAACCATTTGCCTGCCGCAGCGGCTCGCGTTGCGTCATATAATCCTGCGGAACGCGGATGGCGTTAACGCTATCGACCACCGGGCGCAGACCGGAATCCATCGCCTGGTTTACCTGCTGCGAGTAGCCATACAGTATCGCGTAATCAGACACGAACGGACCAAACTGTTTTTTCTGATCGGCCGTCAGCGTTGGTAAACGCTCTCCGCTACGCATTGCTGTATTCTGCAGGAAATCGACAAACGCTTTGCGCTGATCGCCTTCTTTATCAAAACACCCGCTCAGGCTAAACACCATTAATAACGCCACAACAGGCGCAAACCAGCGAGAGCAGGACTTACCTGTCGCCATTGTTAATACTCCTTTCACCCAAAAATGCGCACAACGACACCTGCGTGCCTGACGGCTTACAAGGATAGTCCAGGTCAGGCTTGCAGGATACCCTTTCCACGCGATCTTGTAGCGGAAAATTATGTTTATCTGCATCAATGCTTAATTTGTTATTTTATTGTTAATTTTTGACCTGACACTGCGATAAAAAACGCGGCAAGAAAGCTTTCCAGCGGGTGATGTAATATTTTTTTAATCTTTACAATTATTTTCTGAAAGACGGATATATCTTCCTGGATCAAATTGTTAGCGTCCTAAAAGTCGCGTAGCGTAAGGCATCGAAACGAATCGATAGCGCTTCCTGGCGGCGCGTCGCCCCCCACCCGCAAGTTTCCCGACTATTCTTAAGAGGCTTCGATGCATTTCACGATCCCGCTGTGTGATTTACAGGAGTTCTCAATGGAATATAAAGATCCGATGTTTGAGCTGCTGAGCAGCCTGGAACAAATTGTTTTTAAAGATGAAACGCGAAAGATCACCCTGACGCAAAAACCCAATCCTTTTACCGAATTTGAACAGTTACGGAGAGGAACGGGACTAAAAACAGATGAATTCGCCAGAGCGCTGGGCGTAACGGTTGCCATGGTTCAGGAATGGGAATCGAAACGCGAAAAACCCACGCCAGCAGAGCTCAAATTGATGCGCCTGATACAGGCAAACCCACGCTTAAGTAAGCAATTGATGGAGTAATTTTTACCATTTCCTGTTTTAACGGTCCTGCGTAAGGGCCGTTTCCCCCGCCCGATTACTGGCCTGGAGAAATAAAGTAAAATAAAAGTTGCATCGCCCGGCATTACATGAGTTAATGTGCTCAACGGTTTGACGTACAGACCATTAAAGCAGTTTAGTAAGGCAAGTCCCTTCAAGAGTTATCCATTAGATACCCCTCGTAGTGCGCATTTCCTTAACGCTTAAAAAATCTGTAAAGCACGCCATAACGCCGAAAGGCACACTTATTTTTTAAAAGGTAATACACTATGTCCGGTAAAATGACTGGTATCGTAAAATGGTTCAACGCTGATAAAGGCTTCGGCTTTATTACTCCTGATGACGGTTCTAAAGACGTGTTCGTACACTTCTCCGCTATTCAGAACGATGGTTACAAATCTCTGGACGAAGGTCAGAAAGTTTCCTTCACCATCGAAAGCGGCGCTAAAGGCCCGGCAGCTGGCAACGTAACCAGCCTGTAAGCTTAAAAAGCTCAGAATTTTGAATCCCTGCCTGATGGCGGGGATTTTTTTTATTCCAATTCCCCTCTCCCCCAGCATAACTTTGCATTACTTTACCCTGCGTCCCTTTGACCTTTCCCTTAGGGGAACCCCTATAGTAGGCAAGGAGATTGTTCACAAGGAATTGAAGTTATGTCGAAATCATCATGGTTATTACTTTTGGGTTTATGCGCCAGCGGCTCCGCGCTTGCGGCATCCTCAGAATCCGCTTTTCTGGCGCAACATGGGCTGGCGGGAAAAACGGTTGAGCAGATCGTGGATACGATTGTTCAGACGCCGCAGAGCCGTCCTTTGCCTTACTCCGCGTCGATTACCAGTACCGAACTCAAATTATCTGACGGAGAGCAGATTTATACGCTGCCGTTAGGCGACAAATTCTATCTCTCTTTTGCGCCCTATGAATGGCGGACACACCCCTGTTTTAACCACAGCCTTTCCGGCTGTCAGGGAGAAATGCCGAATAAACCGTTCACTGTAAAAGTGACAGACAGTAAAGGCGCTGTCATCGTACAAAAAGAGATGCAAAGCTATCGAAACGGATTTATCGGTGTTTGGTTACCGCGCAATATGGAAGGGACGCTGGAAGTAAGCTACAACGGTAAAACGGCGTCACATGCCATTGCCACCAAAGATGACAGCCAGACCTGTCTGACGGAATTACCATTACGTTAAAAAAATGCCCGATAACATAATGGGTTATCGGGCCTACAAAGCGCCAACAAGATAAAATTAACAGGGTGCCTTGAGAATGCATAACGCCACAAGAATGACGGAAGTGGCCTCACTTTGTACTGACCCCAAAAAAGTTGGACAGATTAACCGAGGCATCAGAGAAAGAGTCCATTTAATACATGGGCTCTTTTTTGTTTCTGGCTATAACTAAATAACATTTTCCGCAATCGGAATATCCATTCCGTTGCTTTCTTGCATCACGCGGATTCCTGTCTCATCAATATTTTGTTCGTCGTATTCTTCCTGAATTTAACCTTAGACGTTCTATCAAATTATCGCTTATAGCGATTTGAACATAACAGTCTTTGCATTCTATTGAGGGAGCCTAAGGAACAATGTTCGCTGCTGAGTTTGTGATGATTTGAAACCATGGTGAAAGTAGAAATTTTTGGCTTCTTCGGTAAGTGCATGAACCATGATTGCACGTACACCAATATTCTCGGCAACCCGATAGCAACGAAGCACTGCATCATGAAGTAAATCAGCACCAAGCCCTTTTCCATGGAATGAGAGATCGACAGCAAGACGGGCAAGTATAATGACAGGGATGGGATCTGGCATGTTACGCCGAAGGTTGCCTGTCGCTTCTGTATGGTTGACGCTACCGGTGGCCAGAGAGTAAAAACCGGCTACTTGCTTCGTGTCTTTCTTGCACACCACAAATGTTCTGGCCGCTCCGAGAGCCTGGTTTTTGAGGCCCTTTTGCTTCAACCAGTCATCGAGCACAGCTTCACCGCTGACGAACTCAGCTACCTGATGAAAAGCGGACAAAGGTTCTGGTGCTGTTACACGTCCCACTGAGGTTTCCTTGCCAGCAGTTTTTCGATAACGGGATCATCTGCGACCGGTACATCAAGCAGATTGATGAACTCCTCATATTGCTCATCGTTAAAGTTAAATACACGGCGGTCAAGGATCACTTTCTCGGCAGCCTGGCAGGCCGTTTCCAGAATGAAATCTGTACGTGACTTGTGAAGGATTTCCGCAGCTGCATCAATGAGCGCCCGCTGCGATTCCTTAGCTCTAAGGTTAAGTTGAACATCTGATTTCATGAGACATCCTTTGTATAGCATTTGCTTTACAAGAATAGCACAATCACCATGTATAGCAAACGATATACATCAAGTCGTCGTTTTTCATTTTTTGAATACTGATGTTCGCTTTGTGCCAGAAGCGGAAATTGCTCATTGTAGCGGTTTACTGAGTTCAACAAGGCAAAAGAACAATGCTGCCTTTCTGCAGGCTGACTATTATTTCGCCAAACTTTTCCTCATCAGAGCATTTTGTAATGTCACTCCACGGCAAATAGGAAAGCCTCGCTCCACTATATGAAAGCCGTGTCGTAGAAAGAACACTTCCGCAGCCTTACTTACATTTGAAGTAAGTTCACTAATTCCACGCTGTCTGGCTTCCTCATGAATGCAATTCATCAGTAGTGTCCCTACCCCCTGTCTTGAATAGGTTCCTGATACAAAGAAATGATCAATGTATCCATTTGGTTGAACATCTGCATATCCAGCTATTTCACCATCCAGCTCTACAACAAAAGGTTGTAATTCCTTAATGTGATTGGCCCATCGCTCCAGGTCGATATCTGCTGGGGCCCAAGCATCAATTTGTTCACGTGTGTAGTAGTGTGATGCGATCGTATGTACAGATGAGAAAAAAACTCTGAATAACGATATTTCATCCCCATTACTGAACCTTCTGATTTTCATAAAACCTCATTGTGAGAGTTACTTGTAGAACAATACTAATTTTTGTGAAATAGGGCGTCCGTTCCTCGCTCATAGCAGACATTTACGTGAGCGTATCCACCAACGTTCAGGTTTCCTGATAGCATCCCTGTACAGACCTTGTTAATTTCTGCCTGGATAGCTCTTTAGGCGGTATTCAACCGGGCTGAGTCCGTTAAATCTAAGGCTAATTCGTCGGGTATTGTAGTATCGTATGTAATCCTCAATAGCTATCTTAAGTTCATCAATATCCTTAAATTTACTGGTGTAAAAACTTTCTGATTTTAAAGTCCCGAAAAAACATTCTGCACAGGCATTATCAAGGCAGTTGCCTTTGCGGGACATACTTTGGATGATGCCAAACTCTCGTAACTGATACTGGTACCATCAATGACGGTATTGCCAGCCCTGATCTGAATGAAGAACCGGATTGGTACCCGCATCAAGTCTGGCAAATGCCTTCATGAGTATGTCATCGATCATCGGCATGGTTGGACGTTCTGAAATACTGTAGGGGATAGCTTCGTTATTGAAGAGATCAATAATGGGCGCAGTGCACTTTTGATTTATATACCCTTCATACTTCAAGTTGCTTATGTGTTGGCTACGCTCGCTCACCCCAGTCACATAGTTATCTATGCTCCTGGGGACTCACTCCCTTGCCGCCTTTAAGCAACTCGAATTATTTTGGGTATAGTCAGGTGGGGCTTTTCTCTCTCTGCCTTTTGGTGAATACCTGAGACAAACAGTCTCAAGCACCCGCAGCTATTCTAACGCCAATATCCGTACCGCCAGCGTTAATGTATTCCTGAAATATTTCTTGCCAATCAATAGAAATAACCGCGTCTATGAGTTACAGAATTATTAGCGAATCGACTGATACTATTTGTGTTATAAAAAAACCTGCCCGAAAGCAGGTTTTTGTTTAATTAACTGAACGCTTATTGCAGTAACGAAATATCTGCAACCTGCAGGAACAGTTCGCGAAGTTTCGACAACAGCGTCAGGCGGTTGATACGGATATCTTTCTCTTCCGCGTTAACCATGACATTTTCGAAGAATTCATCCACCGGCGCGCGCAGTGCCGCCAGCTCAATCAACGCTTCCTGATAACGACCATCGGCAAAGTACGGCTGAAGCTTATCACGCAGCACAACCAGATGTCTGGCCAACTCAATTTCCGCCGCTTCTTTCAGTACGGAGGCGTGGACGATATCGTTCAGCGGCTCAGTGGCTTTCGCCAGGATGTTGGAGACGCGCTTGTTCGCCGCCGCCAGCGCAGAGGCTTCTTCCAGGGTGCGGAAATGAGACACCGCCTTCATGCGGGCATCAAAATCTGCCGGACGGGTCGGACGACGCGCCAGTACCGCCTGGATAGTGTCGACGGTGTAACCTTCATCCTGATACCAGGCGCGGAAGCGACCCAGCATAAAATCGATGACATCATCGACTACGTTGGCATTGGTCAGCTTGTCGCCATACAGACGCACCGCTTCCTCGGTCAGCGTTTGCAGATCAAGGTTGAGGTTCTTCTCAACGATGATGCGCAGCACGCCCAGCGCGGCACGACGCAGCGCAAACGGGTCTTTGTCACCTTTCGGATGCTGGCCGATACCGAAGATACCCGCCAGAGTATCCATCTTGTCAGCGATCGCCAACGCACAGGCTACCGGGTTAGACGGCAGGTCATCACCGGCAAAGCGCGGCTGATACTGCTCGTTAAGCGCCACAGCCACATCTTCCGCTTCACCATCATGACGCGCGTAGTGCATCCCCATCACGCCCTGGGTGTCGGTGAACTCGAAGACCATGTTGGTCATCAGGTCGCACTTGGAGAGCAGGCCCGCACGAGTGGCGTGGTTGACGTCAGCGCCAATCTGACCGGCAATCCAGCCCGCCAGCGCCTGAATACGGTCGGTCTTGTCGCGCAGCGTGCCCAGTTGTTGCTGAAACAGCACGGTTTGCAGACGCGGCAGATGGTCTTCCAGACGTTTTTTACGGTCGGTATTGAAGAAGAATTCAGCATCTGCCAGACGCGGACGCACCACTTTCTCGTTACCGGAGATAATCTGGGTCGGATCTTTCGACTCGATGTTGGCGACGAAGATAAAGTTTGGCAGCAGCTTGCCCGCGTTGTCATAAACCGGGAAATACTTCTGGTCGCCCTTCATGGTGTACACCAGCGCTTCGGCAGGCACGGCGAGGAATTTCTCTTCGAATTTCGCCGTCAATACCACCGGCCATTCCACCAGCGAAGCTACTTCTTCCAGCAGGCTTTCGCTCAGGTCGGCATTACCGCCAATCTTGCGTGCCGCTTCTTCGGCGTCCGCTTTGATTTTGGCTTTACGCGCTTCGTAGTCGGCAATGACTTTACCGCGCTCCAGCAGAATTTGCGGGTACTGGTCAGCATTGTCGATAGTGAACTCCGGCTCACCCATAAAGCGGTGGCCGCGAATGACGCGGTCAGACTGAATACCCAGAATAGTCGCCGGAATGACCTTATCGCCCAGCAGCAGAGTCACGGTGTGCACCGGACGCACGAAGTGGACGTCAGACGCGCCCCAGCGCATCAGTTTCGGGATCGGTAGTTTTGCCAGCGAGGTGGCTACCATGTTCGGCACCAGCGCTTCGGTACTTTCGCCCTTCACGTGGGCGCGATACAGCAGCCATTCGCCTTTGTCGGTCTTCAGACGCTCGGCCTGATCAACGGTGATCCCGCAGCCGCGCGCCCAGCCTTCTGCCGCTTTGCTCGGTTTGCCTTCGGCGTCAAACGCCTGAGCAATCGCCGGACCACGTTTTTCGACTTCGCGATCGGGCTGCGATTCAGCAAGATTCGCCACTTTCAGCGCCAGACGGCGCGGGGCGGCAAACCATTCAACGTTACCGTGCGCGAGGCCGGCGTTATCCAGCTCCGCAGTGAAGTTCGCAGCAAAGGACTCAGCCAAACTGCGCAGTGCTTTTGGTGGCAGCTCTTCAGTGCCGATTTCCACCAGAAAAGTTTTCTCAGACATGGCCGCCTCTTACTTGTCTTTGTTGCACATCGGGAAGCCGAGGGCTTCACGGGAAGCATAATAAGCCTCTGCCACTGCTTTGGTCAGGGTGCGAATACGCAAAATGTAGCGCTGACGTTCGGTGACGGAGATAGCTTTACGCGCATCCAGCAGGTTGAAGCTATGGGCGGCTTTCAGAATACGCTCGTAGGCCGGCAGCGGCAGCGGGTTTTCCAGCGCCAGCAGCTGCTGGGCTTCTTTTTCATACTGCTCGAAGCAGGTGAATAAGAAATCCACATCGGCGTATTCAAAGTTATAGGTGGATTGCTCCACTTCGTTCTGATGGAACACGTCGCCGTAGGTGGTTTTACCCAGCGGGCCATCGCTCCAGACCAGGTCGTAAACGCTGTCCACGCCCTGGATATACATCGCCAGACGTTCCAGACCGTAGGTGATTTCACCGGTTACCGGCTTGCACTCCAGGCCGCCGACCTGCTGGAAGTAGGTGAACTGCGTCACTTCCATGCCGTTCAGCCACACTTCCCAGCCGAGTCCCCAGGCGCCCAGCGTCGGGTTCTCCCAGTTATCTTCCACGAAACGGATATCGTGAATGGTCGGGTCCATACCCAGCTCTTTCAGAGAACCGAGATACAGCTCCTGAATATTCTCCGGAGACGGCTTAATCACTACCTGGAACTGATAGTAGTGCTGTAAGCGGTTCGGGTTTTCGCCGTAGCGGCCATCGGTCGGACGACGAGAAGGCTGCACATAGGCAGTCGCCATCGGCTCTGGCCCCAGCGCGCGCAGGCAGGTCATTGGATGAGAAGTTCCCGCGCCGACTTCCATGTCCAATGGTTGAACAATGGTGCAGCCCTGGCGAGCCCAGTAATCCTGTAAGGTCAGGATCAAGCCCTGGAAGGTCCTGGTATCAAACTTTTGCATATTATTTCGTGCTGGATACGTGTGGATTTAAAGGAAGGAGCCAGTATACCCGCTGGATGCGAGATATACAGTATGAAACCGGTTTGTTTAGCGAAAATTGCCGGATTTCGCGGCATCACACCTCACCAGGCGCGGCTTTTACCGCATAGAAAGATGTAAAAACTGCCCATCCGCATCAAAAGAGCAGACAAAACTCTCTTTACGGAAGGTATTACCACGCATCTCATAGCTCCCCTGAAACTGTTCGAAACCGGTAACAGCAATTTTCTGTGCGCCAGTGTTGTAACGCTGCGCCGCCTGAGCTTTACACAATGCTTCCATATCCAGCGTGCGTGTTGGGCTCACTTTACTCTGCTGGGCTTTTTGCGTCGGTGGCGGTGTCGCTGTGCATCCCACCAGAGCGATGGCTATCATCACAGTACAGAAATACTTCATTGTCATTTTTATTACCGTCTGGTTTGTTGGTCAGTCTTATTATTAAGGTTTGTGGGTAACAGACACATTGTGCGAATCTCCTTACGCCATCACAAGATGTAGCGTAGAAAGTCGGATTTTTCCAGTGAGCCACCGCGCTGGAACTCTATTGAAACGGAAGCTGAGGAACTGATGCAGCCTAAAATTAACTGGATTGATAACCTGCGAGGGATCGCCTGTTTAATGGTAGTGATGATCCATACTACAACGTGGTACATCACCAACGCCCACAGCGTCAGCCCGCTAAACTGGGATATTGCGAATGTCCTGAATTCGGCTTCGCGCGTTAGCGTTCCCCTGTTTTTTATGATTTCAGGCTATCTTTTTTTTGGCGAGCGCTGCGCGCAACCGCGGCATTTTTTACGTATCGCCCTGTGCCTTATCTTTTACAGCGTTGTCGCCCTGGCTTACATTTCACTTTTTACTTCGATCAACGTCGAGCTTTCGCTAAAAAATGTGCTGCAAAAACCCGTGTTTTACCACCTGTGGTTTTTCTTTGCGATTGCGGTGATCTACCTGGTATCGCCATTAATCCAGGTAAAAAACGTGAGCGGCAAAATGCTCCTGATGCTGATGGTGATCATTGGTATTATTGCTAACCCAAATACTGTGCCGCAAAAAATTGGCGGCGTTGAATGGTTGCCCATCAATCTGTATATCAACGGCGACACGTTCTACTACATTCTCTACGGTATCCTGGGCCGCGCCATTGGAATGATGGAGACGCAAAAGTCATCGCTGACGCTTATCTGCACTGCCCTGTTCATCATCGCGGTATTTGTTATTTCTCGCGGCACATTGCATGAATTACGCTGGCGCGGAAATTTTGCCGATACCTGGTATCTGTATTGCGGTCCCATGGTGTTTATTTGCGCCGTCTCACTGTTCACGGTAGTTAAAAATAAGCTGAATGCGCGGACGTTACCTGGACTGGGGCTTATCTCCCGCCACTCGCTGGGTATTTATGGTTTCCACGCGCTGATTATCCATGCGCTACGTACTAATGGTCTGGAGTTAAAACGTTGGCCGCCGTTAGACATCGTGTGGGTTTTTGCCGCGACGGTGACAGGAAGCCTGCTACTTTCCATGCTGTTACAGCGTATTGATAAACGGAAATGGGTTAGCTAAACGACAATGATGGCTCCGGCCATCATTCATCATCACTGTAGGAAGCGTAAAGATCGGTTCCATATATACTGACCCCCAGCGCCACCAGACACAGTATTTTCAGCGCGCCCGCCAGCGCCAGGTTAAATACGCCGACCGCGACCATGCCGATGCCAAGCAACAGCAAAGATTTGCAACGAGAAAGCAAGCGGCCATTTCCCGTGTGTTCCTGGCGAATTAAGACTGGAAAACCACACATGACGATTGCCGCAAAAAAATATCCCTTTTCGCTTAATGTATGACAGCCTGGCCACAGTCCCACCAGGTATACCACTGCACCGACAACTAACATTCCCAGGCCGAATATCCGTTTCCTGCGTGCAACGTGATCGTCCATCTCACTCTCCTTGTGGTTGTGTGAGACACATTAAGCGAAGAAATAGCGATGAAAAAGGCGCCTGCTCAGCAATAATATAAAAATCAGAAAACACACATACTTACTTCGATATAATTCAATAGAATTAATATTTACGGGAAATGCCTTTCAGCCAAAACCGAAAGGCATTCTGACTTATGACATCAACGGCAACAGCTGCTGATAGAGTCGACGGAAGGTTTCACGACGTTGTTGATAAACCGCATGACGCTGCGCATCAGGATAATGCGCCTGCTCCAGCGGCAACTGCGGCAATACATCGGCGAGCGGAGTCTGTTTATTCACCGCAATTTGCGCCAGACGCGCCGCGCCCAGCGCTGGCCCTACATCGCCGCCAGTACGATAATCAAGCTGTAGCCCGCTAATATCAGATAGCATCTGACGCCAGTATTCGCTGCGCGCCCCGCCGCCGATAAGCGTCACGCTGGCGGGTTTGACGCCGCAGGCGTGAACCACATCCATACCGTCCGCCAGAGCATATCCCACGCCCTCCAGTACCGCCCGCGCCAGTTCCGCCGGGCCATGCTGATGGGTTAAACCAAAGAAAACGCCTTTTGCCTGCGGATTATTGTGCGGCGTGCGCTCGCCGGACAGGTACGGCAAAAACCAGATCGAATCGGCATGCTCATCCGCCTGCTGTGCGGCGGCAATCAGCGCCGGGACGTTCTCCTGCCCGGTGAGTTTAGCCGCCCAGTCCAGACAAGAGGCGGCGCTCAACATCACAGACATTAAATGCCAGCGCTCCGGCAGCGCATGGCAAAAACTGTGTACTGCGCTCTCCGGTTTACTCAGAAAGCCGTCGCTGACGGCAAAATAGACGCCCGATGTTCCGAGTGAGAGCATCGCCTGTCCGGCATCGATCATTCCTACGCCGACCGCGCCTGCCGCATTGTCGCCGCCGCCCGCCACCACGGGTACTGTTGGCATTCCCCATGCGCTGGCTACCTCCGGCAGCAACGTTCCGGTAATGTCACTACCTTCAAATAACGCTGGCATCTGTTGTCGGGTTAAATGACAGGCGTTGAGCATAACGTCGCTCCAGTCGCGCTTTTTCACGTCCAGCCACATCGTTCCCGCCGCATCCGACATATCGCTGGCAAAGACGCCTGTCATTCGCAGCCGCAGAAAATCTTTCGGCAGCAGAACCTTGTCTATCTGGTAGAAAATATCCGGTTCGTGGCGCTGCACCCAAACTAATTTGGGCGCGGTAAAACCGGGCATCATCAGATTACCGGTTATTGCTCGCGACTGCGGCACCTGTTTTTCCAGCCAGGCGCACTCTTCGCTACAGCGTCCGTCATTCCATAAAATCGCTGGTCGCAGAACCTGCTGACGGCTATCAAGTAATGTCGCGCCATGCATTTGTCCGGCGATGCCCAACGCCCGGACGCCACTTAACGACTGTTGCCGACCTAAACCTTTAACCGCACGATCCGTCGCCTGCCACCACTGCTCTGGTTCCTGTTCCGACCATAAGGGATGCGGACGCGATACGGTCAGTTTTTCAGTATGCGTAGCCAGCACATCGCCCTGCTCATTCAACAGGATAGCTTTTACACCCGATGTACCAAGATCGATCCCGATATACATAGTGTGGGTTCCTTTACTGAAAGCGCCCGGCAGCGCTACGCTTACCGGGCTAATCACGACTACAGGCCGGGCTAACGCGGAGTCGCCCGGTAGATAGGGTTATTTATCAAACAGATAACGGTTAACCAGATTTTCTAACAGCTCCTGATGACCGCTTTGATGTACTGGCGCCAGATTATGCTGCTCCGCATACTGCGCCAGTTCGCCTAAGGAGAGTTGTCCTTTCAGAATCTGCTGCCCCAGCTCGCCATTCCAGCCGGCATAGCGCTTCGCCACGCGTTTATCCAGCTCGCCGTCTTCAACCATACGCGCGGCAATTTTCAGCGACAACGCCATCGTATCCATCGCGCCGATATGACCGTAGAACAGATCGTATTTATCGGTGCTCTGGCGACGAACTTTGGCGTCGAAGTTGAGACCGCCCGTCGTGAATCCGCCCGCTTTCAGGATTTCGTACATCACCAACGCGTTCTCTTCAACGCTAATCGGGAACTGATCGGTATCCCAGCCCAGTTGCGCATCGCCGCGGTTGGCGTCAACGGAGCCAAAAATACCCAGCGCGATAGCGGTCGCGATTTCATGGTGGAACGAATGGCCCGCCAGCGTCGCGTGGTTCGCCTCAATGTTCACTTTGATCTCTTTTTCCAGGCCGAACTGTTTGAGGAAGCCATAGACCGTTGCAACGTCATAATCATACTGATGTTTTGTCGGTTCCTGCGGTTTCGGTTCAATCAGCAGCGTGCCCTGGAAGCCCATTTTATGTTTGTGCTCGACCACCATTTGCATAAAGCGGCCAATCTGTTCGCGTTCCTGACGCAGATCGGTATTCAGCAACGTTTCATAACCTTCGCGCCCGCCCCACAGGACGTAATTTTCGCCGCCCAGTTTATGCGTGGCGTTCATTGCCGTAACCACTTGCGTCGCTGCCCAGCTAAAGACTTCCGGGTCCGGGTTAGTGGCGGCGCCTGCGCCATAGCGCGGGTTGGTAAAGCAGTTCGCCGTTCCCCACAGCAGTTTTACGCCGCTCTGCTCCTGTTTCGCCGCCAGCACATCCACCATCTGCGCGAAGTTGTTTTTATATTCTTTCAACGACGCGCCTTCCGGCGACACATCCACGTCATGGAAGCAATAAAAAGGCACATTCAGTTTGTGGAAAAATTCAAACGCCACGTCCGCTTTGCGTTTCGCCAGCTCCAGCGCTTCGCCCGGTTGCTGCCACGGACGATTAAACGCGCCTACACCAAACATATCCGCGCCGTTCCAGCAGAAGGTATGCCAGTAACAGGCCGCGAAACGCAGGTGATCTTCCATACGTTTACCTAAAACCAGCTCGTCGGGATTGTAATGACGAAATGCCAGCGGGTTAGTCGATTGAGGGCCTTCATAGCGAACACGATCGAGTTGGTCAAAATAAGCCTGCATAGTGAGCTCCATAATCAGATAAGACGGCAAGTAAACGACATAACGTCATACTGGAATTTCCTGATTTATTGCTCAATTACGTTATTTCACACCGCTATTAAGAGAATCCCCAAATGTGCTCTGGCTCTCAAAAAAACGCTGAAAACCACAGAAGAAAAAAGCGATCGCGATCGAATCCTGGCAAATAAACAAAAAACCGTAATATATAGATAAGAAATGACAATTGTCATCCGCCGTTTGCTGTGATGAATTTCGCATAACGTTTCAGGCGCAAAATAATTTGTCATCATTCGCCAGACCGTTATGTCAGCCGTTTTGATAGTATCCATGAGTCCAGGTTCACTTTTGCAGGATATATCCTCATGTTTGATAAACGTCACCGCATCACTCTGTTATTTAACGCGAATAAAGCCTATGACCGTCAGGTAGTGGAGGGGGTGGGTGAATATTTACAAGCCTCGCAATCCGAATGGGATATATTTATTGAGGAAGATTTCCGTGCCCGTATCGATAACATTAAAGAGTGGTTAGGCGACGGCGTTATTGCCGATTACGATGATGACGATATCGCGCAATTATTAGCCGATGTCGACGTACCCATTGTCGGGGTCGGCGGTTCTTACCATCTTGCTGAAAATTATCCCGCCGTTCATTACATCGCCACCGATAATCATGCGCTCGTTGAAAGCGCTTTCCTGCATTTAAAAGAAAAAGGCGTCAACCGCTTCGCGTTTTACGGTTTGCCCGACTCCAGCCGTAAACATTGGGCGGCGGAACGGGAATACGCCTTTCGCCAGCTGGTCGCCGAGGAAAAATACCGCGGCGTAGTCTATCAGGGGCTGGAAACCGCGCCGGAAAACTGGCAGCACGCGCAAAATCGCCTCGCCGACTGGCTTCAGACGCTGCCGCCGCAAACCGGCATCATTGCCGTAACGGATGCCCGCGCCCGTCACGTATTGCAGGCCTGTGAACACCTGCATATTCCGGTGCCGGAAAAACTTTGCGTTATCGGTATTGATAACGAAGAGTTAACCCGTTATCTGTCGCGCGTCGCGCTTTCCTCCGTCGCGCAGGGGGCGCGGCAAATGGGCTATCAGGCGGCGAAGCTGCTGCACCGTTTGCTGGCGCGCGAAGAGATGCCGTTACAGCGCATTCTGGTGCCGCCGGTGCGCGTCATTGCGCGCCGCTCGACAGACTATCGCTCCCTGACCGATCCGGCGGTTATCCAGGCGATGCACTTTATTCGTAACCATGCCTGTAAGGGCATTAAAGTCGAGCAGGTGCTGGACGCGGTTGGGATTTCACGTTCAAACCTGGAAAAACGTTTTAAGGAAGAAGTTGGCGAGACGATACATGCGCTGATCCACGCCGAAAAGCTGGAAAAAGCGCGTAGTTTGTTGATTTCTACCACGTTGGCGATAAACGAAATTTCGCAAATGTGCGGCTACCCGTCGCTGCAATATTTCTATTCGGTGTTTAAAAAGGAGTACGTCACTACGCCGAAGGAGTATCGCGACCAGCATAGTGAAGCGTTGTTGTAGTTTATCCAGCCTACAGATGCCTTGTAAGCCGGATAGCGTAGCGCCATCCGGCACACAGAATTACATATGCGCGGCGATCAGACGCTGGTTGTCCTGGTACATCGCGAACAAGTAGTTGTTATAGCGCGACCCCTGGGTAGAGTAACCCTTCAGCTTATGAATCATCGCCGTGGCGGTGACTTCCTGATCCGCCTTACGCAGTTGGGCGCGCGACTTGCGGAAAGAAGAATAAGCCGGATGCGTGTTCAGGTTGGCGACATACGCGCTCACCGACTCCTCAACCGACGCGAATTGCGAGTAACCTTTCACCTTACCCGGCGTATTGGTACAACGCCCTTTCGTGCACTTCATGCCGAACAGGTTATTGTTGCTACGCGCCAGTTTAGAGGTTCCCCAGCCGCTTTCCGCCGCCGCCATCGTCGCCACCATGCTGGTTGGGATAATGTCGACGCGCTCCAGCAACGTATTCCACGGAATACGACGCGTGTTGCCGGACCAGCTCACTTTATAGCGCTTCGCGATATCTTTCATACGCGCGCGTTCAGACGGCGACCAGCGGTTCTGGTACTGTTTTGAGATCAGCCAATTACGGTCCGCGGTAATCGCGGCATTTTGGCTGGTGATGTAAGGCATAACGGTCCGGAGAAACGCTTTTTTTCTGGGGGTTCCGGAAGGGTATTTTCGCAAATCAGGAAGTGAACTGCTCTTTGCACTATTGCGAGAATACTCTTGTTTACTGCTAACCTGTTTATAACTTGTCTCAGTTATGTGGGACTTTTGACTCGTTTGTGTTGCGTGCGTCTTTGCCAGCACCTCACCCGAAAATGCGATGGTGAGTAACATAAGAATCATTGCCCCATATCGTCGCATGGGAGTCAATATCATTAGGTCTCCTGGTCGGATTGATACATTCCAACACCTTTTATTTTTCACGAAGTTGAGGTTTGAACCCCAAATTCTAGCAAAAATAGGCTTAAAAAGCACCTCAGGGAATAGTCTTAATCCGAAACTATGTCAAGTATTAACGATAACAGGCAGCAATAATGCCAATAAAATGTGGTGCTTATCGCAAATAGAGGCGTTTTTTTGCGCCTCGTCGCTCACCCTCGCGTCTCCTCCTGCGCGACTCTCTGCTGAGGAGGAGTTCATTCGCCTAAAAACCAGGCAAGCTGATGAATATTGCCCACAAAGGATAGCGTGATGAAACTTGCCGCCTTCGCTCTGACGCTGATACCCGGTATCGCGATCGCCTCATCATGGACCTCACCCGGTTTTCCGACGTTCTCAACGCAGGAAACCGGGCGCTTTACCAGCCATGCTGCATTAACAAAAGGTACACGCGCGTTAACGCTCCATATTGACCAGCAGTGCTGGCAGCCCTCCGGCGCCATAAAACTCAACCAGATGTTGTCGTTAAAACCCTGCGAAGGCGCGCCGCCGCAATGGCGTTTGTTTAAAGATGGCGACTATACGATAACGGTAGATACCCGCTCCGGTACGCCGACCCTGTTGTTATCGATAAAAACTGAACCTGAACGCACCGCGCAGCTCGCCTACCAGTGTCCCGTCTGGGATGGTTCGCCGCTCACGCTGGATGTTCGCCAGACCTTTCCGGAAGGGACGGTAGTGCGCGATTATTACAGTGGTCAAACCGATACCGTCCAAAACGGGCAAATCACGCTGCAACCTGCCGACAGCCACGGGCTTTTATTGCTGGAACGCGCGGAAACCCATGCGTCGGCGCCTTTTAACTGGCGCAACGCCACCGTTTATTTTGTGCTTACGGATCGCTTTCGCAATGGCGATCCAACCAATGACCACAGCTATGGTCGCCATAAGGATGGTATGCAAGAGATTGGCACTTTCCACGGCGGCGATTTACGCGGGTTGACGAGTCAACTGGACTATCTACAGCAATTAGGCGTGAACGCCTTGTGGATAAGCTCGCCGTTTGAACAGATCCACGGCTGGGTCGGCGGCGGAACAAAAGGCGATTTTCCTCATTACGCCTATCACGGCTATTACACTCAGGACTGGACGACGCTGGATGCCAATATGGGCAGCGAAGCCGATCTCCGCGCGCTGGTCGACGGCGCGCACCAGCGCGGCATCCGTATTTTATTTGACGTAGTAATGAATCATGCCGGTTACGCCACGCTGGCGGATATGCAGGAGTATCAGTTCGGCGCGCTCTATTTATCCGGCGCGGAACGGCAAAAAATTCTCGGCGATCGCTGGACAAACTGGCGACCGGCCACCGGACAAAGCTGGCACAGCTTTAACGACTACATCAACTTCAGCGACAGCGCCGCCTGGGAAAAATGGTGGGGGAAAAAGTGGATTCGTACCGATATTGGCGACTACGACAGTCCGGGATTTGACGATTTAACCCTGTCGCTGGCCTTCCTGCCGGATATAAAAACGGAATCTACCACGCCTTCCGGTCTACCCGCGTTCTATGCCAACAAACCCGATACTAAAGCAAAGTTCATTGAAGGCTATACGCCACGGGATTATCTGACTCACTGGTTAAGCCAGTGGGTGCATGATTACGGCATTGACGGGTTCCGGGTCGATACTGCCAAAAACGTTGAGCTTCCTGCCTGGCAACAGCTAAAAACCCAGGCCAGCGCGGCGTTACGTGAATGGAAGCAGACCAATCCGGACAAAGCGCTGGATAATAGCCCGTTCTGGATGACTGGCGAAGCGTGGGGCCACGGCGTCATGAAAAGTGATTATTATCGCTATGGTTTCGACGCGATGATCAATTTTGATTATCAGGAGCAGGCGGCGAAAGCGGTCGATTGCCTGGCGGAAATGGGGCCAGTCTGGCAGCAGATGGCGGATAAAATGCAGGATTTCAACGTATTAAGTTACCTCTCCTCGCATGATACGCGCCTTTTCCGTGAGGGCGGTGATAAGGCGGCGGAACTGCTGCTGCTTTCGCCGGGCGCGGTGCAGATCTTTTACGGCGATGAATCCGCTCGTCCCTTCGGCCCCACCGGCTCCGACCCGCTGCAAGGCACCCGTTCAGATATGAACTGGCAGGACGTGAGCGGAAAGTCAGCCGCAGCCGTCGCGCACTGGCAGCGTATTAGCCAGTTCCGCGCCAGACATCCCGCCATCGGCGCAGGCCAACAAACCACGCTGACGCTAAAACACGGGTACGGTTTTGTACGCCAGTACGGCGACGATACGGTGATGGTCGTCTGGGCGGGCCGCCGCTAATCGTGGCGCTACCGGTCTCCTCGCGTACCGGTAGCCCCTTCAAAATAAAAAACTAACCTGATAAAAATTTGTAGCATAAAACATCAATACCACCGCCTGACCCCCATTTGCGCCCCGCCATTTGTAGCGTTATGGTTATCCACTTTGACAGACAGTTCGATAGATCACCCGTTATGACATTTTCACTTTTCGGCGATAAATTTACCCGCCATTCAGGCATTACCCGCCTGATGGAGGATCTCAACGACGGCTTACGCACGCCAGGCGCCATCATGCTTGGCGGCGGTAACCCGGCACACATCCCTGCAATGCAGGATTATTTCCAGACGCTACTGACAGATATGGTAGAAAGCGGCAAAGCCGCTGATGCGCTTTGTAATTATGACGGTCCCCAGGGAAAAACGGCGCTACTGAATGCACTGGCCGTACTGCTACGTGAAACGCTGGGATGGGATATCGAACCACAGAATATTGCGCTAACAAATGGCAGTCAGAGCGCGTTTTTCTACTTATTTAATCTCTTCGCCGGACGTCGCGCCGACGGCAGTACGAAAAAGGTACTATTCCCGCTTGCGCCGGAATACATCGGCTATGCGGATTCCGGTCTGGAAGACGACCTCTTCGTTTCGGCGCGCCCGAATATTGAGCTGCTGCCGGAAGGCCAGTTTAAGTATCACGTCGATTTTGAGCATCTGCACATCGGCGAAGAAACGGGGATGATTTGCGTCTCGCGCCCGACCAACCCAACCGGTAACGTTATCACCGACGAAGAGCTGATGAAGCTGGACAGACTGGCGAATCAGCACAACATCCCACTGGTGATTGATAACGCTTACGGTGTACCGTTTCCGGGCATTATCTTTAGCGAGGCGCGCCCGCTGTGGAACCCCAATATTATCCTATGCATGAGCCTCTCGAAGCTGGGGCTGCCCGGTTCCCGCTGCGGGATTATCATCGCCAATGATAAGACGATTACCGCCATTGCCAACATGAACGGCATCATCAGCCTTGCGCCCGGGGGCATGGGCCCGGCGATGATGTGCGAAATGATTAAGCGTAACGATCTGCTGCGGCTGTCGGAAACGGTTATCAAACCTTTCTACTATCAGCGCGTTCAACAGACGATCGCGATCATTCGTCGCTATTTATCCGAAGAACGCTGCCTGATTCATAAACCAGAAGGCGCAATATTTTTGTGGCTGTGGTTTAAAGATCTGCCGATTACCACCGAGCTACTCTATCAACGCTTGAAAGCGCGCGGCGTGCTGATGGTGCCAGGCCACTATTTCTTTCCCGGACTGGATAAACCCTGGCCGCACACACACCAGTGTATGCGGATGAACTACGTGCCTGAACCGGATAAAATCGAGGCGGGCGTAAAAATTCTGGCAGAAGAGATAGAACGCGCCTGGCGTGAAGGCTGACGGCTATTCCGGCCATCATGCAGGCCGGAACGACATTCAGAAAGGTTGAGAATAGAGGCGCTGGCGCTGCACGTGTGCTGCGTCAACGCACTGTAACGCACTGGTCGGGCAGGCTTCCACGCACGCCGGCCCCGCTTCACGATGCCAGCAAAGATCGCATTTAATCGCCTGCGCGCCTGACGCGGACGCCACCACGGTCATCGCACCAAACGGGCAAGCCAGCATACAGCTTTTACAACCAATGCAGCGCGATGACGTCACGAAGATATGCCCCCGATCACGGCGAATCGCCTGTACCGGGCAGACATTCGCGCACGGCGCGTCCTCACACTGATGGCAGACCGTGGCCGTGGTGAAGCTATCCTCTTTTATCACCCGGATACGCGGCACAAAGTCCGCCGTCGTCACCGCCGCGCTATTCTGCTGTTCCTGGTGCGACACCACGCAGGCGACCTCGCAGGTACGACACCCGATACACGCCGACGCATCCGCCATAATAAACCGGTTCATTGTTCTCCCCCTGCGTTAAAACGCCAGAATGCCAGAGAGCCATTCCCCGCCGCTTTGATCCCACTACGCAAACGGACAAATTTTGTCAGATGCCTGATAAAACCTGGCGAGCTGTCTTATTCGCGAACGGTAAATCCCAGCTCATTAGAGATAGCCTGTGCGGTTTCACGCAACGGTTTGAGCAGATTTTTCTCGCCGATCTGTTTTAGCCGTGACGTCGACAGTGAAATAGAAATGGCGTAAGGCACTCGATGGTGAATATCAAACACAGGCACAGCAATACAGGAAACGCCCAGTTCATTTTCTTCGCGGTCCATTGCCATGCTGGTTTCACGAATTTGCGCCAGCTCATCGTACATTGCTGGTAAATCGGTAATGGTATTACGAGTCAGCGGCTGGATCTGATCTTTATGGCTTTCCCAGTAAGACGCCACATAATCCGGCTGACCAAACGCCATATAAATTTTCCCCATCGCCGAGCAGTACAGCGGCATATGCTGGCCAATGTAGGCACGCGTGCGCAGCATACCGGTGGTCGGTTCCAGCTTATAAATCAGGATAGCGTGGTCATCTTCACGGCTGGAAAAATTCACCGTCTCGCCGGTGGCCAGGTTGAGCGCCTCAAGGTGCGGTGCCGCAACGTGGATGATATTCAGCGATGACAGGGCTTTTTGGCCGACGGCAATAAACTTTGTCGTCAGACGGTAGCTCCCGGCCGCCGGCGCTGGCGTCACATATCCGCAGGATTGAAGCCCCTGCAACAAACGATGGACGGTACTCTTGTTCAGCCCCGCCAGCTCCGACAGGTGCGCCAGCGGGCAACCGTTCGGGTAGTTACTCAAAATTTCTATCAACATCAGGCCACGAAACAGGCTCTGACTCCCCGCAGGCTTCTCTTTATCGTTGTTCTGGCTCATCAGAAAACTCTCTCCTTTCTTGGGCGATCAGATGGTAGCTCAAAGTGTGTTGCAGTTCACGATATCAGCATAAAAAACATAACCCGATGATTTTAATCGTTTTTAAAAACCTTCTCTGGCGTTGCCATGTCAATTTTTGATCTATATATTTGGAACTACATTTCGCATTATGAAATTTATCGACAAAAAAACATACTAGAATTTCTAACAATCGACCAGGAGAACAGGGATGAAAGTAACTTTCGAAGAGTTAAAAGGGGCCTTCTACCGCGTCTTGCGGTCGCGGAATATTGCGGAAGATACCGCCGACGAGTGCGCGGAAATGTTCGCTCGCACCACCGAGTCCGGTGTCTATTCCCACGGCGTGAACCGTTTTCCCCGCTTCATCCAGCAACTGGATAACGGCGACATTATTCCTGATGCTAAACCGCAGCGGGTTACCAGCCTCGGCGCCATCGAACAGTGGGATGCTCAGCGCGCTATCGGCAACCTGACGGCGAAAAAGATGATGGACCGGGCCATCGAGCTGGCTTCCGATCATGGTATTGGCCTGGTGGCGTTACGTAATGCTAACCACTGGATGCGCGGCGGCAGCTACGGCTGGCAGGCGGCGGAAAAAGGCTATATCGGCATTTGCTGGACCAACTCCATCGCCGTCATGCCGCCGTGGGGGGCGAAAGAGTGCCGTATCGGTACCAATCCGCTGATCGTCGCCATCCCGTCTACGCCGATCACGATGGTGGATATGTCGATGTCGATGTTCTCCTACGGAATGTTAGAAGTTAACCGTCTGGCGGGCCGCGAACTGCCGGTGGATGGCGGTTTCGACGATAACGGTCAGTTGACCAAAGAACCGGGCGTTATCGAGAAAAATCGCCGCATTTTACCAATGGGTTACTGGAAAGGATCTGGTCTGTCGATTGTGCTGGACATGATTGCCACCCTGCTTTCTAACGGTTCTTCCGTTGCCGAAGTGACCCAGGAAAACAGCGATGAGTATGGCGTCTCACAGATTTTCATCGCCATAGAAGTGGATAAGCTGATCGATGGCGCAACCCGCGATGCCAAACTGCAGCGGATTATGGATTTCATCACCACCGCTGAACGCGCCGACGACAACGTCGCGATTCGGCTGCCTGGCCACGAATTTACCAAACTGCTGGATGACAACCGCCGTCACGGTATCACCATTGACGACAGCGTCTGGGCCAAAATTCAGGCGCTGTAAGGAGCCACATCATGATTTTTGGACATATCGCGCAGCCTGATCCGTGCCGGTTACCGTCGGCCATAGAGCAGGCGCTCGATTTCCTGCGTACTACGGACTTTCGCACACTGGAACCCGGCGTAGTGGAAATCGACGGCAAAAATATCTTCGCGCAGATTATCGATATGACCACCCGCGATGCTGCTGAAAATCGTCCGGAAGTCCATCGCCGCTATCTGGATATTCAGTTTCTGGCATGGGGCGAAGAGACAATTGGGGTTGCCATTGATACCGGTAATAATCAAATCAGCGAGTCATTATTAGAACAGCGCGATATTATTTTTTATCACGACAGTGAACATGAATCATTCATTGAAATGATACCGGGAAGTTATGCCCTGTTTTTCCCGCAGGATGTTCATCGTCCCGGTTGTAATAAAAGCATTGCTACGCCGATACGGAAAATAGTCGTAAAAGTCGCCATAGACGTTTTATAAAATAGAGTTTACTGGAGCACAAAATGAAAAATAATACCGGTTATATTATCGGTGCGTACCCTTGTGCACCCTCATTTCACCAGAAGAGTGAAGAGGAAGAGACGGAATTCTGGCGGCAACTCTCTGATACTCCGGATATCCGGGGGCTGGAGCAGCCTTGTCTTGAACATCTTCACCCGCTCGGCGACGAGTGGTTATTGCGCCATACACCAGGGAACTGGCAAATCGTGGTCACCGCGATAATGGAAACCATGCGCCGCCGTAGCGAAAACGGCGGTTTTGGATTAGCGTCCAGTGACGAGGAACAGCGTAAAGCCTGCGTGGAGTACTATCGTCATCTGCATCAGAAGATCAATAAAATCAATGGGAACAATACCGGCAAAGTCATAGCCCTTGAGCTTCATGCCGCCCCGCTGGGGGGCAATCCGAACGTGGCGCAGGCAACCGACGCCTTTGCGCGCTCATTAAAAGAGATTGCCAACTGGGACTGGTCCTGCGAGCTGGTGCTTGAACACTGCGACGCGATGACCGGCCCCGCACCGCGCAAAGGATTCTTACCGTTAGTAAACGTACTGGAAACTATTGCCGACTATGACATAAGCGTCTGCATTAACTGGGCGCGCTCGGCTATTGAAGGGCGGGATACCTCTCTACCGCTGATCCATACGCAGCAGGCCAAACAGGCTGGAAAACTCGGGGCGCTGATGTTCTCCGGTACAACGCTGGATGGAGAATACGGCGAATGGCAGGACCTCCATGCTCCGTTTGCACCTTTCTGTCCACAAAGCCTGATGACGGAGAAACATGTTAAAGAACTCATTACCGCCGCCGCTCCCGATCTGTTGCAGTTTACCGGTATTAAATTGTTGGAAATCAATGCCAGCGCCGATATTAATCACCGCATCAATATATTACGCGATGGTATTAACATGATGAAAAGGCCACACGCCGCTAACCTGAATTAAACATCATCACCTTAATTCTCGGCCTGCAACTCAACGTTGCGCCGACCTAATATAAACCAAACATAAGAAATTAAGTTCCACTATTCAGCATCGAAAGAAATAAGTTTCTATAACCTGATGGAGTCGTTATGAAGCGGGTACTTGAGGGCATACTTGCGGTATTAATTGCCGTACTTTCCTGCATTGTATTTATTAACGTTATTTTACGTTACGGTTTTGAGAGCAGTATTTTGTCGGTAGATGAACTATCACGTTATCTATTTGTATGGCTGACGTTTATTGGCGCCATTGTTGCATTTATGGATAACGCTCACGTTCAGGTCACTTTTGTGGTGGAAAAACTTTCGCCAGCGAATCAGCGTCGACTCTCGCTGCTGACACATTCGCTGATTTTATTGTTATGCCTCGCATTAGGCTGGGGCAGCCTGCAAAAAGCGTTGCAGGACTGGAGCGATCATTCGCCAATCCTCGGTTTACCGATCGGCCTGATGTATATCGCCTGTCTGCCCACAAGCGTTGCCATCGCGTTAATCGAGCTGCGTCGGCTTTATCACTTAATAACGCGTAACGATTCCTTTCAACAACCACAGCAAGGAGCCTAATCATGGCCGTGGTGATATTTCTCTGCTGCCTGCTCGGCGGGATCGCGATAGGTTTACCCATCGCCTGGTCGCTGCTGCTTTGCGGCGCTGCTCTGATGGCATACCTGGATATGTTTGACGTGCAGATTATGGCGCAAACCCTGGTTAACGGCGCGGACAGTTTCTCCCTGCTGGCTATTCCCTTTTTTGTTTTGGCCGGTGAAATCATGAACGCGGGCGGCCTGTCAAAGCGAATTGTCGACCTGCCGATGAAGCTGGTCGGCCATAAACCCGGCGGCCTGGGCTACGTGGGCGTTATTGCGGCAATGATTATGGCCAGCCTTTCCGGCTCTGCGGTAGCAGATACCGCTGCGGTCGCCGCGCTGCTGGTGCCGATGATGCGCTCCGCAAACTACCCGATCAACCGCTCCGTTGGGTTAATCGCTTCCGGCGGGATCATTGCGCCAATTATTCCACCCTCGATTCCTTTTATTATCTTCGGCGTTTCCAGCGGCTTGTCGATCAGCAAGCTGTTTATGGCCGGGATCGCACCGGGCATCATGATGGGCGCGGCGCTTATGCTCACCTGGTGGTGGCAGGCCGGGCGATTAAATCTCCCTTCTCAGCCTAAAGCAACACCGCGTGAAATCTGGCAATCATTGGTTTCAGGTATCTGGGCGCTGTTTTTACCGGTGATTATTATCGGCGGCTTCCGTTCCGGACTTTTCACGCCAACGGAGGCAGGGGCGGTTGCCGCCTTTTACGCCCTCTTTGTCGCCGTGGTTATCTATCGGGAATTAACGTTTTCCAGTCTCTACCACGTGCTGGTCAATGCCGCCAAAACGACGTCAGTCGTCATGTTTCTGGTGGCCGCGGCTCAGGTATCCGCCTGGCTGATTACGATCGCGGAATTACCCATGATGGTGTCAGATTTGCTGCAGCCGCTGGTCGACTCTCCGCGACTCTTATTTATCGTCATTATGATCTCAATTATGGTCGTCGGTATGGTGATGGATTTAACGCCAACGGTGTTAATTCTTACCCCTGTATTATTGCCATTAGTTAAAGAAGCCAATATTGACCCAATTTATTTCGGCGTCATGTTCATTATTAACTGCTCCATTGGATTAATCACACCGCCCGTTGGCAACGTCCTCAACGTTATTTCCGGGGTAGCAAAATTGAAATTTGATGACGCGGTAAGAGGCGTATTCCCTTACGTTGTCGTACTGATGTCGCTGCTGGTTTTATTTATTTTTATTCCCGAGCTAATTATCACACCGCTTAAATGGATTAATTAAAGGATAATATTATGAAATTACACGTTATTGCTCGTTCATTATTGATAGCTGGTCTGACGGTTTTCAGCGTGTCGTCTCTGGCGGCGCAATCTTTACGTTTTGGTTATGAAACACCGCAAACTGACTCCCAACATATTGCCGCGAAAAAATTTAACGAATTATTAAAAGAAAAAACTAACGGCGAATTAACGCTAAAACTCTTTCCTGACAGCACATTAGGTAACGCCCAGGCAATGATCAGCGGGGTGCGCGGCGGAACTATTGATATGGAAATGTCCGGTTCGAACAATTTCACCGGCCTGGCCCCTGTATTCAACTTACTTGATGTCCCCTTCCTGTTTCGCGATACCGCGCATGCGCATAAAACGCTCGACGGCAAAGTCGGCGATGAACTGAAAAAATCACTCGATTCAAAAGGGTTAAAAGTCCTCGCCTACTGGGAAAACGGCTGGCGCGACGTCACCAACTCCCGCGCGCCGGTAAAAACGCCGGGCGATTTGAAAGGCTTAAAAATCCGCACTAACAACAGCCCAATGAATATCGCGGCCTTTAAAATCTTCGGCGCGAACCCTATTCCGATGCCGTTCTCCGAAGTCTATACCGGCCTCGAAACCCGTACGATTGATGCCCAGGAACACCCTATCAACGTCGTGTGGTCAGCGAAATTCTATGAGGTACAGAAATACCTCTCCCTCACTCATCACGCCTATTCGCCTCTGCTGCTGGTGATCAATAAAGCCAAATTCGACGCTTTAAGCCCGCAGCTCCAGGAGGCACTGCTGAGTTCCGCCAAAGAAGCGGGTGACTATCAGCGCAAACTGGTCGCCGAAGATCAGCAAAAAATTATCGATGGCATGAAAGAAGCCGGAGTTGAAGTCCTGACCGATATCGACCGTAAAGCCTTCAGCGATGCGCTGGGCAGCCAGGTGCGCGATATGTTCCTGAAAGACAACCCGCAGGGCGCCGATCTCCTGAAAGCCGTGGACGAGGTGCAATAAGTCATGAGCAATTACTGGCTGGGGTTAGATTGTGGTGGGAGTTGGCTAAAAGCCGGGTTGTACGATGGCGCAGGCCGGGAAGTAGCGGTGCAACGCCTGCCGCTGCACGCTTTAAGCCCGCAGCCAGGCTGGGTTGAACGCGATATGACCGAACTGTGGCAACAGTGCGGCTCGGTCATCAGCAAACTGCTGGCGCACACGGGGGTGAGCGGCTCACAAATCCGCGGTCTGGGTATTTCCGCTCAGGGTAAGGGCCTGTTCCTGTTAGATAAAAGCGATCGGCCATTAGGTAAAGCGATACTCTCTTCCGACCGTCGCGCCATGGAAATTGTCCAGCGCTGGCAAAAAGAAGCGGTTCCGCAAAAACTCTACCCGCTGACCCGACAAACTCTATGGACCGGGCATCCGGTCTCCCTTTTACGCTGGGTAAAAGAGAATGAGCCGCAGCGCTACGCGCAGATAGGCTGCGTAATGATGACGCATGACTATCTGCGCTGGTGCTTAACCGGCGTGAAAGGCTGTGAGGAGAGCAACATCTCCGAGTCCAACCTCTACAACATGGCGACGGGCCAGTACGACCCGCGTCTGACCGAGTGGCTGGGCATCAGTGAAATCGACAGCGCGCTGCCCCCCGTGGTGGGTTCAGCCGAAATATGCGGGGAGATCACCGCTCAGGCAGCCGCCATCACCGGTCTGGCGGCGGGTACCCCCGTCGTCGGCGGCCTGTTTGACGTGGTTTCCACCGCCCTTTGCGCCGGTATTGAGGATGAATCAACGCTCAATGCGGTGATGGGCACCTGGGCCGTCACCAGCGGCATCGCTCACGGTCTGCGCGACCATGAGGCCCACCCTTACGTCTATGGCCGCTACGTCAATGACGGGCAGTATATCGTTCACGAAGCCAGCCCGACCTCCTCCGGCAACCTTGAATGGTTTACCGCCCAGTGGGGCGACCTCTCTTTTGACGAGATCAATCAGGCGGTCGCCAGCCTGCCGAAAGCCGGTAGCGACCTTTTTTTTCTGCCGTTTCTCTACGGCAGCAATGCCGGACTGGAGATGACCTGCGGCTTTTACGGCATGCAGGCGCTGCACACCCGCGCCCACCTGCTGCAGGCGATTTATGAAGGCGTGGTCTTCAGCCATATGACCCACCTCAACCGCATGCGTGAACGCTTTACCGACGTTTGCGCCCTGCGCGTTACCGGCGGCCCGGCCCACTCCGACGTCTGGATGCAGATGCTGGCGGACGTCAGCGGTTTACGCATTGAGCTGCCGCAGGTGGAGGAGACCGGCTGCTTCGGCGCGGCGCTGGCTGCCCGCGTCGGCACCGGCGTATATCGCGATTTCCGCGAGGCCCAACGCGACCTGCAGCACCCGGTGCGCACGCTGCTGCCGGACATGACCGCGCACGCCCTCTACCAGCGCAAATACCGCCAATACCAGGATTTGATTGAAGCACTACAGGGCTATCACGCCCGTATTAAGGAGCACGCATTATGAGCCGACCATTACTGCAACTGGCGCTCGACCACACCAGTCTGGAAGCAGCCCAACGCGATGTCGCCCTGCTACAGGATCATGTCGATATCGTTGAGGCCGGAACCATCCTTTGTTTAACCGAAGGCCTTAGCGCGGTGAAAGCCCTGCGAGCGCAGTGCCCGGAAAAAATCATCGTCGCCGACTGGAAAGTGGCCGATGCCGGTGAAACCCTGGCGCAGCAGGCTTTTGGCGCTGGCGCTAACTGGATGACTATCATCTGCGCCGCGCCGCTCGCGACCGTCGAGAAAGGCCACGCCGTCGCGCAATCCTGCGGCGGTGAAATTCAAATGGAGCTGTTCGGCAACTGGACGCTGGACGACGCCCGAGATTGGTATCACGTCGGGGTTCGCCAGGCGATTTACCACCGCGGACGCGATGCGCAGGCCAGCGGGCAGCAGTGGGGCGAAGCGGACCTGGCGCGTATGAAGGCGTTGTCCGACATCGGCCTTGAACTATCGATTACCGGCGGCATTACCCCAGCGGATCTGCCGCTGTTCCGCGACATTAACGTTAAGGCATTTATCGCCGGACGTGCGCTGGCAGGTGCCGCCCATCCGGCGCAGGTCGCCGCCGAATTCCACGCCCAAATTGACGCCATTTGGGGAGAAAAGCATGCGTAATCATCCATTAGGTATTTACGAGAAAGCACTGGCGAAAGATCTCAGTTGGCCAGAGCGGCTGGTGCTGGCAAAAAGCTGCGGTTTTGATTTTGTTGAGATGTCGGTGGATGAAACCGACGAACGTCTCTCACGCCTGGAGTGGACCTCGGCCCAACGCGCTTCGCTGGTGAACGCGATGCTGGAAAGCGGCGTCGCCATCCCGTCGATGTGCCTCTCCGCCCATCGTCGATTCCCTTTTGGCAGCCGCGACGAAGCGGTACGCGAGCGGGCGCGTGAAATCATGACCAAAGCCATTCGCCTGGCGCGCGATCTCGGTATCCGCACCATTCAGCTAGCAGGTTACGACGTCTATTACGAAGAACACGACGAAGGCACCCAGCAACGTTTCGCCGAAGGGCTGGCGTGGGCGGTGGAACAGGCCGCAGCGGCGCAAGTGATGCTGGCGGTGGAGATCATGGATACCGCGTTTATGAACTCCATCAGCAAGTGGAAAAAGTGGGACGAGATGCTTTCGTCACCGTGGTTCACCGTTTATCCAGACGTCGGCAACCTCAGCGCCTGGGGGAACGACGTGACCGCCGAGCTGAAGCTGGGTATCGACCGTATCGCCGCTATCCACCTGAAAGACACGCTGCCGGTGACCGGTGACAGCCCCGGCCAGTTCCGCGACGTGCCGTTTGGCGAAGGATGCGTTGATTTTGTCGGCATCTTCAAAACGCTGCATGAGCTGAACTATCGCGGTTCATTTTTGATTGAGATGTGGACGGAGAAAGCCAGCGAGCCGGTGCTGGAAATTATCCAGGCCCGCCGCTGGATTGAATCACGGATGCAGGAAGGAGGTTTCACATGTTAGAGCAACTGAAAGCCGAGGTGCTGGCGGCCAACCTGGCGCTTCCGGCGCACGGGCTGGTCACCTTTACCTGGGGCAACGTCAGCGCGGTCGATGAGACGCGCAAACTGATGGTCATCAAGCCTTCCGGCGTTGAATATGAGGTGATGACCGCCGACGATATAGTGGTGGTAGAGATCGCCAGCGGTAAGGTCGTTGAAGGCCATAAAAAACCGTCGTCCGATACCGCGACCCATCTGGCGCTCTATCGCCGCTATCCGCAGATCGGTGGGATCGTGCATACCCATTCCCGCCATGCGACGATCTGGTCGCAGGCCGGGCTCGATCTGCCCGCCTGGGGCACCACCCACGCCGACTATTTCTATGGCGCGATCCCCTGTACCCGACTGATGACCGTTGAGGAGATTAACGGCGAGTACGAGTATCAGACCGGCGAGGTGATTATTAAAACCTTTGAAGAGCGCGGTCTGGATCCGGCGCAAATCCCGGCGGTATTGGTTCATTCGCACGGCCCGTTTGCCTGGGGTAAAAATGCCGCCGATGCCGTCCACAACGCCGTGGTGCTTGAGGAGTGCGCCTATATGGGGCTGTTCTCGCGCCAGCTGGCCCCGCAGTTGCCGGATATGCAACCGGAATTGCTCGATAAACACTATCTGCGTAAACACGGCGCGAATGCCTATTACGGGCAGTAATGCCGGCAGCCACAGCCTGTGTCAGATGGCGGCTGCGCCTTATCCGACCTACAAGATGTGCAATATCAATACGTTGTGATGAATTCTTGTAGGACCGATAAGCAAAGCGCCATCGGCGCATTCAGTTTGCAACCGCTTTGTCAGAGGGCCAAAGATTATACTCAAGAATTAACGTGTTCCTTACTGTAGCGCCGCTTCCAGGCGGTAGGCGTCAGGCCGGTGTGCTTGCGGAAGATCTGGCGAAAGTAACCAACGTCATTAAAACCGCACCGTTCCGCCACCTCTTTTAACGAACGCGCGTCGCTAATCATCAACTTTTCCGCCTCGCGCACCCGCTGGCGGTGGATGGCTTCCGTTAGCGTAAGGTGAAATACCCGCCGATAAACGCGTCCCAGATAATCCACATTGCAATGCAGTTCTTTCGCCAGAACCGAGCTGGAAAGCGGCAGGTGATAGTGCGTTCGAATCAACTGCTGCACTTTCCACGCCAGCGACACGCCAGCGGCCTCGGCGTTTTCATTCTGCCGGGCGTCAACGGTGAGCTGCTGCAAAATCAGCAGCACGATGAACTCCAGCGCCGGGCTGCGCTGGTGCTTTTCCTGCTCGTTCATAAACTGGCGAAAAAGCGCAATCAGCGCCTGCGGATCGGCAACCTGGGTATGCTGCGGCACGGAAAGATGCGTCAGCCAGCGCGGGTCGCTGTCCGGCGCTTTGACCTCAAAATGGAGCCAGTAAAATTTAAGATCGGCGGGAAACTCCTCAACGCCAATATGGCGGCGATGCGGCCAAAGCAACAGGCTTTCCCCGGCTTCGACACAGAAAACACATTCTTCTTCCTGAATTTTCAGGCAGCCTTTTTCCACAAATATAATTTCCCACGATTGCAGACGCCTGGCAGGATGACGCCCAATGCCGCGAGAAATAAATAATCCGCCGTTTTGGACTTTAATCGGTAATGTCATGGATAGTTCGAGCATTAATATGTCATTTCCCGCACATTCAGCACCGTATTTCATATTACCTTTTGATTATTAACTAAAAATAGTCATTTCACTCGATCCATCTCACATTTTTAAATACGGGTCGGAATCGTCATCTTTTTTTACTCTTTTATCGCCTTGTCGCTCACCGCTATCTGGGCAAAATGAATCAGGTCATAACGCGAAAATAAAAATTACTGCCATAAAATACCCCGTCAGCGAGGAATATCTATGACCTCTACAGCCTTAAGGAGCACGAAATGAACGTACTGGAAGTCGATCTGCATAAACTGACGGTCAGCGATCCGTTCCTCGGACAGTATCAACAACTGGTTCGCGATGTGGTTATTCCTTACCAGTGGGATGCGTTAAACGATCGTATTCCAGAGGCTGAACCCAGCCATGCCATTGAAAATTTCCGCATTGCCGCAGGCCAGCAGACGGGCGACTTTTACGGCATGGTCTTTCAGGACAGCGACGTGGCGAAATGGCTGGAAGCGGTTGCCTGGTCACTGTGCCAGAAGCCCGATCCAGCGCTTGAGAAAACCGCCGATGAGGTGATTGAACTGGTGGCCGCCGCGCAGTGTGACGATGGCTATCTCAATACGTACTTTACGGCAAAAGCCCCGCAAGAACGCTGGAGCAACCTGGCGGAGTGCCATGAGCTTTATTGCGCCGGGCATCTGATTGAAGCGGGCGTCGCCTTCTTTCAGGCCACCAGCAAGCGTCGGCTGCTGGACGTCGTTTGTCGCCTGGCCGATCATATCGACAGCACTTTCGGCCCTGGCGAAAATCAGCTGCACGGCTATCCGGGCCACCCGGAAATTGAGCTGGCGCTGATGCGTCTGTATGAGGTAACAGAGCAGCCGCGCTATATGACGCTGGCAAGCTACTTTATCGGGCAGCGCGGCACCCAACCGCACTTCTACGACGAAGAGTACGAAAAACGCGGCCAGACCTCGTACTGGCACACCTACGGCCCGGCGTGGATGGTCAAAGACAAAGCCTACAGCCAGGCGCATCTGCCAATTTCGCAGCAGCAGACGGCCATTGGCCACGCGGTACGTTTTGTCTATCTGATGACCGGCGTGGCGCATCTCGCTCGCCTGAGCAACGATGAAGGCAAACGCCAGGACTGCCTGCGCCTGTGGAAAAATATGGCGCAGCGTCAGCTGTATATCACCGGCGGGATTGGCTCGCAGAGCAGCGGCGAATCCTTTAGCAGCGATTACGATTTACCGAATGATTCGGTCTATGCGGAAAGTTGCGCTTCAATCGGCCTGATGATGTTCGCCCGCCGGATGCTGGAAATGGAAGCCGATAGCCAGTACGCCGACGTGATGGAGCGCGCGCTGTACAACACCGTCCTCGGCGGTATGGCGCTCGATGGCAAGCATTTCTTCTACGTCAACCCGCTGGAAGTGCATCCAAGATCGTTAAAATTCAACCATATTTACGATCACGTTAAGCCCATCCGCCAGCGCTGGTTTGGCTGCGCCTGCTGCCCGCCGAACATCGCCCGCGTGCTCACCTCTCTCGGTCACTACATCTACACGCCGCGTGCGGATGCGCTGTATATCAATATGTACGTGGGTAACAGCCTGGAAGTACCCGTTGAAAATGGCGCGCTCAAACTGCGGATTGGCGGGAACTACCCGTGGCATGAGCAGGTGAAGATTGCCATCGACTCTGTGCAGCCGGTACGTCACACGCTGGCGCTACGCCTGCCGGACTGGTGCCCTGAGGCAAAAGTGACGCTCAACGGGCTGGAAGTGGAGCAGGATATTCGCAAAGGTTATCTGCATATCCGTCGGACCTGGCAGGAGGGCGATACGATAACCCTGACGCTGCCGATGCCGGTTCGCCGCGTGTATGGCAATCCGCTGGCGCGTCACGTCGCCGGTAAGGTCACCATTCAGCGCGGGCCGCTGGTCTATTGCCTTGAGCAGGCCGATAACGGCGAAGAACTGCATAATCTGTGGCTACCGAAAGAGAGTGAGTTCCGGGTCTTTGAGGGCAAAGGGATTTTTGCGCATAAGATGCTGATTCAGGCTGAAGGCGAGAAGCAAAGCGCCCCAGATGCGCAGCATCAGGCGTTGTGGCACTACGATAACGCGCCGTCATCGCGCCAGCCGCAGACGCTAACGTTCATTCCGTGGTTTAGCTGGGCCAACCGTGGCGAGGGAGAAATGCGGATTTGGGTTAACGAGCGGTAATACTGTGCCGGATGGCGGCTGCGCCTTATCCGGCCTACAAGATTTGCAATATCAGTATATTGCGATGAATTTTTGTAGGCCCGATAAGCGCAGCGCCATCGGGCATTACCCCTCGCGTCAGAACAGCCCCAGCGGCTTATCAGAATAACTCACCAGCAGGCACTTGGTTTGCTGGTAGTGTTCCAGCATCATCTTATGCGTTTCGCGCCCGATGCCCGACTGTTTATAGCCGCCAAACGCCGCATGTGCCGGATAGGCGTGATAGCAGTTGGTCCACACGCGCCCGGCCTGAATGCCGCGCCCCATCTTATAGGCCAGATTGCCGTTGCGGCTCCAGACGCCAGCGCCCAGGCCGTATTGGGTATCGTTAGCGATTTCCAGCGCCTCCTCCATGGTTTTAAAGGTGGTTACCGCCAGCACCGGGCCAAAGATCTCCTCCTGAAAGACGCGCATATTGTTCTTACCAAACAGGATAGTAGGCTCAAGGTAATAGCCCTCTTTAAGTTCGCCATCCAGCTCCTTGCGTCGCCCACCGGTCAGAATATCGGCCCCCTCTTTTTTACCGATATCGATATAATTGAGGATAGTCTCAAGCTGGCCGTGGGAGACCTGCGCCCCCATCTGTGTACCGCTATCTAGCGGGTTCCCGCTGCGAATGCTCTCTACCCGGCGAATAGCGCGTTCCATAAAGCGCTCATAGATGGACTCCTGGACCAGCGCACGGCTTGGACAGGTACACACCTCGCCCTGGTTAAAGGCAAACAGGGCAAATCCCTCCAGCGCTTTATCAAAGAACGCATCTTCCTCATCCATCACGTCGGCGAAGAAGATATTTGGCGACTTGCCGCCTAACTCCAGCGTCACTGGAATAATATTCTGCGTGGCGTACTGCATGATCTGTTGACCCACTTCCGTCGAACCGGTAAACGCCACCTTCGCGATACGTTTCGAGGTCGCCAGATATTCACCGATCTCGCCGCCCGCGCCGTTCACGACGTTGACGACGCCCGGCGGTAACAGATCGCCAATGACTTCCATTAACAGCAGAACGGAAAGCGGCGTCAGGCGTGCCGGTTTAAGCACCACGCAGTTACCCGCCGCCAGCGCTGGCGCCATTTTCCAGCTTGCCATCAACAACGGAAAGTTCCACGGGATTATCTGCCCCACGACGCCAAGCGGTTCGTGAAAATGGTAGGCCACGGTTTCGCTATCAACTTCGCTAATCCCGCCCTCCTGCGCACGTATACAGGAGGCGAAATAGCGGAAATGATCGATCGCCAGCGGTACGTCGGCGGCGCTGGTTTCACGAATCGGTTTACCGTTATCCCAGGTTTCCGCTGTCGCCAACAGTTCGAGGTTTTGTTCCATCCGATCGGCGATCTTAAACAAGATAGCGGCACGGTCTTGTACTGACGTATGCGCCCACTTATCTTTCGCCTTATGCGCGGCGTCGAGCGCTAAATCGATATCTTTTTTACCGGAGGAAGCGACTTCACATAGCGGCTGGCCGGTCACTGGCGTCAGGTTTTGATAATATTCGCCGTCGGCGGGCGCAACCCAGTCACCACCAATAAAATTGTCATAGCGGGCTTTTAACTTCAGTGGGTACCCGTATTCACCTGGCTGAATACGTGTTGAAGGGGGATTGTTCGTCATGACCAACTCCTTATTGTAAAGGTACTCCACAAGGGTAGACGGTGCTGGTGAATTTTTCGCCAATGATTTCCCGCTTTACGACAGCAATCACGAATTACTTTCCTTTACGTTTCTCCGTCTGGTTTTAGCCATACTAAACAGGTGCCTGTTTAACGTACGGAGAACACTATGCAGCAATATATCGGTATTGATGTGGGAGGAACTCACGTCAAATATGGCGTGATTAACAGTGACGGCGAAGAATTAACCCATCATCAATTCGATACGCCAGAGGACGCCTCCACGTTTACCCGCAAATGGCAGGATGTGGTGGCGCGTTGCCAACAGGACTATGACATTGCGGCAATCGGGGTTAGTTTCCCCGGCCATATTAATCCCCATAACGGTCATGCGGCAAAAGCGGGCGCGCTGGCTTACCTGGATGACGTCAACCTGATGGAGTTGTTCAGCGGGCTGACCGATCTGCCGCTGGTCGTGGAGAACGACGCGAACTGCGCGGCGCTGGGCGAAATGTGGCGAGGTGCCGGGCAGCATTATGACAATCTGGTCTGTATCACCATTGGAACCGGCATTGGCGGCGGTATTATCGTCGGACGAGAACTGTATCGCGGCGCGCATTTTCACGCCGGTGAATTCGGCGTCATGCCGGTCGGGAACAATGGCGAAAGTATGCATAAAATCGCGTCAACCAGCGGATTAATGGCGTCGTGCCGCCAGGCGCTGGCGCTGCCTGCCGAAGAGATGCCGCCTGCGGATGTGATCTTCGAACGAATGGCGACCGATGTTCATCTGCGTGAGGCGGTCAATGACTGGGCGCGTTATCTTTCACGCGGCGTTTACAGCGTGATCTCTATGTTTGATCCGGGCGTGGTGCTGATCGGCGGAGGAATAAGCGAACAGGAAAAGCTCTACCCGCTCCTGACGCGGCATCTTGAAACGTTTGAAATGTGGGAGGCGCTCCAGGTGCCGATTCAGCCCTGCCAACTGGGAAATCAGGCGGGCAGGCTGGGCGCCGTCTGGCTGGCGCAGCAAAAGCTCGACCGAGGCTAACGAGTTACGCCTTATCCGGCCTGCATCGTCTACGCAGGCCCGGTAAGCGTCCGCGCCACCGGGCAAAGGCGTTACATTCCCGCGCGATAAATTTCCACAATCTCGTCGTGAGTCGCCTGAATAAGGCGCAAAGAATATGGGTAAAATTATCCTGATAACAGGTTCACGCTGGCTATTTTAAGAAGCCAGAAAAATAAAAAGCAACGCAATAATTGTATTGCTTCATTTGTTATTTAATTTAACCATTTCATTCTTTTTGCGGAAATAATAACGCATCACGTAATAAATGATCATTCCCACGACGTCGTGTAAATCCAATCCGGTCAAAATATTCAAGGATCTGAATGGCCAGCTTCCGCCCTACATTCAGCCTGTCGCGAAAATCCGCCGCACAGGTTGATCCTCTCTCTTGATCCAGCTCGCGGATCATATTGGCGAAAGCGACAATCCGATCGTTACGATAGTACCGATCTTTTACGATCGCGGTAATGATGCCTTGCTGTGCCGCCTGCCGCAGCACCAGCCGCATCAATTGTTCTTCCGTTCCGGTCTCTTTCGCCAGATCGCGTACCCACCAGGGTTCATCGCCAAATAGCGGTTCGACTTTTTGCCAGACGGCCTGCTGCTCATCGCTAAATCCCGCTTTATGATCCGGCAGATGCAACCAACCGTGATGGCTATGAATCAGGCCGTCGTCGCGCATCCGCTCGATCAGCATCAGAACCAGCGCTTCATCCTCCATCGGCAGGGCCATGCGGCGTAAACGCTCGCGTCCCGGCCCCGGTTCATCGCGGTGCTGTTCGTGGTAGGTCGCCAGCGTATCAAGAATCTTACGCTGCCAGCGGGCGGCGACGGGCGCGCTTAACAGATTGTCTCCGGCCTGGATAAAACCATGTTGCTCAATAAGCTGACGCATACCGAGAGGATTAAGCTGACGCGCCCAACCGAAATCCGGCAGGTTGACGGCGCCGCGTTCCAGATGAATGGCCAACGCCGCGCTATCGTCCTGCGCGTCGGCAAGCGTTGAAAGCCAGTGCAAATAATCTGGCTTACGTTTACCGCGACGCGGCGCCTTAAGCGTCACCACGCGTGCGCCGGCAAGGGTGGCGCGTGCGGAAATATCACGCAGCACCAGTCTGTCATTATCGGCCAGCCACAACGGCGTATCAAAGATCAGCTCGGCCAGCCCGCCTTCCAGCAAAGAGACGCGACCGGTCACATGGCTGGCAGCATGGTGAATATGTAGCGGTTGCCATTGGGAAAGCGGCGCATGAAGCGCCAGAGAAACGATCACCCGGGAAAAAGCCTCCCCCGCCGGCGCATCGGAAAGCAGCCAGTCGCCGCGGTTAAGCTGCTCCTTCTCCGCATCGCCCGCAATATTGAGCGCAATACGCTGCCCGGCATACGCATGGTCGGTGGGCTGATTTTGCGCGTGTAGACTTCGTACGCGCATCGGCGTATTAACGCCGGTCAACCATAGCGTATCGCCCACGTTTACCTCTCCGCTCAACGCCGTTCCGGTCACCACCAGTCCCGCCCCTTTCACCGTAAACGCACGGTCGATAGCCAGACGGAAGCGATGCTGCGCGGCGTGTAAACGTGCAGGAAGCTGCTGTAAATGAGCGCGAAGTTCTGCAATACCGCGTCCTTCATTGGCGGCGGTGACAAATAAAACGGTATCGGTGAAGCCATAGTTATCGAGCGCCGCCAGTACCTCTTCACGTACTTCACCGATACGCGCCTCGTCCACGCGATCGGCTTTGGTCAGCGCGACGGTGAGCTGGAGATTACCCGTCAGTTGTAGGATCTGTAAATGCTCGCGCGTTTGCGCCATGACGCCGTCATCACAGGCGACCACCAGCAAAGCGTGATCGATACCGCCTACGCCCGCCAGCATGTTAGAGAGGAATTTTTCATGTCCAGGCACATCGATAAAGCCCAGCACACGACCATCCGGCTGCGGCCAATAGGCGTAGCCCAGATCGATAGTCATCCCGCGTTTTTTCTCTTCCGGCAGGCGATCGGCATTGACCCCGGTAATCGCCTGGAGCAACGTCGTTTTACCGTGGTCTACGTGTCCGGCAGTTGCAATAATCATTTCAGCATCATCTCCATAAACCGGCTTTCGTCTTCAAGACAGCGCATATCCAGCCATAAACGGCCATCATAAATTCGGCCAATGACCGGTACAGGCAGCATGCGCCAGCGGGCCGCCAGCGCCTCCAGCCGACTACCGCGCCCGTCGTGCGGGGTAAAGGTCATGGCGGCGCTGGGAAGGCGGTCTACTGGTAATGAACCGCTGCCGATTTGCGACAGGCAGGGTTTAACCTCCAGCGCAAATTCATCGCCGTAACGTGCCACCAGCCGCGCCTGTAACCGCTGCGCTTGTTCGCGAATCGACGCTTCGCTGCGGGTTAACAGACGCAGCGTGGGTAATTTCTCCGCCAACGCTTCCGGGTGCAGATACAGACGTAACGTTGCCTCCAGCGCTGCCAGCGTCATTTTATCCGCACGCAGGGCGCGTTTCAGCGGATGGCTTTGCAGTTGGGCAATCATCGCTTTTTTGCCGACGATGATCCCGGCCTGCGGCCCGCCCAACAACTTATCGCCGGAGAAGCTTACCAGGCTGACGCCTGCGGCAATGAGCTGCTGCGGCATCGGCTCTTTGGGTAAGCCATATTGGCTTAAATCCACCAGCGAACCGCTGCCCAGATCCGCCACCACCGGAATATCCAGCTCTCGCCCGATTTCCGCCAGTTCCGCTTCCTCTACCGTTTTGGTAAAGCCCTCAATGCTGTAATTACTGGTATGCACCTTCATCAACAGCCCGGTATTTTCATTTACCGCCTGACGGTAATCTTTCGCGTGCGTCCGGTTGGTGGTGCCCACTTCATGCAGCGTACAGCCCGCCTGGCGCATAACATCCGGAATACGAAACGCGCCGCCGATTTCGACCAGCTCGCCACGCGAAACCACCACCTCTTTGCCGCTGGCTGTCGCCGCCAGCATCAGCAATACCGCCGCCGCATTGTTATTGACGATACAGGCGTCCTCCGCCCCGGTGATACGGCATAACAGCGTCGCCAGTGCCCGGTCGCGATGCCCCCGCCCGGCGCCATCCAAATCGTATTCCAGCGTCACCGGCGCGCGCATCGCCTGCGTTACCGCCTCAATCGCTTCTTGCGCCTGCAATGCGCGGCCAAGGTTGGTGTGCAGCACCGTCCCCGTCAGGTTAATCACCGGGCGCAGCGCGCTTTGCGCCGCATTTTCCAGCCGGAGTTTCGCCTCTTGCGCCCAGTCTGCGTACCAGTCGGGAAGCGTTTGCGTATTCCGGATGACGTCGCGCGCGTCGTCAAGCATCCGCCTAAGCAGATCAACCACCTGGGTATGACCATACCGATCGCGCAGAGAAAGAAAAGCGCTATCGTGCAATAAGCGATCGATAGCAGGAAGCTGGCTGTAGAGTGTACGCGTTTCGCTTGTCATGAAAATGCCTGGCTGTTGGTGGCCCTCTCCTGGCGGGAGAGGGATATCGACATAAGGGGGATTGTAACGTGAGTTTGCTCAGGCGGACATAATGCGCGTCAAGCCTTTGGCGCTTCGGTGCGGGCAAAGCTTTCGCGTTGAAAAAGCGTTTCGACCAGTTTGACCAGGTGGGGGCGGCTAACACACCAGCCGGGCGCGACCCGGCGGAAGTTGAGATAGCCTACCGCACAGGCAATCGCGATAGTCGCCAGATTGACCGTATCCGTTTTTAGTGTCCCGTCGCTCAGATAACTTTCGAGCATATCCAGGCTGCGGTTGATTTTTTCCCGCTGGCGCAACAGTTCCGTTTCCGATTGTTGCGCCGCCGGGCGCGCCTGTTCGCGTACAGAAACCAACGCTGCATCCATAATGCCGTCAGCCAACGCTTCAAGCTGGCGAACTTTAAGCGCTGCCATCGGGTCACGCGGGAGCATCGCTGGCGCGATATCCAGCAGCTCAATATATTCCGCGATGATCGGCGAATCGAACCAATACTCGCCCGCATCGGTGACCAACGCGGGTACTTTACCTAACGGGTTATAGCGCGCCACCCCGCTATCCGCGTTGTAGGGAAGTTCATTCACAAATTCGAAGGTGATGCCCTTTTCCAGTAACAGAATCGAAATTTTACGCACAAAAGGGCTGGTATAGCTGCCAATGAGTTTCATGCCGGGTCCTTTTTGCCAACAAAAAAGCGGTGCCCAATGATAGTGGGGCACCGCTTAGTATGGCTCAGGTCACTGAAAATGGCAGGTGATGACGGTCTCAATGATCCAAATAAAGGTAATGCATCCAACTGGTCATGCGCAGCAGTACTTTACGCATTACCGACACGTGGGCGAAATGGTCGGAATAGACTGCGACCTGGGCATAGATACCGTCCGGCAGCGCATCCACATCGGCATTCGGATCCAGCTCAATCGTGGCCAGCACGCCATCGGTACCCGGCACCACCGTTAAGGACTGTAATGCGCCCTGCGCCTGATAAGAACCACCCGGAACGACAGGAAGAATACTGGTCAGCTTGCCGGTGAAAATCTGACCAGGCAGCGCGTTAAACACCACTTCCGCTTCATCGCCTGGTTTAAGGCGCAGCAGCGAGTTCTGGCGGAATTGCGCCACGATTTGCCGTTTTTGTTCAGGAATAAACACCATTACCGGACGCAAAGGTAATGCTGCTGCGTAAGTCCCCGGACGAATTAAAATCTGCGTGGCATAACCGTTGCTGGGGGCACGAACTACCGTCTGTTCAAGATTGTATTTAGCCTCGGCAAGCTGGGCACGTAGGGACGCAACCTGAGATTGCTCACCGTTGACCATACTGTCTAATTGGCTCTGAATCTGCGTCTGTTCTGCAACCGAGCCTTTGACCAGCGCATCCTGTGCCAGATAGTTTTGCCGAGCATTATCGATATCGCTTTCAGAGAACGGGTTAACTTTCGCCTGACTGCCTTTCAAATAGCGTTGATAATCTTTATACAGACGGTCACGTTCAGCAGATACACGGGTGGTATTGGCGACCGCTTCCGACAACTGTGCTTTCAGGTTGTCGATGTTGTGCGTAGCGGTAACCAGATCAGCCTGCAGCCTGTCGACACGCGCCTGATACCGTACCGGATCGAGCTTAAACAGCACATCACCTTTTTTAATTAGCTGATTATTTTTATCTGTTACCTCACTAACAATTCCTGTGACTTGCGGAGTGACCGGAATTGAAATAACCGCTTTTTGCGCCGTAAAAGTATACGGGTGGTTATAGTTCATTAATAAAATCAATCCCGCAACAATGAACACCCCACCTAATGCAGCGGTAGCAAGCGTCCATTGGTTTACCGGAATACGGAATATTTTAAAAATGGCCCAGGCAAAGGCCACATAGGTCAGGACTATCAACAAATCCATGATTAAATCTCCGGAAAGGTGGAGTTATCGTTTTTTTTCTCCCCATCCAGTCTTTTTTCCAACTGGGTGATTCGCGCTGCCAGCGCGGCAATCTCAGGGTCTGACTCCTTTCCGGTCGGTGTGATGTGTGACTGCATTCCCCATCCCTTTTCAGGCTGGTAGAGCGTGGCCCAGATCCACAGGAACGGCCAAATAACATGAAGAGTGAACAGGCTCACCCATCCCGCAGTATGGATGGCATCGGCATGGGGATGGTTACGTTTTTTAGCCATGTTATAGGGAATATCGTGAATGGCGATGATTCCGTAAAACAGAACCAGAAAAACGAAGATCAGCACGCCCAACGCGAAATAATTTAGAAACATGCCTGCCTCGAATTCACGCTAATTAGAGTTTTTTATGCCGGCAGCCGTATGCACCCTGGCTGATGTTTTGAACATAACTGCAGTTTGGGGTTTTCGCCATACCACAAAATAAATATTTTTTCTGGTGAGAAGTTGCTTTGTTTTGCAATAAAAAATGTCGGGGGTAGAACCTGCCGCAGATCACATCTGCTCAAATCCAGATGAAAATAATTTGCGATCCACATCACAAAAATTCAACAAACAGCAAAACCAAAAATGTGAATAAGTTCACATTTAATCCTCATTTGCAGCGAATTATTGCACTGTGATGTTTTTTTGTACCGTTATTTTGTGATTAAAATCACATTAACTAACGCCATACACCCTATATTTACGTGACGAATATCACATAAAAGACCGTCGACTGGACAGTTGAACGATTCAGTGCCAGATTGCGCAGTATCTACACTACAGGGTCCGGCTACCTCTGCCGCTACATTAACAAACCTCGGGCTTTCAGCCTGCGCGACAGCAACATAAGAAGGGGTGTTTTTATGTCATCCGATATTAAGATCAAAGTGCAAAGCTTTGGTCGATTCCTCAGCAATATGGTGATGCCTAATATCGGCGCGTTTATCGCGTGGGGTATTATCACCGCATTATTTATTCCAACAGGGTGGTTGCCTAACGAAACGCTGGCGAAACTGGTTGGTCCGATGATCACCTACCTGCTGCCGCTGCTCATCGGTTATACCGGCGGTCGTCTGGTTGGCGGCGAACGCGGCGGCGTAGTGGGCGCTATCACTACCATGGGCGTTATTGTCGGCGCGGATATGCCGATGTTCCTCGGCTCGATGATCGCCGGTCCATTAGGCGGCTACTGCATTAAGAAATTCGACAGTTGGGTAGACGGTAAGATCAAATCCGGTTTTGAGATGCTGGTGAACAACTTCTCCGCTGGCATCATCGGTATGATCCTCGCCATCCTGGCGTTCCTCGGTATTGGTCCGGCGGTTGAAGTCCTGTCCAAAATTCTGGCGGCGGGCGTTAACTTCATGGTGGCGCACGATATGCTGCCGCTGGCGTCCATTTTTGTTGAACCGGCGAAAATCCTGTTCCTCAATAACGCGATTAACCACGGCATCTTCTCACCGCTGGGTATCCAGCAGTCCCATGAAATGGGTAAATCCATCTTCTTCCTGATTGAAGCTAACCCGGGTCCGGGGATGGGCGTCCTGCTGGCGTACATGTTCTTCGGTCGCGGCAGCGCTAAACAGTCTGCGGGCGGCGCGGCCATCATCCACTTCCTGGGCGGTATCCACGAAATTTACTTCCCGTACGTGCTGATGAACCCACGTCTGATCCTGGCCGTTATCCTTGGCGGTATGACTGGCGTATTCACCCTGACCATCCTGAACGGCGGTCTGGTTTCTCCGGCTTCTCCTGGCTCGATTCTGGCGGTACTGGCGATGACGCCAAAAGGCGCTTACTTCGCTAACATCGCTGCCATCGTGGCGGCAATGGCGGTCTCCTTCGTGGTTTCTGCAATTCTGCTGAAAACCAGCAAAGTGAAAGAAGAAGATGACATTGAAGCGGCCACCCGTCGTATGCATGACATGAAAGCGGAATCTAAAGGCGCCTCTCCGCTGGCGGCTGGAGATGTCACCAACGACCTGAGCCATGTGCGTAAAATCATCGTGGCTTGCGATGCCGGTATGGGTTCCAGCGCGATGGGCGCAGGGGTACTGCGTAAGAAAGTACAGGATGCGGGCCTGAGCCAGATCTCCGTCACCAACAGCGCCATTAACAATCTGCCGCCGGATGTGGATCTGGTCATTACTCACCGTGACCTTACCGAGCGCGCGATGCGTCAGGTACCGCAGGCGCAGCATATTTCGCTGACCAACTTCCTGGATAGCGGCCTGTACACCAGCCTGACCGAACGTCTGGTTGCCGCACAGCGCCACAATACTAATGAAGAGAAAGTACGCGACCATCTGAAAGACAGCTTTGAGGAGGGTGATAACAACCTGTTCAAACTGGGTGCGGAGAATATCTTCCTGGGCCGTAAAGCCGCTAACAAAGAAGAGGCGATTCGCTTTGCCGGTGAACAACTGGTGAAAGGCGGCTATGTTGAGCCGGAATACGTCGAGGCGATGCTGGACCGCGAAAAGCTGACACCGACTTACCTCGGTGAATCCATCGCAGTTCCGCACGGTACGGTAGAAGCGAAAGACCGCGTGCTGAAAACCGGCGTGGTGTTCTGCCAGTATCCGGAAGGCGTACGCTTCGGTGAAGAAGAAGACGATATTGCCCGTCTGGTCATTGGTATCGCCGCACGTAACAATGAGCACATCCAGGTCATCACCAGCCTGACCAACGCGCTGGATGATGAATCCGTGATCGAACGTCTGGCGCACACCACCAGCGTGGATGAAGTGCTGGAACTGCTGGCAGGTAAAAAAGCTTAACAGTTAAGTATCCCCAAAATAGTTCGAGCTGCAGGAAGGCGGCAACGCAGTGAATCCCCAGGAGCGTACATAAGTACGTGACTGGGGTGAGCGAGGAGAGCCAACGCATCTGCAGTTCGAAATATGAAGGCGATATCCTCTCCCTTGTGGAGAGGGTTAGGTTGAGGGAAAAGCCTCACCCCAGCCCTCTCGGGTAAAAACATTAATGAAGGTTAATACTATGAAAGCATTACATTTTGGCGCAGGTAATATCGGTCGTGGCTTTATCGGCAAATTGCTGGCTGACGCGGGGATACAACTGACGTTTGCGGATGTAAACCAGGTCGTACTCGATGCCCTGAATGCCCGTCATAGCTATCAGGTTCATGTTGTGGGTGAAAATGAGCAGGTGGATACCGTTTCCGGCGTCAACGCTGTCAGCAGCATCGGCGATGATGTTGTCGACCTGATTGCCCACGTTGATTTAATCACCACTGCCGTGGGTCCGGTTGTGCTTGAGCGTATCGCTCCGGCCATCGCTAAAGGGCTGGTAAAACGTAAGGCGCAGGGCGTGGATGCCCCGCTGAATATCATCGCCTGTGAAAATATGGTGCGCGGCACCACGCAGCTCAAAGGTCATGTGATGAACGCGCTGGCGGATGGCGATAAAGCCTGGGTTGAACAGCACGTTGGCTTTGTCGATTCCGCCGTTGACCGTATTGTGCCGCCTTCCGCTTCCGCCACCCATGACCCGCTGGAAGTGACGGTAGAAACCTTCAGCGAGTGGATCGTCGATAAAACCCAGTTTAAAGGCGCATTGCCGACCATTCCGGGGATGGAGTTAACGGATAACCTGATGGCATTTGTCGAACGTAAACTCTTCACGCTGAACACGGGTCATGCTATAACCGCGTACCTCGGCAAATTAGCCGGTCATCAGACCATTCGCGACGCCATTCTCGATGAGAGTATTCGCGCGGTGGTGAAAGGCGCGATGGAAGAAAGCGGCGCGGTGCTGATCAAACGCTACGGTTTTGATGCCGACAAACATGCGGCATACATTCAGAAAATCCTCGGTCGTTTTGAAAACCCGTATCTGAAAGATGACGTCGAACGCGTAGGTCGTCAGCCGCTACGCAAACTCAGCGCGGGCGACCGTCTGATCAAACCGCTGCTTGGCACCCTGGAATATGGTCTGCCGCATGTGAATCTGGTCAAAGGGATCGCGGCGGCGATGCATTTCCGTAGCGATGAAGATCCGCAGGCGCAAGAGTTGGCGGCACTGATTACCGAAAAAGGCCCGCAGGCCGCGCTGGCGCAAATTTCCGGGCTGGATGCCAATAGCGATGTGGTGGCGGAGGCGGTTAACGCATATAACGCGACCAAATGACGCAGAACCCGGCGCAGGTTAGCCTGCGCCCAAATAACAGATTGTCAGATATGCAGGCAATAATGGAACAAACCCAGGCCTTTGAAAATCGTGTGCTTGAGCGTCTGAATGCTGGCAAAACCGTACGGAGCTTCCTGATTACCGCCGTCGAGTTATTGACCGAGGCGGTGAATATTCTGGTGCTCCAGGTGTTTCGCAAAGACGACTATGCCGTGAAATACGCTGTGGAACCGTTGCTGGACGGCGACGGGCCGCTGGGCGATCTTTCGGTACGTCTGAAACTTATCTATGGCCTGGGCGTACTCAGCCGCACCGAATATGAAGATGCGGAGCTGTTAATGGCGCTGCGCGAAGAGCTGAATCACGACGGCAATGAGTACGCCTTTACCGACGATGAAATCCTCGGGCCGTTTGGCGAACTGCACTGCGTCATGGCGCTACCGCCGCCGCCGCATTTTGATACGTCCGACGCGGCGCTATACGCCATGCAAATTCAGCGCTACCAGCAGGCGGTGCGTTCGACGATGGTCCTCTCCCTGACCGAGCTGATTTCTAAAATCAGCTTAAAAAAGGCCTTTCAAAAGTAAATCCCGCCGTTAACTCCTTTCTTCTTCTTTTGGTCGGTACAGCCGCCGGTAATATTCCAGACGCTGCAAATAAATGGGCGCGCTCTCCGACGGCACCTCGGAAGGAACATAATCACGCGGCGGCGTTTTATTCAGGTATTCACGGAACGCCTGGCTGGACGCCATAAAATCGACGGCTTTATCAATAAGAAGTGGTACGTTCTCACCTATTTTTGCCATGATAGATCCTCCATGTGGGACCCGCGTCTGACTCCCGCGGTCGCTTATTTGAGTTTAGGATCAATTTAGCGTTGTCATTGAGGAAAATGTGCTTAATCGCTTTTCTTGTCGGCAAAAAGGCGCTTCATCTTTTCTTTCGAAAAAAATATTTTATTATCAATGAGATAATAAAATAATTAGCGATGTAATACTTACCGTAATTGATTATCTTTACGTCATGAGTTGTGAAGAATCACTCACTGCGCGCATACTATAGGATATCTATCCCATTTCTATCAGAAGCTATCCCATGAAAGAAGTCGAAAAAAACGAAATTAAACGCCTGAGCGATCGTCTTGACGCTATTCGCCACCAGCAGGCAGGTCTCTCTCTGGTTGAATCCGCCGATAAATACGCGGAGCTGGAAAAAGAAAAAGAGACGCTAGAAGCAGAAATTATCCGTCTGCGCGAAGTACACAGCCAGAAACTGAGTAAAGAAGCGCAGAAGCTGATGAACCTGCCGTTTCGCCGCGCGATCACTAAAAAAGAGCAGGCCGACATGGGCAAGTTGAAGAAAAGCGTGCGTGGCCTGATTGTTGTCCACCCGATGACGGCGCTGGGCCGGGAAATGGGGCTCAAAGAGATGACAGGTTTCGCGAAGAGCGAGTTCTAAACCTTCCGCATCCCAGGCTCTCAGGACACCCGTTGTACGGAGGATGTCTTGAGAGCATCGGGCTATATTCCGAATTTTTCATGGAAGTATTTACACCGATTATATACAAGTTCATTTTTAACGGTAATCCCTGCTTTTTCAGGATGAAAAATCCCACTATCGTGCCTGTTTGTATTTATACAATGAATTTTTTCATCCTCTTTTCTCATACCCCGCAGAATATGATTGACCCGCAAAATTAAATAACATTATCATCCCTGAAAAAAATCCCCATACATAAACATTATAATTATATTTTTATAAAGCATTGCTATGAGCAATTGATAAATAACGTCGGGTTTTTGCGCGCTTCTATAGAAGCGACGAATGTTTTCATTCTAACCATACGTTAATGAGTTATTGGCAATACTCGCTGAATGATGAGCTAGTTGTATAAATAACAGGTTAACTATTTATATTATATAAATTATTAACAAGGATATTTCATATGCACAAAAATGGAAAATTTATCCCCCTGCTTGCGTTGGGATTCACATTCTTTTTATCTGGTTGTGATTACTTCGCAGATAAACACCTTGTTGAAGAAATGAAAGAACAACAAAAAGAACAAGAAACAAAGATAAACCTGTTAGAAAAACAACAAAAAGAACAAGAAGCAAAGATAGATCTGTTAGAAAAACAACAAGCTACGATTATCAACACAACCAAAAAGGTCACCGAAGTCGTTGGCCGCGTTGAACGCAAACAACGGCTATTCGACTATACAGAACTGGACCCATCACAAACGCACTATTTTATTATTAACAACGGCAATATCGGATTAGCCGGGCGTATTCTATCTATTGAGCCAATAGATAATGGAAGTGTTATTCATCTTGATTTAGTTAACTTACTCAGCATTCCGGTATCAAACCTTGCGTTTAATATGACATGGGGTACGAAAAAACCTTCCGAGGCAAAAGATCTGCCTCGCTGGAAACAACTCCTGCTCAACACGAAAATGGACTCGACAATCGAACTCTTACCGGGAGCATGGACAAACGTCACGCTAACATTAAAAGGCGTATCGCCCAATAATCTTAAGTATCTAAAAATAGGTATTGACATGGAGAATGTCATATTCGACAGCATACAACCTATTAATGATACGAAAAAGAAGCCAAAAAAATAATAGCCATTGATACAACTATTTTAGAAAAGGAAAGCACTCATTCATGAACAGAATATTTAAAGTCCTCTGGAATGCCGCTACGGGAACATTTGTTGTCACCAGCGAAACCGCAAAAAGCCGCGGCAAAAAAAACGGCCGCAGAAAGCTGGCGGTTTCCGCACTCATCGGTCTTAGCAGCATTATGGTTTCTGCGGATGCACTGGCCAACGCAGGAAACGATACAGGCGACGGCGTTACTCCAACGGGTACCCAGACTGGAGGAAAAGGGTGGATTGCAATTGGTACTGATGCCACAGCCAATACTTACACCAACGTTGATGGCGCAAGCGCCGCAATGGGTTATAAAGCCTCCGCGATGGGGAAATGGAGTACCGCCATTGGTTCATACAGCCAGTCCACCGGCGACTCTTCGTTAGCGCTTGGCGTAAAATCGGTTTCTGCCGGTGACCGGGCCATTGCAATGGGCGCCTCATCCTCAGCCAGTGGAAGTTATTCAATGGCAATGGGCGTGTATGCCAATTCGAGCGGCGCAAAATCGGTTGCGTTAGGTTATAAATCTGTCGCGAGCGGAGCAACTTCCTCTGCATTAGGTTATCAAGCCACTGCGAGCGGCGACGACAGCGCTGCATTTGGTAATGGCGCAAAAGCGATAGGCACCAACTCAGTTGCCCTTGGCTCGGGCTCTGTCGCCCAGGAAGACAATTCCGTCGCCGTGGGTAACAGCACCACTCAGCGGCAGATCACCTACGTTGCTAAAGGCGACATCAATTCCACCAGTACCGATGCCGTTACAGGTGCGCAAATTTATTCTTTAAGTCAATCCGTCGCCGACCGACTCGGCGGAGGGGCTTCCGTTAATAGTGATGGTACAGTGAATGCCCCCCTCTACGAGGTAGGCACAGGCATCTACAATAACGTAGGCAGTGCATTAAGCGCACTTAACACTTCTATCACTAACACAGAGGCCTCTGTCGCAGGATTAGCCGAAGACGCGCTGTTGTGGGATGAAAGCATCAGCGCCTTTAGCGCTAGCCACACGGGAAACGCCAGCAAAATCACCAATCTGGCGGCGGGTACCCTGGCTGCGGACAGCACCGATGCCGTTAACGGCTCTCAGTTGTTTGATACAAATGAGAAAGTGGATAAGAACACTGCTGATATCGCCACCAATACCGACAGCATCAACCAAAACACTGCCGATATTACCGCTAATACCGACAGCATTAACCAGAACACCACTGATATCGCCGCCAATACGACCAGCATCAATCAGAACACTACTGATATCGCCACCAACACCACCAATATCAACAGTCTGAGCGACTCCGTCACCACGCTCACCGATGATGCCCTGCTTTGGGATGCAGCCTCTGGCGCATTCAGCGCTAAGCACAACGGAAGCGACAGCAAAATCACCAATCTGGCGGCGGGTACCCTGGCCGCTGACAGCACCGACGCCGTTAACGGCTCCCAGTTGTTTGATACAAATGAGAAAGTGGATCAGAACACCGCTGATATCACCACCAATACCAACAGCATCAATCAGAACACCACTGATATTGCCACCAACACCACCAATATCAACAACCTGAGCGATTCCATCACCACGCTCACCGATGATGCCCTGTTGTGGGATGCAGCCTCTGGCGCATTCAGCGCTAACCACAACGGAAGCGCCAGCAAGATCACCAATCTGGCGGCGGGCACCCTGGCCGCGGACAGCACCGATGCGGTTAACGGCTCCCAGTTGTTTGATACAAATGAGAAAGTGGATCAGAACACCGCTGATATCACCACCAATACCAACAGCATCAATCAGAACACCACTGATATTGCCACCAACACCACCAATATCAACAACCTGAGCGATTCCATCACCACGCTCACCGATGATGCCCTGTTATGGGATGCAGCCTCTGGCACATTCAGCGCCAGCCGTAGCGGAAGCGCCAGCAAGATCACCAATCTGGCGGCGGGCACCCTGGCCGCGGACAGTACAGACGCGGTGAACGGCTCCCAGTTGTATGAAACCAACCAGAAGGTGGATCAAAACACCTCTGCTATCGCAGATATTAATACGTCCATCACCAATCTTAGCTCTGACAACCTGAGCTGGAATGAAACAACGAGTTCGTTCTCTGCCAGCCACGGAAGTAGTACGACAAACAAAATCACCAACGTTGCTGCCGGAGAGCTGTCTGAAGAAAGTACCGACGCGGTTAACGGATCGCAGCTGTTCGAAACCAACGAAAAAGTGGATCAGAACACGACCGATATCGCCGCCAATACCACTAACATCACTCAGAACAGTACCGCGATTGAGAACCTGAATACTTCTGTCTCCGACATTAATACGTCCATTACCGGCCTCACTGATAACGCTCTGTTATGGGACGAAGACATCGGCGCTTTCAGCGCAAACCACGGTGGAAGCACCAGTAAAATAACCAATGTCGCCGCCGGGGCGCTTTCTGAGGACAGTACAGACGCGGTAAACGGCTCACAGTTGTATGAAACTAACCAGAAGGTGGATCAAAACACCTCTGCTATCGCGGATATCAATACGTCCATCACCAATCTTGGTACCGATGCACTGAGCTGGGATGACGAAGAAGGCGCGTTCAGCGCCAGCCACGGTACCAGCGGTACCAATAAGATAACCAATGTAGCAGCAGGTGAAATCGCCAGTGACAGTACTGACGCTGTTAATGGCTCTCAGCTCTATGAAACTAACATGCTGATTTCTCAGTATAGTGAATCTATTAGCCAACTAGCCGGCGATACCAGCGAAACCTATATCACGGAAAATGGTACCGGCGTGAAATACATCCGTACGAATGATAACGGGCTTGAAGGCCAGGATGCATACGCAACGGGTAACGGCGCAACGGCAGTAGGTTACGACGCCGTCGCCTCTGGCGCTGGCAGTCTGGCTCTTGGCCAAAACAGCAGCAGCAGCATTGATGGCAGTATCGCTTTGGGCAGTGGCTCCACCTCTAACCGCGCTATTACAACCGGTATACGAGAAACGAGCGCAACAAGCGATGGCGTTGTCATTGGCTACAATACAACAGACAGAAAGTTGCTGGGCGCGTTGTCATTGGGGACGGATGGAGAAAGCTATCGTCAAATTACCAACGTTGCTGACGGCTCTGAAGCGCAAGATGCGGTAACAGTTCGTCAGTTACAAAATGCCATTGGTGCGGTCACTACTACACCGACCAAGTACTACCACGCAAACTCAACGGAAGAAGATTCACTGGCTGTCGGAACTGACTCACTGGCAATGGGTGCGAAGACTATCGTCAATGCTGATGCAGGTATTGGTATTGGTCTGAATACACTGGTGATGGCTGATGCCATCAACGGGATTGCTATCGGTTCTAACGCACGCGCCAACCATGCAAACAGTATTGCAATGGGTAATGGTTCTCAGACCACTCGCGGCGCACAGACTGACTACACCGCCTACAACATGGACACACCGCAGAACTCTGTCGGTGAGTTCTCTGTCGGCAGTGAAGACGGTCAACGTCAGATCACTAACGTCGCGGCGGGTTCGGCAGATACCGATGCCGTTAACGTGAGTCAATTGAAAGTAACGGACGCGCAGGTTTCCAGGAATACCCAGAGCATTACTAACCTGAATACTCAGGTATCGAATCTGGATACCCGCGTCACCAATATCGAAAACGGCATTGGCGATATCGTCACTACCGGTAGCACCAAGTACTTCAAGACCAACACCGATGGCGCAGATGCAAATGCCCAGGGTGCGGACAGCGTCGCGATTGGCTCTGGCTCTATTGCTGCCGCTGAAAACAGCGTGGCGTTAGGCACAAATTCCGTCGCAGATGAAGCTAATACTGTGTCTGTCGGCTCTTCTACTCAACAACGCCGTATTACCAACGTTGCCGCAGGGGTGAACAACACTGACGCGGTTAATGTGGCGCAACTGAAAGCCTCAGAAGCAGGCTCCGTGCGTTATGAAACCAATGCAGATGGCTCGGTTAACTATAGCGTGCTCAACCTGGGAGACGGGAGTGGCGGCACCACTCGGATCGGCAATGTTTCAGCGGCGGTGAATGATACGGATGCGGTTAACTATGCGCAATTGAAACGCAGCGTCGAAGAAGCAAACACCTATACCGACCAGAAAATGGGGGAAATGAACAGCAAAATCAAAGGCGTAGAAAACAAGATGAGCGGCGGTATCGCTTCAGCGATGGCGATGGCCGGTCTGCCACAAGCCTACGCCCCGGGCGCCAACATGACCTCGATTGCTGGCGGTACGTTTAATGGTGAAAGTGCCGTCGCCATTGGTGTCTCCATGGTAAGTGAAAGCGGGGGCTGGGTGTATAAATTGCAAGGAACCAGCAACAGCCAGGGCGATTACTCTGCAGCTATTGGCGCGGGCTTCCAGTGGTAATGAAGTAACAACACTCCCGACATCAAAGGCAATGGCATTATGCCATTGCCTTTTCACTTCCCTTTGTTGTCCCCCCCTTGATTGGCCCTACCAATTTTAGCCCGTTACCACTACCCACTCACATTTCATTAAATTAACTCTACAATACCGTTGCCAATAAATAACATCTGGTTAACTATTTGTTGTCATTATCCATACACAACAATATTGGCAGGACCACTTTTACACATAATGTGACTTCAACGAGATGAGCAAAGATTCATCCCATTATGCGTGTGGTTCTCAGGAGACCTGCAATGAACCTCTGGCAACAAAACTATGACCCGGCGGGTAATATCTGGCTTTCCAGCCTGATCGCATCGCTCCCAATCCTGTTCTTCTTTTTCGCCCTGATTAAACTCAAGCTGAAAGGCTACGTTGCCGCTTCGTGGACGGTGGTTATCGCGCTCGCCGTTGCGCTGCTGTTCTATAAAATGCCGGTCGATCACGCGCTGGCATCGGTCGTGTATGGCTTCTTCTACGGGCTATGGCCGATAGCCTGGATAATCATCGCCGCGGTCTTTGTCTATAAAATTTCGGTCAAGACTGGGCAGTTTGACATTATTCGCTCGTCAATTCTGTCGATTACCCCCGACCAGCGTCTGCAAATGCTGATTGTCGGCTTCTGCTTCGGCGCGTTCCTTGAAGGCGCGGCAGGTTTCGGCGCGCCGGTGGCGATAACCGCCGCGCTGCTGGTGGGTCTGGGCTTTAATCCGCTGTATGCGGCAGGGCTGTGCCTGATTGTAAACACCGCGCCAGTCGCCTTTGGCGCGATGGGGATCCCGATTCTGGTTGCCGGACAGGTCACGGGCCTGGACAGCTTTGAAATCGGTCAGATGGTCGGTCGTCAGCTACCGTTCCTGACCATTATCGTCCTGTTCTGGATTATGGCGATTATGGACGGCTGGCGCGGCGTGAAAGAAACCTGGCCTGCGGTGATGGTCGCTGGCGGCTCGTTTGCTATCGCCCAGTATCTCAGCTCCAACTTTATCGGGCCGGAACTGCCGGACATCATCTCTTCACTGGTGTCTCTGGTGTGTCTGACGCTGTTCCTCAAACGCTGGCAGCCGGTACGCATCTTCCGCTTCGGCGATATGGGCGCGTCGCAGGTCGATCAGACGCTGGCCCGCACCCGCTATACGACAGGGCAAATTGTTCGCGCCTGGTCGCCGTTTCTGTTCCTGACCGCCACGGTCACTCTCTGGAGCGTACCGCCGTTTAAAGCGTTGTTTGCCCCCGGCGGCGCGCTGTATGACTGGGTAATTAACGTTCCGGTACCGTATCTCGATAAACTGGTCGCCCGTATGCCGCCGGTCGTACACGAAGCGACCGCTTACGCGGCGGTGTATAAATTTGACTGGTTCTCCGCCACCGGCACGGCGATCCTGTTTGCCGCGCTGTTGTCTATCGTCTGGCTGAAAATGAAACCCTCAGCCGCAATCCAGACCTTTGGCAGCACGCTGAAAGAGCTGGCGTTGCCGATTTACTCCATCGGCATGGTGCTGGCGTTCGCGTTTATCTCGAACTATTCCGGGCTTTCTTCCACGCTGGCGTTAGCGCTGGCGCACACCGGCAGCGCCTTCACGTTCTTCTCGCCGTTCCTCGGCTGGCTGGGGGTATTCCTGACCGGCTCGGATACCTCATCTAACGCGCTGTTTGCCTCTCTACAGGCTACCGCGGCGCAGCAAATCGGCGTCTCTGATGTACTGATGGTGGCGGCGAACACCACTGGAGGCGTAACCGGGAAGATGATCTCGCCGCAGTCTATCGCCATCGCCTGCGCGGCGGTGGGACTGGTAGGGAAAGAGTCCGATCTGTTCCGTTTTACCGTCAAACACAGCCTGATCTTCACCTGTATGGTGGGCGTGATCACTACGCTTCAGGCCTATGTTTTAACCTGGATGATTCCGTGATTGTGATGCCAAAACGCCTGTCAGACGAGATTGCCTCTCGCGTGCGGGCGCTGATTGAAGAACAAAACCTGGAAGCGGGCATGAAATTGCCCGCCGAGCGCCAGTTGGCTCTACAGCTTGGCGTATCACGCAACTCTTTACGCGAAGCGCTGGCGAAGCTGGTCAGTGAAGGCGTGCTGGTGAGTCGTCGCGGCGGCGGGACATTTGTCCGCTGGCAGCACGAAACCTGGTCTGAACAGAATATCGTGCAACCGCTGAAAATGCTGATGGCGAACGATCCGGACTACAGTTTCGACATTCTGGAGGCCCGCCACGCCATTGAAGCCAGTACGGCCTGGCACGCCGCCATGCGTGCCACCGCTGCCGACAAAGAGAAAATCAGACTCTGCTTTGATGCGACGCTCAGCGAAGACCCGGATCTCGCCTCCCAGGCCGACGTGCGCTTTCATCTGGCGATCGCGGAAGCCTCGCACAATGTGGTGCTGTTGCAAACCATGCGCGGTTTCTTCGACGTCCTGCAATCCTCCGTCAAACAGAGTCGCCAGCGTATGTATCTCGTTCCGCCCGTATTCTCAAAGCTGACGGAACAACACCAGGCGGTGATGGACGCCATTCTGGACGGTAACGCCGAGGGCGCGCGTAAAGCGATGATGGCGCACCTCAGTTTTGTCCACACTACGATTAAACGATTTGATGAAGACCAGGCCCGCCAGGCGCGTATTACCCGCCTGCCCGGCGACCATAATGAGATGACCAGGGAGAATAAATCATGATTATTTCAGCAGCCAGCGATTATCGCGCCGCAGCTCAGCGCACGTTGCCTCCTTTCCTCTTCCACTACATCGACGGCGGCGCGTATGCGGAATATACCCTGCGCCGAAATGTGGAAGACCTGTCGCAAGTCGCTCTGCGCCAGCGCGTGCTGAAAAATATGTCCGATTTAAGCCTGGAAACGACCCTGTTTAACGAAACGTTGTCGATGCCGGTGGCATTAGCGCCGGTAGGCCTGTGCGGCATGTACGCCCGTCGCGGCGAAGTACAGGCCGCCGCCGCCGCAGACGCAAAGGGCATTCCGTTCACCCTTTCCACCGTCTCCGTCTGTCCGATAGAAGAAGTTGCACCAACCATTAAGCGCCCGATGTGGTTCCAGCTTTATGTGCTGCGTGACCGGGGCTTTATGCGCAACGCGCTTGAACGTGCGAAAGCGGCGGGCTGCTCCACGCTGGTCTTTACCGTGGATATGCCAACGCCGGGCGCGCGCTACCGTGACGCCCACTCCGGGATGAGCGGCCCAAACGCGGCCATGCGCCGTTACTGGCAGGCGGTGATGCACCCTAAATGGGCGTGGGATGTCGGCCTGAACGGTCGCCCGCATGATTTAGGCAATATTTCCGCCTATCTGGGTAAACCGACCGGCCTTGAGGACTATATCGGCTGGCTGGCAAATAACTTCGATCCGTCCATCTCCTGGAAAGACCTGGAGTGGATACGCGAATTCTGGGACGGCCCAATGGTGATCAAAGGGATCCTCGATCCAGAAGATGCCCGCGATGCGGTACGTTTCGGCGCTGACGGTATCGTGGTGTCGAATCACGGCGGCCGCCAGCTCGATGGCGTGCTCTCTTCCGCCCGCGCCCTGCCCGCCATTGCCGATGCGGTGAAAGGCGATATCGCCATTCTGGCGGATAGCGGGATTCGTAACGGGCTGGATGTCGTGCGTATGATTGCGTTGGGGGCCGATACCGTACTGCTGGGTCGGGCCTATCTCTACGCGCTGGCGACGGCAGGAAAAGCGGGTGTCGCCAATCTGCTGGACCTGATCGAGAAAGAGATGAAAGTCGCCATGACCCTGACCGGCGCGAAATCTATTAGCGAAATCAGTGGCGATTCACTGGTGCAGGAACTGGGGAAAAGTTTGCCCGCCGCGCTGGCGCCAATGAGCAAAGGCGATGCCGCCTGAACGCCTGGCGCGTGAGAGCCCGGTAAATTTCTGCTATTCTGCCCCCGCATTTAAGGGGGCATCATGCTTAACATCGTACTCTTCGAACCAGAAATCCCGCCGAATACCGGCAACATCATTCGTCTTTGCGCCAATACCGGCTTTCGTCTGCACATCATCGAACCGATGGGGTTTACCTGGGATGATAAGCGCTTACGCCGCGCAGGGCTGGACTATCACGAATTCGCCGCGGTTCAGCGCCATCACGATTATGCCGCCTTTGTCGCCGCCGAAAATCCACAGCGCCTGTTTGCGTTGACGACAAAGGGCACGCCCGCCCATAGCGCCGTAAGCTATCAGGATGGCGATTATTTGATGTTTGGCCCGGAAACGCGCGGCCTGCCCGCCAGCATTCTCGATGCGTTGCCTAAAGAGCAGAAGATTCGCATTCCGATGATGCCGGATAGCCGTAGCATGAACCTGTCGAATGCGGTGTCGGTGGTGGTGTATGAAGCGTGGCGCCAGTTAGGATACTCCGGCGCGGTATTACGGTCGTAATATATTCAATGCCGGATGGCGGCTAACGCCTGATCCGGCCTGGCCGATCCCGATGGCATGTTCCCGTTTATGCGGACTCTCGCTCAATCAAATGAAAGCCAATATCCACAATAGCTTCTGCGCACGGTTTCTGTTCAATACGATCGGCCAACAGCGTAGCGGCGCGCTGGCCAATGGCGCGTCTGTCAACGCTTACGGTAGTAATTGACGGTCGATTGCTGGCGGCAAAATCAAGATCGCCAAAACCAATAACCGCTAAATCATGCGGGATGCGCAAACCACGGCTTTCCGCCTCCATCATCGCCCCCTGTGCCAGGGTATCAGAACTGCAAACAATGACATCAAACGTCCCTTCGTCAAAAAGCTGGCTTAAACCGCTGCGCCCCAGCGAAAGCGATGCCGGAAGGGGGACATCTACCTGCGGTACGGCATGAATAGCGTGGCGTTGAAGAACACTACATAACCCCTGCTTACGTTGCGCGGCTCGGCGATCGGCGGTCCACAACAAGCCGGGACGACGATAGCCCTTACTCAGAAGATACTCCCCCGTCGCCTGCCCGACTTTTTCATGGGAAAAACCGACCAGCATATCAAGCGGCGTGGGCGTTAAGTCCCAAATTTCCACCACCGGAATAGCCGCGTTCAGGATGACCTTTTTCAGTTCTATCGTGTGATGGATCCCGGTAAGCACCACGCCATCGGGGCGGCGGGAAAGCAGCGTCGCCACCAATTCCGCTTCCGTTTGTTCGGTATATCCCGCCACGCACAGCAATATGTGATATCCGCGTCGGGCCAGTTCATCGCTCAGCGACTGGATGGTATCGACAAACATGTTGTTGTTAATTTGCGGCACGACGACAGCGATTAATTTACTCCGTCGCGACGCCAGACCACCGGCTAACGCGTTGGGTATGTAGCCTGTGACGCGAACCGCCTGCATGACTTTCTCAACCGTTTTGGGGCGAACCAGTTGTGGCGAATTCAATGCCCGGCTGACTGTCATCGGAGACAGCCCGGCGCTACGTGCTACATCTTCCAGCGTCGGCGCACGAGGTGATTTGGTTCTCTTCACGTCTGATGCCCCTGCAAAGATTGGCTGATTTATCCGCGCATTATTCATCATGCCTGCGGCTATTGCCAGCTTCGCATCAGGAAAGGCCGTAAATACAGTAGCTTATCAAGCTCAGTCATTACAAAATGATAGCGCCATCATTTTGTATTATGCATTTCCCCAGATATTTTTGGATCGTGATCCATTTTGCAATAAATCCTGCTTTTTATACGACATATGTGATCAAATATTCAAATCAACATCAACTTTCTGGATCCTGTGTTCGCTTAATAATAAAAATGTTAGCGCAATCATTTTGTGATTATCAGGAGAAAAAAAATGGCTTTAAGCGCGAATTCCGACGCCGTAACGTATGCAAAAGCGGCGAATACCAGAACTGCGGCAGAAACCGGCGATCGTATCGAATGGGTGAAGCTATCACTGGCTTTTCTACCGCTGGCGACGCCAGTGAGTGACGCGAAGGTACTGACCGGTCGCCAGAAACCTTTGACCGAAGTGGCAATCATCATTGCCGAAATCCGCAGTCGCGATGGCTTTGAAGGCGTTGGTTTTAGCTACTCCAAACGTGCTGGCGGCCAGGGTATTTATGCTCACGCCAAAGAGATAGCCGACAATCTACTGGGCGAAGACCCCAATGATATCGACAAAATATACACCAAGCTGCTGTGGGCCGGAGCCTCGGTGGGGCGTAGCGGGATGGCGGTACAGGCTATCTCCCCTATCGATATCGCCTTATGGGATATGAAGGCTAAACGTGCCGGTCTGCCACTGGCAAAACTGTTGGGCGCGCACCGCGACTCCGTTCAGTGTTACAACACCTCAGGGGGGTTCTTGCATACACCGCTCGATCAAGTGCTGAAAAATGTGGTGATTTCCCGCGAAAATGGCATTGGCGGTATTAAGTTGAAAGTCGGACAACCCAACTGCGCTGAGGATATTCGCCGCTTAACCGCAGTACGTGAAGCGCTTGGGGATGAGTTCCCGTTAATGGTTGACGCTAACCAGCAGTGGGATCGCGAAACGGCTATCCGCATGGGGCGTAAAATGGAACAGTTCAACCTTATCTGGATTGAAGAACCATTAGATGCTTACGACATCGAAGGCCATGCCCAGCTTGCTGCCGCGCTGGATACGCCTATCGCCACCGGGGAAATGCTGACCAGTTTCCGGGAACACGAGCAGTTGATTCTGGGCAATGCCAGCGATTTCGTTCAGCCAGATGCGCCGCGTGTCGGCGGTATCTCTCCTTTCCTGAAGATTATGGATCTGGCGGCGAAACACGGGCGTAAGCTGGCGCCGCACTTTGCGATGGAAGTACACCTGCACCTTTCCGCAGCGTATCCCCTGGAGCCGTGGCTGGAACATTTCGAGTGGCTGAACCCATTATTCAACGAGCAACTTGAGCTGCGCGATGGCCGCATGTGGATTTCCGATCGTCATGGTCTGGGTTTCACGCTCAGTGAACAAGCGCGCCGCTGGACACAATTAACATGTGAATTTGGCAAACGCCCTTAACCCGACTGGCGGGAATCCGTCCCGCCTCTCTTACCTTACAGGATGCATTCTGCCCTTATCTGAGGAGTAGATAATGAACACAATAATAAAGCGCACAAAAGTGCGTCATACCATTCTTATATTTTTATTTCTTGCTACCGTATTTAATTATGCGGATCGCGCAACTCTATCCGTAGTTGCCCCAATAATGAGTAAAGAATTAGGTTTTGATCCGGAAGCGATGGGCCTGGCCTTCTCCTCATTTGGTATCGCCTATGTCATTATGCAACTACCCGGTGGTTGGCTATTAGACCGCTACGGTTCACGACTGGTTTACGGTTGCGCATTGATTGGCTGGTCGTTAGTAACCATGTTTCAGGGAACGATCTATCTGTATGGCAGCCCATTAATTGTACTGGTTATTCTACGTCTGCTGATGGGCGCGATTGAAGCGCCTGCCTTTCCGGCGAACAGTCGTTTAAGCGTACAATGGTTTCCCAATAATGAACGAGGTTTCGTTACTTCAGTTTATCAGGCTGCGCAATATATCTCGCTGGGCATTATCACCCCGCTAATGACGATCATTCTGCATAATTTAAGCTGGCATTTTGTCTTCTATTATATTGGCGCTATTGGCGTGATGCTCGGTATATTCTGGTTAATGAAAGTCAAAGATCCGATGCACCATCCAAAAGTTAATCAAGCGGAAATTGACTATATTCGTAGCGGTGGTGGCGAGCCCTCTCTGGGCTGTAAAAAGGAGCCGCAGAAAATAACGTTCGCGCAGATTAAAACCGTCTGTGTTAACCGGATGATGATCGGTGTTTATATCGGGCAATTCTGCGTCACCTCTATCACCTGGTTCTTCCTGACCTGGTTCCCGACCTATCTGTACCAGGCGAAAGGCATGTCGATTCTGAAAGTCGGTTTTGTGGCCAGTATTCCAGCCATTGCCGGTTTTATTGGCGGCCTGCTCGGCGGCGTGTTCTCCGACTGGCTACTCAAACGCGGCTATAGCCTTACCGTCGCGCGGAAATTGCCTGTGATCTGCGGTATGTTGCTCTCTTGCGTAATTGTGATCGCCAACTACACCTCTTCAGAATTTGTGGTCATTGCGGCGATGAGTCTGGCCTTTTTTGCCAAAGGGTTTGGTAACCTGGGCTGGTGCGTACTCAGCGACACCTCGCCGAAGGAAGTTCTGGGTATTGCCGGCGGCGTATTTAACATGTGCGGCAATATGGCAAGCATCGTTACGCCGCTGGTCATCGGCGTGATTCTTGCCAATACTCAGTCGTTCGACTTTGCCATTTTATACGTTGGCTCGATGGGACTTATTGGTCTCATTTCATATCTGTTTATCGTCGGCCCGCTGGATCGCATCACGCTGACATCATCCGCAGCCTGATTGTCCACATTGCGAATTCTTCGCTCCGCTGTTCCGGGATTGCACTCCATCGGAACAGCGTTTTTTAGTTGTACCGCGCAATTCAGATGCCGTCGCCATACTCAAACGTATGGTGTATCCCGTTGAAATGCTGGTCCATATCCATCGACGGCTTATCGCTGCCCGGCTTGCCGACAATACGCGCCGGAACGCCTGCGGCGGTAGTGTGCGGCGGGACAGGCTGTAAAACGACGGAACCTGCGCCAATTTTCGCGCCGCGCCCCACCTCGATATTGCCGAGAATTTTCGCGCCCGCGCCAATCATCACGCCTTCGCGGATTTTAGGATGACGATCGCCGCTCGTTTTCCCGGTACCGCCCAGGGTGACGGATTGCAGGATCGACACATCATCTTCAATAACCGCCGTCTCCCCCACCACAATACCGGTGGCATGGTCGAGCATAATCCCGCGGCCAATTTTCGCTGCCGGGTGAATATCCACCTGAAACGAGACTGAAACCTGATTTTGCAGGAAGATAGCCAGCGCGCGGCGACCTTTATTCCACAACCAGTGACCAATGCGGTAGGCCTGTAGCGCATGAAAGCCTTTCAGATATAACAGCGGCGTGGAGTATTTATCCACCGCCGGATCGCGAGTGCGCACGGCCTGAATATCGCAGGCTGCCGACGCGATCATTTCCGGGTCGGCGGCATAGGCTTCTTCAACTACTTCACGGATAGCGATAGCGGGCATGATGGGCGAAGCCAGTTTATTTGCCAGCATATAGCTCAGCGCACTGCCCAGATTTTCATGCTTGAGTAGCGTGGCGTGATAAAAACTGGCCAACATAGGCTCACAGTCAGCTAAAGCGCGGGCTTCAGCTTTAATATTCTTCCAGACGATTTCCAGTTCTTCACACGGCATGGCTTACTCCAGACGGGCAGAAAACGACCAACCCGTTCTGTGCGGGTTGGGTCGTTTATGCAAACAGTTCCTTACGGCTAGTGGCGACTCAGCTCTTCCTTGCGGGCGCGACCTAATAACGTTAATGCTGCCTCGCGCGCGTTTTTTCCGCAATACAATACTTGATAAATTTCCTCGGTTATTGGCATTTCAACACCAAAACGGTGCGCCAATTCACGAACTTCTTTCGTATTGCGATAGCCTTCGACCACCTGGCCAATCTTATCCTGCGCGCCTTTAACGTCCATGCCCTGGCCAAGCATCATGCCAAAACGACGGTTGCGCGACTGGTTGTCGGTACAGGTCAGCACCAGATCGCCTAAACCCGCCATCCCCATAAAGGTGGCGGGATCGGCGCCAAGCGCTGCGCCAAGCCGCGACATTTCGGTCAGTCCACGCGTGATTAGCGCCGTGCGGGCGTTCGCGCCGAAGCCGATGCCGTCAGACATCCCCGCGCCAATCGCAATCACGTTTTTCACCGCGCCGCCAAGCTGCACGCCGATAAAATCCGCATTGATATAGACGCGAAAACTTTTTCCGCAGTGCAACAGTTGCTGGAGATCGTCGGCAAAGGTCTCATCGGTTGAGGCCAGCGAGATTGCCGTCGGCAAACCCGCCGCCAGCTCTTTAGCGAACGTCGGACCGGAAATCACCGCCAGCGGGATTTGATCGCCTAACGCCTCGCGAGCGACATCCTGCAACAGGCGCCCCGTTTCCGCTTCCAGGCCTTTGGTCGCCCATACCAGACGCGCATCCGGACGCATCAGCGGTTTAATCTGCCGCAGCACGTCGCTGAAAACATGGCTTGGCACCACCACCAGAATGTTACGACTGGCCGCCAGCGCGGTTGCTAAGTCGCTTTCCAGGTGTAACGTATCGGGAAAAGGCACATCGGGAAGGAACGCGACGTTGCAGCGATCGTGCTCCAGGGTCGCGATATGTTTTGGGTCGTGGCCCCACAGGACAACCTGGTGGCCGTTTCTCGCCAGAGTGATGGCGAGAGCGGTGCCGTACGAGCCGGCACCGATGACTGTCATTGACGCATTACTTTGGTTCATCAGGCATCCTGATGTTCTTCAGTACCTTCGCCAGCCTGCTGCTGCAAATAGTTCATGAACAGCGCATCAAAATTGACCGGCGCAAGGTTCAGTTGCGGGAACGTACCGCGTGAAACCAGGCTGGTGATGCACTCGCGAGCATACGGGAACAGAATGTTCGGGCAGTATGCGCCCAGGCAATGCGCCATCTGAGTACCTTCAATACCGCTGATGGAGAAAATACCGGCCTGCTGAACTTCGCACAGGAACGCGGTTTCTTCCCCCAGGGAAGCCGTTACGGTAACACGCAGCACAACTTCATAAACGTCATCCGCCAGTTGGGAAGATGCCGTATCAAGATCCAGTTTAACCTCTGGCTGCCAATCTTTCTGGAAAACATGCGGTGCGTTTGGCGCTTCGAAAGAAACATCCTTGGTATAGATACGTTGGATCTGGAAAGCCATTTCAGTGTTATTTTGTTCTGACATGTGTAAAACCCTTTAGTGTTGTCCTTAAATACTTGAGTACGCCTTAACGCAACAGCGGATCCAGTCCACCACGCGCATCCAGCGCATACAAGTCGTCACAACCGCCAATGTGCTGTGCATCAATAAAAATTTGCGGAACCGTCGTTCGGCCACTACGTTTGATCATCTCTTCACGCTTCACGGCGTCGCCGTCAATCGCAATTTCCTGGAAACTCACGCCCTTGCTGTTTAACAGCGCCTTTGCACGATGGCAAAACGGGCAGGTTGCTTTGGTGTAGATTTCAATATTGGCCATGACTTCGCTCCTGTTTTTTACCCGATGGATTTCATGTCGACGCAAAGGCAAGTCATTCCCCTTGCGCCATGAAAACGACGGGTAATCACTTACCGCGCACCAGAGGCAGATTCTCGCCGCTCCAGCCTGCTACGCCTTCTTTCAACACAAAGACCTTTTCAAAGCCGGCTTTTGTCAGCGCGTTAGCGGATTCCTGGCACTGCATACCAGAACCGTCGACCACGATAATCGGCTTGTCTTTGTGCTTTTCCAGTTCGCCAACATTGTTGGCTTTGATTTCGCTCGGCAGCAAATTGGTCGCGCCAGCGATATGGCCTTTACGGAAATCGTCACGTTGACGTAAATCCACAACAACGGCGTCCTCTTTGTTGATAAGGCGCGTGGCTTCGCCGCGTGTAATCACCTTAACTTTTGAAGTCAGACCTTTGAACGTGGTAAATAAAACCGCCACCAGTAACGCAATCCAGGCGATACTCAGTATGGGATGACGGCCAACAAATTGCATAATTTCTTGCATGGGGGGTAACAACTCCCGACGTAGTGATTAAAAAACCAGGAAAGGAGTATACCTGTGCAGTGGCGCAAATACAGCCAGAGCGTGCACTGGAATGCATTTTTGCGGGGCGCTACGAAAAAAAATCACGCTATTACTTGCCTTCTCACGCCAGCGCGATCCCTTTCTTTGATCTTCTGAGGCTATTTTATCGATTCAGCTGTAGTAAAATTACGCAATTATTTTGTCTATTGAGTATGAGGTTGTCGCAATGTCGGTTTCTAAAAAACCTATGGTACTGGTGATTCTGGATGGCTACGGCTACCGTGAAGAACAGCAGGATAACGCTATCTTAAACGCCAAAACCCCGGTGATGGATGCTCTGTGGGCAAAACGTCCGCATACCCTGATCGACGCATCCGGTCTGGAAGTGGGTCTGCCTGACCGCCAGATGGGCAACTCCGAAGTGGGCCACGTTAACCTGGGCGCAGGCCGCATCGTTTATCAGGACCTGACGCGTCTGGACGTTGAAATTAAAGAACGTACTTTCTTTGCTAACCCAGTCCTGACCAATGCGGTAGACCAGGCGAAAAACGCCGGTAAAGCGGTTCATATTATGGGTCTGCTGTCCGCGGGCGGCGTCCACAGCCACGAAGATCACATTATGGCGATGGTGGAGCTGGCCGCAGAACGCGGCGCAGAAAAAATCTATCTGCACGCCTTCCTCGACGGTCGCGACACGCCGCCGCGCAGCGCTGAAGCCTCGCTGAAAAAATTCGAAGACAAATTCGCCGCGCTGGGCAAAGGCCGCGTGGCGTCTATCGTCGGTCGTTACTACGCTATGGACCGCGACAACCGTTGGGATCGCGTGGAAAAAGCGTATGATCTGATGACCCTGGCGCAGGGCGAATTCCAGGCAGATACCGCTGTGGCTGGCCTGCAGGCCGCTTACGCTCGTGATGAAAACGATGAGTTTGTCAAAGCGACCGTTATCCGCGCCGAGGGCCAGGCTGATGCGGCGATGGAAGACGGCGACACGCTGATTTTCATGAACTTCCGCGCTGACCGCGCGCGCGAAATTACCCGCGCTTTCGTTAATGCTGATTTCGACGGCTTTGCGCGTAAGAAAGTGGTTAATCTGAACTTCGTGATGCTGACCGAATACGCCGCCGACATCAAAACTGCCGTTGCCTACCCACCAGCGTCGCTGGCGAATACCTTTGGCGAATGGATGGCGAAAAACGACAAAACTCAGCTGCGTATTTCCGAAACGGAAAAATATGCGCACGTAACCTTTTTCTTTAACGGCGGCGTAGAAGAACCGTTTGCTGGCGAAGAGCGCATTCTGATCAACTCCCCGAAAGTGGCCACTTATGACCTGCAACCGGAAATGAGCTCTGCAGAATTGACTGAAAAATTGGTCGCGGCGATCGAAAGCGGTAAGTACGACACCATCATTTGTAACTATCCAAACGGCGATATGGTCGGTCATACCGGCGTGATGGAAGCCGCCATCAAAGCGGTGGAAGCGTTGGATAACTGCATTGAACAGGTAACAAAAGCGGTTGAGTCCGTTGGTGGACAACTGTTGATTACCGCGGACCACGGCAACGCGGAGCAGATGCGCGATCCGGCGACCGGTCAGGCGCATACCGCCCACACCAACCTGCCGGTGCCGCTGATTTATGTCGGCGAGAAAAACGTGAAGGCGGTTGAAGGCGGCAAACTTTCAGACATTGCGCCTACCATGCTGTCGCTGATGGGGATGGAAATCCCGCAAGAGATGACTGGTAAGCCGCTGTTCATCGTGGAATAATCCCTCCCCATGAGGGGAAAGGCGATTAACACCATTCAACAGGCCGTGAAACTAAAAACGTTTTCAGTCAGGCCTTTGTTCTACGCCAGCGTACTTAGCGCTGGCGTATTGTTGTGCGCCTTTTCCGCCCACGCGGATGACCGTGATCAACTCAAATCTATTCAGGCCGATATCGCCGCGAAAGAACGCGACGTACGCCAGCAGCAGCAACAGCGCGCCAGCCTCCTGGCACAACTGAAAGCCCAGGAAGAGGCCATCTCGGCCGCAGCGCGTAAGCTGCGCGAAACGCAAAGCACTCTGGATCAGTTAAACGCGCAAATTGATGAGATGAACGCCTCAATTGCCAAACTGGAGCAGCAAAAAGCCAGCCAGGAGCGTAATCTCGCCGCGCAGTTGGACGCCGCTTTCCGCCAGGGCGAACACACCGGCATTCAGCTTATTCTTAGCGGAGAAGAGAGCCAGCGTGGGCAACGCCTGCAGGCCTACTTCGGCTATCTGAACCAGGCGCGCCAGGAGACTATCGCCGAACTGAAGCAGACTCGCGAACAGGTCGCCACGCAAAAAGCCGAGCTGGAAGAGAAGCAAAGCCAACAACAAACGTTGCTGTATGAGCAGCGCGCCCAACAGGCGAAGCTGGAGCAGGCGCGTAATGAACGTAAGAAAACGCTTGCCGGACTGGAGTCGTCTATTCAGCAAGGCCAGCAACAGTTAAGCGAACTGCGCGCCAACGAATCACGCCTACGCAACAGTATCGCGCGGGCGGAAGCGGCGGCCAAAGCGCGAGCGGAGCGTGAAGCCCGCGAAGCGCAGGCGGTACGCGATAAGCAGCAGGAAGCCTCGCGTAAAGGCAGCACCTATAAGCCGACGGAAAGCGAGCGTTCGCTAATGTCCCGCACCGGCGGTCTGGGCGCGCCTCGCGGTCAGGCATACTGGCCGGTACGCGGCCCGATATTGCATCGCTATGGCGAACGGCTGCAGGGTGAGCTACGTTGGAAGGGGATGGTGATCGGCGCGTCGGAAGGCACCGAGGTCAAAGCCATCGCCGACGGCAGGGTGATTCTGGCGGACTGGCTGCAAGGCTATGGCCTGGTGGTGGTCGTGGAGCATGGTAAAGGCGATATGAGCCTTTACGGCTATAATCAGAGCGCGCTGGTCAGCGTAGGCGCGCAGGTACGCGCCGGACAACCTATCGCCCTTGTGGGCAGTAGCGGCGGTCAGGGCAGACCTTCGCTTTATTTCGAAATTCGTCGCCAGGGTCAGGCCGTCAATCCACAGCCGTGGTTGGGAAGATAAGTTTTGCCTCAGTTTCGTCGCTCCATTCTCACGCTGGCCACTTTGCTGGCGTTTGCACATCCCGTTTTCGCTGGCAAGCTCGCCATCGTGATTGATGATTTTGGCTATCGCCCGCACACGGAAAACCAGGTTCTGGCGCTGCCGCCAAACATCTCCGTCGCCGTACTGCCCAACGCGCCGCACGCGCGCGAAATGGCAACTAAAGCGCACAATAGCGGGCATGAGGTGTTAATCCATCTGCCGATGGCGCCGCTAAGCAAACAGCCGCTGGAGAAGGATACGCTGCGACCAGATATGAGCAGCGATGAGATCGAGCGCATTATCCGCGAGGCGGTAAACAACGTGCCGTATGCCGTCGGGCTTAATAACCACATGGGCAGCGCAATGACCTCCAGCCTGTTCGGTATGCAAAAAGTTATGCAGGCGCTGGAACATTACAATCTCTATTTTCTCGACAGCATGACGATTGGCAATAGCCAGGCGATGCGCGCGGCATCCGGTACGGGTGTGAAAGTGATCAAGCGTAAAGTGTTCCTCGACGATACGCAAAACGAGGCGGATATCCGCCGTCAGTTTAATCGCGCTATCGAACTGGCCCGTCGCAACGGTTCCGCTATCGCGATTGGTCATCCGCATCCCGCAACGGTTCGCGTGCTGCAACAGATGGTTTATCGCCTGCCGGCGGATATCACCCTGGTACGTCCAGGCAGCCTGCTCAACGAACCGCAGGTAGATACGTCCCGACCTGGTGTGACGCCGCAGAAAATTGACGCGCCGCGCAATCCCTTCCGCGGCGTGAAGATGTGCAAGCCGAAAAAACCGCTGCAACCGGTCTACGCTACGCGCTTTTTCAGCGTCATCGGCGAGAGCATTACGCAAAGTTCCGTGGTTGTCTGGTTTCAGCACCAGTGGCAAGGCTGGGGGAAAATCGCCGCGCCTAAAAACGTGAGCGCTAAGACAGATTGAGCGCCTTACGGGCCATACGACGGTGTGACAAGGTTTTGTCGCGCCATTGCCACAGCCGGAAAGACCAGAGCAGCGTCTGATAAGCCGCTTTCGCGCTGCGGACGTTAGCCATCATCCGTCTATACATGCCAGAAGTAAAAATTTCGGCAATCATACGCTGGCGGGTCAAAATATCAGGCTCTTTACGTACCGCATGACAAACGCGTAACGCTTCCCAGGTAATTTGCTGGCGAAACTCCGGGTAAATCGGAATACGCCGGGCATAATCACGATTGAGCTTTTCTAATAACCGCGTAATTTTAATATAATGCCGCTGATAATTAAGATTTTTACTGCCTTGTCTTTGCAAACGGCTTACCGAATTATCATGCAGGAAATATTTATATAATGATTGTTCGGTATAACGTACGCGCGTGGCATTAAACATAACTTCCGTCGACCATAATATGTCCTGATGATGTAGTCCGGGAACGAAAGTAATATTGTTATCGGTAATTAACGCACGTCGATAAACGCCCATCCAGACAACATGCGTCCAGCGCCGCGAGGCCAACGCCATACGCAACCAATCCGGTCCGCTTAATACCCCGGTGGAGCGCAGGCGATCGGTCGGAATAGATTGCCAGGCGTGCCCGGTTTTTCGGACGCACCAGTCCGCGTTGCACTGCGCAACGTCCAGATCATCGTTAAGCGCCATGGTCATCAGCGTTTCATACATCTTCGGGTAGACCAGGTCATCTGCATCGACAAAGGCGACATAATCGCCGGTCGCTGCTTGCAGGCCAAGATTACGGGCGACAGATGCGCCAGCATTGGCCTGATGAAGCAGTCGAACATGCGGGTAATGTTCCGCGTAATGTTTTGCTATCTCAACGGAATGATCCGTCGATCCATCATTCACAATAATAATTTCCAGCGCCGACCACGTTTGCGCGATTAATGACGCCATGCAAGCATTAAAATCCGCTCCCGCATTATATAACGGGACAATGATACTCACTTTGGTTTTACTATTTTTCATAACGATTACCAGAAAAACCTTAATTTACCCTGCCTTTATACTGTGGCTCTATTAAGAAACTATTAAGCCGCCATAATTAATTTTTACAGTAAAAAGCAAGCACAAAACTCAGAGTAGAGCGTTACGTTAGCGAGTAAAATAAGAGTAAAGCGCAATTACGAATGCTTGATGTCTATGACAATTCTTTACGGCTTTCCAGATTTTCCCTAACAAAAAAGGTTGGCGAATGACACCAACCTTTTACGATGAAACGTATATCAGACCCGATAAATATCATCGGGTCTCTATACATATTAATCCCAGCTCAGAATAACTTTTCCTGACTGGCCTGAACGCATGGCGTCAAAACCTTTCTGGAAATCATCAATAGAGAAACGATGGGTGATAATCGGTGACAAATCCAGACCGGACTGGATCAGCGCCGCCATTTTGTACCACGTTTCGAACATCTCACGACCATAAATACCTTTAATGAACAAGCCCTTAAAGATAACTTTTGTCCAGTCGATAGACATATCTGATGGCGGAATCCCCAGCATCGCAATACGACCGCCGTGATTCATAGTGTCCAGCATGGTACGAAACGCCGGCGGCGCGCCGGACATCTCCAGACCCACATCGAATCCTTCGGTCATTCCCAGCTCCGCCATGACGTCGTTCAGGCTCTCTTTCGCGACGTTGACCGCGCGGGTGACGCCCATTTTGCGCGCCAGCTCCAGACGGTATTCATTGACGTCAGTAATCACCACATGACGCGCGCCAACATGTTTCGCCACCGCGGCGGCCATTACGCCGATTGGCCCCGCCCCCGATACCAGTACATCTTCGCCGACAAGATCGAAAGACAGCGCCGTATGCACCGCATTACCAAACGGGTCGAAAATAGAGGCTAAATCATCAGAAATGTTATCCGGGATTTTAAACGCATTGAACGCCGGGATGACCAGATATTCCGCGAAGCAGCCGGGACGGTTGACGCCCACGCCGGTGGTGTTGCGACACAGGTGAGTACGACCACCACGGCAGTTGCGGCAATGACCGCAGGTGATATGACCTTCGCCGGAGACGCGATCGCCGATTTTAAAGCCTTTCACTTCCTGACCGATGCCGACCACTTCGCCGACATATTCATGCCCCACGACCATCGGAACCGGGATGGTTTTTTGCGACCAGTCATCCCAGTTATAGATGTGAACGTCAGTACCGCAGATGGCTGTTTTACGGATTTTAATCAGCAAATCGTTATGGCCGACTTCCGGTTCCGGAACGTCGGTCATCCAGATGCCCTCTTCCGCTTTCAGTTTGGATAACGCTTTCATCTTACATCCTCAGGCAATCACGCCCAGTTGTTTACCAATACGCGTGAACGCGTCTACCGCACGCGTAATTTGCTCAGGCGTATGCGCCGCAGACATCTGGGTACGAATACGCGCCTGACCTTTTGGTACGACCGGATAGAAGAAACCGGTAACGTAAATGCCCTCTTTTTGCAGTTCGCGGGCAAATTTCTGCGCGACAACCGCATCTCCCAGCATTACCGGGATGATGGCGTGATCCGCGCCTGCCAGCGTAAATCCCGCGGCAGACATCTGCTCACGGAACTGCCGGGCGTTCGCCCACAAGCGATCGCGCAGTTCTGCGCCCGCTTCCACCATCTCCAACACTTTAATAGAAGCCGCCACGATTGCCGGCGCCAGGGAGTTGGAGAACAGATATGGGCGGGAACGCTGACGCAACCACTCAACGACCTCTTTACGCGCCGCGGTATAACCGCCGGATGCGCCGCCTAACGCTTTGCCCAGCGTACCGGTAATAATATCTACGCGGCCCATTACGTCGCAGTATTCATGGGAACCGCGACCGTTTTCGCCGACAAAGCCTACCGCGTGAGAATCATCAACCATCACCAGCGCATCGTATTTATCGGCCAGATCACAGACGCCTTTCAGATTGGCGATGACGCCATCCATTGAGAACACCCCGTCGGTGGCGATCAGGACATGACGCGCGCCGGCCTCACGCGCCTCTTTCAGCCGCGCTTCCAGCTCTGCCATATCGTTGTTGGCATAGCGATAGCGCTTCGCTTTACACAAACGCACGCCGTCAATGATAGACGCGTGGTTCAGCGCGTCGGAGATAATGGCGTCTTCCGCGCCCAGCAACGTCTCAAACAAGCCGCCGTTAGCGTCGAAACAGGAGGAATACAGAATCGCATCTTCCATGCCGAGGAAGCTTGCCAGCTTTTGCTCCAGCGCTTTGTGGCTGTCCTGGGTGCCGCAGATAAAACGCACGGACGCCATACCGAAACCGTGGCTGTCCATACCCGCTTTTGCGGCATTAATCAGCTCAGGGTGATTCGCCAGCCCGAGATAGTTATTGGCGCAAAAGTTAATAACGTGGCTTCCATCCGCCACGGTGATATCCGCCTGCTGCGCAGACGTAATAATGCGCTCTTCTTTAAACAATCCTTCCGCCCGGGCGGTTTCCAGCTCGTTGGTTAACTGTTTGTAAAAATCCCCACGCATTGCGATTCTCCAGACTGGGCAAATTTCAGCACATATTACCCAAAGCGATACGTTGATACGAGATGACGCGTCATCACTTCTTTAAAATGCAGCATAAATCACGCGTATCCTCACGGGTTATCAGTGAATGGATGAATAGTGTTATGATAAGAGCATTCATGTCTGAGACAGTCTCTGACACCATAATTCAAAGGTTACAGTTATGATCATCGTTACCGGCGGCGCGGGCTTTATCGGCAGCAATATCGTTAAGGCCCTGAATGATAAAGGTATCACCGATATTCTGGTGGTGGATAACCTGAAAGACGGCACCAAGTTTGTAAACCTGGTGGATCTGAACATTGCTGACTATATGGATAAGGAAGATTTCCTGATCCAGATTATGTCCGGAGAAGAGCTCGGCGATATCGAAGCTATTTTCCATGAAGGCGCCTGCTCTTCCACCACCGAGTGGGACGGCAAGTATATGATGGATAATAACTATCAATACTCCAAAGAGCTGCTGCACTATTGTCTTGAGCGCGAAATCCCGTTCCTCTATGCCTCTTCTGCCGCCACCTATGGCGGTCGCACGTCTGATTTCATCGAATCGCGCGAATACGAAAAACCGCTTAACGTTTACGGCTATTCTAAATTCCTGTTTGATGAATATGTGCGCCCGATCCTGCCAGAAGCGAACTCGCAGATTGTCGGTTTCCGCTATTTCAACGTCTATGGACCACGTGAAGGCCATAAAGGCAGCATGGCAAGCGTGGCATTTCATCTGAATACACAGTTAAACAACGGCGAAAGCCCGAAACTGTTTGAAGGCAGCGAAAACTTCAAGCGCGACTTCGTTTACGTGGGCGATGTGGCCGCCGTTAACCTGTGGTTCCTGGAAAGCGGTAAGTCCGGCATCTTTAACCTGGGCACAGGCCGTGCGGAATCTTTCCAGGCCGTCGCCGACGCGACGCTGGCATACCATAAAAAAGGCAGCATTGAATACATTCCGTTCCCGGATAAGCTGAAAGGCCGCTATCAGGCGTTTACGCAGGCGGATTTAACCAATCTACGCAACGCGGGCTACGACAAACCCTTTAAGACCGTCGCCGAAGGCGTCACGGAGTATATGGCCTGGCTGAACCGCGACGCGTAAGTATGAAAATTTTGGTCATTGGCCCGTCCTGGGTGGGCGACATGATGATGTCGCAAAGTCTCTATCGCACGCTTAAAGCGCGCTATCCCCAGGCGATAATCGACGTGATGGCGCCAGCCTGGTGCCGTCCGTTGTTATCGCGTATGCCGGAAGTTAACGAGGCGATACCCATGCCGCTGGGCCACGGCGCGCTGGAAATCGGCGAGCGCCGCAGATTGGGCCATAGCCTGCGAGAGAAGCGCTACGATCGCGCCTGGGTGTTGCCAAATTCGTTTAAATCGGCGCTGATTCCTTTCTTTGCCAATATCCCGCACCGTACCGGCTGGCGCGGCGAAATGCGCTATGGCCTGCTGAACGATGCGCGCGTCCTTGATAAGGACGCTTGGCCGCTGATGGTGGAGCGCTACGTGGCGCTGGCTTATGACAAGGGCGTGATGCGCACGGCGAAAGATCTGCCGCAGCCGCTACTCTGGCCGCAGCTCCAGGTTAGCGAGGGTGAAAAGTCGCTGATGTGCAGCGACTTTTCACTATCTTCTGAACGTCCTCTGATCGGCTTTTGCCCCGGCGCGGAATTTGGCCCGGCAAAACGTTGGCCGCACTATCACTACGCCGAACTGGCAAAGCAGCTCATTAACGAAGGGTATCAGGTCGTACTGTTTGGCTCGGCAAAAGACCATGAAGCCGGAAATGAGATCCTGGCGGCGCTGAATAGCGAGCAGCAGGCATGGTGTCGCAACCTGGCGGGGGAAACCCAGCTGGAACAGGCCGTCATTCTGATAGCCGCCTGTAAAGCCATCGTCACTAACGATTCCGGACTGATGCACGTCGCGGCGGCGCTCGACCGCCCGCTGGTCGCCTTGTATGGCCCAAGTAGCCCGGATTTCACGCCGCCGCTGTCTCATAAGGCCCGGGTGATTCGTCTCATTACGGGTTACCACAAAGTGCGTAAAGGCGATACGGCGCAAGGCTATCACCAGAGCCTGATCGATATCACGCCGCAGCGGGTTCTGGAAGAGCTTCATTCGCTGTTGTCGGAAGAGGGCGTTTAATGCGGGTTTTGATCGTTAAAACATCATCGATGGGCGACGTATTACATACCCTGCCTGCGCTTACCGACGCGCAACAGGCGATTCCGGGGATTCAATTTGATTGGGTTGTCGAAGAAGGGTTTGCACAAATTCCGTCCTGGCACAGTGCTGTCGATCGCGTGATTCCCGTCGCTATTCGCCGTTGGCGCAAGGCCTGGTTTTCCGCGCCCATTAAAGCGGAACGCATAGCCTTTCATCGGGCGGTATGCGCAAACCAATACGACGCTGTGATTGATGCGCAGGGGCTGGTAAAAAGCGCGGCGCTGGTGACGCGTCTGGCGCATGGGATAAAGCACGGTATGGACTGGAGTACCGCCCGCGAACCGCTGGCCAGCCTGTTCTATAACCGTAAACACCATATCGCAAAGCAACAACATGCGGTTGAACGGACGCGCGAGCTGTTCGCCAAAAGCCTGGGATACGATAAACCGCAGTCGCAGGGCGATTATGCCATCGCAAAACATTTTCTGCATTGCCAGCAGGCGGTTAGCGATCCGTATGCGGTGTTTTTACATGCCACGACCCGCGATGATAAACACTGGCCGGAAGCAAACTGGCGCGAGCTTATCGGCCTGGTGGGCAACACCGGATTACGGATAAAACTTCCCTGGGGCGCGCCTCATGAGGAGGCCCGTGCTAAACGACTGGCCGAAGGCTTTGACTATGTGGATGTGTTACCGCGCATGAGCCTGGAGGAGGTCGCCAGAGTGCTGGCTGGCGCAAAATTTGTCGTATCGGTTGATACCGGCCTGAGCCATCTCGCCGCCGCGCTCGACAGACCGAATATTACGCTATATGGCCCAACGGACCCTGGGTTAATTGGAGGTTATGGGAAGAACCAAATGGCATGCTGCTCACCAGAAAAAAACCTGGCGAATTTAGATGCCACAAGCGTATTCGGAAAGATTCATTAAAGAGACACTGTCTCATCCCAAACCTATTGTGGAGAAAAGATGCTAACCACATCATTAACGTTAAATAAAGAGAAATGGAAACCGATCTGGAATAAAGCGCTGGTTTTTCTTTTTGTTGCCACGTATTTTCTGGATGGTATTACGCGTTATAAACATTTGATAATCATACTTATGGTTATCACCGCGATTTATCAGGTCTCACGCTCACCGAAAAGTTTCCCCCCTCTTTTCAAAAATAGCATATTTTATAGCGTAGCAGTATTATCATTAATCCTTGTTTATTCCATACTCATATCGCCAGATATGAAAGAAAGTTTCAAGGAATTTGAAAATACGGTACTGGAGGGTTTCTTATTATATACTTTATTAATTCCCGTACTATTAAAAGATGAAACAAAAGAAACGGTTGCGAAAATAGTACTTTTCTCCTTTTTAACAAGTTTAGGACTTCGCTGCCTTGCAGAGAGTATTCTATATATCGAGGACTATAATAAAGGGATTATGCCATTCATGAGCTATGCGCATCGACATATGTCCGATTCCATGGTTTTCTTATTTCCAGCATTATTGAATATTTGGCTGTTTAGAAAAAATGCACTTAAGTTGGTTTTTTTGGTGCTTAGCGCTATCTATCTTTTCTTTATCCTGGGAACCCTATCGCGAGGGGCATGGTTGGCGGTGCTCATAGTAGGTGCGCTGTGGGCAATACTGAATCGCCAATGGAAGTTAATAGGAGTCGGTGCCATTTTATTAGCCATCATCGGCGCTTTGGTTATCACTCAACATAATAACCAATCAGATTCAGAACATTTACTTTATAAATTACAGCAGACAGATAGCTCATCTCGTTATACTAACGGAACCCAGGGCACCGCGTGGATACTGATTCAGGAAAACCCGATCAAGGGCTACGGCTATGGTAATGATGTGTATGATGGTGTTTATAATAAACGCGTTGTCGATTATCCAACGTGGACCTTTAAAGAATCTATCGGTCCGCATAATACCATTCTGTACATCTGGTTTAGTGCAGGCATATTAGGTCTGGCGAGCCTGGCCTATTTATATGGCGCTATCATCAGGGAAACAGCCAGCTCTACCTTCAGGAAAGTAGAGATAAGTCCCTACAATGCTCATCTCTTGCTATTTTTATCTTTCGTCGGTTTTTATATCGTTCGTGGCAATTTTGAACAGGTCGATATTGCTCAAACTGGTATCATTACTGGTTTTCTGCTGGCGCTAAGAAATAGATAAAAAAACGCGCTGATACTTATTACGGTATCAGCGCGTTTTTCATCATCAGAACTCAATCACTTATCAAACCAGCTTTTCATTTGTTCCTCGAAACGCTGCGCTACATTTTCCCAACTGTATTTTGAAAACACCAGGGATTTTGCTTTTTCGGCAATCTGGTGGCGTTCCTTATCAGCAAGCGCACGGTTAATATCATTAATTATACTGTCGCTCGACATAGGCTCTGCGAGGTGATAGCCCGTTATGCCATCTAACACAAATTCGCTAATCCCCCCTTTTTTGCTGGCAAGAACCGCTTTTCCTGCTGCCATCGCTTCTACAGCTACCATGCAAAATGCTTCTTCAACCTGAGATGGCACAATAACCAGATCGGCTATATGATAGAAGTTATGCATCTGGTCGGGAGATTGCCCCCCTGCCATAATACAATCCGTTCCAATCTCTTTTACGGCGTCCAGTACTTTCTTTTGATACTCTGCTTTTTCACCCTTGCGGCTTGCATAAGGGTCGCCAACAACGACAAGTTTAATATTACTTCTTAAGGTACGTAATTGTTTGAACGCCTGCAAAAGCAACAGGATGCCTTTATCAGGCGAAATTCTCCCGGCATATAAGAGAACGGTGGCATCTTCCGCAATATTTAATTGCTGACGAAGATTATCTTGTGGGTTTCTTTTATAAGTCTCAGCACAAAAACCATTAGGCACAATACTAACAGCAGCGGCAGGCAATCTTTCTTCATAAAAGGCTTTAAGAAACTGACTGGGCACGATAATTTTTGCATCGTTATCAGGAAGTTCTGGTTCAAATGCGTTATGCATGTGCATAACCAGTTTTGCATTCGGATTGCGCTCTCTGATCTGCCGATACAGTTTCATACTATTATGAATAACAATGACGCTATCTTCCTGGGTAGTCACTTTATCTCTAATATTAAGGACGCGCTGGGAATAGGGTAGTGGGTCGAGACGAGTCCATTTCTGAAAAAGACGCTTATAAACTTTACTAAACCCAATGTAATGAATATCACAATTATCGTTTATTTTATTATATTCAGGATAGCCAGCATTCTTTATACAAGCAATAGCACTCGGTATTGATAGTCGTTTTGCAACCTGGTAAATCCAGGTTTCTACCGCAGCCGCACCACGAGGAGGAATTGAAAATATAGGAGTAACAGTAAATATGATTTTTTTAATCATAATAGCTATAATCCAGAATAGTTAACTTTATAGAAAAAGAAATGTTATAGAAAAAGAAATGCGTGCCGAAGCAACGCAAAATAATGATTTATCTAGTGTCTAGACAATTTTATCGTAATATATTTCATCCTCAAGTTCCGAGGCTGTAATATATGGAATAATATCGTAATGAATTGCAGTATCATCTGATAAATTAAAGATATTTAAATCACTCACATTTTTTCTCATAAAAGTAAAAAATGGCAGTATTTTAAACAGGTCTTTACTAAGCTCAGATGGCATAGGGCTGGTAGATTCGTCATAGAAACGTGGGCAACTCCCTGTTAAGTCAAGCCCAGAACATATAATACGGCCATACTTGAGGGAATAGGCAACCTGAATAGCGGTATAAGCAATAGTATGGCAAGAGCAATACCCGATGCTGATATCCTTGCAAAATCCAGCCAGTCGCCCTCTTTTCGAAAGGGGAACTGAAATAAGTAATGCTTTATGAACCCGCTTGAGGATATTAAATTTAATTTTCTTTAAAAAGCCCCCTTTTTCTCGGCGATAAAAGGAGCGAATAATTAAACAGTTTTCTTCAATATATTTTTGATCATCCACTGAAGCCTGTTCGTACACATCAAGATTGACGATAGTAAACTGACTGTTACGGCTAAAGTTATAAAAATCTTCGCGCCGACGATGGAGGAAGCGAACATCCGTCAGAAGGTACAAAAATGGCTTGACGTTATTGTTTAGCAAATATTGAACAGAACCATTGACTGCAATGACATCTTTCATTCGTAACAAGGACAGCGGCGTCTTTCTGGACGTAGGACCAGAAAGAAAAATAATACAATCTTCAGCCGTTCTTTTCGCAATAAGTTGCAGAACATCGGCGTGAGTTATGAAGTTAACGCTGCCCATAAAAAACTCGTATGTTTATCATGCAACCTATAAATAAATGTTATATTCAATAACTAATATTACATCTCAAATTCTCTCAAGTATGTCATAACGCTGCAGCAAATAAAAGTCAGTCAGCCCCTTAAATTAAACCAAACGTGCTACATTGATCAGCGCTTTTCCTTACCCTTAATACGACGCAAGAAATTTCGAAGTTTTTTCTTATAAATCAATAAGTAAAATCCGATATCTCTCATATTATTTTTGATACCATAATGTCTTTCTAAATCAATACGATCCTTTGCTTTTCGTTGTCTGGAAGGTCTTTTTCCGGACAAATCGATAATTCTGATCTCATTGCCTTGCAGGATAAAGTTACCTTTATGGGGATCGCCCGAAACCATACCATGCTGATGCAGAGAATATATCGACTGTTTGATTTTCCCTCTCACCTCGTCAGAAATTTCTGGCATATCAACAAGTTCAATACCTTCAATATACTCAATTATCATCACGTATGTTTTTACATAGCGTAATGTTTTAATTTCCGCCAGCAGGTAAAAATCATTAAGCGCCGCAAACCCTTCACGCCGCACACGATCTGTCTGATGAAAAAGCTTTTCGTAGTAATCTCCTTTTACTAACGATTTGAAAAAGCGTTCAGTATTTTTTACTTTTGGGCTAAATACTTTGAGAATATATTTTCCGTAGTCTGTATTAATCAATACAACTTTTGTATCTTCTATATTACGAAAGACTTTAATAACCTGATGATTATAAGATAGAAAATCTTTGAATATCTCAATGTATTTTTCACCGTCTTTTTTGACAAAGACGGTATAGTTTTTAACCTTTTTTTCAATAATCATAATGGAGATTTAGGGAAGGGAATTATTTGTGGAAAAGTTTACGATAAAGATATGCGCTTCCAGCCAGAAGGCCTTTAAAATAATGACCTTGCACGAGAAGATGTTTATATCGCTTCTTAAATTCGACTATGGTACGCGCATCTTTTGCGGGAAAATCTTTCCAGGGCGAGTTCAGTCGTGCATTTTTATAATAGATAACTGAAGGATAATTTGCCCAGGCATGCCATGGTTTTGTAGCGCCCGTATAATGAATTAAAATAGTATTATCATTAATTATATTGCTATATTTTTTATGTGACTTATCTTTCAACTCACTTTTAATAGTATAAATAGTATTATACGGTCGCGGTAGAAAAATGACTTTATCCTGTAGGAGAATATTCAAAACATCCTGATCGGGATATTTAAAAGAGTCAGCTTCTTTACCTGCCAGAAGTAAAAATGCCTTTTCAGTTAAGGCATTCTCTTTCCATAATTTCAGGTTAACAAAAACCACGCCGGAGTTAAAATAACCACCTTGTAAATTAAAAGCGCTTAATCTCTCATTTACCTTATTCTGGATGGAATCAACATCTTTTACGACCGCAGCAATCTTCTCTGTCAAATCAAGCTGTAGAAGATCTTGCAAAGATCCTTTGCATACAACATCGGCATCCAAATAAAGTAGTGTGTTTACCTTCTTGCTGAGATAATCGAAAGCAAATAAACGAAAATACATTGCTCTCGACCATACTTTAGTTTGAGGCAATACCTCAAGGCTTTCTACTTTAATAAGATAAAGAGAAATTTTTATGTGATGCTGTACGGCTAAACGCTCTATATATTTTACAAAACACGGAGAGTATGAATCACAAATAATGTGAAAAGCGAGCGGGATATTATTGTTTAGTACAACTGAAGCAATTGACACCCCCACACCATCAAGATAGTTTTCATCAACGCCATAAGAAATGTTTAATACGTTATCATCATTATTATTATTACTTTCATCAAAAATTTTATATTCAGCTATTTCTATCTCAGGAAATGAATCCATTACATCACCTATGGGTTTTATTCAAGAAGTTTACGTTTAAAGTAGGCTATATAATAATTTATACCCGAAGTATAATGCTTCTGATTAAACATATGCTTTGCCGCATAACGTAACTGATGGCTAGTCACTGGATTTAAAAGTGCACAATGAGACCATGGTGAGTTGCTCTTAGCCTGTAAAAAATATTGTGACACAGGGTAAGCCCCCCAACTATGCCAGGGCTTCGTTGGTCCGATATAATGAACAAATACAGTCTCAGCATCGACTGGATTAATAACTGAATCTTTTAATTCATAGTTAAGACTAAATTGTGTATTAAATTTTTTATCAACAAAACGCGCTTTATTCACTAACAATATATTTAATACATCCTGATCAAGGTGCGTTATGCGCTGTACTACCTCCGGATCTTTTAGCATTTCAATCGCTTTCTTAGAGATATTTTCTGCGGTCCAAAGAGGTATGTTAATTAAAATAAAACCGGCATTAAAATAGCCAGAAACCAGCCCAGGCGTTGCCAGGCTAACCGAGCGCTTAGTCCACCACTCCAACTCGCCTTCAGCAACAACCGCCGCAATCTCATTTTCAGCGAAATTAAGATCAATAAGTTCTTGAATACTCCCTTTACATGCAATATCTGCATCCAGATAAAGTACTCTATCTGTTTTATCTGAAAAATAATCGGCGATAATGAATCTAAAGTATGTTGCATAGGTCCAGTTTTTGGTACTGGGTAGCGATTTTAAGCGCTCACAGTCGATTAGGTAAACAACGATCTGCGTAGCGTACTGTTTTGCTAATGCCTCAAATCGTTGCTGGTCTTCAGAGTCAAAGAAATCGGTAAAAACATGGAAAGCTAACGCCTTCTCTGGGTTAGCGAGGAGAACCGATGCAATAGAGACACCACAGCCAAAAAGAAAGTTTTTATCAATCCCATAAGCTATATTAAATTTATCAGCATCACTATGTTGTGCATAGTTATAATCTAAAGTCTGTTGAATGACTTCTTCTTCAAAATATTTTCTGCTCATAGTGATCACTTTTGTAATTTCGAGAATATCGCATTATTAAAATTTTTAAAATATAGCACATCGTAAAATCTCTCAATCGTGCCGGGAATAATATCATGCTGATATTTTACTTCACCAGAAATAACGCGATTAAGGTGTCCTACAAAATCATCTATAGCCCCCGGGGTGTAAAGCTCACCATTCAAGCCGGGTTTAATCATATCGCGCGGACCAGACATACAATCAGAACTAATACACGGAATTCCATATGACATTGCTTCCAGCAGGGTCATAGGAAATCCCTCAAATGCAGAGGTAAGTAGTAACGCGGTGACATTTTTTATTTTTTGCTGTACGACTTGCCACGGCGCGCTTTGCCAACCATACCAGATCACACGCTGCTCAATACCAAGCTCCCGACTATAGGCCTGGCACTTTTCAAAATCTGAGCCATCACCAATAATATGTAGCTGCCATTCCCCTGTCGTACGAGCTAAGCCATCAAATAAATCTTTAACTCTTTTCTGCCCTTCAAATTTAAGACGCCCTACATAGAGAAATACAGCGGGTTTATCGCGCTCAGGCGGCGGCACAATGATTGTTTTAATAGAGACAGGATTATAAACGACGCTAATATCTTGCGCTGAGATACCCCGTGCCATCATCTGTTCTTTAATACCACTACTGATGGCCAGATGATAATCCGCGTACGTTATACATTCTGCATGTTTTTTATGGTCGAGCGAAAAATGCGGCCACGAGAAAATAGTAAAATGTTTACCACTTTTCTTTCGTGCTTTATTGGCATAAAGACATGAGATGACATCAATACATATCACAATATCTGGTGACGTTTCTTTCAACCATTGACTAAAATTATAAACATGCTTAGCTCGACGAAGAAAACTTAATTTTATATTTGAGAATGATTGCGCATATTTAATCTCTTTTAGCCATGCTTTATCCATTTTGTCATTACGACAAAAGAAAAACATTTCACAGTTGATTTTCAGAGAGCTATTTTCAAACGTATGGATAACGTTGCTAATAACGGTTTCCATCCCTCCAAAACCAGATACCGCTTCGCCAATAAATGCTATTTTCATATATACCCCAGAGTTAAAACCTTAATCTAAAGACTTTAGATATTAAATAGCAAAAATAGTAATATAATCCTATAGAGTAATTTTTACCTGACATTTCTCTTTTTGCTTTAAGGCGTATTTCACTTGGGGATGGTGAAAAAAACCTCCTGTTATTTTTCCATGGGGATTCATTAAAGTATCGATCAAAATATCTTGCTTTAAATATCTTATACCATGGTTTATTTGGAGTCACATAATGCATAATAATAGTATTATCTATATTTTTAGCTTCAGCATCAAAGTTAACAGATAATGTCGTTTTATTGTTAAATTTTCTTTGGAGATACTTCACCTTTCCATTGAGTAAAATATTTAAAACATCCTGATCGGCATATCTAAAAATCTTACCACAATTAATCATAGACAAAGATTCTTGAGTTACGTTATTTTTTCTCCACTCATAGTTATTAATTAACATCACGCCTGCATTGAAATACCCATTAAAATCCACCCCATAATCTAATTGTTTTACTCTTTTTTGCATATCCGGCGAGTCTAAGATCACTCCTGCGATTTCCCCTTCAAGATTAATATCAATTAACTCAGATAATGAACCATGACAAATAATATCGCAATCCAAATATAAAATTTTTGAAATTCCTTTATTAACAACATCCGGAATTAAAAAACGAAGACATGTAGATAATGGAATACCCAGAATTAACGTTTCCGGATTAATATCGAAATTATTGTTAATATGATATGCTGTAATTGATACATTAGGTTGTTTCAATTCAAGAAAAGGTAATAAATCATACTCCGACACACCCGATATCAATAAATGAAAATGCAAGTCAATATCTTTATTATTTTCGATAATGGAATATATTGCCACACCTGCCGGCATTATAAAACCATGATCAAAGCAAAGAGCAATGTCCAGTCTTCTTCCAAAAAAATCATCATGTTGAATTATGTTTTTTTGGTTTGAAATATAACTTTTAATGTCAGACATTCTGTCTATCCTTGTCTCACTCATAAATTACTCACTGAGTGCATAATTATTATAATTACAGATTTTTTCTTATTGTTCTTTCTTTAATTCGAGCGGCTTTAACATCCGCCTGATGAATCAACCCCGATTCTTTTTGCAAAATCTCTCGCAGGGGGAGAGAGAAATACTCACGCATAAACCGGAATATATCTCGCTGAGTCAGGCCAATATTCATTGAAGAAAAATAAAGCCCAATTAAATCTTTGTCACGCCAGCGAAGGGGAACGCGCTGGCGTATCTGCGCGCGATGCAGGTCGATTACGGAGATTTTTAAATCCTCTTCGCGACCAGTGAAAGGTAAATGCAGAAGAAAGTGGCAAATATAACAGTCGCGATGGTTAATTCCCCCGGCGTGCATTTTACGTACCATAGTCGCAACACGCTTAATGATCATCCACTTCACCTGCGCGTCCGGTGGATTAACAGCCCAGTCAGCACAGTAGTCTTCAAGGCTAATGGTGGGCGTTAAATCTTCGGTGATAATAAATGATGTTCTGGTTAGCGGGTTTACGCCTTTTTCACCAAAACCAACGCCGTGCATCGTATCAACGCCCAGCTCATGTAGACGATGAATGGCGTGCCATTCTCTGTCAGCGCCCAGAACAGGCATACGTAACGAAATCAGGTTCTTCACAATTTCTTTCAGCGAAGTGCCTTTATGCCACTTCAGGAAGTAACTTTTGCCGTCCAGCTCAAACCGCAATGTTCGACGCGTCTCCAGCTCTCTGAACACTTCGCCCTGTAACGTTTTCACTTCCTCAAAAGCATCTTTACCGCGCCATAGTGTGGTTAACGGCGCTTTCAGCTCAACCATCTAAATCACCTGTAATAATATCTGCGGCCTTCTCCGGTAAGCTGTATAAATCCTGGGTATCAGCATAATACCGCGCATTTTCAGCCCAGGCGTTGCGTAAGGAAGGCTGTGTCAGCGCTTTGAGTAAAACCTCATTTAGCGCATCCTGACGGAATGGTTCAGTCATCGCTTCGCCACAGTTGGCATCCACAATATAATGTGCATAACCGCACACCGCAGTTGTCAGCACCGGCAAACCAGCAGTAATGGCTTCCAGCAAAACAATACCTGCAGCTTCCTGATAGGCTGGATGCAGTAAAAGGTCGGCTGCCGCCATTAACTCCGCGATATCATTACGTCCGGAGAAAAAATGCACATTCGTGCCGACGCCGCTTCTTTCAGCCAGTGCTGCAAACTTCTTCGGCTTATCCTGCCCGACAACATAGAGCACCGTATTTTGCCGTAAAGATTCGGGTAGCGATGCCAGCGCTTCAATAGAGCGATCCACACCTTTACGGGTGAAGTCAGACCCTACTTGCAACAGTAATTTTTGCTGTTCTGAGATACCATTTTTCTGACGATAAATTTGACGACTGTTCGGGATCTGTTGGCTATATTTTCTGTCCGGGTAAATCCCCGGAGGAAGAATATGGAAACGCTCCGCTTCAGTCTGATAATGTTTTTGGAAGTCAGCAATCTGCTTATTCGTCAGCATTAATAGTTGCGTCTGCTTGCCGTGTTCAAACGTGGCGCGTTCAAAAGCAGCATAATGCCGATAGCGTGATGTCAGGCGATAGAAAAAACCTTTTTCCTGTGCGACTTTTTCGGCGTAACACACGTCTGCGGCGTAATACACATCAAGGCCTGGCATCTTATTGAACCCAACCACCCGATCGACAGGATGGTCGCGCAAATGGTGTTGCACCCAGGCATAATATTCTGCGTTACGACCGTGGTTCGTCCGGGATTTAACCGGCACGCGGATTAATTCAAAGTTATCCGGGCATTCCTCTTCCCATGACTGAGTATAAACACGAACCTGATGCCCTCGCGCCGCCACGGTTTGGGCAATGCGCATAAAATCACGCTGCAGACCGCCAAAAGGAAAATACTTATATAAGCAAAAGGCAACTCTCATAGCAGGCTGTCCAAATCTATGGCGCGTGCCTCATGCGGCAGCATTTTTTCCGTCGCGGCGATAACATCTTCAGCCGGAATCACGGAAAGGTATTTTTTATTACGATCAAGCTCATGCCGTTCAGGCATCGGCTGATAATTTCCTGCCCAAAACTGAATGATGTCGTCGGTCCAGGGACGCCAGAACACATGATCCGTCGCGCCGAAAAGGCAAATGACCGGCGTTTTGACTGCTGCGGCAATATGACCAGGGGCCGAATCAACGCCGATAAAGAGATCCGCATGGTCAATCAACGCGCCCAATTCAGGAAAGCGAGTTTTACCCGCCAGACCAGTAACCGGTTTTGTTTCACAGCCGCGTGCAATAGCATCCACGCAGGCCATCTCGTCTGCGGCCGGGCCTGACGTCAGTACAACTTGATAACCGCGGCGCTGCACGGCATCAATAACCTGCGAGAATTTATCATTATCCCAGCACTTAAATAGCTGCCGTGCCGTAGGCTGAATAACAACATATTGTCGGGTCACACCAAGTTGTTTGAGCTGTTGTCGCATGTTTTCCCAATGTTCCGGGCGATAGCTCATGGTGGTTTCCGTGACATACTGTTTTAGCGCTAACGGCTTTAGCGCGGATAATGTGCGATCAACAGCATGTTCTCCCGCATAAGGTACTAAATGCGTAAAGCTCTTTTTCCATAAAGCAGACTGACGATTACCGAAATCCTGCGAGATTTTTATTTTTGCGTTTAAAAAACGCACAATAAGCGCCACGCTCCACTGATCGGTGAGATTGACGACCAGATCATACGAGTTAGCACGCAATTTTTTGATTAACGATAGCGCGTTTTTGATCTTCTCTTTTGTTCCTGCGCCTTTGTTACTGATGCCGTAGAGTGCATTAATCTCCGGATTTTCCGACAATATCGGTATAGTGTTCTGGTAAAGAAGCACATCGATTTTTGCATCGGGATAATTCTGCTTCAGCGTGCTGATGACAGGAGTGGTAAGTAACATGTCTCCATGAAAACGCATTTTTATAATCAGAATTCTTCGAAATGGCTTTTCCACAAGCGACTCTTTGGTTGAAATTGTCCGGATAAATAAGCAGAAAAAAGCACGCTACCGCCCCAGGCTTCACAGCAACCCGATGGCTAATACCGCACTCATTTTAGATGCGCTAGTGTAACACTTCTTTCGCAGCAATCCGATACGAATAATTTTTATACACAATCATTTTTTTAATCATAAATTCAAAGAGATATTAATTTACCCCTCTCTTGTGAATGGTCATTCCCATTGTCTGGGGCGACAAGGGCGGCAAATTTCAATGGATTGCGTAAAAATGCAAAAATAATGGGGTTCAGCGCCTGGAATCCTCGCTTCTGAGCCAATTTGGCGCAAAAATGGGAAAAGTAATGGTAAAGCCCAGGCTAAATACATAGAATCCCCAGCACATCCATAAGTCAGCTATTTACTATGCTCGAATTGCTTTACACCGCTCTTCTCTACCTTATTCAGCCTCTGATCTGGATACGGCTTTGGGTGCGTGGACGTAAAGCGCCGGCCTATCGTAAGCGCTGGGGTGAACGCTACGGATTCTACCGCCGTCCGTTGAAACCGGGCGGAATCATGCTGCATTCCGTCTCGGTGGGCGAAACTCTGGCGGCCATCCCATTGGTCCGCGCTCTACGTCATCGCTATCCCGATCTGCCTATTACCGTAACGACCATGACGCCGACCGGCTCGGAGCGCGTCCAGTCCGCCTTTGGCAACGATGTTCAGCACGTTTACTTGCCTTATGATTTGCCCGATGCGCTCAATCGTTTCCTCAATAAGATTGATCCTAAGCTGGTATTGATCATGGAGACTGAGCTCTGGCCAAATCTGATTGCTGCGTTGCACAAACGTCATATTCCGCTGGTTATCGCTAATGCGCGGCTTTCCGCCCGCTCCGCCGCGGGTTATGCGAAGCTTGGCAAGTTTGTCCGTACGCTCTTGCGCCGTATCACCCTGATTGCCGCGCAAAACGAAGAAGATGGCGAACGCTTTGTGACATTGGGCGCGAAGAACAATCAGGTCACGGTCACCGGCAGTCTGAAATTTGATATTTCAGTTACGCCGCAGTTGGCGGCTAAAGCCGTTACGCTACGCCGCCAGTGGGCGCCGCACCGTCCGGTCTGGATTGCCACCAGCACCCACGATGGCGAAGAGAGTATCGTTATCGCCGCTCACCAGGCGTTATTACATCAATTCCCGAATTTATTACTGATTCTGGTGCCCCGCCATCCGGAGCGTTTCCCGGATGCTATCAATCTTGTGCGTCAGGCAGGGTTAAGCTACATCACTCGCTCTTCGGGCGAAGTGCCGTCCGCCAGCACCCAGGTCGTGGTAGGCGATACCATGGGCGAATTAATGTTGCTCTATGGCATTGCCGATCTCGCCTTTGTTGGTGGTTCGCTGGTTGAACGCGGCGGTCATAACCCGCTGGAGGCTGCCGCTCATGCGATTCCGGTACTGATGGGTCCGCATACCTTTAACTTTAAAGATATTTGCGCCCGTCTGGATCAGGCGAGCGGACTTATCACGATTACCGATGCGGCTACGCTGGCAAAAGAAGTTTCCTCTTTACTGACCGACGCTGATTATCGTAATTTCTACGGACGTCACGCAGTTGAAGTGCTGTATCAAAATCAGGGCGCGCTCCAGCGTCTGCTGCAACTGCTGGAACCTTATCTGCCACCGAAAACGCATTGAGGGCTGTCATGCAAAAACGGGCGATTTATCCAGGTACGTTTGATCCGATTACTAACGGTCATCTTGATATTGTGACGCGCGCAACGCAGATGTTCGACCATGTCATTCTGGCTATCGCCGCCAGCCCCGGCAAGAAACCCATGTTCACCCTGGACGAACGTGTGGCGCTGGCGCAAAAAGCGACCGCACACCTGGGTAACGTAGAGGTGGTGGGCTTTAGCGACCTGATGGCCAATTTCGCCCGCGACAGACAGGCGAATATCCTGATTCGTGGTCTGCGCGCGGTGGCGGATTTTGAATATGAAATGCAGTTGGCGCATATGAATCGCCATCTGATGCCGCAACTGGAAAGCGTTTTCCTGATGCCGTCCAAAGAGTGGTCGTTTATCTCATCGTCGCTGGTCAAAGAAGTGGCGCGCCATCAGGGCGATGTGACCCACTTTCTGCCGGACAATGTGCATCAGGCGCTAATGGATAAGTTGAAATAAGTATCCTTCCTTGCCGGCCTGGCGTTTTACTTCTGACAGTGACGGCAATAGAACGTCGCACGCTGTGCGTGTTTCGTTGCGACTATCGGCGTACCGCATACCCGACACGGCTCGCCTTTGCGCCCGTACACCTGCAACTCCTGCGCAAAATAGCCTGGTTTCCCATCGCTTTGCAGAAAATCCTTCAGCGTTGTCCCGCCTTGTTCAATAGAGCGCAGCAAAACGGCTTTAATCACCCGCGCCAGCAGATCGCACTCCTCTGTCGAGAGTGACGACGCCAGGCGGTCAGGGTGAATACCAGCGGCAAACAGCGACTCGCTGGCGTAGATATTCCCCACGCCGACCACCAGCTTGTTATCCATCAGCCAGGGTTTAATCGCCGTCTTCTTCTTCGCGCATTTCTGCTGCAAATATTCGCCATTAAACTCATCGCTTAGCGGCTCCGGTCCCAGATGCGCCAGTACGTTATGCCCTTCCAGCTCTTTGGTCCATAACCAGGCGCCAAAGCGGCGAGGATCGGTATAACGTAGAATTTTGCCGTTGCTCATCACCAAATCGACATGGTCGTGCTTTTCCGCCGGCAGCGCTTCCGGCAGTATCCGCAAGCTTCCCGACATCCCCAGGTGAATAATTATCCAGCCGTCAGGCAGCTCCAGCAGTAGATATTTAGCACGACGCTGAACGCTAAGGACGGGTGTATCGCTCAGACGATAAATTTCATCTGAAACCGGCCAGCGCAGACGGCCGTTACGGATATGGGCGTGCAGGATAGTAGCGCCAACTAAATGGGGTTCAATACCCCGGCGGCTGGTTTCAACTTCGGGTAATTCAGGCATAACGTCTCCGGCTGTGTGGCAGGTCTCATTAATATGGGGACGGCCAGAAAACAAAAAACCCCGCCGAAGCGAGGTTTTTGTTACATCAAAGCGAGAATTATTTGATTTTCGCTTCTTTGTAGATCACGTGCTGACGGACAACTGGATCGAATTTTTTCAGTTCCAGTTTTTCCGGCTTAGTACGTTTGTTCTTCGTCGTGGTATAGAAGTGACCAGTACCAGCAGAAGAAACCAGCTTGATTTTCTCACGAATACCTTTAGCCATGATTTATTTCCTCTTAGTACTTAGTACTTTTCGCCACGGGCACGCAGTTCAGACAGAACTGTTTCGATGCCTTTTTTATCGATGATACGCATACCTTTAGCAGATACACGCAGGGTGACAAAACGCTTCTCGCTCTCAACCCAGAAACGGTGAGAGTGCAGGTTAGGCAGGAAACGGCGTTTAGTCGCGTTCAGTGCGTGGGAACGGTTGTTACCGGTCACCGGACGCTTGCCAGTAACTTGGCAGACTCGGGACATGTCTATTCTCCAAAAATCAAATTAGCTCGAGCTTCGTATGGGGTATCGGCGCCTCGTCAGGCTTTACAGCCTGGTCATCGCGCAGTTCTATTGAACTCTCGATTGCCAGGCCCAAATGCCAAACCCGAGATTCTCAAAGGTGGCGTAGTATACGCTGACCCGGCGATATGCTCAAGTCCCGAACAGACAAAGATCCCGATGGATCGCGCAAAGAATCTTAAATCCAGCCGCGTTCGGCAAAAGAAACGTACTCTCCGCGCCCAATTATCAGGTGATCGAGCACCCGGATATCCATAAACTGGCAACACTTTATCACGCGCTCAGTGATAAGTTTATCTGCTTTACTTGGCTCTGCGCAGCCTGAAGGGTGGTTATGCGCCAGAATGACCGCTGAAGCATTGAGTTTAATCGCTTCCCGAACAATCTCACGCGGATGCACCTCTACGTGGTTAAGCGTGCCGGAAAACAGGCGGCTGTGCTGAAGCACCCGGTGCTGGGCATCAAGGAAGATCACCAGAAAGATCTCACGCTCTTCGCCCGTCAGTTGGCTTTGCAGAAATTCCCGCGTCATTTCCGGACTCAGCAACGCACTTTCCTCATTCATGCGCACGCTGTAATAGCGCCTTGCCAGCTCAGCAATGCCTTTCAACTGCGCGAATTTCGCCAGGCCGATGCCGTTTACGCCGCGAAACTGCGCAAAGTCCGCCGACAGCAGGCCATACAGCGACCCAAAGTGCTGCAATATCTCTTTTGCCAACGTCATAACATCTTTTCCCGGCGTGCCGGTACGTAAAAAAAGCGCCAGCAACTCCACGTCGCTGAGGGAAGCAATGCCGGATCTGAGCATTTTTTCGCGCGGTAATAATTCGTCCAACGTATCCATACGCGCACCTCCTTTTTTAAGGAAGCGGCATAGTGGCACAGCCTTTGGGAGAGATCGACGCCCCGATTTTGTTCTTGCGTAGCGCCTCGCAAAGTGGAGCGCAGGCAAAGACACGACGCCGTAGAGATTGTGATAAAATAGCCGCCTTTCAAAGTCACCCAACAGGAAAGACATGATGAGCCTGGCCGGTAAAAAAATTGTTCTCGGCGTTAGCGGCGGTATCGCTGCGTATAAAACGCCGGAACTGGTGCGCCGTTTACGTGAGCGCGGCGCTGACGTGCGCGTGGCAATGACCGAGGCGGCAAAAGCCTTTATTACCCCCCTGAGCTTACAGGCAGTGTCGGGTTATCCCGTATCCGACAGTCTGCTTGACCCTGCCGCCGAAGCCGCGATGGGGCATATCGAGTTGGGGAAATGGGCCAACCTGGTGATTCTTGCCCCCGCGACCGCCGATCTGATCGCCCGTGTAGCATCGGGTATGGCTAATGATTTAGTCTCCACCATTTGCCTGGCGACGCCAGCCCCGGTGGCCGTGCTTCCGGCCATGAACCAACAGATGTACCGCGCTGCCGCCACGCAACATAATCTGGAGGTGCTCGCCTCTCGCGGCCTGTTCATTTGGGGGCCGGATAGCGGCAGTCAGGCGTGCGGCGACGTAGGCCCAGGCCGAATGCTGGACCCATTAGTTATCGTTGATAAGGCCGCCGCGCATTTCGCCGCCGTCAACGATCTGCGACATCTTAATATCATGATTACGGCAGGCCCGACGCGCGAACCGCTCGACCCGGTGCGTTATATTTCCAACCACAGCTCCGGTAAAATGGGCTTCGCTATTGCGGCGGCCGCCGCGCGTCGCGGCGCAAATGTCACGCTGGTCTCCGGTCCCGTTTCGTTACCGACGCCGCCTTTTGTAAAACGGGTTGATGTCATAACCGCGCTGGACATGGAAGCCGCTGTTCAGGCCGCCGTTCAACAGCAGCATATTTTCATTAGCTGCGCCGCCGTGGCTGACTATCGCGCAGAGACTATCGCCAGTGAAAAAATCAAAAAACAGGCGGCGCAAGGTGATGAATTACTAATAAAAATGGTCAAAAACCCGGACATTGTCGCCGGGGTGGCCGCACTCAGTGACAATCGCCCCTACGTTGTTGGGTTTGCCGCGGAAACGAATAATGTGGAAGAATACGCCCGGCAAAAACGTATCCGCAAGAACCTTGACCTGATTTGTGCAAATGATGTTTCTCTTTCAAATCAGGGATTTAATAGCGATAAAAACGCTTTACACCTTTTCTGGCAGGATGGAGATAAAGTCTTACCGCTTGAGCGAAAAGAACTCCTGGGCCAATTATTACTCGACGAGATCGTGACCCGTTATGATGAAAAAAATCGACGTTAAGATTCTGGACCCGCGTGTTGGTCAGCAGTTTCCGCTGCCGACTTATGCTACTTCTGGTTCTGCCGGGCTTGACCTGCGCGCCTGTCTCGACGACGCCGTAGAACTGGCGCCTGGCGCAACGACGTTGGTGCCTACCGGACTGGCCATTCATATCGCCGATCCATCACTGGCGGCAGTCATGTTGCCGCGTTCGGGCCTGGGCCATAAACATGGTATCGTGCTGGGCAACCTGGTCGGGCTGATTGATTCCGATTATCAGGGGCAACTGATGGTTTCGATCTGGAACCGTGGTCAGGACAGTTTTACCATTGAACCGGGCGAACGTATCGCGCAAATGGTGTTTGTTCCGGTCGTTCAGGCCGAATTTAATCTGGTGGAAGCATTTGACGCCACCGAACGTGGCGAGGGCGGCTTCGGTCATTCTGGCCGTAAGTAAATTTTACGCATCCCCATAACGTCATAATACTGCCGCAAGCGCTGAGTTTGCGGTTATAGCGTGGGTGCTCGCCTGGCAAGTGCTTATTTTCAGGGGTATTTTGTAACATGGCAGAAAAACAAACTGCGAAAAGGAATCGTCGCGAAGAAATACTTCAGTCACTGGCGCTGATGCTTGAATCCAGCGATGGAAGCCAACGCATCACGACGGCAAAACTGGCGGCCTCGGTCGGCGTTTCCGAAGCGGCGCTATACCGCCATTTTCCCAGCAAGACCCGCATGTTCGATAGCCTGATTGAGTTTATCGAAGATAGTCTGATTACCCGTATCAATCTGATTTTAAAAGATGAAAAAAACACCAGCACGCGTTTGCGCCTGATTGTGTTGCTGATTCTGGGTTTTGGCGAACGCAACCCTGGCCTGACGCGCATTCTTACCGGGCACGCGCTGATGTTTGAACAGGATCGCCTGCAGGGGCGCATTAATCAGCTTTTTGAACGCATCGAAGCGCAGCTCCGCCAGGTGCTACGAGAAAAAAGAATGCGTGAAGGCGAAGGCTACACGACGGATGAAAATCTGCTGGCAAGCCAGCTGTTAGCCTTCTGTGAAGGTATGCTTTCACGGTTCGTGCGTAGCGAATTTAAATACCGCCCAACGGACGATTTCGACGCCCGCTGGCCGCTCATTGCCGCTCAGCTACAGTAACGCTGACTGGATAGTGGCTCACGCCTTATCCAGGCGACAGAAACATAGGCCCGGTAAAGCGCCACCGGGCAATTCGCTTACACGCCAAATTCTTCCCGGTATGCTCGCACAGCCGCCAGATGCTCAGCCATATCAGGTTTTTCTTCCAGATAGGCAATCAGGTCTTTCAGCGTAATGATGGAGATAACCTTACAGCCATAGTCGCGCTCCACTTCCTGAATCGCGGAAATCTCGCCGCGGCCACGTTCCTGACGATCCAACGAAATCAGTACGCCAGCCAGCGTAGCCCCGTGCGCCTGAATAATCTCCATCGACTCGCGAATCGCCGTACCTGCGGTAATCACGTCATCCACCAGCATCACGCGGCCCTGTAGCGCGCTGCCCACCAGACTCCCGCCTTCGCCATGATCTTTTGCCTCTTTGCGGTTAAAGCAGTACGGCAGGTCTTTATCGTGATGTTCCGCCAGCGCAACCGCCGTCGTCGTCGCGATCGGAATACCTTTGTACGCGGGGCCAAACAGCAGATCAAATTCAATACCGGAATCCACCAGCGCTTCGGCATAAAAACGGCCTAACAACGCCAGGTCGCGCCCGGTATTAAACAGCCCGGCGTTGAAGAAATAGGGGCTTTTGCGCCCGGATTTCAGCGTAAACTCGCCAAACTTTAGTACCTGCTTGTTAAGCGCAAACTCAATAAACTGGCGCTGATACGGTTTCATGGATTCGCTCCTTTTCTTACTTTCATCATTTACGAAATTTACGGACAAAAAAAAGGCGACTTTTCAGTCGCCTTAAAATCAATTTTCTAACGCCGCCTTCTGCGTCGCCACAATGGATTCAATTCCCCCTCGGGCCAGCGCCAACAAAGTGAGAAGTTCTTCATGGCTGAACGGCTCGCCTTCCGCGGTACCCTGTACTTCAATAATGCGGCCGTCTTCAGTCATCACGACGTTCATGTCGGTTTCTGCGGCGGAATCTTCAACATATTCCAGATCGCAGATCGCTTCGCCGTTAACGATGCCTACGGAAACCGCCGCCACCATGCCTTTCATCGGGTTGGTTTTCAGCTTACCGTTGGCAACCAATTTATTCAGCGCATCCGCCAACGCCACGCAGGCGCCGGTAATAGACGCTGTACGCGTACCGCCATCGGCCTGGATTACATCGCAGTCCAGCGTAATGGTAAATTCGCCGAGCGTTTTCAGATCGACCGCCGCACGCAGCGCACGCGCGATCAAACGCTGAATTTCCATAGTACGGCCGCCCTGCTTACCCTTTGCTGCTTCACGCGCATTACGGGTATGGGTAGCGCGAGGCAACATGCCATACTCTGCGGTGATCCACCCCTGGCCTTGTCCTTTCAGAAAACGTGGGACGCCTTCTTCAATGGAGGCGGTGCACAACACTTTGGTATCTCCAAATTCGACCAGTACCGAGCCTTCAGCGTGTTTTGTATAGTTACGGGTCAGGGTTACGGGACGCACCTGATTAGCGCTACGGCCTGCTGGACGCATATTGAGATCTCCGGCTTAAAACGAATGTGGCTGCGCATTATACGGACTTCCGATGGTTATTCCTATCCTGACAAGGCATGGATAGCTATAATCCCCTCATCTCTCCTTTAAAAACGGGAACATCTATGATCCGCAGTATGACCGCCTACGCCCGGCGTGAAATCAAGGGTGAATGGGGTAGCGCGACCTGGGAAATGCGCTCGGTAAACCAGCGTTATCTGGAAACTTACTTTCGTCTGCCGGAACAGTTCCGTAGTCTTGAACCCGTCGTGCGCGAACGCATTCGTACACGCCTGACGCGCGGCAAAGTCGAATGTATGCTGCGTTTTGAACCCGATGCCAGCGCGCAAGGCGAGCTTATTCTGAATGAAAAGCTCGCGAAACAATTAGTTAGCGCCGCAAACTGGGTCAAAATGCAGAGCGACGAAGGGGAAATCAATCCGGTTGATATTTTACGCTGGCCAGGTGTCATGGCGGCGCAAGAGCAGGATCTGGACGCGATTGCCGCAGAAATTTTAGCCGCGCTGGACGGTACGCTGGATGACTTTATCGTGGCGCGTGAAACGGAAGGCCAGGCGCTGAAAGCGCTGATTGAACAACGGCTGGAAGGCGTCAGCGCCGAAGTAGCGAAAGTCCGCGCGCATATGCCGGAAATCCTGCAATGGCAGCGTGAACGCCTGGTCGCGAAGCTGGAAGATGCTCAGGTTCAGTTGGAAAACAACCGTCTGGAGCAAGAGCTGGTGATGATGGCGCAGCGCATTGATGTGGCGGAAGAGCTGGATCGTCTCGAAGCGCACGTCAAAGAGACTTACAACATTCTGAAGAAAAAAGAGGCGGTAGGTCGCCGTCTGGACTTCATGATGCAAGAATTTAACCGTGAGTCGAACACCCTGGCCTCCAAATCCATCAACGCTGATGTAACTAACTCCGCTATTGAATTAAAAGTGTTGATCGAGCAAATGCGCGAGCAAATCCAGAATATTGAATAATTCTGGCGCTCAATATGTCACAGAGCCCGCCTTATGCGGGCTCTCGCGTTTATCGGTAGTACGTTTTTAATTTCCGGCGAATAGCGTCGATAAGGCGTCGCTTCCACTCTACCGTTGAAGCCCGATACTGCATAAAAATAGCGCCTTCCGCCTGCTCCCCGGCAAGCGGCAGGACAAAAAGACCGCGCTTATCGGATAAATTTTCATACCAGGGGCGCGGTACAATCGCCATTAGCGGCGCCGACTGGACAGCAGGCGCAAGTTGACTGTAATCATGACAAACAAACGCCAGCGGACGTTCAAACCCGGCACGAGCCTGCTGCCTGTCCAGTTCGTTGTTCTCTTTTGTCCACGGCAAACAGTAAATGTGTTGATAATGCTGCAGATCAGCAAAATTCAACGCTGCGGCATTCTCCAGACGTGAACGCAATGGCGCGCCATAAACCGCGATCAAACGCGTCGTCCCCACCCGCTCGTAATGCAGAGCGCTGACCTGCTTTTGATGGTCGCCAATTGCCAGCACCAAATCAACCGAGCTATCCAACAGTTCATCACGCCAGGGTCGGCGGGCAAAAGGAAGGCACTCGATCATCGCCTGATGAAGATGACCTTTCTCTGCGAGAACGGGCGTAAGCAGCGCGTTCAATGCGGGAGGAAGTACCACCCGAAAACAACGGGAGCCGTTCTCTTTATCGCCAAACAGCTCCTCATTAAGCGAAACAAACACAGGCGCCAATTTGTCACGCAGCGCCTGCGCATAAGGCGTAGCAATCTGGCGGTTCCCTTCCCGTCGAAACAACGGATCGTTTAGCGCATCGCGCAATCTCATTAGCGCATGACTTACCGCAGAAGGCGACAAAGCCAGCTTTTGCGCCGTTTTCCCCGTAGAGCTCGTCTCCAGCAGCACATACAGTACTTTTAACAGGTTCATATCCATTTGCAGCAAGTTCATTAAACGTCTCTCTTATTGAACCTGGCTAAATTACTGCCAGGTATACTGCGGGCGCTTCAATCAGGAGAACATTATGAATCGCTATGCATTATTCTTTGTATGTATATTTTCAACATCAGCACTTCCTGCCATGGCGGCATTAGATCCTTCACAACCGTTATCACCCGCGCCTCCGTTATCACTGTTTAAAGCGTGGGCTAAGCCTATGAAGCCGTTTCAAATCACAGAAGGCGTGTGGTATGTCGGCACGGAAAATCTCTCTTCTATTCTGCTGACCACTCCGGCAGGGCATATTCTTATTGATGCGGGGTTGGATGAAAGCGCACCGCAAATTAAAGCGAATATTGAAACGGCAGGATTCCGCCTCACAGACGTGCGCTATCTGTTGAACAGCCATGCGCGGCTGGATCAAGCGGGGGGCATGGCACGTTTGAAAGCGTGGAGCGGCGCACAATTGGTCGCCAGCCAACCCAACGCCGATCAGATGGCGAGGGGTGGACGACAGGATTTTGCGCTTGGCGATGCGCTCCCCTTTCCGCCCGTCACCACCGATAAAATTATCCACAACCAGGAAAGCATCAGCCTCGGAGGGATAACCGTGACAGCGCTATTCACGCCTGGACATCTACCCGGCTCAACCTCCTGGCGCGTAACGCTCCGCAACGGCAAGACGCTAATTTACGCTGACAGTCTCGCCACGCCCGACTATCTGCTGATTAACAACAAAAATTACCCTGACCTGGTTACTGATATTCAGGGTAGCTTTAAGACGCTGGCCGCCCAGCATGTTGATATCTTTATTGCCAACAAAGGTGACCGCTTCGGGCTACTGGAGAAACGACAGCAACTTCGCAACGGCGATACACAGGCATTCTTTGATTCCAATGGCTTGCAACAGTATGTGGAACGCTCGCGCCAGCGCTTCATCACACAACTTACCGCACAGCAGCCATAATGAAATAACTCACCGGCGGCGCATCCAGGGCGCCGTTCATTTAATTTATCTAAGTCAAAACAGAAAAACCTCGTATACAATAAACCACAAAAATGATGTTCAATTTATTGATATTTATAATAAATAATTATTAATCATAAATTTAAAATCATTACTAAAATTTATTAATCGCGTAATACCTTAGAAAATCTCAATCGTGATACAGCGCACAAATCGTTAATCTTCGCCCCCAGTAAATTAGGGGGAAATCATGCTGTTGCACGTTCTTTATTTAATTGGCATCACTGCCGAGGCCATGACGGGCGCACTCGCTGCGGGTCGTCGTCGCATGGATACATTCGGCGTAATTATTATTGCTACCGCCACCGCCATTGGTGGAGGCTCAGTTCGCGACATTCTGCTCGGTCACTATCCGCTGGGTTGGGTGAAGCATCCCGAATATGTCATTATTGTGGCGACTGCCGCTGTATTGACCACCATTGTTGCCCCCGTCATGCCCTATTTACGCAAGCTTTTCCTGGTACTTGACGCGCTGGGGTTGGTGGTTTTCTCTATTATTGGCGCTCAGATAGCCCTTGATATGGGCGAAGGGCCAATTATCGCCGTGGTGGCCGCCGTCACTACTGGCGTCTTTGGCGGCGTGCTCCGCGATATGTTCTGCAAACGCATTCCACTGGTGTTTCAAAAAGAGCTATATGCCGGCATTTCGTTCGCCTCGGCGGTGCTCTATATTGCGCTGCAACATTACGTCATGAATCCGGATGTCGTCGTTATCTCTACGCTACTGTTTGGCTTTACAGCAAGGTTATTAGCGCTACGTCTTAAACTTGGCCTGCCGGTATTTTATTACCGCCATGAAGGGCACTAAGACCCAAATCCGGGAATATGCTGAGCAGCCAGCCATCTGCTCAGCGCTTTGATCTGCAGATTATTCCGCCAGTCGATGACTCTCCCGGCACGACGCTCGCCCGTCGCTGGTAACTGCCGCCAGTGTTGCTCTGTTCGCATTAATAACTGCTCCCATGAACGATCGCCGCTGGCCTGTAATGCGGCCTGCGTTAAGGGGATATCCATCGCCATGATCCAGCGGGTAAACGGCTGCCGGCGCGCCAGGTTAAATTGCCGCCATATCTGCTCGCTTTTTCCTTTAGCAAAGCCTGGCGTGTTGGCTATTTGCGCTGACGTCAGGGTAAGCCAGGAGAAGATATGCTCAAAGCGATGCGTCTGATGCAAGGCCCGCCAGCTGGCTTCACCCATTCCGTCCAGACCCAACGCCGACCGTGACCCCAGCCATATCAGCCTGGAGATAAACTGTTCCTGACACGTTGCCGACGCGTAAAAGCAGGTCAGCGAGTTGAAATGGCTATCAGGCGGCACAGGCTTACTCCGTTCACGACTCCGCCAGACGACCTCATCAAGCCGGGGAATGCCTTGCCCCGCCAGACTCACCAGGATCTGATCGCCCGGCGCGATATCCCACGCTTCCCAACGTTTCACAGAACCGATATTGACCCGCTGAACCCGCTTATCATCCAATATAACGGGGACAAGCGACGCTACTACGGTAATTTTGCCGCTTTTCCCCACCGAGAACTGAATAGCGCTCACTTGCGCGACCTGCGCTACTGGCGGATATTTCCATGCTGCCAGCCAGTCGCCCTGCCCGGGTCGCCAGTATTGTGACGCGGGCTCTTTAGCCATGCGTATCACTACGCCATCCGTCACAAAGGGCAACGCTGACGTCAGCCATGACTGGCGCGCCCGCTCGACCTCGCTGGCATCTTTTACCACCAGGGAATATTTCTTCGTCAGACTGAATCCAGCCTTAGCAAGTTGGCTTAATCTTTCGGGCATATTTGCCGGACCGTCCGGCCACGCCCAAATAAAAATACCCAACGAATTTAGCGCGGAGGCGTTATCCTGGCGCATTAACATTCCTGCGACTTTCGAGCGCGCATTCATCCCACCCATCCGTTGCTGGATATGTCCCTCGCGCTGTAGAAAGATTTCGCCCTGCAACACCGCGTTAGCAAGCGCGCCTTGTGTTGACTGCGGTATAGAGGGGATCAGGCGAATTTTTGGCGTCCAGTCCTCGCCTTGTAGTCCGTTACCCCGGCTGATAGCCCTGGCCAGTTTACCGTTTTGATAAACCAGCGTTACCGCTACACCATCCACTTTTGGTTGTACCCAAAGCTCGCTGCGCCCGCGCATCCACTGTTCTACCGCCTGTCGGTCCGCGAGTTTACGTACGCCCGTGTGCGCAACAGGGTGCATTGTTGTACCGTTTAACGGCGGTGAAACCGGAGTAGATGAAACATCCTGACCAACACAGCGTTGCCACTGAACCAGCCTTGCGCTGAGTTGGTCGTACACACTATCGTCAACCGCGCTAACCCCTTGTTTCCAGTAGATGTCATTCCAGTCAGCGAGCTGTTGCTGTAAACGGGTGATTTCTTCAGCGGCCCTTGCTGGCGGCCAGGCCGGGCAAAGCGCCCCACTCTGCGAATGCCACAATAAAATTCCCCACGCCATACTTTTCCATAATCTCATCACAACCTCCTGCGCACATTGCCCGGCAGGTATAGCGCTTTAGTGAATAAAAACCGACAGGTAAAAATGCACCATCCGAGCCGCTTTCCAGATTTTTTGGTGGGTTGCTGCAACGACGCGATAAAAGCGGAAAAAGGGACGCAAAATGCAATAATCTGGCGCAAAAAGTGTGACAAAGACTACGTCGCATAACGGCGATGTGTATAATAAGCCCGTATCAAGGCTCTATTTCGATAATCACAGACGTAAGATACTCATGGCTCAAGGTACGCTTTATATTGTTTCTGCCCCCAGTGGCGCGGGTAAATCCAGCCTGATTCAGGCTTTATTAAAAACCCAACCGTTGTATGACACTCAGGTTTCCGTTTCACATACCACGCGCGCGCCGCGTCCGGGTGAAGTGCACGGTGAGCACTATTTCTTTGTAAATCATGATGAGTTTAAAACCATGATTGGCAGGGAGGCGTTTCTGGAGCACGCGGAAGTGTTTGGCAATTACTACGGCACTTCGCGCGAAACCATTGAGCAAGTGCTGGCAACCGGCGTTGATGTTTTTCTGGATATCGACTGGCAGGGCGCCCAGCAAATTCGCGAAAAGATGCCGCAAGCACGCAGCATTTTTATTTTGCCGCCGTCAAAGATCGAATTGGATCGCCGTTTACGCGGCCGCGGGCAAGATAGCGAAGAAGTCATTGCCAAACGAATGGCGCAAGCGGTTGCAGAAATGAGCCATTACGCCGAATATGATTATCTTATTGTGAATGACGACTTTGATACCGCGTTAAGCGACTTGAAAACCATCATTCGCGCTGAACGTCTGCGTATGAGCCGCCAAAAGCAGCGTCATGACGCTTTAATCAGCAAATTGTTGGCAGACTGAACCCACTTTCAGTATCATGCCCAGTCATTTCTTCACCTGTGGAGCATTTTAAGTATGGCACGCGTAACTGTTCAGGACGCTGTAGAGAAAATTGGTAACCGTTTTGACCTGGTACTGGTCGCCGCGCGTCGCGCTCGTCAGATGCAGGTAGGCGGAAAGGATCCGCTGGTACCGGAAGAAAACGATAAAACTACCGTTATCGCGCTGCGCGAAATCGAAGAAGGTCTGATTAACAACCAGATCCTCGACGTCCGCGAGCGCCAGGAACAGCAAGAGCAGGAAGCCGCTGAATTACAAGCCGTTACCGCTATTGCTGAAGGTCGTCGTTAATCACAAAGCGGGTCGCCCTTGTATCTGTTTGAAAGCCTGAATCAACTGATTCAAACCTACCTGCCGGAAGACCAGATTAAGCGTCTTCGGCAGGCGTATCTCGTTGCACGTGACGCTCACGAGGGCCAGACACGTTCAAGCGGTGAACCCTATATCACGCACCCGGTGGCGGTGGCCTGTATTCTGGCCGAGATGAAACTCGACTACGAAACGCTGATGGCCGCTCTGCTGCATGACGTGATTGAAGATACCCCCGCCACCTATCAGGACATGGAACAGCTTTTCGGTAAAAGCGTTGCCGAGCTGGTAGAGGGGGTGTCGAAACTTGATAAGCTCAAGTTTCGCGATAAGAAAGAGGCGCAGGCCGAAAACTTTCGCAAAATGATTATGGCGATGGTGCAGGATATCCGCGTCATCCTCATTAAGCTTGCTGACCGTACCCATAACATGCGCACGCTGGGCTCGTTACGCCCGGATAAACGTCGTCGTATTGCCCGTGAAACGCTGGAAATCTACAGTCCTCTGGCGCACCGTTTAGGTATTCATCACATCAAAACCGAGCTGGAAGAGCTGGGTTTTGAAGCGCTGTATCCCAATCGTTACCGCGTCATCAAAGAAGTGGTAAAAGCGGCGCGCGGCAACCGTAAGGAGATGATCCAAAAAATCCTCTCTGAAATCGAAGGACGTTTGCAAGAGGCGGGAATTCCGTGTCGCGTTAGCGGTCGCGAAAAACATCTTTACTCGATCTACTGCAAAATGGTGCTCAAAGAGCAGCGTTTTCACTCGATCATGGACATTTACGCTTTCCGCGTCATCGTTCATGACTCCGATACCTGCTATCGCGTACTCGGCCAGATGCACAGTCTCTATAAGCCGCGTCCGGGACGGGTGAAAGACTATATTGCCATTCCCAAAGCGAACGGCTATCAGTCTTTGCACACCTCAATGATCGGCCCGCACGGCGTTCCTGTTGAAGTCCAGATCCGTACCGAAGACATGGATCAGATGGCGGAAATGGGGGTCGCGGCGCACTGGGCGTATAAAGAACACGGTGAGACCAGCACCACGGCGCAGATCCGCGCCCAGCGCTGGATGCAGAGCCTGCTGGAGCTACAACAGAGCGCCGGTAGTTCGTTTGAATTTATCGAAAGCGTAAAATCCGATCTCTTCCCGGATGAGATTTACGTTTTCACCCCGGAAGGGCGTATTGTCGAACTGCCCGCTGGCGCTACGCCGGTGGATTTTGCCTATGCAGTGCATACCGACATCGGTCACGCCTGCGTCGGCGCGCGTGTCGACCGCCAGCCTTATCCGCTGTCGCAGCCGCTTAGCAGCGGTCAGACCGTCGAAATTATTACCGCGCCGGGCGCGCGTCCCAACGCCGCCTGGCTGAACTTTGTCGTCAGCTCTAAAGCGCGCGCTAAAATTCGTCAGTTGCTGAAAAACCTCAAACGTGATGACTCCGTAAGCCTGGGCCGTCGTCTGCTTAACCATGCCTTAGGCGGTAGTCGTAAGCTGGCGGAAATTCCGCAGGAAAATATTCAGCGCGAATTGGATCGTATGAAGCTGGCAACGCTTGACGATCTGCTGGCGGAAATCGGTCTCGGCAACGCGATGAGCGTAGTGGTCGCGAAAAATCTGCAGCAAGGCGAAGCCGTGGTGCCGACCGTTGCGCAATCGAATCACGGCCACCTGCCGATTAAAGGCGCGGATGGTGTGCTTATCACCTTTGCGAAGTGTTGTCGTCCGATCCCAGGCGACCCGATCATCGCTCACGTCAGCCCAGGTAAAGGACTGGTGATCCACCATGAATCCTGCCGTAATATCCGTGGATACCAGAAAGAGCCAGAGAAATTTATGGCGGTCGAATGGGACAAAGAGACGGAGCAGGAATTCATTACCGAAATCAAGGTGGAAATGTTTAACCATCAGGGCGCGCTGGCTAACCTGACGGCGGCGATTAATACCACCACCTCCAATATTCAAAGCCTGAATACTGAAGAGAAAGATGGTCGCGTCTATAGTACCTTTATTCGCCTTACCGCACGCGATCGCGTACATCTGGCGAATATCATGCGCAAAATCCGCGTGATGCCAGACGTTATTAAAGTCACCCGTAACCGAAACTAGCGCTATGAATCCAAAACGTTATGCGCGTATATGCGAAATGCTCGCCAGGCGTCAGCCTGATCTCACGGTCTGCATGGAGCAAGTCCACAAACCTCATAACGTTTCTGCAATCATTCGTACCGCAGATGCCGTTGGCGTCCATGAAGTCCATGCTATCTGGCCAGGTAGCCGGATGCGCACCATGGCTTCCGCGGCGGCGGGCAGCAACAGTTGGGTACAGGTGAAAACTCACCGTACCATTGGCGATGCGGTAGCCCATTTGAAAGGACGGGGAATGCAGATTCTGGCAACCCATCTTTCTGATAAGGCCGTAGACTTTCGCGAGATTGATTACACGCGCCCGACCTGTATTCTGATGGGTCAGGAGAAAACCGGTATTACTCAGGAAGCATTAGACCTGGCGGATCGGGATATCATCATTCCTATGATCGGCATGGTACAGTCGCTGAATGTTTCCGTCGCCTCCGCGCTCATTCTTTATGAAGCCCAGCGCCAGCGGCAGAACGCGGGCATGTATCTGCGTGAAAATAGCATGTTGCCGGAAGATGAACAGCAGCGCCTGCTGTTTGAGGGTGGTTATCCGGTGCTGGCGAAAGTCGCTAAACGTAAAGGTCTGCCTTATCCTCGCGTCAATCAGCAGGGCGAAATCGACGCCGATGCTGACTGGTGGGCGACGATGCAGGCGGCAGGGTAATCACCATGTCAGGCCGCTTGTTAGACGCTGTTCCGCTCAATTCCCTGACAGGCGTCGGCGCAGCGCAAAGCAGTAAACTGGCGAAAATTGGCCTGCATACCGTGCAGGACCTCCTGCTTCACCTCCCTCTGCGTTACGAAGACCGTACACATCTCTACCCCATTGGCGAACTGCTACCTGGCATCTACGCCACCGTTGAAGGCGAAGTGCTGAACTGTAACATCACTTTCGGTGGTCGTCGGATGATGACCTGCCAGATTAGCGACGGTTCCGGCATTCTTACCATGCGCTTTTTCAATTTTAACGCAGCGATGAAAAACAGCCTGGCGACGGGACGACGTGTGCTGGCCTACGGGGAAGCGAAGCGCGGCAAGTATGGCGCAGAGATGATCCATCCGGAATATCGCCTGCAGGGCGATCTCAGCACGCCGGAACTTCAGGAAACGCTCACCCCCGTCTATCCGACCACCGAGGGCGTGAAGCAAGCGACACTGCGCAAGCTTACCGATCAGGCGCTGGAGTTGCTCGACACCTGCGCCATTGCCGAACTACTGCCGCCGGAACTGGCGCAGGGTATGATGAGCCTGCCGGAGGCGCTACGTACCTTGCATCGCCCGCCGCCGACGCTCCAGCTCGCCGATTTAGAAACCGGCAAACACCCGGCGCAGCGGCGGCTTATTCTTGAAGAGCTACTGGCGCATAATCTCAGTATGCTGGCGCTTCGCGCAGGCGCGCAGCGTTATCACGCTCAGCCGCTAAGTACCAACAACATATTGAAAGACAAGCTGCTGGCGTCGTTGCCGTTTAAACCCACCAGCGCGCAGGCGCGGGTGGTAGCAGAGATCGAACGTGATATGGCGCTGGATGTGCCGATGATGCGTCTGGTTCAGGGCGACGTGGGTTCCGGTAAAACGTTGGTTGCGGCGCTTGCCGCCTTGCGCGCTATTGCCCACGGTAAGCAGGTGGCGCTGATGGCGCCGACCGAACTGCTGGCTGAACAGCACGCAAATAATTTCCGCAACTGGTTCGAACCGTTGGGCGTTGAAGTGGGTTGGCTGGCCGGTAAGCAAAAAGGTAAAGCGCGTCAGGCGCAGCAAGAGGCTATTGCCAGCGGTCAGGTGCAGATGATTGTCGGCACCCACGCTATCTTTCAGGAACAGGTGCAGTTTAACGGGCTGGCGCTGGTCATTATCGATGAGCAGCACCGCTTTGGCGTCCACCAGCGGCTGGCATTGTGGGAAAAAGGCCAGCAGCAGGGCTTTCATCCGCATCAGTTGATTATGACCGCAACGCCCATTCCTCGCACCCTGGCGATGACTGCCTACGCCGATCTCGATACCTCGGTGATTGACGAGCTACCGCCGGGCCGTACCCCTGTCACTACCGTTGCGATTCCGGATACCCGTCGCCATGAAATCATTGATCGTGTGCGCAACGCCTGCACAACCGAAGGCCGTCAGGCCTACTGGGTCTGTACGCTGATTGAAGAGTCAGACCTGCTGGAAGCGCAGGCGGCGGAAGCCACCTGGGAGGAGCTCAAGCTGGCGTTACCGGAGTTGAATATCGGCCTGGTACACGGCCGCATGAAGCCCGCCGAAAAACAGGCGGTGATGCAGGCCTTTAAGCAGGGCGAACTGCAACTGCTGGTCGCCACTACGGTGATTGAGGTGGGGGTCGATGTTCCTAACGCCAGCCTGATGATTATTGAAAACCCGGAGCGACTGGGCCTGGCGCAGTTACACCAGCTCAGAGGACGCGTTGGCCGTGGCGCGGTCGCGTCGCACTGCGTGCTGCTCTATAAATCGCCGTTGTCGAAAACGGCGCAGAAGCGTTTACAGGTATTGCGCGACAGCAACGACGGCTTTGTGATTGCACAAAAAGATTTAGAGATTCGCGGCCCGGGGGAATTACTGGGCACGCGCCAGACGGGTAACGCCGAATTTAAAGTAGCTGATTTGCTGCGTGATCAAGCCATGATTCCCGAAGTTCAGCGTATTGCCCGTCATATTCACGAACGTTATCCGCAGCAGGCACAAGCGCTGATTGAGCGCTGGATGCCGGAAACCGAACGTTATTCCAACGCCTAATGAGCACGGCGGCTTTAATGCCGCCGTACAAACCCTTATTGCGCAAAAATCGGTAACATCAGGTACAGCTTGATCACCAACGCATTGACGATATCGATAAAGAACGCGCCGACCATCGGCACCACCAGAAACGCCATATGTGAGGGGCCAAAACGGTCGGTAATCGCCTGCATATTAGCAATGGCGGTCGGCGTTGCGCCAAGGCCAAAACCGCAGTGACCCGCCGCCAGCACCGCCGCATCATAGTTTTTCCCCATCATGCGCCAGGTGACGAAGATCGCGTACAGCGCCATGAAGATGGTCTGTACCACCAGAATCGCCAGCATCGGCAGCGCCAGCGACGCCAGTTCCCACAGCTTCAGGCTCATCAGCGCCATTGCCAGGAACAGTGACAAACTCACGTTCCCCAGCACCGAAACAGCACGCTCAAATACGCGATAAAAACCCACCAGCGCCAGGCCATTGCTGAGGATCACCCCAACAAATAGCACACAAACGAAGACCGGCAGTTCAAGCACCGTTCCCGCCAGTAGCTGCGCTACGATTTTGCCCACGGTCAGACAGATAGCAATCAGGGCGATGGTTTCGATTAGCACCAGAGAGGTGATCATACGGCCCACATCCGGCTTTTCAAAGGCTGTCGGCACGGCCTGATCGTCAGGCATTCCATCCGGCGTGGTGGAGTGCTTCACCAGATAACGCGCTACCGGGCCGCCAATCAACCCGCCCAGTACCAGGCCAAAGGTTGCACATGCCATTGCAACTTCGGTGGCATTGGCAAAACCATAACGTTCGACAAACAGTTTACTCCACGCCGCGCCGGTACCGTGTCCGCCGGACAGCGTAATTGACCCGGCAATCAGCCCCATTAACGGGTCCAGCCCCAGCAAACTCGCCATGCCGATACCGATAGCATTCTGCATCAGCAGTAATCCGACCACGACGACCAGGAAGACGCCAACAACGCGTCCCCCCTTGCGCAGGCTGGCAAGGTTAGCGTTAAGGCCGATCGTCGCGAAAAACGCCAGCATCAACGGATCGCGCAGGGTCATATCAAAGTTGACCTCCCAACCGACGCTTTTTTTCAGCACAAGCAGAGCAACCGCGACCAGTAACCCCCCCGCCACCGGTTCCGGAATCGTATATTTCTTCAGTAAGGAGACAGACTGGACCAGCTTGCGACCCAGTAGCAGCACCAGCGTGGCGGCGACAAGGGTCGATAAGGTATCGAGTTCAAACATTTAAAGCTCCTGTAGTGCGCTGTGACATGTGCGCACAAATCATTTCCTGAGTCAGTTTTTTAGCTCTTTGCGAGTCTTCGGCATGGATTTTAAGCAGAAAAAGGCAAAAAGTTATATAAAAAGGTGCATTTATCTTTTTTAAATATTAAGAATATTCGCTCGCAATCGTTTGCTTTTACCACCTGGTCAGATAAAATCACCGCTTTTCCACCACGAGAATGTCCCTGATGTCCGTTAACGCCATCGAGCCGGCAGATGCGCAACCGGTTGCGCAGACGCAAAACAGCGAATTAATTTACCGTCTTGAAGATCGCCCGCCGCTCCCTCAAACCCTTTTTGCCGCTTGTCAGCATCTGCTGGCCATGTTTGTCGCGGTAATCACGCCAGCGCTGTTAATCTGCCAGGCGTTGGGTTTACCGGCGCAGGATACGCAGCACATTATCAGCATGTCGCTGTTCGCCTCCGGCGTAGCCTCTATTATTCAAATCAAAGCGTGGGGGCCGGTAGGATCGGGGCTGTTATCCATCCAGGGAACCAGTTTTAACTTTGTCGCCCCGCTGATTATGGGCGGTACCGCGCTGAAAACCGGCGGCGCGGACGTCCCGACGATGATGGCGGCGCTGTTCGGCACGCTGATGCTGGCAAGCTGCACCGAGATGGTGCTTTCTCGCATTCTACATCTGGCGCGCCGGATTATCACGCCGTTAGTCTCCGGCGTCGTGGTGATGATTATTGGCCTGTCGCTGATTCAGGTGGGGCTAACCTCCATCGGCGGCGGCTATGCCGCCATGAGCGACAACACCTTTGGCGCACCGAAAAACCTGCTGCTGGCCGGCGTCGTCCTGGCCATTATTATCCTGCTGAATCGGCAGCGTAATCCCTACCTGCGCGTGGCTTCTTTGGTTATTGCCATGGCGGCAGGCTATCTTTTGGCCTGGTTTATGGGCATGTTGCCTGAGAATAACGCGCCGGTCTCGCAGGACATCCTGATGGTGCCGACCCCGCTGTATTATGGTCTGGGCATTGACTGGAACCTGTTACTGCCGTTGATGCTGGTCTTTATGATTACGTCGCTGGAGACCATCGGAGACATCACCGCCACCTCTGATGTCTCCGAGCAGCCGGTATCCGGCCCCTTGTACATGAAACGGCTAAAGGGCGGCGTACTGGCTAACGGCCTGAACTCATTTGTTTCAGCGGTATTTAATACGTTCCCGAATTCCTGTTTCGGTCAGAACAACGGCGTAATTCAGTTGACTGGCGTCGCCAGTCGCTATGTGGGATTTGTTGTCGCGCTGATGCTGATTGTACTCGGCCTGTTCCCGGCGGTAAGCGGTTTTGTGCAGCATATCCCGGAACCGGTGCTCGGCGGCGCCACGTTGGTGATGTTCGGCACCATTGCCGCCTCCGGGGTGCGTATTGTCTCGCGTGAGCCGCTGAACCGCCGCGCGATTCTGATTATCGCCCTGTCGCTGGCCGTGGGTCTTGGCGTCTCGCAACAGCCGCAGATCCTGCAGTTCGCGCCGGAATGGGTGAAAAATCTGCTCTCATCCGGAATTGCCGCTGGCGGCATCACGGCTATCGTGCTGAACCTGATTCTCCCGCCGGAAAAACCGTAAAAACCCTGCGGCGGCGACACGATTCGCCGCTGCTGTAACGCTCTTTCACCATTCCTGTCTTGAGGATTGCACGCAAATCGTGCATAAATCCCCTATGTGCATTTCACGGGATGGAAGACCATGAAATTGATTGGGAGGTTGCTTCTCTATGTGCTGATCGCCTGTTTAGTGGTGATTTTCGGCTTTTATTTTCTGCTGCAAACGCGCTGGGGCGCAGATCACATCAGCAACTGGGTATCAGAGAACAGCGGTTATCACCTCACATTCGACGTGATGGATCATCGTTTTTCCGCCCCATCCCATCTTTTACTGGAGAATGTGACCTTTGGTCGTGATGGTCAGCCTGCTACCCTGGTCGCGAAAACCGTAGATATCGGTCTGAGCATTCGCCAGTTAACCGCGCCGCTGCATGTCGACACGATCCTGTTACAGGACGGCACGCTGAATATTTCAGTGCAAACCGCCCCTTTCCCGTTTGAGGCCGACCGCCTGCAACTTCGCAATATGGCGCTCAATAGTCCCGGCAGCGAATGGCGGTTGAGCGCCCAGCGCGTTAACGGCGGCGTTATGCCCTGGCGCCCCGAAGCCGGTCGGGTATTAGGCAATAAAGCCCAGATCCAACTGAGCGCCGGTTCGCTGACGTTAAACGACGTTCCCGCCACTAATGTGCTTATTGAAGGCAGTATCGACCATAATCAGGTGATGTTAAACACCGTCGGCGCCGATATGGCGCGCGGAGCGTTAACCGGCGTCGCCCGACGTAACGCTGATGGTAGTTGGGTCGTTGAAAATCTGCGGCTGAATGATATTCGGTTACAAAGCGATAAATCCCTGAGCGAGTTTTTCGCGCCGCTGACTACGGTTCCATCTTTGCAGATTGGTCGTCTTGAAGTGACGGACTCCAGCCTGCAAGGACCAGGCTGGGCAGTCACCGATCTTGACCTGAGTTTGCGCAATCTGACTCTGCGCAAAGAAGACTGGCAAAGTCAGGAAGGTAAATTATCGATGAACGCCAGCGAGTTTATTTACGGCTCACTGCACTTGCTCGATCCAATCCTGAACGCCGAATTTTCACCACAGGGCGTTGCGCTACGCCAGTTCACCACCCGCTGGGAAGGCGGTATGGTCAGAACCTCCGGCGCCTGGTTACGCGAGAGCAAAGCGCTGATTCTGGACGATACCGCTATCGCCGGGCTGGAGTATACGCTGCCGGAAAACTGGAAGCAGTTATGGATGAAGCCGTTGCCCGACTGGTTGAACAGCCTGACGCTGAAAAAATTCAGCGCCAGCCGCAATCTGGTGATCGATATCGACCCGGCCTTCCCGTGGCAAATCACCGCTCTGGACGGCTACGGCGCAAACCTGGAGCTGGTACAACATCATCAATGGGGCGTCTGGAGCGGCAATGCGACCCTCAACGCCGCAGCGGCAACCTTTAACCGTGTGGACGTGCGCCGCCCGTCGCTGTCGTTGACGGCTAATGCCAGCACGGTCAACATCAGCGATCTGAGCGCGTTTACTGGAAAAGGGATACTGGAAGCCACTGCCAGCGTATCGCAACTGCTGCAGCGTCAGACGCAAATCAGCCTGAACGGACGCGGCGTACCAATGGATGTGCTACAGCAGTGGGGCTGGCCGGCATTACCGATTGCTGGCGATGGCAATATTCAGCTCACGGCCAGCGGCAATATTCAGGCCGATGCGCCGTTGAAACCGACGGTAAACGGGCAATTACACGCGGTCAACGCACAAAAGCAGCAGATAACGCAAACGATGCAAGCGGGCGTGGTGTCCGGCGGTGAAGTTACGTCAACGGAGCCAGCGCTGTAATTGAGGGCTTGCCCGGTGGCGATGGCGCTTACCGGGCTTACGGTTCTTGCTCATTTGTAGGCCGGATAAGCGCAGCTCACGGCGCCATCCGGCGATTCAGATTTAAAGCGTAATTACCACTTCATTTCCCTGCGGGGTGACCACTACGCCCAGTTCACTTCCCGCATATGAACCGCATTTGGTACCGCTAATCTGCGTAATATTACGCAGACACAGCGTCCAGTTGCGCGCCTCGCCTTCGCCGCTCACCGTAATGGTATTGCCTGTGCGTTTCGCCTGCAGCGTAAAGATTGTCGAACCATCCGTAGCAGGGACTTCGCAGACCGCTTCGCAGCCGTCATCCAGATGGAATAACTGGAAGGCCGTACCCTCATGCCAGGCGTAATCGGGCTTCTGGCTATTGTTGCCCAGCGCCAGTAGTGTATTGTCACGCACATACACTGGCAGGCTCAGGAAGTCATGCTGCTGTTTATGCCAGCGACTGCCCTGCACTTCATCGTTGCGCCACAGGTGCGTCCAGCGGCCTTCTGGCAGGTAGAACTCCACGTCGCCCGCTTCACTAAATACCGGCGCTACCATGACCGCATCTCCCAGCATGTACTGGCGATCAAGATAATCACACGCCGGATCGTCCGGGAACTCCAGCATCATCGCCCGCATCATTGGCGTACCGGCTTCGTTGGCACACGCCGCTTCCCGATACAGATACGGCATCATCCGGCACTTCTGTTCGGTGAAGAAGCGCACCACGTCACAGGACTCGTCGTCATAGGCCCACGGAACCCGGTAGGATTTGCTACCGTGCAGGCGGCTGTGGCTGGAGAGCAAGCCGAATGCGCACCAACGCTTGTAGACATGCGCCGGCGCGGTATTCTCGAATCCGCCAATATCATGACTCCAGAAGCCAAACCCTGACAGGCCGATGGACAGCCCGCCGCGCAGGCTTTCCGCCATCGATTCGTAGTTGGCGTAGCAGTCGCCGCCCCAGTGCACCGGGAACTGTTGCGCGCCCACCGAGGCGGAACGGGCGAACAGCACCGCCTCTTCAACGCCCACGGTCTCTTTCAGCACGTTCCACACCAGTTCGTTGTAGATGTAGGCATAATGGTTGTGCATTTTCTGTGGATCTGAACCATCAAACCACTGCACATCCGTTGGAATGCGTTCGCCGAAGTCAGTTTTGAAGCAGTCCACTCCCATCTCCACCAGGCCCTTCAGCTTGTCGGCATACCATTCGCAGGCTTGCGGGTTGGTGAAGTCGTAAATCGCCAGTCCCGGCTGCCATTTATCCCACTGCCACAAGGAGCCGTCCGGGCGTTTTAGCAAATATCCTTTCTCTTTCAGCTCCTGGAAGACCGGGGATTTCTGGCCGATGTAGGGGTTAATCCACACGCAGACTTTCAGCCCTTTCGCTTTCAGGCGGCGAATCATCCCTTTCGGATCGGGGAAAGTCACCGGGTCCCATTCAAAATCGCACCACTGAAAAGCTTTCATCCAGAAACAGTCGAAGTGGAAGACGTGCAGCGGCAGATTGCGCTCGGCCATACCGTCGATAAAGCTGTTAACGGTCGCTTCGTCGTAGTTGGTGGTGAATGAGGTGGTCAGCCACAGGCCGAAAGACCAGGCGGGCGGCAGCGCCGGACGACCCGTAAATTGGGTATAGCGGTTCAGCACGTCTTTCGGGGTCGGGCCGTCGATGACGAAGTATTCCAGATACTCGCTCTCGACGCTGAACTGAACTTTGGAGACTTTCTCGGAGCCAATTTCAAACGACACGCACTGCGGATGATTCACCAGCACACCGTAGCCACGGTTGGTGATATAGAACGGGATATTCTTGTACGATTGCTCGGTGCTGGTGCCGCCGTCGCGGTTCCAGGTCTCCACCGTCTGACCGTTACGCACCAGCGCGGTAAAGCGCTCGCCCAGCCCGTAGACGGTTTCGCCCACGCCGAGATCCAGACGCTCGAACATGTAGTTGCGCCCGCTATTGGTGTCCTGCACATAGCCGTTATTTTTCAACTGACTACCGGTGATACGTACACCGTTGCGCAGAAAATCCAGAGACCAGAGCTCGCCTTTGGTGACGCGCACGCTCAGGCTGCCGCTCTTGAGTTCGGCAAATTCAGCGTTGTTCTGCATCTTCACGTTGATATCTTGCAAGACATTGAGCGGATAATGTGGGCCGTTATCCAAAGCGCCCTGGAAGTGTTCCATCCGTACACCTATCACTCCTTCCTGCGGCGAGAAAAAGCGCAGGGTAAACAACGGGGTATCCAGTTGTCAGGTTCGTTCGCGGACATCGCGCGGCGCGGCATAGACCACCATCTCATTCCCGTGCTGTTCAACGTCGAACACCTGAACCGGGTGAATCAAATTAAGGCCAGGCTGGATCAGCCAGTTTCCGTCGCTAATTTTCATAGTCTGTTCCTTTAGTTTTGCAATTCTTTATGGGTAAATTCTTGTTCGTTGCGGTGTGCGCCCTGCGCCAGTTGTTCCAGAATGGTTTTCAGGAACGGGCTTTTCAGGGTGTAGTAGCGTTTAGCGATCGCGGCGCTCAGCAGATAACAGATGGCCGGGACGATAGTGAACAGAGCGATGATGATGCTGATCGTGGCGCTGTTTTGCGTTTTCGCCGCCGCGTCGTAACCGCCGCCTGCCAGCATCCAGCCAATCAGCGCCCCGCCGAGGGCAAGACCCAGTTTCAGCACGAACAACGTGCCGGCAAAACTGATCCCCGTCAGGCGTTTGCCGTTACACCATTCGCCGTAGTCGACGGTGTCAGACATCATCACCCACTGGATAGGCGTGACTAACTGGTGCAATACGCCAATCACGAAGATAAAGACGAACATAGCGATCGTGGCGTGCATCGGTACGAAGAACATCGCCACGCTGATTACTGCGAGTAAAGCGTTGGTCCACCAGAAAACGCTCACTTTGCATTTCCAGTCGGTCAACGGTTTTGCCAGCGCCGAGCCAATCAGGTTGCCGACGCAATAGGTGGTGAGGAAGGCGACAAACACGCCCGGTTTGCCCAATATCCAGGTGACGTAATACATCATCGCCCCGCCGCGCACGCATACCGCCAGAATATTCAGGATGGTGAGCAGGCCGACTATGCGCCACTGGTCGTTGTGCCAGATATCACGCAGGTCTTCACGCATGGAGGTATGGGTGGCAGGCGCTTCAACGCGCTCTTTGGTGGTAAAGAAACAGAACGCCAGCATCAGGAACGCCACCACCGAGAGCGCCGCGATACCCCCCTGGAAGCCCAGCGCCTTATTCTCGCCGCCAATCAGTTTCACCAGAGGCATCATCAGTACGGTAGAGAGCATTCCGCCCGCCGTTGCCAGCACAAAGCGCCAAGATTGCAGGGAGATACGCTGCGTTGGGTCATTGGTTATTACCCCCCCCAACGCGCAGTAAGGGATGTTGACCACAGTGTACAGAAGGGTGAGCAACGTGTAGGTGATGGCGGCATAAATCATTTTGCCGTTCAGACTGAGATCCGGCGTGCTATAAGCCAGCACACAAACGATACCAAACGGCAACGCGCCAAACAGCACCCAGGGTCGGAATTTGCCCCAGCGAGAGCGGGTGCGGTCGGCCAGCAGGCCCATACAAGGGTCGGAGATGGCATCAAGCGCACGCGCCAGTAAAAACATGGTGCCAACAAAACCAGCGGGAATGCCGAAAATATCGGTATAGAAGAACATCATATATAACATGACGTTATCAAAGATGATGTGGCTCGCGGCATCGCCCATACCATAGCCAATCTTCTCCTTAACGGAGAGAATTTCACTTTTCATTACGCATCCTTAACGCTCACAACGCTCACTGATACCGGTTACAGTTTTTGTAAACCTTCCCTGCGAGCGTGAATATTCCGTTATTTGGTTATCAAATTACGATTCTTGTTTTCTGTGATCAGGGTAGCGTCAAAAAGTGTGATGAAATGTAACTAATGGATTTTATGGGGGTTTATATGAAACCGATCATGGCAGAAGGAAAGGGAAGTTAAAAAAGCACGGGAGGGGATGTGGAAACGCCAGGAAGTAGCTATAATGCGCGCGCCTCCATGTAGCAATCGAGGCGCGGAAGATCGTCGTCTCCGGTGAGGCGGCTGGACTTCAAATCCAGTTGGGGCCGCCAGCGGTCCCGGGCAGGTTCGACTCCTGTGATCTTCCGCCAATTAGCCTCTTCTGACCTCAATAAAATGAATCGCCACGCGCCCGTGGACTTCGGTATCCGACCTGAGCCTTTATCTCCACACGTTGCATCAACCACCAGACTTTGTTTACACCGCATTGTTCCCGATATCCAGCAGATCGAGACAGATCTTGCGATAACCATAAACACAGCCCGATTCCAGCCAGAACTGCCTGTATGCCCCGTCAGATTCAGGTCAACATGATGCCGTCGTGAATGTGGCGGCTTTATCCAGGCGTAAAGACTATGGATAGTAATATCAAGACGTGTTGCGACGCTGGAAACAGAATGGCTGCGCTCAATAATCTGTTCTACCACTTTAATTTTAAACGCTTCGGGATAACATTTACCGCTCATGGGCTCCTCTCTTTAAGTCATCTTAAATGACTCAGCGGTGTCTGTTAAACCTGTGGCGATTCCCTCCTCCGTTTTATCCAGACGAAATTATCCTGATAATGCGCTGTAGCGGCTGAATGACTTAATATCACATCAACCTAAACACTGAATAGTTTCTCAATTACCTGATTTTTCATTGTTATCTATTAGATACTGCAAGCATTTTATCTTTATACCCTTTCTCTCCCATACGTCCTGTTTATTCATAACCCCTCCCATTATTATATTTCAGCAGTAAAATATCCGTATACATTCTTATACCATGTGCTCATATTACTCCACATAATCGTGCTATTCACATTTAGAGATCACGTCATCGATCTGCTAACGAAGGAATCTCTATGTGTAAATCCCGTCTCACTGAGCATCAGAACATCGCCGTAATTAAGTTGGCCGAAGCCGGATGAATGGTTAAAGATATCTGCCCTGAGGCGGATATTTGTGAAGTGACTGACTATATCTATGGACATTGGGTTTCACCACATCCTGTTTCTCACTAATGTGCTCCGGGAAAGAGTTTTCATCAGATGAGCGATTGAAAAGAGAAGCCAGAAGCTGAAGTTGCTTCGACCAATAAGTCTGTCACTTGCTCAGACTGTCACGATCAGAATTAAGTCAGATCAACTTATTGGCAAGGTATAACTCCCGGCATTAAGTTACAAAATTTTCTCATGGCATTAGCATTACACCTCCTTAAAGTTTACATGCGTCTCTATAAAAGAGTCTTAAATTTGTATATAAGAAGTTGATGAGAGCACAAATTTCACCATTAAGTCATTGAATAACAATGCAATAAAAGAAAAAATCTTAAATTAGGTTTTAATAATAAGAATTCATTACAGGTTGACAGGAATTACTTTTATATTTCATCACATCACCCCGATAGTGACGAAGGCAGCAGACAGATGGTATTGAGAACCGTTATTTATCACCCTCATGATTTAGCAAATAGTGCTGTTTTAAGATTTTTTATGATATTGGAGATACTGTATAAAAATCTCAATGAGTGAAATACGAATCCGAAATGATGTATTACGACTGTCGGATCTGTCATGATTCCTTAAAGCTGTATTTTAGGTCTTTCCAGGAGTTTATGACACTGACAATAATTCGCGACTTTTGACAGCCGTAGCACGGTATATTATCTGGATTGACACATTTATTTACCAATGAAATATTAATAGAAACATCGACGGGAGTCGTTCAGGATGATGAGAAAGCCTTCACAAATTGTCCATTGCATTAGTTGCGATTTATCCTGTCAATTATTCCCTGACAGCGCAGTACGGGTGCAATACTGTCATAATGCGGCATTTTCCATCTGGCCAGATGGTAATGCTTTCCTGAAAAAAGGGTTTATTGAAAAGTTATTGCTTGATAGACACAACCATTTATCCAGCGGTTTTATCTTTGTTGATTTTTCTTTCCCGAATCTTCGACGATTTACCGATTTACAATGGGCTGACAGTCTGGCAAACAGTGGTATGCATATTGTCCTGATTTCTGACAGAAGTTTAACTCCGCTGGCCAATTACTGGATTTTGAAAAGCAATAAAATACAAGGAATTATTTATTCCGATGACGATGATATTGTGCAACAGCAAAAGATGCACCGCTTGTTTACCGGTCGGCTTGCCAACAGTAAACGTGGACGAACGCTTAACTATACGGAATTTATATTACTGAAGCGCTTTGTATCAGGAATAAGTATTCAGCAGATTGTAAATATTGACAATATTGATATTAAGAAACTTTATGTGCATAAGCTGCGGCTTGAAAATAAGCTAGGGCATAGCATTCATAAAATAATATCAAATATTTTATAGATCCGTTTCCATTTTTATTATTTCCATATTATTGCGATGTGGAAGACGCTTTACGCCATAATGCAGGAGGCAGAATGCCAACTCCCCAAAATTACTCATTCATCGCCATAGCGGTATCAGCAGCGTTAGCCTCTATGGTATTTCCCTCCCAGGCGGCCTGGGTTGACGTTGATAGTCTGCCATCCAGTGGGCTGGTCAGCCAGTTGCCGCCGGAATTACAGGCTATTATTCCCACTCAGGCCAGTACCGGTTTCACCAAAGTCGGTACTATGCCCAACTACGTTTATCAGTGGAACACCGGCACCATCCCGGTTTATGGCAATGGCCTCACGCTTAATGGGCCGGGCGCGGAGGCGTTTGAACACACTGTCACGGTTATTCAGAACAGCGGGACGGGAAGTCCGGGCGTGATTTTTGGCAACGACCTGGCCATTCGGACGCAGTCGGCGAATGCCGCGAATAATGGTAGAGACGTCGATGGCATCCGTACTCACGGCGCAAATACTCCGGATAACCCGGTATTTATTATTACCGGTGACCGTACCAACATCTACGTGGATGGTCAGGATGGTGACGGTATTAACGCCGGATATAACTCACTGGGCCAGGGTTGGACCGGATCGGCCAATATTTACGTCGGCGACGATCTGTATATCAAAACAACAGGTAGCCAGGGACGTGGAATTACAGCTAACGCCATGCGGGATGCGTCACGTGCCAAAAATACGATTGTCGTCGGCAATCGTGCACATATTGTTACTACCGGCGACAGTTCGGAGGGGCTGCGTACCGGACAAAGCGGTTCGTTGATTCGTCTGGGTGACGATGCAACCATCGAAACCTCCGGCGCATCCTCAACGGGGATTTACGCAGCATCCTCCTCCAGAACCGAGCTTGGCAACAACGCTACTATTACGGTGAACGGTGCCAGCGCACACGCGGTATATGCAACTAACGCTACCGTTAATTTGGGAGAGAATGCCACTATTAGCGTTAACAGCGCCAGTAAGGCTGCATCCTATAGTAAAGCTCCTGCCGGTTTATACGCCCTCTCCCGAGGCGCCATTAATCTGGCAGGCGGTGCGGCTATTACTATGGCGGGCGATAACAGTAGCGAAAGTTACGCCATCAGCACGGAAACTGGCGGCATTGTTGACGGTTCTTCAGGAGGTCGTTTCGTCATCGACGGTGATATTCGTGCTGCTGGCGCCACTGCTGCCAGCGGTACGCTACCGCAGCAGAACAGTACGATTAAGCTCAATATGACGGACAACTCGCGATGGGACGGGGCGTCATACATCACCAGCGCTACGGCGGGCACAGGCGTTATCTCTGTACAAATGAGCGATGCGACCTGGAATATGACCAGCAGCTCAACGCTCACTGACCTGACGCTGAATAGTGGCGCAACCATTAACTTCAGCCATGAAGATGGCGAACCATGGCAAACGCTCACCATCAATGAAGATTATGTAGGCAACGGCGGTAAGCTGGTCTTTAATACTGTGCTCAACGATGATGATTCCGAAACGGACAGGCTGCAGGTTCTCGGCAATACTTCAGGCAACACATTTGTTGCAGTAAATAATATTGGAGGAGCCGGGGCGCAAACCATTGAAGGTATTGAAATTGTTAACGTTGCTGGCAATTCCAACGGTACTTTCGAAAAAGCAAGCCGTATTGTTGCCGGAGCCTATGACTACAACGTGGTGCAGAAAGGTAAAAACTGGTATCTGACCAGCTACATTGAGCCGGACGAACCGATTATTCCCGATCCGGTGGACCCTGTTATTCCCGATCCGGTAGACCCTGATCCAGTAGACCCGGTTATCCCTGACCCTATTATTCCCGATCCGGTGGACCCTGATCCAGTAGACCCTGAGCCAGTAGACCCGGTCATCCCTGATCCGACAATTCCTGACATAGGGCAATCTGACACACCGCCGATAACAGAACATCAGTTCCGTCCGGAAGTGGGTAGCTACCTTGCCAACAACTATGCGGCAAATACGCTGTTCATGACGCGTCTCCATGACCGTCTGGGTGAAACCCAGTACACCGACATGCTGACGGGTGAGAAGAAGGTCACCAGCCTGTGGATGCGTAACGTCGGCGCCCATACTCGCTTCAACGATGGCAGCGGGCAGCTAAAAACCCGCATCAACAGCTATGTGTTACAACTGGGAGGCGATCTGGCACAGTGGAGCACTGACGGTCTTGACCGTTGGCATATTGGTGCAATGGCAGGTTATGCCAACAGCCAGAACCGCACGCTGTCGTCCGTGAGTGACTATCATTCCCGTGGTCAAGTCACCGGTTACAGCGTCGGCCTTTACGGCACCTGGTATGCTAACAATATCGATCGGTCTGGAGCTTATGTGGATACCTGGATGCTGTACAACTGGTTTGATAACAAGGTCATGGGTCAGGATCAGGCCGCTGAGAAATATAAATCCAAAGGAATTACCGCCTCGGTTGAAGCCGGTTACAGCTTCAGGTTAGGTGAAAGCGCGCATCAAAGCTACTGGTTGCAGCCCAAAGCGCAGGTGGTATGGATGGGCGTGCAGGCTGACGACAATCGCGAAGCCAATGGTACCCTCGTCAAGGATGATACCGCCGGTAATCTGCTAACCCGCATGGGCGTAAAAGCCTATATTAACGGCCACAATGCTATTGATAACGATAAATCTCGAGAGTTCCAGCCATTCGTGGAAGCGAACTGGATCCATAATACGCAGCCTGCCAGCGTGAAGATGGACGATGTCAGCAGCGATGCGTGGTACGAAAAATATTGGTGAACTGAAAGTGGGTATTGAAGGACAAATTACCCCGCGCCTGAACGTATGGGGTAACGTGGCGCAACAGGTAGGTGACACAGGTTATAGTGATACCCGAGGAATGTTGGGGATGAAATACAGTTTCTGATTCAGGTAACAACAGAGCCGCTGATCTTCAGCGGCTTTTACCCGGAAGCGCTTTCATTTAGCTGATACGTTTCATGAACGGCTCCCAAAACCGCTTAATGTGTACAGAAAAATATCGGGCGTTTCCCGATGGTGAACATAAAGCCACGATGGCCCTGAGTCAGGATGGTGTAACTGATACTTTTCCCTGGATAGACATAAAAATCGGGTAAAACCGTCTCGATAACCGCATCGGACAGTGTTTCGTCACGCGTGACTTTGTTGATATCCGTCGATATAAAATGGGTGCTGTCTTTATTTTCACTCCATACATAGGAAACATCACGGCGGATCACGCCGCTCATTTTATTATCGACGTAATATGTTCCGCTGATGGAAACCACCCCAGTGCGTTTTTTCAGCGAATACATAAAGTCCAGCGTCAGGTTAGCCTGAGTATTGTTATAAAACACAATCACAGGCGCCGTACATTTCTCTGGATCCCGGTTCTTTTCCGTATACAAATGAAAAAGATGCCCAAGCCCTACTCCCAGACACAGTAGCGTCAGGCAGGCTAACATCAGTGCCTTTTTACCCATGTGTCACCCCGCGGAAAAAAAGCGTCACGCAGCCTGTATCACCGCGCGTTTTATAAGGTTGCTGACAAATCAATGCTGTAACCGCTGGGGTGCGACCGCTGGAAGGGAAATAGACCCATGGGTATTTCTGACAATCCATACCGGTTTTTAGAATCATTGACTTATAGCTTGCAAAGCGGCTACCGCTTTCGATATCTTCATTCCGCGAGAAAAAATGACAGCCCTGAGTTGTTTCAACCAGCGTGTAGCGATCATAAAAATCCTTATCAGGAACAGTTTGCCAGCTTATAGTGCCAAGCAAAATACCGACAGCAAATGTCCCGGTCATCCAAAGTACAGGTACATAATGTTTAAACCAACGCCCTGACATACGCGGCGGCGTCTCACCCTTTTTTTCTATTGCCTGAGCGAAGTCTTTGCGGATGGTCATGATGCTCACACCAGGCTCAATCTGAAAGCCTCTACGCGGAACCGTGATTATCAGCGTATCTTCATTTTCGCCAACGGTACGTAATCCGCGGCGAATAATGGAGATATTCTGATAAAGCGTATTTGCCGACACCACCATGCCGTCTTCTTCCCACACTTTTTGAAAGAATGTTTGTTGTGAGACGACGGAGGGGGCGTTTTCCAGCAGAAGGCGCAAGCAGCGGCTGGCGGGCGTTGTCAGAATAATGTTGAGATCTGGCCTCGATAATGACGCCAGGCGATTCATTTCTGGATTAAATTCAATATTATCGTTAATTATCCATAACATCGCATTGTTACCATGCCAAAACATAACGTAGTTGGAGAGGGTTAATAGACACCACTGAGTATAGTCTGATGCTGTGGCTGCGCAGCAGGACATGGATTGTCCCTTGCACATACCGATCATATAGAAGAGCGAGAGGCATAAGACATTAACAGGTAAGCGTAGACACCGCTTTTCTCATTATAGCAGACTCAGGGGTGAAAGTACGTTTGGTTTTCTTGTTCGTTAAGTCTCCTGTTTTGTATTGAGGTGAGAATATCACCTTTAATCAAGTGGCCAAATTTACTGTGCCGCTACGCTTTAATATCTCATAGATAAATCATGAGAAAATATATCCTGACAATCTATATCATATGAAGGACAGGGTTTTATTGAACGTGTTCTCTATAATGGCTTGTAATATCCAAAAAAGCGCATTCGTTATGTAGGGATAGTTTCCAATTTATTAAGAGTTACAGTAGCCATACTTAATAAAAGCACGCTTCCCACTTAATATTTAAGCTGTGCTTTATGTTATTTAAATATAAATAAGTTAACTCTTAATTGATATATTTCAAACTTATACTAAATAATTTTAAAACTATCCATCAGAAACAATTTGTAGGGACATAGTTTGTTTTTTCAATCAATAATCCTCTCTGACATGTAAAATAGAAACATTTATTCATAATATGAATATTGTTGTGATAACAGATTCGCGTGAAAGTAAATCGACTGAAGGTGATGCCGATGAATATTCCTTCAGAAAGAACTCAATAAGGTAATCCAGGATCGGCAACGGATTACTGTCATCAGCTTAAAAACGGAAATCGCCCCGGCGATTAATGACTTTAACACTGATAGTGATTATCAGTGAAAGGCAACAACAAGGAATGAATTATGTCTACACCCGCGAATTTTAACGGTCAACGCCCTGCCATTGATGCTAACGACGCAGTAATGCTGCTGATTGACCACCAAAGTGGCCTGTTTCAGACCGTCGGCGACATGCCGATGCCGGAATTACGCGCGCGCGCCGCGGCGCTGGCTAAGATCGCTACCTTATGCAATATGCCGGTCATTACTACCGCATCCGTACCACAGGGACCAAATGGTCCGCTGATTCCGGAAATCCATGCGAATGCGTCCCACGCGCAATATGTCGCGCGTAAAGGGGAAATTAATGCCTGGGATAATGCCGATTTTGTACAAGCGGTAAAAGCGACAGGCCGTAAAACGCTGATCATCGCCGGTACTATTACCAGTGTCTGCATGGCTTTTCCAGCCATCAGCGCCGTCGCGGAAGGGTACAAGGTATTTGCGGTAATTGATGCCTCCGGCACGTACAGTAAAATGGCGCAGGAAATTACGATGGCCCGCGTGGTGCAGGCGGGCGTAGTACCAATGGATACCGCGGCGGTAGCCTCTGAGCTGCAACGTACCTGGAATAGGGAAGATGCCGCAGAATGGGCGGATGTATATACCAAAATATTCCCGGCCTATCAGCTACTGATTGAAAGTTATACCAAAGCGCAGGAAGTAGTAAAAAATAATGAACTGCTGGATTCTCAACGCGCATAAATAACGCCCTGAAGAGACTAAATAGCCCCATTTAATGGGGCTATTTTACTTGCCATTTTGGACCTGGGCAGTGCTCGCCAAAACACGTTAGCGTTTTGAACGCCGCTTGCGGCGGCCCGAAGGGCGAGCGTAGCGAGTCAAACCTCACGTACTACGTGTACGCTCCGGTTTTTGCGCGCTGTCCGTGTCCAAACTGGCTGCGCCAATAACGCCTGGTGGGATAGGCTCTTAATCAAATACGCCATTAATAATCGCCGTGACCACCGCGGTACTGAGCGCGATCAGCACCAGATTATCCCCAACGATTTTCCACTCATAGCCCGGATAATAAGGTAATTGTCCCAGCATAGACGCCGGCACCGTTTTTTTAGCGATTCCCGGCGGTAGCGGTTTTCCTCTCGCCAGATTTTTCGCAATCCCCGGAGGTAAAGACTGATAACCCGTCAGCCCTAAATTCACTGCCAGTTGCCTGGCGACAGCATAGCTAATGTCCGACTCGACGTGATCCGGTTTACCGCCATTTTTACGGTGTTCCGTTTTTTGCCCGGCATTTCCTTTATGTCCGTTACCGTTATTACCCTGATTAGCCGCGTTATTACCATGTCCGCCGCCATTACCATTTCCCGGATTCGCCAGCACAGGCGTAGCGCTCAGGGAAAACGTAATCAACGTCGCCAGGACGGCGGTTAAACCACGACGATTATTCATGATATTGCCCTTCTGATGTGGGATACCATGAAAATAGCGCCCCGCCATAAAAAGAACAACTACATCGATTCTTATTTTAAGCGGGGCTCGCCAACAGCAGCTTATCGTATCCAGATAGTCAGTAAAATCAGGATGATTGCTATCAGGACAACCTGATAAAAAATTTTGTCCAACCCTCTTTTTTGCATGGCGTCACCTCGTTAGAAAACGATTTGCCAGAGGGCTAAACACAACACCAACAGGCTAATCAGTAAAAATATCAGCGCGATGATTTTATCGGGTGAGCGATTCATCTGGGCGATCCTCAAACATCATTAAAACCACTGGCCAAAGCGTTTGATATAAAAGCGTTTCATGCCTTGCGCCACCAGACAGTAGCTCAATAATGTCGCCACCAACCACGGGAAGTAGCTCAGCGGCAGCGGCTCCAGTCCAACCATCGCGCCCAGAGGTGAGAATGGAATATAAATGCCTATCGCCATAATCAAGCCGGTCGTCAATAATACCGGCAACGTCGCCCGACTTTGGATAAACGGTATTTTCTGCGTCCTTAGCATATGCACGACCAGTGTCTGCGAGAGCAGACCCTCAATAAACCAGCCGGACTGAAAGAGCGCCTGCGCCTCTACGTTATTAGCCGCAAAGACGTACCACATCAGCGCAAAGGTTGTGATATCGAAAATAGAAGACGTTGGGCCAATCCATAGCATAAAACGACCAATATTTTTCGCGTCCCATTTCCGCGGCTTACGCAAGAACTCTTTATCCATTTTGTCCCACGGCAACGACAACTGCGAAATATCGTACATCAAATTCTGGATCAACAGATGAATCGCCAGCATCGGCAGAAACGGAATAAACGCGCTGGCTACCAGTACCGAAAAAACATTGCCGAAATTAGAGCTGGCGGTCATATTCAGATATTTAACGATATTGCCAAAGGTTTCCCGCCCTTTGATAACGCCTTCCTCAAGCACCATGAGATCTTTTTCCAGCAGAATAATATCTGATGACTCTTTAGCAATATCGGCGGCGCTATCGACGGAAATTCCCACATCCGCATCACGAAGCGCGGGCGCGTCGTTGATCCCATCTCCAAGAAAACCAACGGTATGACCATTTTTCTGTAGCGCTTGCAAAATACGCGTTTTTTGTAACGGCGTCAGCCGGGCGAATACTGCGCGTTTCTCCACTTCAGACGCCAGTTCGGCATCCGACATCGCCTCAACCTGGGTTCCGGTCAGGATATCGTGCGTATCAATACCCACTTCCAGACAGATACGCGCCGTCACGACCGGATTATCGCCGGTGAGGACTTTGACCGCCACGCCGTTATCCCGCAACGCGGCAATAGCTTTTCCGGCGCTCTCTTTCGGCGGATCGAGAAAAGTGAGCATCCCTTCGATGGTAAGTTCGGTCTCATCCTCCACACTTAATGTCGGATTGTTCCCGGAACCATCCAGCTTACGTGTCGCTATCAGCAATACACGGAATCCCTGAGCATTGTAATCTTCGGTTTTCGCCAGCAGCAGCTCGCGGCGTGTTTCCGTCAGCGCCACCACACGATCGCCTTCGCGAAGATGGGTGGCTACCATCATCATCTCTTCAACGGCGCCTTTACAGATCAGACATCTGTCTCCATGCTGCGCATCCTCCACCAGGACCGATACCCGGCGACGTACAAAGTCGAATGGCAGTTCATCGCGTTTAATGAAGCGCGCTTTTGTCGATGGTGCGATTCGCCCCTCGCCAAAACGCAGTATGGCGCGATCCATCACATTCCGGGCGCCGCTCTGGCTGCTACTATTCAGCCAGGCCAGCATCAATACCCGGCTGCTTTTTACACCGCTCACATCCAGATGATGCTCCAGAAAAATATTGTCCTGGGTTAAGGTGCCGGTTTTATCTGTACACAGCACATCCATCGCGCCGAAGTTTTGAATAGCGTTCAGGCGCTTGACGATCACTTTGCGCCGCGACATCGCAATCGCGCCTTTTGCCAGGTTGGAACTGACAATCATGGGCAACATTTCCGGCGTCAACCCAACCGCAACCGCCAGCGCGAACAGCGAAGCCTCTACCCAGTCTCCCTTACTGAAACCATTGATCAGCAGGACAACCGGCACCATGATCAGCATAAAGCGTATCAACAGCCAGCTCACGCTGTTGACTCCGCGATCGAAAGCCGTCTGGGTACGCGTACCCACAATGGATTTCGCCAGCGAGCCGAACCAGGTACGGCTTCCCGTCGCGACCACGACCGCTTGCGCTCTGCCGCTGGTTACATTGGTTCCCATCAGACAGATATTGCCCAAATCTAACAGGCTCTTATCTTTGTCAGGCAATTGCTCGCTGTCTTTACCTGCCACATCAGCCATAACATCGTATTTTTCTACGGGTAATGATTCACCACTAAGAATTGACTGACTGATAAAGAGATCGCGCGACGCCAGCAGTCGAACGTCGGCGGGCACCAGATCGCCTGCGGCCAGAAAAACCACATCGCCCGGCACCAGTTCTTCAATGGGAATCTCTTCCTGCACCGCGCCTATATTGCCCGGCCCACGACGCAACACCGTGGCGGTGGTGCGAACCATCTTTTTCAGCGCCTGTGCTGCTCTGTTAGTGCGAAACTCCTGCCAGAAACGCAATAACCCGCTCAAACTGACCATCGTCAGAATAATCAGCACGCCAGTGAGATCGGTCTCTTCGCCACGGCGTAACGGGAGCCAGTAATCCGTGATGAAACTAACCCCTGCCAATGCCATCAGAACGTAAATAAACGGGTTATTGAATGCCTGCAGAAGCTGAATCAGCGCCGGAGGAACTTGCTCATGCGCCACTTCATTGCGCCCATACACTTTCAACCGTTCGCTGGCCTCTTCTATCGTGAGGCCCTGACGATGGCTGTTCAGCCGCGCCAGTGTCTCCTCCGGGCTATGAAAAGCTTCCGCTTCGATCGGAAATACTTTTTTATGCTGCTTATCATTTTCTGACGCCGGGCGATTGAGTTTCCGGTTTTCAATGTTCATGTCAGTCATGATGAATCCCCAAAATTAAGGTGTAGTGTTTCCTGCATATCACGCCCGGGGAATAGCAAACTCACGATTTCAAGGTGAATGCCCCGGGAGAATTATCTATGCATAAAAAAGGTTATTGCTTACTCACTATTTTGAGTTGGTTTTATTTTATCGACTCGGGAATATCCATCATTCCCTCCTTATACGTCTGGCGTAATGTTGCAATTGAATAAAAAACTATTATTGACTATCAATGCTCCAGTGAATTGCGGTGATATTATCGTTATCACCTATTCTGGATATAATCAGTTCTCGCGTTTTACGATAATCAGCATGACCCACGAGCTCGGCACGAATTTCTTTATAGCCCTGTTCCTGAGCGGGGACCGAACCTAACCCTTGTAAACAGATCGCGGCCTCTTTTACGATATTCAGTAACCACTGACGAACCTCGCTTTCATCTTCTTTATTACAGGTTACTTTCAGGATATAACGTTTTTCTCCCTCGGCGGATACCGGGAGTTGATTTATACGCTGCGCCGCTTCACGCAGTAAAATATTGGCGCAAAGAATAATGATCGTCGCCGCCAGCGCATTTTTGAACTGCCCTAAGCCGCATAACACGCCGATGCCCGCCGAACACCATAGCGTTGCCGCAGTGTTCAGCCCGCGCACATTCATCCCTTCGCGCATGATGACGCCCGCCCCCAGAAAGCCAATCCCAGAGACAATCTGCGCCGCAATTCGCCCGGGGCTGTCTGGCGATGTCGTCATGGAGCTCAGAATAAAAACGGCGGCGCCTGTCGCCACCAGCGCATTAGTGCGTAATCCCGCCATACGTTGACGCCATTGTCTTTCCGCGCCAATCAGCGCGCCCAACAGCATAGCGGCCAGTAAATTTAAAATATAAGGAAACATTAACATACGTTCCTCCATTTTTTCTGGAAGAATAAGTACGTGCTATATTTAGCACACGACAAATTTCTGCCCTGAGGCAATTAGCGTCGTGTTAACGGCGGAGGAAATAAAGCGTGTTTAAACATGAACATGACGATTACCTCGCGACAATGCGCGTGTTGTAACATTATTGGGATGACAATCGTCACAAGGGGAGATTGCTGCCCACCGGTTCGGCAAGCAGCGCAGGAATAGCGTGCGTTAACTTGCCAGATGATTTACGTAAAAGTGACTGTCCAACATATTACTCCTGCATGAATTTGCGCTTATTATAGTCAGCCAATATGTTCCGTAAAGTGCAAAGGCGGGTTTAGTGACGTTCTGTTTAAGTTTGTTTGATATTTTTTCTTATGACAAAAAAATGACAATATTATGTCGATAACAAGCTCGTCTGAAATCATTAAACAATAAATTCCTGCTTAATACCGGCGATAGCTCTGTTATGATGCCTGCACGTAAAAAAATAAAACAACATGACGAGGAAAAAATGGGTTCCACCAGAAAAGGGATGCTAAACGTCCTGATTGCCGCCGTATTGTGGGGGAGTTCAGGCGTTTGCGCGCAGTACATCATGGAGCAAAGCCGTATGTCGTCACAGTTCCTGACGATGATACGTTTGTTATTCGCCGGGCTGATACTGGTGACCTTCTCCTTTATGCACGGCGATAAGATATTTTCAATTCTTAAAAACCGCAAAGATGCCCTGAGTCTGCTGATTTTCTCCGTGGTGGGCGCGCTCACCGTTCAGCTAACCTTCCTGCTCACGATTGAAAAATCCAATGCCGCCACCGCGACAGTGCTGCAATTTTTATCGCCGACCATTATTGTAGCGTGGTTTGCATTAGCGCGAAGAACACGACCAGGCATTCTGGTCTTAACCGCCATTCTTACATCGCTTATCGGCACCTTTTTACTGGTGACTCACGGCAATCCAACATCGCTGTCGATCTCTTCAGCCGCGCTGTTCTGGGGTATCGCCTCCGCATTTGCCGCCGCCTTTTATACGACCTGGCCTTCCAGGTTAATCGCCCAATACGGCACGCTGCCAGTGGTCGGCTGGAGTATGTCCTTTGGCGGCCTGATTCTGCTGCCCTTCTACGCTAAAGAAGGAACGCACTTTGCGGTGAGCGGCAGCCTGATTCTGGCCTTTTTCTACCTGGTGGTGATCGGTACGTCGCTGACGTTCAGCCTGTATTTGAAAGGCGCGCAACTGATTGGTGGCCCCAAAGCCAGCATTTTAAGCTGCGCGGAACCGTTAAGCAGCGCCCTGCTGTCGCTGCTGCTGTTGGGGATTAGTTTTACCTTGCCGGACTGGCTGGGCACGCTGCTCATTCTCTCGTCAGTGATTCTGATCTCCCTCGATTCCCGTCGACGCGCGCGGGCCGCTTAACGCCGTTGATAATCACGATGACCGGGCGGAAGAGGGAAAAGTTTAATGGCGCTTTGCCTTAATCTCTTCGTCAGAAAGCCCGGTAATCATCAGCACCATCTGCCGATCTATCCCCTGTTCCAGCATCGTATGCGCAATACGCAAGGCTTCCTCCTGCTTACCTTGATGTATACCTTGCTGTATGCCTTGTTGCACGCCTTCACGCTTACCTTTTCTGCGCCCCGATTCACGTATTCTGTCTACGATCGTCATTAATCTCTCCTTGTGTTGGGGAACACGACGCGCCACCTCGCGGATAAACTTGCCAAAACGAGGCGTGCTGCCATGCTGTATTAGCAAATAATTAAACAGAGCTTTTAGCTGACTGTCATTAGCGTTTCCCGTAATCAGAAGTACCGCTAAGCGCTCGACCAATCCCATCAGGTCGCGCTGACGTATATGCTTTTGTACCAGCTCCAGCATCGCAATACGTCGATGCTGCATAATCTCGTTATCCGGCACCACCGTAATGTCTACCAGTGGAAATGCCGTCGCATAAAGCTGACGCGCCAGTGCAGGATCGTCAAACTCATCCAGCCAGCACAGCGAAAAGGGATACGGGCTTTTCGCGCCATGGTAAAACAGCATGGGAATCACCAGCGGTAACGTTTTATGGCCAGCATCCAGATGGCGCTGCATCGCGGCAGTCGCGTAACGCATTAACCGGAACGCCATATGTGCGTCCGGCGTACTCTGATGCTCTATAACGACATAGATATAACCGTCGCCTTCACACGTTTTTAGCGACCAAAGGACGTCGGAATAAAACGCGCGTAAATTTTTCTCGATAAAACTGTCCGGCGCCAGTTTTAACGTCGTCAGATCGCAACGTATTCTTAGCGAATGGGGAAGATGAATATTGAGAAAATCCCGCGCGGTATCCGGATGGCGTAAAAACGTTTTGAATACCGCATCATGAGGCGTGGACGTGGGGCTTTTTTTCATGGCGATCCGTCACCTGAGGAATAAGATGACGCCACTGTACTCGCCAAAAATACAGACAGCATTCAGGAAAATTTAACCCTGCGAGGAGGCTCGAAAGAGAATCACTGACGGCTGCAATACGTACATTTTTTGCCCAGCCTGCTACGCATTATCGCCCGGTAGCGTAACGCTAACCGGGCCTACAAATACACGTCATCTGTAGGCCAGGTAAACGTAGCGCTCTTCGGCGATAAATCTCACACCAGCGCTTTGACTATCTCCATCAACCGAATGACATCTTCGGGGCGCGTATTGCCGGTTTGCGGATCGATAATCGAGCTGTAAACATGCGGCATAACGCGCGGCACGCCTGCTTCCAGGCAGGTTTGCAGGATAATACCGAAATTATCCAGTGAGATACCGCCGGTCGGCTCGATAAGCGTCATGCCGTGGCGGGCAGCGGTTGTCGCCAGCGCATAGAGTTCCGGTAACGACTTTTCGCCGCCCATCGGGAAAAACTTCGCCGCATGTGCGCCCATATCCTGCATCATGCGTACCGCCGCTTCACAGGAAACGCGGGCTGGCGTTCCCTGGCTGCTGCTGACGCCGGTAGAAATCAACACCTCGCCAGGCGTTCCCGTCGGGCTGACCAGGGCGTTAATATGTGTTTGCTCGCCGCCTGTCGCCGCCAGTGCGCCCGCTGCGAAGCCGCTGCCGGTAAAAGTCTGGTTGACGTGGGCCGGGTGAGTATGGGCGGCAATCATCGCCGCTTTGTAGTACTGCGCCGGGTCGCCTGCGCCCAGTCCCACCGAGATAGACGGCACCTCCGCCATCCAGCGTTTCACCTCCGGCACGCCCTCTTCTACCGTAGCGAACTGCGCGGAAAGTACGCCAATGACCGCATGGCCTTCGGCGGCTTCATAGATAGCCTTCGCGTTGGCGATATCCTTTGCCAGCACGTTAATCGCTACCCGCTGACGATAAAAATTAATCTGCTGCATGTTCTGCAATCTCCCTGAGTCGCGCCACAATCAATGCCATTTCCCCTTCGGCTACCGTGCGTGGATCGAGGCTAAAAACCCCCTGATGAAGCTGATATTTGCGGGCGTAAATCGCTATCTCGCCGCCGCGCAACTGCGCTTCGACGTCCTGCGCGTTCAGCCCCAATTCAGATGCGTTCACCCGCACACGAATACGCCAGATTGCACGCCCGGCCTCATCCTGTTCGATATCGGCATAAAGTCCATGGATGGCGGAAATCGCTTCCGCGACCGGCTGTAACTGTGCTGCGGTCACGGTCGTCTGGCCCTGGTGGTAATTCTCCAGCGCATACACCAGCCCAACCATGTTTTCCTTGCCGATTTTCATTGCCCTGGCAATCCCCTGGTGCTGCGCTTTGCAGGCGGCAATCCACGTTTTCTTACCAGTGATAAACCCGGAGGTTGGCGCATTAAAGGCTTTCGCGCCGCTGTAGATAACCATATCCGCGCCGCTCGCCACCCAGCCGCGCAAATCCTCTTCCGCCGCGGCATCGACAATCAACGGCAGGTGGTTGGCCTGCGCCACCTGTACAAAATCGTCAATGCTCAACATGCCTTTCTGTACGCAATGGTGTGATTTCACATACAGTAGCGCGGCGGTCTTTTCGTTAATGGCGCTTTCCAGTTGCCAGCGGGCCGCCAGATTGCTCGACCCCACTTCCACTATGCGCCCGCCCCCCAGGCGAATCGCGCTGGTGACTGGCGCGCCGTAGTCCACATTATGCCCGCGCAGCATCACTACCTCATTGGCCATACCGGTACTGTCCGGCATCAGGGCGACGCGCGCCCGATCGCCGTGGGTGATAGCGGCAGCGATGGCAATGGCGATCCCCGCCGAGGCGCAGGAGGTAACATAACTGTCTTCAGCGCCGGTATAGCGGGAGACCAGTTCGCCGGTTTTGTCCACCAGCCTGTCGATTTCGACAAAGGCCGAGGCCGCCCGCGCCGTTGCCTGCATCACCTCCGGCGCAACGCTGGAGACGCCCAGAATCGTCATTTTGCCGCAGGCGTTAATCACCTGCTTTAGCCCCAGTTGTTGGTAAATATTCTGTGCCATGGCTTACAACACTCCCAGCAGCGAGCAGACCACGCTAAGCGTGACAATCGACAGCAAAATAGTGGTATAACGCGGCCCTTTTTTCACCAGATAGAAATAGATGGCGAACACCGCCGCCAGCGGCAGCAGGCCCGGCGCGATAGAGTCGAGGATCTGCTGGACCACCACTTCCGAACCTTTCAGGGCGCTGATTTTCAACGGTGTGGTAATCTTGACGTAGCTTGCCGACAGCGCGCCCATCATGATAAGTCCCAACACGTTCGCGCCGTAGATCAGTTCTTTAATTCGCCCCCCTTGCAGCAGGCCGATAATCGAATCGCGCCCCAGGGTATAGCCTTTGTGCACCATACCGTAGCTTATCGCCAGCGTAATCGCCGGATAGAGAATCAGAGGGATAATGCCGCCCATCGCGCTGCCATTGGCGGCGAACGGGATAAAAATAGCAATTAACAACGGCATCACCGCCGCCCAAATGATGGAGTCCCCCATCCCGGCCAACGGCCCCATCAAACCGGTTTTAATCCCGGTGATAGAGGCATCGCTAATCGGCTCGCCGCGGGTCTTTTGCTCTTCCATCGCAATGGAGATCCCCTGAATCACCGCGCCAAAGGTCTGCTCCGAGTTGAAGAAGTTCAGATGGCGTTTCAGCGCTTCTACCTGCTCCTCTTTTTGCGGGTAGAGCTTTTTGATGATCGGCGTCATCGAGGCGCAGAAAATCAGGCTTTGCAAACGCTCATATGAGCTGGAAACCTCCGCGCCCAGCCAGTAGATAAACCACGCTTTGGTAATATCCGCTTTGGTCAGCGCGCCGCTTTCCCGCGCGCGCTCAACCAGTTCGTGTTGCATTACATCGCTGCTCATCATGCTGCTCCTTCATTTTTCGCCAGGCCTTTAATCAGGAAGGCCGCACAGGTGCCGAAGATTGCCATCGCCATGATGTCCACCTTGAGGTACAGCACCGCGAAGAACCCGCCGATAAACCACGGCAGCAGGCTCTTTTTGCCGATCACCATAATGGTGATAGCGAAGCCCAGCGCCGGGAGAATCCCGCCCATGATTTCAAAGGAGTGAGTCAGCCAGTGCGGCATCAGCTTGAGGAAGCTTTCCACCACGTCCTGACCAAAATAGTTGGCGGCAAAGACCACCGGGAAGCGCAGCACCAGCCCCAGTAATGCGGGATAAAGGAAAGCGCAGCGCATAATTCCCCCCATATTGGCGGTTTCCGCGTGCTTATCCGCCATATGCACCCAGGCGGCGTTCAGCGTGCGCCTAAGCTGATCGAGAAACACGCCAATCACGCCAAACGGGATTGCCAGTGCGATCGCCAGGTTTGGGTCCATACCGGCCTTCACCGCGATAGGAATGGAGATACAGGCCGCCAGCGCCGGGTCCGACGGCACGTTGCCGCCCGGCGTTGAGGTCACGCCCAAATAAACGAGCTGCATCCCTGCGCCGATGATCATCGCAGTCTGCATATTGCCAAGCAAAAGCCCGACAAATACCGCGATCACCACCGGTTGTAACAGCATCGCGGAGAAGGTGTAGCCGAGGCGTAAACGGGCAAACCAGTAATACAACCCCATCAGGCTTGCAAAGAGTAAGGTATCCATAGTGTTATCCTATACACTTCATCCTTCAGGCTGCCTCTTTGTTGGCTGCCTTCGCTCACCCCAGTCACTTACTTTAGTAAGCTCCAGGGGATTCACTCAGTTGCCGCCTTGATGCATCCAGAATGATTTTGTGTCTATTAAAGGGTTAGAATTTTTTCAGGATATCGTCGAGCGGCTGCGGCTTATCTTCCGGAATGGTCTGGAAAAATACCTGAACGCCACGGTTTTTCAGGTCGTTAAGAATGCCGACGTCTTTTTCATCCAGCGTAATATTCTGAAAAACCGCCTTGCGGTTTGGCCCGCCGCCGAGACCGCCAACCTGAATGCGGGTGACGTCAAAGCCCAGTTGTATGGCGTCCTGCACCGCCGCCAGTGACGGAAAAAGCACCAGCACGTTACCGTCGCCAAGCTGATTTTCTTTCCATGCAGCGGCAAAACTCTGGTTGCCGAAGCAATCCACTTTGATATTTGGCGGCGCCGCCATCAGGTAGATATTTTTCATAAACGGATCGGCGTCCAGTTCATCACTCACAACGGCTATCCGGTTCGCCTGAGATTGTCCGACCCACTTCGTGACAACCTGTCCATGAATGAGACGGCTGTCGATGCGGCATAAAACGATATTGGCCATGATGTTTTCCTTAGAGTGATTGTTGTAGCTGACGTACATGGGCGACCACATCCAGGCAGCTACTGCGCCCGGCCTCAACTAACTCGTCCACGCAGGCGGTTAGCATCCCTTGTTCGCGCCTGTCCAGCGCCTCCAGCAGTAGCGACGCATTCAGTCCGGCAATCACCGCCACCGGATAATCGGCGCTTAGTCGCGCCGCGACGTTGGATGTCGTGCCGCCGACAAAATCCGTCAGGATCAGCGAGCCTTCCGGCAGCGTTTTCACCACGGCCTCGACGCGTTGATAAAACTCGCCCAGCGTATCGACAGGCATTAGCGCGATTTCCGTCACGCCTTTAATTTCGCCCGTGACCATACGCAGGCTGTTGCAAAGCGGTTGTCCCCAGCCGCCATGCGTCAGCAGCAGGATGTGGGGCAACGGTTGTGTGGTAGTCAAAATGGCCTCCTGGCGCAATTACATGAGAACACCGGCATATATTGCCCGGTGGCACTGCGCTTACCGGGCCTACAGGACGCTCCCGGTAGGCCGGATAAGGCGTTTACGCCGCTATCCGGCATAACGCATCATCAGAAGAGCAAAGGTTGTGCCAGAATTTGTGTCACGCAAGGAAGAAGAAAGGTCTGGCGAGGCGCGAAGCCCCGCCAGTAAAAGGATTAGCTATAGAGCAGTTCGTAGATATAAAAATATTCCGCATCCGATAAACGGATGGCGTAGGCGTCTTCGATCGGCAGAAAAGCGGATTTGATGACACTAAACGCGCGCGCGTCCAGATTCGGCTGACTTTCCAGCGCCATCTGTAACGGTTTACGGTTAATCACAATACGCTCTACCATACAGCAGCAGTGGATCAGGAAGCGCAGTGTCACCTGGCGGCTTGGTTTCAGGGAAAGCGAAGACGTCAGATGGTTAAAAACGCCCTCCATCTCTTTCAGAATACGCTGCGGGTTAAGCACGGAAATATGGTTGATGATGCTCTCCATCGTTAGCGCGCTGATAAAGCGCATGGCGCTGCGCTCCATCTCCAGACGGCGTTCAGCGTTGGACAGATCGGGCGTTAACAGGCTCAACACCAGTTCCGGCCCTTGTTCGGAGAAAAGCTCTTCCAGCGAAATAAACGGAATATCCGGCAACCCCGGCTGGAAAGTACCGACAATCCCCGCCAGCCGCTCGCTGGCATTCAATGCCTGCTGAACGCGCTCCAGACTACGTACCTCGTTATAATCAAGGATCACCATCCTGGTGTCCTGCGACATCAGCTCGCCAAAGCTCTCCTCCAGCACCTTTTTGATTTTTTCCGCCGTTCCCATGCCGGTAATACAGGAGATGACCAGCACTTTGCCGCCGTTCTCCTGCTGCGGCGTACAAAGCTGGCAGGGGATATTTTTACTCTGCAGGAGCGCCGTCAACTGTGGTAAGTCGCTGGTTTCATAGCTTAAATCCAGCCCGACTTCCAGTAGACTGGTCAGCGTGATGTTCGGCATGAGCAAAACATCTATCTGGAATAATTTACTGATGGTGCTGCCGAAATGGATCAATGAACCGATGTCCACCAACAGGATAAGCCGCCGATATTGGCGGGTTTGAATCATTTGGGTCAGCGTTTCCAGCGTGTCATGCACCGACTGTTCAAACGGCATGTCGATGGCGCTGAACAACTCGCGCTCCAGCACGCGGTTGACATATTGCGCCTGACTGGTGGCGGTGGTCGCGCCGTGGGCGATCAAAATGACCCCGCAGTCGGGGCTGGCATCGATGCGCTGACGATAATGGCGGCACTCTTTCAGGAACAGGCATAGCCAGACCACTTCCGTCGCCGGACACTGAATATGCAGCAGTTCGTTGATTTTCCGACACAGCAGCGTGGCGTTGTCATATTCGTCTTTGCAGCGATCCAGGATCAAACTGGAAGAGTAAAGCTGCGGGATCAGGCCGCGCTGCACGTAGCCTATCAGCGCCAGGAAGTGTTTACGCAGTGGGTTAACCAGATTTTCCGGCAGCGAAAAACCCAACACCTGCTCTACGCAGCCTATCAGCAGCGTCACGCGCTCTTCAATCTGGTCGCCATAGCGCGGCGGATGCGCCACGCTGTCGCGGCTGTAGAGACCGTATTCAAAAATCGAGCTGAGTTTATTTTTCAGGATCGCCAGCGTCTCCGCCGGGGGGACGTTACTGTTGCGCAAATTAACATACTCGCGCGTCAGGAAGCTGTAAAAGAGGTCGCTCTCTTCAATTTCCGCCCCGGTCGCCAGCGACGTCTTCAATGCGGGCAGCGTGCGCGCGTCTATGTTTAGCCGCGCTTTACCCTCAAACAGAGTATCCACCAATAGACGCTGTTCCGGCGTCGGGTTAATCGACATCTCCGCCAGCCGCTTATCCAGTTGTAGCGTGTCGTTATGCTCGGTCATTCCCGATGCCCACGCCTGAGCGCAGAGAAACTGAATATCGCTTTTTAGCTGGCCGATATTGCCTTCCAGGGGTTTATTCAGCAACCAGAGCAACAACGGTTTATCAATGCTGACCGTGCGTTCTATTTTGCGGCTTTCCCGCTGTAAGAACCCCACGATCAGTTCGATCTGTTCTTCAACGGAGCGCTGGCGAATACCCGGCAAATCAATGCATACCTGAATACGCCGCTGGAAAGTACGTAACAGCGCCGACCCGACCGGTTCGGTAGTGGCGCAAATCAGGCGTACCGAAATTGATCGCGGCTGGCTGCTCACGCCGAGCGGACGGTACTCGCCTTTATCCAGAATAGAGAACAGCTTTTCCTGCCCTTCATAAGACAGACGGTGCACCTCGTCCAGCAGCAGATAACCACCGTCCGCCTGCTCCACGAGGCCTGTTTTATGTTCATTCGCGCCGGTAAACGCCCCCTGCCGATGACCAAACAGATGCGAGGAAAGCAGTTCCGGGTTATGGGCGTATTCCGCGCAGTTAAAGTAGACCAGCGGCGGGATAGCGCCGCTCGCCTGTTCACAGGCGAAACGGTGCATCAGTTCCGCAAAAAAGGTTTTACCGACGCCGGACGGCCCGGTAAGCAGAACGTGTAAACCGTGCGGATAGAGCACCGCCGCACGGCCTTTTTCTACCGCATCGCGCAGGCTGCGATCGTAACCAATCAGGCTGGTAAACGGATCGTCGGGCGCGTAATGCTCTTCATGCGGCAGCACATCCGCCACCGACCGCACTTCGCGTTCAGACTCTTCCAGCTGTCGTCCCAGCAACGTTTCCAGCGCCTGGCGATGCAGAAAATAGACCGGGCGGCCACGGCTTTTGATTGCCAGACCGTCATTCCATAACTGATTGAGATCTTTGCTGACGGAGTTACGCGCCAGCCCAAGATTGAAACCTATCGCCTCCGCCGTAAACGCCGTCTCCTGCGCCAAATCGGCAAGGCATAGCCCGCGCGTCAGCCGTTCCAGCTCTCCCAGTACGATCTCAATACGTCTCATTACACTACCGCTTACGAAATAAAAGAGTAGTCAGAACATACACTATTCTGCCACGCAAGAAAGTGAAGGCGCAGCGAGAAACCGCCTTCCCACTTTTGCCTGACTTCAACGCCAACGGATAGCACGCCCCGATGAGTGAACGTCGCACGGTCTACACTTACTCTTGAAAAAGTGCAAACCGATAAGGATACCGTTTATGAAACGAAAAACGCTTCTGCTTATTGCCGCGCTTGTCGCGCTACCGGGCGTCACGTATGCCGACTCTCCGTTTAGCTCACTCCAGTCGGCGCATGAAAAAAATACGATTTTAAAGGATTTGCGCAAAATGTGTACGCCCAAAGGCGCGCTAACGGATGAAGCCTGGGAGAAAAAAATCATGGCGAGCGAGGGGAACCAGCAGCATATTCGGGAGGCGATGATCGCGATAGAGCGCAACAATCAGCATAACTACTGGCAGGCTCTCGGTAAGGTGGAATGCCCCGAGATGTAGCACACCTTTTTCGTTTTTTGGTCGCGAAAATGCGGACTGTAACCGGTTTCTGTTCACCAGAAGCGCGTATTCTGGAGCGAATTTACGCGATCAAGGAGTACGACAATGCGATACCGTTTTCCCGATAACTTCTGGTGGGGCAGCGCCTGCTCAGCGTTGCAAACCGAAGGGGATAGTCTGAATGGCGGTAAAAGCCAGACCACGTGGGATGTGTGGTTCGAGCGCCAGCCGGGTCGTTTTCATCAGGGCGTCGGTCCAGCGGAAACCTCAACGTTCTATCGCCACTGGAAGCAAGACATCGCGCTACTGAAACAGTTAAAACACAACAGTTTTCGCACCTCGCTAAGCTGGGCGCGGCTCATTCCAGACGGCGTAGGCGAGGTGAATCCACAAGCGGTGAGCTTCTACAATCACGTCATCGACGAGCTACTGGCGCAGGGCATCACGCCGTTTATTACGCTGTTCCATTTTGATATGCCGATGGTCATGCAGGAGAAAGGCGGCTGGGAAAATCGCGACGTCGTAGAGGCGTTTGGTCGGTACGCGCAAACGTGTTTTACCTTGTTTGGCGACCGCGTGAAGCACTGGTTTACCTTTAATGAGCCGATTGTGCCGGTGGAAGGCGGCTATTTGTACGACTTCCACTATCCCAATGTGGTGGATTTTAAACGTGCGGCCACCGTGGCGTACCATACCGTGCTGGCGCACTCGACCGCCGTGCGCGCCTGGCGCGCCGGGCGCTACGACGGTGAAATCGGCGTGGTGCTGAATCTGACGCCGTCCTACCCACGCTCGCAGCATCCCGCCGATGTGCAAGCCGCGCATCATGCGGATCTGTTATTCAACCGCAGTTTTCTTGACCCGGTATTAAAGGGAGAATACCCGGCGGACTTGGTGGCGCTGCTGAAAACCTATGACCAGTTGCCTGCCTGTCAGCCAGGCGACCGTCAGCTTATTGCCGACGGCAAAATCGATTTACTGGGGATTAACTATTATCAGCCGCGCCGCGTGAAATGCCGTGATACGGCGGTGAATCCGCAAGCGCCGTTTATGCCGGAGTGGTTATTTGACTATTACGACATGCCGGGGCGCAAGATGAACCCTTACCGCGGCTGGGAAATTTACGCGCCAGGAATTTACGACATCATCACCAACCTGCGGGATAATTACGGCAATCCGCGCTGTTTTATCTCCGAAAACGGGATGGGCGTTGAGAACGAGCAGCGTTTTGTGCAAGCGGGACAGATTCACGATGATTACCGGATTGACTTTATTTCTGAGCATCTTAAATGGCTGCATAAAGGCATTAGCGAGGGCTGTCACTGTCTTGGCTACCACATGTGGACCTTTATCGATAACTGGTCATGGCTGAACGGCTATAAAAATCGCTATGGTTTTGTACAACTGGATTTAGCCACCCAAACGCGCACGGTGAAAAAAAGCGGAGAATGGTTTGCCGCCACCGCAGAGCATAACGGTTTTGATTAAGCGTTTATTATTGCCGGATAACGACTAACGTCGTATCCGGCCTAAAAATGGTAGCAATATCAACTCATTGGCGTAATACGGACTTTCGCCGCCACGACTAACGCCGTCAACAGCATCAGTCCGCCGGAAAGCGCCAGCGGCGAAAGCAGCCCGAAATTGTCGAGCGCATAACCGCCCACCGCCGCGCCACAGGTATTTGCCAGTTGAATCACCGCGACCTGGATGGAACCGGCTTTTTCCGCCTGATCGGCAAGAGAACGAGTGATCCACGTTGACCATCCCACCGGCACCAGCGCAAACGCCAGTCCCCAGATAATCGCTATTGCCGCCGCCACGGTTTTGTCGCTTCCCCACACAATGAGCGTCAGCGCGCTCAGCGCCAGTAGCAGCGGCGCACCGGCCAGCGCCAGCTTTACCGAACGTTTCAGAACGTAAGATGAGAAAGAAGTGCCAACGAAGCTGGCAATACCAAAACTGAGCAACACCAGCGTCAGACCATCAACGTCAAAGCCCGCCAGATTCATATAGACCGGGCGAATATAGGTAAAGAAAGCGAACTGCCCGGCAAAAGACATAAAGATGGCGATCATCCCGGCCATCACGCCAGGGCGTTGCAACAGGCTAAACATATTCTGTTTCTGGTGAGAAGGTTCGCCCGGCAGCGACGGCAGTGATTTCACCACCCAGATGACGCACAGTACGCCCATCACCGCAGCGGCGTTAAAGACATTACGCCAGCCAATAATACCGCCCAAAAAACTGCCCAGCGGCGCGGCGATCACTAACGCGATGGAAACCGCGCCAAAAATCACCGACAGCGCTTTCGGCACGGTACGCGCGGGAACCAGTCGCATGGTCAGCGACGCCGACATCGCCCAGAATCCGCCCAGCGCCAACCCAAGACAGGCGCGGCCCAGCAACAGCAGCGTAAAGCTGTTGGCAAAGGAGACCATCAGACAAGAAGCCGTCAGCAAAACGGCGAACAGAATAACGATATAACGCCTGTCGGTCGCCTGAATAATCTGGGTAATGAACAGGCTGGAAAACATCGCGACAAACGCCGTAACGGTGACCGACTGACCGGCGATGCCCTCGGAGATCCCCAGATCCTGCGCCATCGGCGTCAACAGACTAACGGGCAAAAACTCAACGGTAATCAGGCAGGCGACACAAAACGCCACGGCAAAAACGGCTGACCAGTTAGGCCTGGCAACCCCATCAGCGCGGAATTTTTCTGCGATATTTTCATTCATTGTGGTTACCTGCGTCGTTTTAGTGCGGAAAATCCACGCAGTGTAACATTACAAAATGTGATCTGATTAACGTTTTAGCAACTGACATTGTTGCGCTGCATTTTGCGAGGCTGGTCGAGAGTTGAGAATTATCTTCTCTCGCTGCGTGTAAAACCAAAAGGTAAGACATAGTGTATCACCTGGTGCTATACTTTAGATTACAGGATGTCAACCTGATGCGAACCTTCAAAACCAGGTGGTTTAACAGAGAAGCGAAGCCCCACACGATAAAAGATGACGAGTTAAGCGAGGCCATCAACGCCGTACTGCAAGGAAAAGCAGATAATCTTGGCGGTGGGGTTTATAAAAAACGTCTCAATCAAAATCGCGATCGCGCAATCGTGTTGGCAAAGGGAGGCGAACATTGGTTTTACACCTTCCTGTATGCCAAACAGGATATGGCCAACATTAGCTATCGCGAACTCGCGGGTTTCCGTGAGTTAGCAAAACACTATGCTTGGCTGACCGAAGATCAGATAACGGCACTCATTAATAACAAAGAACTGGTAGAGGTGCGCCATGTCAGCAAAAACTAAATTCAAAAGCCCTGCCTTTGAAGCGATTCATAGCGCGGCATCTGGATTATTTAGCGTGGATGCCATTCCCCAGGAGACAATGCGCAGTTTTGACACGGCCTGCTTAAGCAGCATCAAAGACCTGCAGCCACTTGAAATAAAAGCGTTACGAGAAGAACTCAACGTTAGCCAGTCGGTTTTCGCTCGGTACCTGAATACCAGCGTATCAACGGTTCAAAAGTGGGAAAGCGGCGCCAAGCGTCCCAGCGGGATGTCACTGAAACTACTTAATGTTGTCCAAAAACACGGGCTAAAGGTGCTGGTATGAGGGTTTTACCGATGGTCTGTTAAGGCTATTCATACGATAATGAGTGCAGGAAGCCTCTACAACTTCCTGCGCCGTTTGACGGGAATTGCACTATACTGACTCACCAAAGCCATCAGCAAATGCAGATTTTAATTCATCCATAAAAGCCAGTTCATCCTGTCCATCACAAATTAAATCAATCATTGTGTTTCCCTTTACGCCAGCCCCCAAAATACTCATCATTCCTTTAATGGGAATTTCTTTGTCATTATTAACTAGCGTTAATGAAGACTGGTATTTTTTGACAATTTTCGCAAGTGTAGCGGCTGGCCGCGCATGAAGCCCCGTACTGTTCATAACGCGTACTGTTTGTCTAATCATATATTTTCCTTAAGAGACTTTGCGGAATGCTGAGTGATTTTTATTCATCATCTTAATTTTAGAATAAACATCATCCTCAACTGCCTGTTTTGCGTTCGCCATGACACGCGCCAGATTAGCCTCGTTGTTATTATTTACCCAAGCCTTACCAACAGTAGTAATAAAGGCTTTGCGCAAATCACTCGCAATATTCACTTTGGCTACTTTGTAATTAACAAAGCTACGAAGAATATCCGCGTCAATACCAGAACCTCCATGAATAACCAAAGGTACCGGACTGACAGACGCGATGCGTTGTAATAGCGGGATATCAATGCGTGGGATATCTTCAAGACCATGTACATTACCAATTGACACTGCCAGCATGTCGCACCCTGTCTCCTCAACAAAGCGCTGAACCTTCTCAGGTTCAGTTTTGCAGTCAGCCTCGCTGACATGATCATCTTCCTTACCCAGAATAGCGCCTAATTCCGCTTCGACGGGAACACCAAATGATTTACAGAAATCGACAGCTTCTCGGGTAAATGCAATATTTTCTTCGAACGGTAGCGCCGCGCCATCAATCATTACTGAGGTAAATCCGGCCCGGACAGCCTGCTTAACATCTTCCAGAGTTTTCCCATGATCCAGATGCAGGCTGACAGGAATATCCATTTTGTCGGCATGTCGCTTAACTATTTCATAAATGTAATCGTAACCTGAAAGCTGTGCATTAGTAGGAGCAATTTGAATAAAATTGGGCAATCCGGAACGTTCTATTGCATTAAGAATGGAAATTGTTGTCTCCAGGTTCGTTGTATTAAATGCCCCCGCAAGGACATGTTTTTCCTGAATACAATTGAGCAGGATCCTACCATTGACTAAAGGCATATTAACTCCAGATATTTATGTGAGCAGTGTAAGTAAATTATCGAACTATTGAGTTATCACAGTTATTCACCAATAAGCGCCCCTTCTTGCCGCAGTTTAAATTGGTAAAATGACAGCCATTGCTGCTGATATATTTTCAACTTTGCAGAACGAACCGCGTCAGGAAAATATCGCTCAGCCACAGGAACAGTCGGGGGGACAACATTCGGGCAGGCTATCAACAATGCTCCAAGGGAGACGGTTTCATCAAAAGCAATGGCCTCAATTGGACACTGGAGGATGTCAGCCTTCAACTGGAGCCAGTATGGGTTTTTCACCGCAGGGCCAATGACTTTTACTGTCCTGCCCGCCGGGATATTAAAGCACCCATGACAGTGTGCAAACTCCATCGCCAGGCCAATAAAGACACTCTCAAGCAGAGACTCCGGAGGAAGTGAATCCGTCAGCCCAAAAAGCAGGCCACGAGTGTGCCGATTTTTATTTGGCGAACCCGAGCCCCGCAAATGAGGAATAAATACCGGCACATGCTCGACAGACCAGGAAGGTTTGAGGTATTGCTCCATGACTTTTTCCAGGCCTGTGCTTATTTCCTTATCAGTTAAACGAAAGGTTTTTTTCACCCATTCAAGCGCATAACCGCCGACAGGCAGAGAAGCGAAAAGCGTGAAAAATTCATCATCGGAGTAACAACCATTTGCCAGCTTATCCCTGCGAGCCTGCACATCAAGCGTTGGCTGTGTATTCAGCAGTAAAATACCCTCTGTCGTGCCGGTAGAATTCAGCACATCGCCCGGTTGCATCTGTAATGCGCGGGCACCGACCATATGATCGTGTCCGGCCAGGGTGACTTTTACCTCATGTGGTAATCCCAACTCCTGCCTGAGTGTTGCCGTCACCCATCCGGCCACTTCACCTGGCTTTATCAACGGAGCCAGTACACCGAACGGTATGCCGAGAATCCCGGCAGCATTACGAGACCAGGTACGGCGAGCAATGTCCAGACACAACGTTCTACTGGCCAGGGATATTTCCGTCTTTTTCGCACCTGTCATTCGCCACAACAACACTTCTGGTGCATGTAACCAGCAGATATCTTTTCTTTCATGCAAGGAGTAGTTATCAAGCAACCATCTCATTTTAAATGCTGAGTAATTACTGTGAGGTGGCAATCCCGTTATAGAATACAGTTCTTCAGCCTCTGCCTTGCTTAATGACGAGAGATAAGATTCACCACGTCGATCATACCAGGCCAGCATCGGGGTAAGAATGACGCCCTCCTTATCCACAAAGACGCCAGACTCACCGAAACTCGCAATACTGATATTTTTTACCGGAAACGGTACTGAAGCCACCAGTTCAGCCATTACCAGTCGCAGTGCCTGCCACAGCGCTTCGATATCGAAATCTACCTCGCCTTTGTCCGACGATATTGTTGGCGTCGGAAACTTGCGGACTTCCAGAACTGACGCGTCATGACAGGAATAACAGCTGACTTTGCAGTTAGTTGTGCCAATGTCAATGACAAGCGCTGCGTGGTAATCAGGCATAGACCGTTCCTTTTGTCAGGCGAAAAACACCATAAATAATCAGCGCAAGCACAGGAATCAGCCCGATAGCAATAATATTTCCGTTGAATATTTCAAGCAGCCAGAAACGGAAGGGGTTACCGCCATCAAGGAAGCTTGATACCTGACCACTTGACCCCTCAGCCATTTTGAAATTGACATCCTTAGCCATACCGGTAATAAATGGCGCAATTTTGGTCGCAATCCACAAGTCGGCGACAATAACAGGAATTGCGGTTATCACAGCCCGGAAAATATTGCCACGACATGCCAGTACAATCATGGAAGCCATGACTGCCAGGTTCGCAAGGTCTCCGAGTGGCAGGACTTTATTGCCAGGAAGAAGGAATGCAATGAAGACAGAGATGGGTGTCAGAATCAGTGCTGTAGATATAATGGCTGGGTTACCTACTGCTACCGCGATATCCAGTCCGATAAAGAGATCATCACGGCCAGGATATTTGGCATTCAAATATTTCTTAATGGCTTCAGACAGAGGTAATAAACCTTCCATCAAAATTCGTACCATACGCGGAAGAATGAACATGACACCGCCAATGCTGATCCCCAGCAACAGGATATGTTTAAAGTCATACCCGGCAATGATGCCCAACAAGCCCCCCAGAATAGTACCCACCATCATAGGCTCGCCGAAGATTCCCATTTTTTTCTGAACGTTTTCCGGATCAATATGAATACGGTTAACGCCAGGGATCTGGTCGATAATTTTGTCGAACAGCAATCCAATTGGAAAGAAGACGACAGATGACAGGGTCGGAAGTGAAATACCTTCCAGACCGAAGTACTTTGCCACTAATGGCGCTGACCAGTCCGCCAGTTTGAGAACCACGATCGCGGCAATAGCGGCTGCGGACAGACCCAAAACAAAACTCCCTGTGCTGTAGTAAACCAGCGTTCCCGCCAGGGCAAAGTGCCAGTAGTTCCACATGTCGACATCAACAGTACGTGTCTTATTCAGGGCCAGCATGGCGACATTAATCAGCATCGTCAGCGGAATGACAAAGGGTGCGATTGGTGAGCCCCAGGTAATTGCGGCCAATGGTGGCCAGCCTAAATCGACAACAGGAAGACTAATACCAGTTCGCTCAACCATTGCCTGTGCAGCCGGGCCTACGTTGCTGGTAAGTATGTCAAAGATGGCATAAATTCCGACAAACCCTATTCCGACAATTAACGATGAGCGAAGTGCTTTAGCGGGTTTTACTTTGAAGAACAATGCCAGGAAAAAAAGGACCAGCGGCAATAAAACCGTTGGGCCAAATCCCAGGACATATTGCACAACGGTATAGAGAGTATGTGCTATATCATTCATATCCGACCTCTTATTCAGATGTGACCAGACCTCGCGTTAGCGCCTGGGTAATTTATCTGTTTTTTATTTATGAAATCAGGCTTGGCCTTTAAGGATTGAAACTATTTTTTCAAGAACTTTATCTTCACCTACTCCGGTAATGATTGGCAGACCACTAACAACCGGAATATCCAGTTCATAAGGAACTTTCGTTGTTGATACAACCAAAGCTGCACCATCGGTATTGTTTGGCAATGAGGCTACATTAGTTTGGGAATAATTAACATCAAGCCCATTGTCTTTACAATATTCCATTACTTTTTCTGCCACAGCCGTGGAAGTAGCAACACCCGTTGCGCAAACAAATAGTATCATTTTACTCATACTTCACCTCTTTCAGATATGCGTGTGTAAATTGACTGATAAATTTCATCATCATTCATGACCAGTAACTGCTGCATAAAATCCTCATCCTGGATCACATCCATAATCCAACCCAGTACGTTGAGCTGCTTATTGCTTTCACCTAAAGCAAGCATAAACACCACCCTGACAGGTACGGGATCTGGTTCCCCGCCCATATCTTCGAAATTGACGGGTTCTGCCAGTATTCCAACGCTAATGGCGTTTTGGCGAACATACCTGTGATCAGTATGTGGAATAGCGACACCTACAGGCTCAACCGGTAGACCCGTTGGAAAATTCTGTTCTCGCGTAATGACGTGATCGGCAAAATCAGATACAACCATACCATCGTTAATTAACGGACTGGCAAGAGCCTTGATTATGTCATTCTGACTCACCTCTTTAGGGAGGTGGCGAACATAATGACGGCGAAAATGAATATCCTGCATAGATTCCTCTTTGCTAGTCAGGCATCCAGGCGCTGTAAAATAGTGCCAAGATAATATTTATTACCTTTTAACCAGACGTTACCAAAATCAATGGCCAATCCTCTAGAGAAAAATACCAACTGTTCCAAATGCAAAACAGGTGCGTCTTCACCAATATCAAGATAATGGCCTCGCTCATTACCAATTAATTTAGCTGCGTAACGGCTTTCAGAAAAACTTATTTTCTTATCAGATAATCTTTCTATTGCTGAAAATAAATTCTCCCTGGTAAAATCTACATCAATAATACCGGGGCAGAGATCAATGTTGATACGATTTTCAATCAACATGACTTTTTCATCGCCAATACAACGAAGGCGTTTAAGAAATAAAACATCTTGTCCCGGTTTGATACTCAGTTTCTCTGCTACAAAGCGGTTAGCGGGCTCCAGTCGGGAGGTTATAACACTGGTTGTGAAGTTTATCTTCTGGCTGGCTAAGGCTTCAGCAAAGGAGAGCAAACCTTCACCCAGTGGGTAAGCAACATTTTCCTTCTTTACGAAAGTTCCTTTACCCTGCACTTGCACAAGAACACCTTCCCGGACAAGTTGGTCAACCGCTTTTTTAACGGTACCGCGACTCACCTCCAGCATATCCATGATTTGAAACTCTGAAGGTATCCGGTCATCCTCAACCAATTCTCCGCTATAAATACTTTCCCTTATCCACTCCACAACCTGTTGATACAGTGGGATGTGTGAACTTTTACTCAATGTTTTCATGGTGCGCGCCTAAACATTTAGAGTTGTCTATAGACAATCATGTACAACTTCGAGTTTATGATAAGAAATTTTGAGACAGGAGGTATGGCAAGGAGTCACAGTTTTAGTGTTCAAAACAAGATCACATTTCCGTGATATATGTCACGGAAATGATGAGCTGTAAGTCTCTGATGTTTTGGCGTCGTTAGCGGTTATTCGGTGCGTTACTTCTGTGGTTCACCCTTAGCAAATACGATGGCGGCTACGCTTTATTTGGCTAACGATGAATCGCGTCTCCAGGCCGTTAATCGTGGCTCGCCGCCCTTGCCAGCCTCATTCATCTCGTCTTTTGTTAACGAGATAGTGAAGAGTATCAATGCAGCCAGTGGACACCCTCTTCCGGCTGAAAAAAGGCGTTATAGCGCAGTTGAAACGCGTTGATCTCCTGCATATCGGGTTCCATTTCGCGCAAAAAGCCCAGCGCCAGCCGTACCTGTGTGTCGGTGATCGGCGCGGCTAAACGCGCTTTTTGCAGCAAGAGATGCCACCGCTGCAAATTCTGATCGCCGCCATTGACAATCACCATTTGCCAGATAAGTAACACCTGAGCGGCATTTTGCAAATGCGACTCATCAGGGCGATGCAGATACTGTAAAAATTCACCGCCCGCCGTTTTACCCATCTGATCAATCATCGATTCTATCGGCACTACATCAATATTCAGACGTTCGCTCAGGCGGCGAATCGCCCGGCGGGTATCCGATGTCAGTACCCGAAACCCCACAATAAACACCACCACAAACGTGGCCAGAATCAACCAAATCATGCGCACATCCGTCACCAAACAGGATGCCCATCATAACGGTAAATTTATAACTGTCGACGTTCTGGCCTGTCAGGATGTGATTTATTAACGCCTGTCTTCATTTACGCCAGACGCCGGATGTCCTGTCTGACGAACGCAAGGCATAAAAAAGCCCGGCGTTAAGCCGGGCAAAACGTTACCAAATGCACACATTTAAGCGATATTAACTTGCTGAATTTTTTTCTCACGGCGGATTTTGCGCTCTTCCATCACGGCGACCATCGCCATCAGGCAGATACAGCCGATCGCGGCGGCGTCCAGCGCGGCGAAGGTGCCCGCCCAGCCGGTCAGACCAAAAACGGGGGTGCCGTCGGCAATCATGCCCAGACCCAGCTTGGCAAAGCTATCGCCGATAAGATAAGCGAAGGTTCCTTTGATACCGTCCGCAGCGCCGATGGCTTTTTTCGGTACGAAACCGACTGCCGCCACGCCAATTAATAGCTGCGGCCCAAACACCAGGAAACCGAGCGCGAACAGCGAGGCCAGATAGACATACTGGTTGCTGGCGTGCTGGTAGACGCCGAGGGTGGCGATGATTAACGCCAGCGCCACACAGGCTACCAGCGCACGACGACCGTTCGCCAGGTCAGAGAGCCAGCCCCACAGCAACGTGCCGACCAGCGCGCCCACTTCAAACAAGGTAAAGCCCTGAATCGCCACCTCTTTAGAAAGTTTCAGCTCCTGGAAGGCGTAGACGGTTGACCACTGGTCGATACCAATACGTACCACATACAGGAAGATATTGGAGAAGCACAGCAGCCAGATCACTTTGTTTTTCAACACATATTCAACAAAGATCTGCCACTTGGTCATTTCGTTTTCTTCAGTCTCTTTGTCCTCTTCGCTGATCTCTTCGCCGAACAGTTCTTCAGCTTTGCCCAGACCGTAAGATTCCGGGGAGTCGCTGCCAAAACGCAGACCGATAAAGCCAACAATCAGCGCGATAATCGACGGGAAGATAAACATGCCGATGACGTGACCGTCGAACAGGTAGTTGGCGCCGAACAGCGCCACGCCTGCCGCGCCCGCGCCGCCGAGGTTGTGGGAGATATTCCAGAAGCCGAGAAAGGTGCCGCGTTTACGACGCGGAGTCCATTTGGTGATGGTCGAGTAGCTGCACGATCCGCCGGTACTCTGGAAGAAACCGCTCAGGGCATAGAAAGCGATCATCAGAAACAGACTGGTTGACCCCGCGCCCATGCTGGCGCTGAAGCCGAGCATACAGATAGCGGAGAGGATCAACATAAACGGTAGAAACTGCTTGGTATTTTTACCGTCAGCATAGTAGGAAACCAGCGTTTTCCCCACGCCGTAGGTAATCGAAAAGCCCAGGCCAATCATCCCCAGCTCGGTCATGCTCAACCCGTAGGTAGAGATCATGTCGTTCTGCGCGATGTTAAAGTTTTTGCGGATCAGGTACATGGTCAGGTAGCCGATAAAAACCACCAGATAGGACTGCATGAACGGCTTGAACCACATTTTACGCCGCACATCAAGCGGCAGATCCAGGGTCGGCTTGCGCACCTGGTTTAAGAAGGCCAGCATGGATTACTCCTGAGCTAATTTTTATACCTGCGAATGGCAGGCATTGTAAAAATCCACAGGAAAAGTGGCCTGCGACAGCGTCCAGGCAAAACCGGGAAAATTTCTTAGTTTTGCCCCATTCAGCGCAAAAAGGTGAGGTGCATCACGCTTCGCTGGTCTCGCGTGGGGCCTGAGCGTTCAGAAATGGCAGCAGCAATAGCGCGGAGATCCCCGCCGCGATGGCGATGACCGCAAAAAAACCGGTCCAGTGCCAGATCTCCAGCACTTTCGCTAACGGCCAGCCGGAAAGCGACGCGCCGAGATAGGCGAACAGGCCGACAAAGCCGGTGGCCGCGCCCGCCGCCTCTTTATGCGAGCACTCCGCCGCCGCCATGCCAATGAGCATCTGCGGGCCGAAGACAAAGAAACCGGTGGTGAAGAAACAGGCCGCCTGCATCACGTAGCTGGCGAACGGCATCAGCCACAGCGAACCCACAGAGAGCAGAATCCCGGCGGCGAAGATTAAATTCATCGGTCCGCGGTTACCGTTGAAGAGTTTGTCCGAGCCCCAGCCCGCCACCAGCGCGCCGATAAATCCCCCCAGCTCAAACATCGATACTGCCGTATTGGCCGTGACCAAATCCACGCCCAGCGTCTCGGACATATACAGGTTGCCCCAGTCGTTGATCGCCGCGCGCACCACGTACACTAAGACATAACACAGCGAAAGCAGCCAGATATAGGGATTCAACAGCACATATTTAGCGAGGATTTCTTTGCGGCTTAGCCCCGCGCCCTCTTGCTGTTGGGCAACCTCCAGCGCATCGTGCCGCCAGTCGCCTACCGGCGGTAAACCAATCGCCTGCGGACGGTCGCGCAGCCGCCAGCAGAGGACCATGCCCACCCCGATGGCAAGCAATCCGGCCACCATCATCCCGACGCGCCAGCCATAATGCAGGGCGACAGCGGCCATAACGAGAGGGATCAGCGCCCCGCCGACATTGTGCGCGGTGTTCCATAACGCCCACCAGCCGCCGCGCTCGGTACGCGAGTACCAGGCGGTCAGCAAACGGGCGCAAACCGGCGATCCAAACCCCTGGAAAAAGGCGTTCAATGCCCATAGCAGCGCAAAGGCCCACAGCGAGGTCGAGAAGCCGAACAGAATATTCACTACGCCGGTCGCAATCAGCCCGATGCCCATAAAATAGCGAGCGTTAGAGCGATCGCTAACGATGCCGGAGACAAATTTCGACACCCCGTAGGTGATGTAAAACAGCGTCGCCAGCAGGCCGATATCGCTGCGACTCAGTATGCCGCTGGCAAGGATTTCCGGCGCGGCGGCGTTAAAGCTTTTACGGGTGAAATAGAACAGCGCGTAACCCAACCAAATGGTGATCAGGATATGCCGCCGCCAGTAGCGATAGCGGGCGTCAACCTCGTGCTTATCGGTGATAAGCGGCGCGTTGGCCGGGGCTTTTAAAAACGAAAGCATTATCCTTCCTTAAACGTAACGCTGGGGCAACGAGACGCTCACCCGCGTACCGTGGGTACAAGAGATGGTTAGCGTCCCGCCGAGCGCCGACACGCGTTCGCGCATTCCGGTCAGGCCGAAGCCCTGCTGGTGAGAGCCCGGCGGCAGGCCGCTGCCGTCATCCTCAATCACCAGCATCAGCCGCTCATCCTGCTGCCAGCCCTGGAGCGTCACCGCGCTGGCATTGGCATGTTTTACGATGTTATTCAGCCCTTCCTGACAGACGCGAAACAGCGTCACGCGCTGACTTTCACTCAGCGCCGTTTCGTCAATTCGCCAGTCGAGGTGACTGACAATACCGCGGCTTTCCAGCTCCATTTCGCGCAGCAGCGAACGGATGGCCTGCGCCAGCGTTAAGTCGTCTAGCTGGCGCGGGCGCAAGCGCCCCAGCAGGCGACGCACGGCGTCATACACGCCCAGCGAAAGCTGCTCGATAAGTTGCCCGCTCTGCTTCACGCCGCCGTTATCCGCCGCCAGTCGTTGCACAATGCCCGCCTGGGTTCGAATCGCGGTGATGGTCTGTCCGATGTCATCGTGCAGCTCACGCGCAACATCGCGCCGTACGCTCTCTTCGGTCTCCAGAAGACGCTCCGCCAGCCGATGGTTGCGCGCCAGCTCCTTTTGCAACGACTGGTTCAGCTCGCGCAGACGCTGAATGCCAGCGCCAAGCAGTAGCCCGGTCAGGCTTTGCGCCAATAGCGAAAGCAATAAATCGACGGGATGATCGTGCCAGGTCTGGCTGGCGATCAGCGCGATAGCATTCATCAGTGTGGCAATGAGCGCGCCCTGCCAGCCATAATGCCAGGCGAGCGCGATAATCGGCAACGCCAGGCAGAACGGCGTGAAGCGCGAAAGTTCAGCAGGTAAACCCAGTTGCAGCCACAGACTGACGATAAACAGCAGCAGATACCAGATCAGATGCCGCCCGCGCCAGTTTACCGGCTGCGATACCAGCGATGGTCCCAGCGGCAGCCAGGTAGTGCTGGTGAGATAGTGCCAGAAAACCAGGCAGATGGGGGCCAGCGTCAGACCACCCGTGAGGGTCAGCAGTAGCGCGTTCCATGCCGCTTCCCCCTGCCCCAGCCAGGGCAGGGATTGCAGTAGCGCCGCGGCGGTGAGGGCCGCGCCCTGAAGCAATAACGTGCGCCAGTCGCGCTGATGGCGGTAACGCGAAGTCAGCGCCACGGGCAGTAGCGTCAACACACCACCGATCATCAAAAGCGGCAGATGGGCCAGCGCAACTTCCTGCGCCAACCAGTACACCAGCAGCCACTCCGCGCCCAGCAATACTGGCCAGTATCCGCGCGGGCATTGCAGCATAAGTCCCAGGCGCAGGCCGAAGGGAAAGAGTAGCGCCGCCAGCTCCGGGCGCTCTACCAGATGCAGGCTGATGCTCCACAGGCAGAACCACGCGGCGGAGAAAATAAAAAAGCAGGCAACAACGGTGATTAAACGGGAAAAAAAGGTGTTCATTACCAACCGTCAAACATGCGATGCGCCAGTTCAACGTCATTGCTGACGCCTAATTTTTCCAGCAGATTCGCGCGATGGACATGCACCGTTTTTGGCGACAGCCCCAGCTCGGCGGCAATCTCTTTTACCGCCATACCCTGGGCGAGTTTTTCCGCCACCTGACGCTCGCGTTTGGTCAGCGGATCTTGCCGACCCGCCGCCAGTTTCACGGCAATATCGGGGGTCAAATAGCAGCCGCCCGTCGCCACCGTATGCACCGCGGCGATCAGCTCATCCGGACTACAGCGTTTAGAGAGAAAACCGCGCGCGCCGGCGTTCAACGCCTGTTCCACCAGCGCCGGGCTATCGTGAACCGAGAGCATGATCGTCGCCATCCCTTTTGGCAGTTGGCTTAGCAGCTCCAGCCCAGAAATATCCGGCATCGAGATATCGCAGATACACACCTGTACGCCGCGCCCCGGTAAGCCTGCCAACGCTTCGCGCCCGGAACCAAACTCAGCGACCACCTGCAAATCGGGTTCCAGCCCCAGTAGCTGTGCAAAGCCGGAGCGGACGATAAGGTGGTCGTCGATAAGGGCAACGGTAATCATGGGTTCATCCTGGCGCTAAGACATGCCTGATGGCGCTGCGCTTATCAGGCCTACGGGCAGGTGCCGTTGTAGGCCGGATAAGGCATTAATGCCGCCATCCGGCAAAAGCACTTACCTTAACGATAAGTGCCTGGGTGTTCAAGCCTTGAGCGGTCAGACAATGCCTGTCGTGACGGTGAACGTCCGGGTTTGCTGCGGTTCCAGTTGAAGCAAGGTTCCATTTCGCTGCGCCGCGAGAAAACCTTCAGGCCGACAGGTCGCGGGCAGGGCAAAGGCGGCTACCTGCTGATCGCCGTTATAAAGAATCCAGCGGGTCACGTAATTCAGCTCCACGCTGGCGAAACGTGTCACGAACGTAGTGCCATCCGGGGCGATCATACTGAATTCCGGGGTATCCGTGTACCTGTCCAGTTCATCGGCGAAGAACACGATTTCCGGGTCGTAAAAGCCAGGCTCGTTGAGCGTTGCCAGCGAGGCTTCACCCTGCAAAAGTCGTTGATTAAACGCCAGCCACTGCGCCGTGGGTTTGACATGCGCCGGCACCGACTCGCGTAGCTTCAGCGCGGTATCCGGGATATTCTGACGGAACGTGGCGTTCGGCACATAGGCATAGTTCATGTGGCACATGTACTGTAGCGGCATGGCGACTGAAGCCAGGTTAGTCACTGTCATCTGAATATCAAACAGCGCGCTTGATTTACGCATTACCACCGCAGGTTGCGCCTGATAATGATGACCGAACCCCATCACATACTCGTAGCGCCCGGTCACGCGCAGACTGTCGCCCTCTAACTCCAGCCAGGCGTCGTCCATGGCAGCGCAGGGCATCTCGCCGTGCAGCGGATGTGTATCTTCCGGCGACGGGCAGCCATTCGCCAATAGTCCGGAATGGAAAGCAAAGCAACCATACGTTGCCACCACTTCCGCAGCCGGCTTCGGCTGGCGGAACATGTTGCGCATAGTCAGGTCATGACCGTCAAACTGCGCGTCCCAAATCATCTGCCCCATCCAGGGCAGAATCACCAGATGACCGCGGCTGTTTTGTATTTTCAGTCCTTCCACGCCGCTGGCGTAACGAAACGCCGTAACCGTAAAATCATCATTTTCCAGCAAGATACGCGGCTGCTCGCTAAAAAGCTCCCGCCATAATGTAATACGTGTTGTCATGGTTGATCTCCTCAGGACGCGGCGACTTCAGCCAGGTTGCCGCGCACTTTGCTTTCGCGCCAGAAGTAAACGCCAACGTAAACAAAGCACAGCATGGAAACCAGGAATGAGAGCTGTAGCGAGTGGAACATGTCCGCCACGTAGCCCTGAATCGCGGGAACCACCGCCGCGCCGACAATCGCCATCACGATGACCGCCCCCGCCATTTCGGTATGCTCGTTATCGACGGTATCGAGCGTTCCGGCATAAATGGTCGCCCAGCAGGGGCCAAACAGAACACTGACCAGCACCGCCACGTATACCGCGCTAAAGCTGGGCGCCAGCGCCACGTAGGCCAGGAACAGCGCGCCGATCACAGAGTAAAGGATCAGGACTTTTTCCGGGTTAAAGCGTGTCATCAGAATGTTGGCGATAAACTTGCCGATAAAAAAGCAGGCGAAGCTGTAGACCATAAAGGTTGAGGCATCGCGCTCATTGATATCGCCTAACTCCAGCGCCAGACGGATAGTGAACGACCAGACCGCCACCTGCATTCCCACATACAGGAACTGCGCCACAATACCGCGACGGAAACGGGCGTTGCTGGCGAGATAGCGTAGCGTATCCAGCGCCGAGGGGCGTTTATGACTCGCGGTTTGCGCGACTTTACAGGTCGGGAAACGCGTCAGCAGGAACAGTACCATCACCACTACCAGGACCATAATCATGTACTTATAGGGTTCCAGAGTGTTTTCCAGCATCAGCACCTTGAAGTTGTGGACTTGCTCGGCATTCATGCCCGCCATCTGTTTTTCCAGGCTTTCCCCTTCGGAAAAGACCAGATATTTACCCAATAAAATGCCTGCCGCCGCGCCGATCGGATAAAAGGTCTGGCTGATATTCAGCCGCAGCGTGGCGTAGGCTTTCGGCCCGATCATCGAACTGTAGGTATTCGCCGCCGTTTCCAGGAAACTCAGGCCAATCGCAATGGCGAAAATCGCCGCGAGGAACATGGTGTAGGTCGCCATGTGCGACGCCGGGAAAAAGAGCGTACAGCCGACAATGTATAGCGTCAGGCCGATAAGTATCGCCACTTTATAACTGGTTTTTTTAATGACCAGCGAGGCCGGAATAGCAATTAAAAAATAACCGCCATAAAAGGCGCTTTGTACTAATGCCGAAGCAAAGTTGCTCAGCGAAAATACACTTTTAAATTGCGTAATCAGAATATCATTTAACGCGGCTGCGCATCCCCATAATGGGAATAAACAGGATAACAAAATAAACTGGAACAGAGGTGTCTTATTCAGATACCCGTCGGGCATCTGAACGATGTTTTTATCGTTCATAGTGCTACCTTTAACAGTGCAGGGTGATTGTTATTCGTTCAACGAAAGATACTCATTAAATTGCTCAATGCTTGGATAAGAGGATTGGGTGCCTTTCCCGGTGACGCTGAAAGCGGCAAAGAGGACGGCTTTTTTCATGGCGGCTTCCACATCCCCGCTCTGGACGTAGTAATGCGCGAAACAGCCGATAAAGGCATCGCCCGCGCCGCTGGTATCAACAGCGTTCACTCGAAACGCCGGAACATGGACTTCCTGGTCACGCGTCATCCACAGCGCGCCTTTCTCGCCCATGGTGACAATAATATTGTTCAGCCCTTTATCTACCAGCGAACGTGCCGCTGCGCGAATATGGTCATAGGTATCCACTGGCATACCGGTTAATATTTCCAGCTCGGTTTCATTGGGTACAAAGAAATCGCATTTACAGGCATAAGACATATCTAATTCCCGTAATGCTGGCGCAGGGTTTAATAACACTTCAATCCCGTGTTTCTTGCCAAATTCTATTGCGTGATAAACCGTTTCAAGCTGAACTTCCAGTTGCAGAACAATAAGCTGGCATTTTTTTAAATCTTCCGCCGCGCGATCGATATCTTCCGGCGAGAGAAACTTGTTAGCGCCTTTGATGATCAGAATGCTGTTGCTGGAGTTGGCGTTGACGAAAATCGGCGCTACGCCACTGCTGGTACACGGTACTTTTTCTACATACGTCGTATTGATCCCCCAGGATTCGAGATTACGAATGGTGTTGTCGGCAAAAATATCGTCGCCCACTTTGGTCAACATCAATACTTTTGAATTGAGCTTAGCGGCCGCCACGGCCTGGTTCGCCCCTTTTCCGCCGCAGCCGATTTTAAACGCCGGCGCTTCCAGCGTTTCCCCTTCTTTGGGCATCTGGTTGGTGTAGGTGATAAGGTCCACCATGTTAGAGCCAATAACCGCGATATCCATTTTACTCCCTCTCAGAAATCGTCACACGACAATGATATTAAAATAACATTATCATGTTACTTCCGTATCATTTGTGATTATGATCGCGATTAGAGGATCATTTTGCCATTTACTTCGTGAACAATCCCTGGCGGAACATACGCGCATTAAATCATTTTTAGGGTTACAATTTACTGAAAATTAACTATTTATTGTTATAAAACGCGAATAAACCCACTTTTATTTCCTGACGGCCGGACGTATAGTAGTGCCACACTGTAATGTTCTCAGAAACACATAAATGTTACTGATGGAACATAACAACATGATTTGCGGAGAGGGTGAATGGAGACCAAGCAAAAAGAACGTATCCGACGCTTGATGGAGTTACTGAAAAAGACCGATCGAATCCATCTGAAAGACGCCGCGCGGATGCTGGAAGTTTCGGTGATGACCATTCGCCGCGATCTCAGCCAGGATGATGACCCTTTACCGCTGACGCTGCTCGGCGGCTATATCGTCATGGTAAATAAGCCTACGTCTTCAACCAATATGCCGCTGCCGGCGAAAAAGACGCATCATCGGGACGACCTTCCCGTTGCGATCCTGGCCGCTGGCCTGGTGCGTGAAAACGATCTGGTTTTTTTTGATAACGGTCCGGAAATGCCATTAGTTATCAGCATGATACCGGATGATATTACCTTTACCGGGATTTGCTACTCGCATCGGGTATTTATCGCGCTGAATGAAAAGCCTAATGCCACGGCGATTTTGTGCGGCGGCACCTATCGGGCCAAGAGCGATGCCTTTTATGATGCCAATAATCCTTCGGCGCTGGATTCGCTCAATCCGCGCAAAGTGTTTATTTCCGCCAGCGGCGTACATGAACATTTTGGCGTGAGCTGGTTTAACCCGGATGATCTTGCCGCCAAACGTAAAGCGATGGAGCGCGGTCTGCGCAAAATTTTGCTGGCGCGTCACGCCCTGTTTGATGAGGTCGCGCCTGCCAGCATTGGTCCGCTTTCTGCCTTTGATGTCCTGATTAGCGATCGCCCATTACCGACAGATTATGCCGCTCACTGTCGGAATGGTTCCGTCAAAGTCATCACGCCTGATTCGGAAAGTGAATAACTTACTCAAAAAAGACGGCAATTTTATTGAACATGGTGGGATCGGACTGGTTTCGTACCACCTTCGCCACGTCTTCCAGTTTATCGATCTGACTGATCATCTGTTCAAGCCGCTGATCGTCATTGACCAGAAGCCAGATGCGGCTCTGATCGCTGCCCTGAATCGGTAAACAGAGAATACCCTCAACGTTGAAAGCGCGTCGGGCGAACAGCCCGCAGACGTGGGTCATCACGCCAGGATGGTTGCGAACGGTCAGCTCCAGAATAACGTTATCATGTGATTGTTTCTGCATGGCTTATTCCCCCACCATCTCTGTATTTGCCGCGCCCGGCGGCACCATCGGATACACTTTTTCTTCTGCATCAATGCGCACATGGATCAACGCCGGTCCAGGACGACGAATGATAGCCTGCAACGCCGCCTGCGGATCGGCTTCGTTATTCAAATCACAGGTATCCAGACCAAACCCGGCGGCAATCTGCATAAAGTTGATGCTCCCCGGATAGGTTGCCGCAAAAACGCCCTGTTTATAGAACAGACTCTGTTGCTGATGTACCAGTCCCAGCGCGTCGTTATTCATCAGGATAATTTTCACATCCAACTGGTTTTCACTGGCGGTAGCCATCTCCTGAATATTCATCATCAAACTACCGTCGCCGGAAAAACACAGCACCTTGTTGCCCGGATTCGCCAGCGCCGCGCCAATCGCCGCGGGCAGACCAAACCCCATGGTGCCCAGCCCGCCGGAAGTCAGCCACTGACGCGGACGGTTGAGCGGATAAGCCTGCGCGGTCCACATCTGATGCTGACCTACGTCAGTGGTAATAATCGCGTTGTCGTCCACACAGGCGGCGACCGCATTAATCAGCCCATAGTGACTAAGCGGGTTATTTTCCTGGGGAATACTGCAAGGGAATTCTTGCTGCAAGTCCGCCACCAACTGATGCCATGCTTCCCGCGGCTGTGCCTCGATATGGGGAATTAACTGTGCCAGTACATCATCGACATCCGCCTGAATAGCCACATGCGGCTGCTTAATTTTGCCTAACTCGGCGCGATCGATATCCACATGGATGATTTTGGCGTTCGGACAAAACTGCTCCGTTTTGCCAATCGCCCGGTCATCAAAACGCGCGCCCAGAACAATCAGTAAATCGGCCTCTTGCAGAATAAAATTGGTACTGCGCGCGCCGTGCATCCCCAGCATTCCTAACGACAGCGGATGCGCCTTAGGCAGCATTCCCAGCGCCATTAAGGTCATTGTCGTCGGCAGTTGCGCTTTTTCCGCCAGTTCGCGCACGCGTGTCGGCGCATTGATCACGCCGCCGCCCAGATACAGCACCGGACGCTTCGCCGCGTTAATCATTGCGGCGGCCTCGCGGATACTCTCCGCGCTAAACTCCGGCGGGGGTGATTTTTCCGCCGGCGACGGCAACGCATCCAGCTCAATTGTCGCCGTCTGCACATCTTTAGGAACGTCTATCCACACCGGGCCGGGACGCCCCGACTGCGCCAGACGAAAAGCATCGCTCATCACCTGAGGCAGCTCGTTGATATTTCTGACAAGATAGTTGTGCTTGGTGATGGGGATAGAGATACCGTAGGTATCCACTTCCTGAAACGCGTCAGTACCGATCATGGACGCCGGAACTTGCCCGGTAATGCAGATTAACGGAATGGAATCCAGGCGCGCATCGGCAATGGCCGTGACCAGATTGGTCGCGCCCGGCCCGCTACAGGCCATACAAACAGCAGGTTTACCCTCCGTTCGCGCCATCCCCTGCGCAATAAACCCCGCGCCTTGTTCATGGCGCGCCAGAATATGACGGATTTGCGTGCTTTGGCTTAACGCGTCGTAAACGGGGAGGATCGAACCACCGGGAATGCCGGTGACGATACGAATCCCCTGGCGCTCCAGAAAATGAACTATAAATTCCGCGCCCGTAAAGCGCTGAGGTGTAGATGTTGTGCCCGAACTTGCCATGCTCCATTCCTTTTATTCTGAGCCGACGTTCCGGGAAGGTGTCTTAAACAAAAAACCCCGCCCGGTTTGCGCCGGCGGGGTTTTGGAATCGTGTGTGTTCCGGACCCTACGGCGCATTGCCGACGACCACCACCACACGCACGACGACCACTGCGCGAGATGGCGCAGTTGTTAGTAGGGTCGCGTTCAGCATGGAAGGGTTCATTAGGGGCCTTGTCTGTTTGTTATTAACACGTTTTATACAAGCACAGCGCTTTCAGCATGACAACGGAAAAATTTTCATCTGCACAAAAATGCGTCAGCGATCACATTTTTCTACGAATTTACACGTTTTGAGTATAGGCGTAATAAGCGTAGCGCCCTCCGGTAATCGCCGGGATTGATGATTACGCGTTTCACAATGCCGGAAAACAAAAAACCTCGCCGAAGCGAGGTTCTTACAGCGTAATGCGGGTGGTAGCCGCGAAGCACACTGTGTTATGTCAACAGCAGAAGTATACGCGTTCTGTGCAGAACGCGCAATTTCGGCGCGAATTTTGATGAATTTGAGTATGGATCAGAAGCTTCGTTCTGTCTATAAATTACTGTTAATTTATACAGTACTTAACTATAATGTCTTTGACACAATGTGTTATGCGGGGGCCGCATCGTAAACCGGCGCAACGAAGTCCTGGCTGAAACGGGTGGTGCCGTCAGCGCCTTAACCCCCTCGTGAGCACACTGTGTTATGTCAACACGCACACTATTCCTCGCAAAAGGGATCGCGTGCGCAACAGCTGACAACAGGCAGCGGAAAGGTACGTCGGCTGGCAGTGCTCCTTAACCACAGGAGACGCGTATGAGCGTAGTGGATATCACCATTCTTATCCTGAAACTCATTGTTGCAGCACTGCAACTGCTTGATGCTGTTCTGAAATACCTTAAGTAATTCAGATTCAAGCCGCACCGAAGGGGAGCGGGCAACCGCTCCCCTTTCACCTTATCCGCTGGTCTTTCGCTTCCCGGGTATGTTACGTTTTTATGACACCCTCAACGACGCCTGACGCTATGACCCTTTCCGTTTTCTGCATTTTGCTGTTCGCCGCGCTGCTACATGCCAGCTGGAACGCCATTGTCAAAGCGGGAAACGATAAGCTCTACGCCGCGATCGGCGTCAGCGGTTCCGCGGCGGTCATGGCATTGATCCTTTTGCCCTTCTCGCCGCAGCCAGCTCACGCCAGTATCCCTTTTTTAGCGGCCTCTACCGCACTCCAGGTGGTGTATACCGTCCTGGTGGCGAAAACCTATCAGGTCTCGGACATGAGCCAGACCTATCCTCTTATGCGCGGCACCGCGCCGCTGCTGGTGGCGCTCATTAGCGTTCTGTTTCTTGGCGACAGCCTGTCGTCGATGGCCTGGGTCGGCATCGCAGTGATCTGCATGGCGATACTTGGGATGGCCTGTAATGGCCGCGCCAGCTCTCAACGTGGTGTCGTGCTGGCATTAACTAACGCCTGTTTTATTGCCGGATATACGCTGGTGGACGGGGCCGGCGTAAGGCTCTCCGAAACGGCGCTGGGCTATACGCTATGGTCATTTTTTCTCAACGGCGCCTGCCTGTTAACCTGGGCGATGATTGCGCGGCGGCGGGAAGCGTCGCGTTATCTGGCGCAACAGTGGAAAAAAGGCATTTTTGGCGGGATTGGCACTATGGGATCTTATGGGCTGGCGCTATGGGCCATGACCCAGGCGCCGCTGGCGGTGGTCGCCGCGCTGCGTGAGACGTCGATTTTATTCGGCGCGCTGATAGCCTGGCTGTTGCTTAAAGAGAAAGTGGCCGGGCTACGTCTGGTGGCGGCAGGCGGGATTGCCCTCGGGGCGATTTTACTCCGTCTGTCATGATTGCCCAATAACAGCCACAGACGTAACACATTCTCGGCAACATTTGTTGCCGCTTTTGTTTACATATCCTGCCGTTCCTTCGTCTGCCATTGCTGGTTGCTGTCTGGCCTTCTTTTTCTGGTGTGATAGATTCCTCTCGCATTTATGGGAATGCGCAGCAAGTTATTCTTATTTTTTCTTTTTTTGAAAAGTAATCAGCGAAATGAAAAGGCAGAGAAACGTCAATTTGTTGTTGATGTTGGTGTTACTGGTGGCCGTAGGGCAGATGGCGCAAACCATTTATATTCCCGCCATCGCCGATATGGCACAAGCGCTAAACGTCCGGGAAGGCGCCGTCCAGAGCGTAATGGCTGCTTACCTCCTGACCTACGGCGTCTCGCAACTGTTTTACGGCCCGCTTTCCGACCGGGTTGGGCGCCGCCCCGTAATCCTCGTCGGCATGTCTATTTTTATGGTAGCGACCCTGTTCGCCATGACCACGCATAGTTTGACGGTGTTGATTGCCGCCAGCGCCATGCAAGGGATGGGAACCGGCGTTGGCGGAGTAATGGCGAGAACGCTCCCGCGCGATCTGTATGAAGGAACGCAACTTCGTCACGCCAATAGCCTGTTAAATATGGGGATTCTGGTCAGCCCGCTGTTAGCGCCGCTGATTGGCGGTCTGCTGGACACCCTGTGGAACTGGCGCGCGTGTTACGCTTTCCTGCTGGTGCTTTGCGCTGGCGTCACCTTCAGCATGGCGCGCTGGATGCCGGAAACCCGCCCCGCCGCCGCGCCGCGTACGCGGCTGATCGCCAGCTATAAAACGCTGTTTGGTAACGGCGCATTTAACTGTTACCTGCTGATGCTAATCGGCGGGCTGGCTGGCATTGCGGTCTTTGAAGCCTGTTCCGGCGTGCTGATGGGGGCAGTATTAGGTCTCAGCAGTATGGTGGTAAGCATTCTGTTTATTCTGCCGATTCCGGCGGCGTTCTTCGGCGCCTGGTTTGCCGGACGCCCGAATAAACGCTTCTCAGCCCTGATGTGGCAGTCAGTTATTTGCTGTCTGCTGGCAGGCCTTATGATGTGGATTCCCGGCTGGTTTGGCGTGATGAACGTCTGGACGCTACTCATCCCCGCTGCGCTGTTTTTCTTCGGCGCCGGGATGTTATTTCCACTGGCCACCAGCGGCGCGATGGAGCCGTTTCCGTTCCTCGCAGGCACCGCTGGCGCGCTGGTCGGCGGGCTGCAAAATATTGGTTCCGGCGTACTGGCGTGGCTTTCGGCAATGCTGCCGCAAACCGGTCAGGGCAGTCTGGGATTGCTGATGACCCTTATGGGATTGCTGATCCTGGCGTGCTGGCTGCCGCTGGCGTCACGGATATCGCATCAGGGGCAGACGGTTTAACGTTCCCCTCGCCCGGCTTTTTGCCGGGCGTTTCACATTCCGGCGCGATCATCGCATTGAGCAGGGGCTCCTGCACCGGACGCCACGCTCCTTCTTCGCCGTCATAAAACTGAGTGTCCGCGTTTATCGCATACGGGATATGCGCTTTTTTCAGCTCGCAGGCCATAAAACGGGCAAACGCGAACTGTGAAGCGACCGGCGTCATTTTTATCGACTCTCCCGGCGCCCATCCGCCCACCCAGCTTGCATGGCCGGTCTTATGCTGCCAGCGAACCGCGGCATTAATCCGTGCCCGAATCGCCGCTTTTTCCGCCGCCGTGCCTGACGTCCACGGATATTTACCGCCGCTTTTCAGGGGTCCCCACGGGAAGATGTGCCACTCCGCCAGTACATAGTTCTGGCTTTGCGCCGGCAGTTTAAGCGCCGACAAATCCTCTGGCGCGGCGCGCATGCGGGGGGCAACGAAAATCATCCGCTGTGGGTCAATGGCGTGAATCAGGCGGATGGTTTTGTCATATACGCGATTCAGCGACGCCATATTATGATTAAGTTTGTCGGCAGGCTCATAAATGAGATCGAACCCCAGAAGCGGGGATGTCTGACCAAAATAGCGCGCGACCACACTCCACCAGTTGATCAGCTCCTTTTCATGGCTGGCGCTGGGATCGGTTTTATACGCATCCGCCTGATAGGCAATAATGGGTATGACGCCATAGTATTCGCAGGCCTCTACCAGCTTACGCAAATGGATGAGGCGCGCTTCCGTCGGCGCGCCTGCCACACGAATACGGACATGCGTTAACCCTTTTGCCTTAAAATCCCGCACGACCAGCGGATCAAACTCGCGGATACCCCGTTCCGTTCGCGCCCAGTCAACATCCATCCCAACGCCAAGCTGCTGCGCATAGCGCGCCGCCGTCAAAGGCATCGGTTTCGCATAGACGACCGCGCTGGTCAGCATGAGAGAGGCAATAAGCGGTTTAAACACGACGCCCCCTAAAATTTTTACCACGGTGATAGCACGTATTTAGCATATTCACTCCCGGCAGGTGTAGCGACAAAGCGTAATAAATCTTCACACCTGTTCCTGCAACCAGCGAATAAATGCCTCGATTTTCGGCCACTGCCTGCCAGGCAGAGTGGTGACATAATAATGCTGATGACATTTCAGCCTCATGTCACCAAAAGGCGCAATCAGTTCGCCGCTGTCGAGACGCTTTTGCACCAGCCGTTTACGCCCCATCGCCACGCCAATGTGGTTCATCGCGGCAATCACCGCTAAATCAGAACGATCGAAGCCAATGCCGGATGAATCCGGCAAATTTACTGCAAAATGCTGCGCCCAACTGTGCCACTCATCGGTGCCCGAATCGTTACTCCACGCCTGTCTGTCGTGTAAGAGCGTACAGTGCCGCAGGTTATTCAGGTTGTCCTGCAAGGCGAAACGATGGGCGTAATCCGGGCTGCAAACGGGCAAAATTGCCTCATCCATTAAAAAATGGTGCGTGAGCTGCGCCGACGGCGCATCGTCAAAATAGATAGCCAGGTCAATGCCGGCACGCTGTAGGTTAACGTTATCGTTGCCGGTCAGCATAGTGAGAGAAATTGACGGATAGCGACGGGTAAAGTCCCCCAGCGCGGGCACCAGCCAGCACTGGGCGATAGAGGGACGTGAATACACGGTCAGCGTGCCGGACAGTTCCTGATTTTTGATATCGAGGATTTCCTGATTCAACGTATCCAGCGACGATTTCAGCGCCCAGAATACCCGTTTGCCTTCATGGGTAAGCTCCACCTTACGGTGAGAGCGGACAAATAGCTGGATTCCCAACTCGGCTTCCAGTTGATTGATACGATGGCTTACCGCACTGGGGCTTAACGACAGCTCATCTGCCGCCAGAGCAAAGGACTGGTGTCTGGCCGCGACTTCAAAAGTATAGAGTTTGGATAACTGCCAGCCGTTGAGTAAGCGGTTTCGGGTATCGCGAAGGGGTTCCATGGCAACCTCAGTCATCTTTTAATTTCCCGAAGTGTAAAAAAACACGCTGAAAAAATCCGCACATAGATGAAGCAAAATGAACCATATCGCAAAATAAAGGCAATATTAGATGGAAATCACATAGTTGATTCAATTTACATCATGTGAATGGCAAATTATATCGTTTGTCAGGAGGTGCTGTTTTTCTGTCCAATAAGAACAGATTAATCACAGGGTAGGTGAGATATGCACGCTCAAATCTGGGTAGTGAGCACGCTGCTGATCAGCATCGTGTTAATCGTATTGACCATCGTGAAGTTTAAATTCCACCCCTTCCTGGCGTTACTGCTCGCCAGTTTCTTTGTCGGCGCGATGATGGGCATGGGGCCGCTGGAGATGGTCACGGCGATAGAAAACGGAATAGGCGGTACGCTCGGTTTTCTGGCCGCCGTTATCGGTCTTGGCACCATCCTCGGCAAAATGATGGAGGTTTCCGGCGCGGCGGAACGCATCGGGCTTACGCTCCAGCGCTGCCGCTGGCTCTCTGCTGACGTGATCATGGTACTGGTGGGGCTGATTTGCGGTATCACGTTGTTCGTGGAAGTGGGCGTCGTGTTGCTCATCCCACTGGCGTTTTCTATCGCTAAAAAGACCCATACCTCGCTGCTGAAGCTGGCCATTCCGCTGTGTACCGCGCTGATGGCCGTCCATTGCGTGGTACCGCCGCATCCGGCTGCGCTGTTTGTCGCAAATAAACTGGGGGCGGATATCGGCTCGGTGATTGTCTACGGTCTGCTGGTCGGACTGATGGCATCATTGGTCGGCGGTCCGCTGTTCTTAAAGTTTCTGGGTAATCGTCTGCCGTTCAAGCCCGTACCGACAGAGTTTGCGGATCTTGAAGTGCGCGCCGAAAACACCCTGCCGTCGCTGGGCGCAACGCTGTTTACCGTTCTGCTGCCGATTGGCCTGATGCTGGTGAAAACCGTCGCTGAACTGAATATGGCGAAAGACGGCACGTTGTATACGCTGCTGGAGTTTATCGGTAATCCGATCACCGCAATGTTTATCGCTGTCTTTGTGGCGTATTACATACTCGGTCTGCGCCAGCATATGGGTATGAGCGCGCTACTTACCCACACCGAAAACGGCTTTGGCGCCATTGCGAACATCCTGCTGATTATCGGCGCGGGCGGCGCGTTCAACGCCATTCTCAAAAGTAGCGGGCTGGCGGACACGCTGGCGGTGATCCTCTCAAATATGCATATGCACCCGATTCTGCTGGCGTGGCTGGTAGCGCTGATTCTGCACGCGGCGGTCGGCTCTGCGACGGTGGCGATGATGGGCGCCACCGCGATTGTTGCGCCAATGCTGCCGCTCTATCCTGACGTCAGCCCGGAGATCATTGCGATTGCCATTGGTTCCGGCGCCATTGGCTGCACGATCGTGACCGATTCCCTGTTCTGGCTGGTCAAGCAGTATTGCGGCGCTACGCTGAATGAAACGTTTAAATACTATACGACGGCCACGTTTATCGCATCTGTCGTTGCACTGGCTGGCACATTCCTGCTTTCCTTTATCATCTGATCGTAAAGAGACGTACTATGGAAAACATACAAAAGCTCATCGCCCGGTATCCTTTGGTCGAGGATCTGGTCGCCCTCAAAGAAACCACCTGGTTTAACCCGGGCGCCACCTCTCTTGCACAAGGTCTACCGTATGTCGGCCTGACGGAGCAGGACGTAAACGCCGCCCATGACCGTCTGGCGCGCTTTGCGCCGTATCTGGCGAAAGCGTTTCCGCAAACCGCTGCCGCTGGCGGCATAATCGAATCTGACGTGGTCGCTATTCCGGCCATGCAAAAACGGCTGGAAAAAGAGTATGGGCAAACGATCGACGGTGAAATGCTGTTAAAAAAAGACAGTCACCTGGCAATATCTGGTTCCATTAAAGCGCGCGGCGGCATCTATGAGGTGCTAACGCACGCGGAAAAACTGGCGCTGGAGGCGGGTCTGTTAACCACCGACGATGACTATAGCGTGCTGCTTTCGCCGGAATTTAAACAATTCTTCAGCCAGTACAGTATCGCCGTCGGTTCAACCGGCAATCTGGGGCTATCGATCGGTATCATGAGCGCCTGCATCGGTTTTAAAGTGACGGTACATATGTCTGCCGACGCCCGCGCCTGGAAAAAAGCGAAGCTGCGTAGCCACGGCGTGACGGTCGTGGAATACGAAGATGATTACGGCGTGGCGGTTGAGCAGGGCCGAAAAGCAGCGCAATCCGATCCAAACTGTTTCTTTATCGACGATGAAAACTCTCGCACGCTATTTCTGGGCTATGCGGTAGCGGGTCAGCGTCTGAAAGCGCAATTCGCGCAACAGGGACGCGTCGTTGACGCCAGTCACCCACTGTTTGTTTATCTGCCGTGCGGCGTTGGCGGCGGCCCTGGCGGCGTCGCCTTTGGCCTGAAACTGGCGTTTGGCGACAACGTCCACTGTTTCTTTGCCGAACCGACCCATTCACCCTGCATGTTACTCGGCGTTTATACCGGTCTGCACGATGCCATCTCAGTACAAGATATCGGTATTGATAACCTGACGGCGGCTGACGGCCTGGCGGTAGGTCGTGCTTCGGGCTTTGTTGGTCGGGCAATGGAGCGTCTGCTTGACGGCCTCTATACCTTAGACGATCAAACAATGTATGACATGCTGGGCTGGCTGGCGCAGGAGGAAGGAATTCGACTGGAGCCATCAGCTCTGGCGGGGATGGCCGGACCACAGCGCATTTGCGCCGCCGTCGCGTATCAGCAAAGGCATGGATTCAGTCAGACGCAGCTCGGCAACGCGACGCATCTGGTATGGGCAACCGGGGGCGGCATGGTGCCGGAGGATGAAATGGAACAATACCTGGCGAAAGGACGCTAATACTCGCTCAGTGCCGGAAAGACGGCAGCGCCATCCGGCACGCCATCGCCTGATGGCGCTACGCTTATCAGGCCTGTGACGTTAACGCAGCATCGCCATCAACTCCTCCGGCGAGCGATGCTGCTTCAGTAAATCCCGCATCACCCGCATATGCGGCGAGGAGTAGTTAAAAAAGGTCTGGTAGCCCTCGCAAAGCTGATTTTTCCCCTGGCTATCCCGATGCTCAGGGCATCCGCCGCCGCAAAATCGTAATAAAGAACACTTCTGACATTCAGCGCTTAGCGGCGCCTTGTCCGGCGCTTCAGCGCCATTCCTGCCGCCGCACCACTGCTGTAGCGTCTCATCAAAAAGGCGAACCGAGATACGCTGAATATCTTCACGTACCCAAATATCAAATACGCTATTTAAAAACCGCCCCCAGTCTGCTGAACACAATGACTCCTCGGTCAACATTCCGTTCCGGTCATGTTCCAACAATGGGATAAAATGGACATTGCGAATGCCGAGCCGTTGTAAGTTACGGTACAGTTGCTGAGGGCGCTGGCTATTCTGGCGATTTACGACGACCTGAATCTGGTCATCACTCACGACAATGTCCTGACGTCCTGTCATATAAAATTCCCGATAAATGCAATAAGTTGGCGAATATGGGTAACAGCAAACAGGATTGCGAGCGACAACACCGCGAGGGAGATCAAAAATTTGTCACGCACGACATGAGTTTCGGAAAAATCGCTATGCGCGACATCCATCAAATTACGACTCAGGGTATAACGCCAAAGAATCACCGCCACTATCGCCAGAACGCTGATTGACACCCAGAACAAGAACCCCGCCTGATGCCAGTGGTGCCTGACGGCTAACGCCATTAACGCCCCGTATCCCAGCAGCGTGCGAAACCAGGCCAGCGACGTACGCTCCGGTTGCAGTCCCGGATCGTTCTGCCGACGGGCTTTACGACTATCCGGCATACAGTACCAGCCCCATCACTATCACCGCGACAATCATCAAAATAACGCTGATGATCAACAGGCTATGGGTATAGGGCAAATCCTCTTTCAGGCGCATCGCTTTTTCATTACGTAACCAGCGTAGATAGCCATAAATCGCCAGGCCGCCCGCAAACAGACACAACAATAGCGCCAGCAGTTCACGGATCACCGGCGTGGCAAAATCCGGGGCGAGCTGATCAAGACCGACGCCTGCCGCCAGAAATCCCAGCGAGGTGCGAATCCACGCCAGAAAGGTGCGCTCATTTGCCAGTGAGAAGCGATAATCCGGCGCTTCTCCGAGGCGGGAAATCTTCATGACGACTCCTTTTACGTTCTTATGTATTCCCGTTCGTTTTCAGAATACCACTCACGTTGTTGCTGATATGCTTCACATTATCCCGCAGCAAGGGAATCTTATTGCAAAATAACTGTAGTTCACTGGTGACGTGTTTCGGCGCAACCGCGCTCATTCCCGCTATTTTTCATTTCAGTTGCGACCTTTTTCAACGCCACCGCCAGGAAAGGCATTATTGCCGAATTAAAAGCTGAAAAACCACCCGTCGCGACGAAAAAAAAGGCGATGAAGATTGATAACTAACTGAAAAAAATTGGAATTATGCTCGTTGCCATTACGCTGATTAGCGCGTTCATTGAGGAAGAAGATAAGAAGAAGAGCAGAAGTGTGGCCGGTGCGGCGCGCGTTATCCAGCCTGGATTTAACACAGTGCATAGGCCGGATAAGCAACGCGCCATCAGGCGCTAACCCATTCCCCAAAAAATCACCGCCAGCAGTTGTGGCGTGATAATACGCAGGAACATCACTAACGGATAGACGGTCGCGTAAGAGAGCGCCGCCGCGCCGCTGGTGGCATGAAGATTGTTGGCAAATGCCAGCGCTGGCGGATCGGTCATCGAACCGGCCAGCATCCCGCATAGCGTCAGATAGTTCATTTTGGCAAAAATCCGCGCCAGCAAACCGACGGTAATCAACGGAATTGCGGTGATGAAAATACCGTAGCCAATCCAGCTTAATCCTTCGCCCTGTGTCAGCGTATCGACAAAATCGCCGCCGGATTTCAGCCCAACGACCGCCAGAAACAAAACGATGCCTAATTCACGCAGCGCGAGGTTGGCGCTCGGCGGCATAAACCAGTACAGCTTACCGATGCTGCCGATACGCCCCAAAATTAGCGCCATGATCAGCGGCCCGCCAGCCAGCCCCAGTTTTAACGCGACCGGGAATCCCGGCACAAACAACGGGATTGACCCAAGCAGAACCCCTAATCCGATGCCGATAAACACCGGCAGCATCTGCACCTGCTGGAGTTTTTGCTGCGCGTTGCCGACCACATTGGCTACCGCATCAATCGAGGCAGGACGCCCCACCAGATTGAGAATGTCGCCAAACTGCAGGCTGGCGTCGCTGCTGGCGACCAGCTCAACGCCCGCGCGGTTAAGACGGGAGATAACCACGTCATAACGCTCTTTAAAGTGCAAATCGCGGATACGTTTGCCGAGCACTTTTTCGTTGGTGACGACCACACGCTCGACACGTAAATCCGTGCCGCGCGTCGACAACGAGGTGTCCACTTCCTTACCGATCACCAGTTGCGCGTTATGCAGGTCGGTAGATTGGCCGACGAGGTGCAGCAGGTCGCCTGCCTGGATAATCGTCCCCGGCGACGGCACCATCAGCGTGTCGTCGCGTTTCAGGCGTGAGCAAATGATTTTATCGCTGTTCAGGATCGGCACATCCTGGATAGCCATATTATTGAGGTTCGGATTCTCGACACGGATATTCATTGTCTGAATTAATGAATGACCGTTAGCGAGAGAGGATTCGTGCTTCTGCGCCTCCGCCTCGACGTTAACGCGAAAAATCAGCCGCATCAGCCACATGGTGAGCAAAATACCGCAGATGCCAAACGGATACGCCATCGCATAGCTCATCCCCATCTGATCCACCAGATCCACTGGCGTTCCCAGATCGCGCAGGATTTGCTGACCCGCCCCTAACGCAGGCGTATTGGTGACTGCGCCGGAGAAAATCCCCAGCACCACCGGCAGCGGAATAGCGAAAATTTTATGCAGAATCGCGGTGACCAACCCGCCCATAATCACAATCAGAACAGCAAACAGATTGAGACGCAGCCCGGAAACGCGCAGCGAGGCGAAAAACCCCGGCCCCACCTGTATGCCGATGGTATAAACAAAAAGGATCAGGCCGAATTCCTGGATAAAGTGCAGCATATCGCCGCTCAGCGTCACCCCAGCCTGATCGACGAAGTGGCCGACGATAATACCGCCGAACAGAACGCCGCCAATACCAAAGCCGACACCGCGCACTTTAATGTTGCCGATCCATAAACCGACAACCGCCACCAACGCCAGGACGCTGACCGTCAATGCGATATCACTCATCTTTTCTTCCCTGTGAGTAACATTTCAATTTATAGGGATTATGACTGAACCGTTAAGGCATATATACAGCATGGCGCACATTCTCATGTTACAAAACCGCCCAGACGTCCTGACTTCGGCAGCGTCTTACCCTTTTTCGTGGCACAAAAAAGCCCCGCCATCTCTGGCGGGGCAAGGCAAGGAGCTTATTAGCTATTTAATGCGGAGCGTTCGTTAATGGCGATACGCTGCGGCGCAATGGTTTCCGGCTCGTTGCGGGTTAAATCAATATGCAGCAGGCCGTTGGTAAACGTCGCGCCGGAAACTTCCATATTTTCAGCCAGCGTAAAGCTCAGGCTAAAAGGCTGCATGACCAGGCCCTGATGTAACCATTTGGGCTCGTTTTCCGGCTGTTCCGGCGTGCCTTTCACCGTCAGGCGCGTGCCTTCCAGTTGAATATCCAGATCTTCCTGACGGAAACCGGCTAACGCTAAGGTAATGCGATAATGGTTATCGTCGCTTTTTTCGATGTTATAGGGCGGGAAGCTCTGGCTTTCGCCGCTGTTTTGCAGCGCATTGGCCAGCTTGTCAAAACCGATCCATTGACGCAGCAGTGGGGATAAATCGTAGTTACGCATAATCATTTCTCCTTCTAAGAAGCGAGTTTTACCTTCACACTTTACGTGCGAATATGCTCCCTGACGGCGAGCATGGGATGACAGGCCGCGCAACGCGACCCGACGGAATCAGTTAATTTCGATACGGCGCGGTTTGTTCGCTTCCGGAATCACGCGCTCCAGTTCGATATACAGCAGCCCGTTGACCAGGTTTGCGCCGCGAACGTGAATGTTCTCCGCTAACTGGAACTTACGTTCAAAGTTACGCTCGGCAATGCCCTGATACAGGTAAGTACGTTCTTTCTGCTCGTCCGCATGAGCGCCTTTTACCACCAGTAAATTATCCTGGGCAGTAATCTCCAGTTCGCTTTCCGCGAAACCGGCAACGGCAATGGCGATGCGGTAGTGGTTTTCGTCTACCAGCTCAACGTTGTACGGAGGGTAGCCGCCATTACTTTGGCTTTGGTTATTTTCAAGCAGGTTAAACAGACGATCAAAACCAATGGCAGAACGGTACAGCGGGGATAAATCAAAGTTACGCATAATCATAAACTCCTGAAATCAGCGAGAATGTCAGACCTTCCATCATGGACAGGCCAGGATTGCCAGAACACCCATCAGGCGTGCCCTTCTATTCACTACGTCTTATAAATGGGTCTGAATACGTACTTTTCAAGTATTTTAATCCGACTTTTTTTTGCAGTTTATTGGCTATTGCATAGACTGGTTGGGACAGCACTGATTGTTAAAGTGCGATTACCGCCACAGTGCCACGTACTGGTGATGTTATTTTTAGCAACGGATCGCTATAACTCATCATGCAAATAACGACAACCAACAGATGAATGAGTGATGATAAAAAACGTGTGGTTAACGCTGATAATATGGAATGGGATGCTTTTATTAAGCGGTTGTTCAAGCGTCATGTCGCACACCGGCGGTAAAGAGGGTACTTATCCTGGCACGCGCGCCAGCGCTACGATGATCGGTAACGATGAGACAAACTGGGGCACCAAATCGTTGGCTATCCTGGATATGCCGTTTACCGCCGTGATGGATACGATCCTTCTGCCGTGGGACATCTTCCGCAAAGACAGTTCGGTAAGATCGCGCGTCGAGAAAAGCGAGGAGGAGACGAAAATGACCAATGCCGTCATCCCCCCGGCGAAGATGCCTCCTCCCTGATTTATCGCCCGGTTTCCGTCACCCATAGCTGACGGAACCCTTTCACCTCTTCCATCCATGCGACGTGTCGCCCATCCGGTGAAAAAACGACGGCGTCCGCAGACGGCGGGTTGTCGTGCCTGGCGGTTAAGAAGTCGATCCTCCCACTTTGTGCGTCGCAGCAGGCAATCCGATTTTCCAGCACCAGTCCCAGCCATTTACCCGACGGATGCCAGTTAAACGCTGACTGTACGCCGGTCGCATGATGCGTTAACTGCCGGGGCTCGCCTCCCTGCGGCGATATCAGCCACAGTTGCGCTACGCCGTTATCGTCCCGCATCAAAAAGGCGATCGCCGTAGCCTGCGGATTACTGCGGACCCAGTGGCGTGGTTCGTTAGTGAGTCCAGGATAAACACGCTGGTGAGTAAAGGTAAGACGCCGCTGAACTACGCCCAACGGCGGCGATGGCATCGTTGATTCGGTTCCCGTCAGCGGCGTGTCGCCTGCCTGTTTCCAGCCGTTTTCATGACACGGTAAATCGACAATAAACAGCTCCGGGACTTTTTTGCCCGTCAGCGACAGCGTATCGCCAATAAAGGCGATCTGGCGGTTGCCCACCCAGCCCTCTTCATAGGCGCGGTTAATGTCATCGCTGCCAGGTCTCGGCGCAGGCGTCGTGCGGCTAACCAGTACGCACCAGTGGCTACCGCTGTATTCGCGCGGATGCTGAACCGGCACCGTAACCGGCCCATACGGCGCGGCCACGCCGACATTGCGCAGATCCAGCGCCGGATCTCGCTCATGCAGAACGTGGTCATTATAGGTAAAACTCACCAGCTCGCCGTTCGGGCTAAACACATGGACGTGGCTGCCGCCGCGCAGCGCGCCGGGAGTATACGGCGCAGTAATATCCATCGCATCGAGATTAGTCACGCCTCCCGGCGTTGCAATAACGCCCCGACGGTGGTGGAAATCGTAATGCCACGTCTCATCAGGGTTTTCAGGGCCATGAATAAACACATAGTGATTGTCGGCAGGATGCACCGTCACCACACCGACATGCGCGCCCTGCACAGCGCGATAAATCACCTCCACGTCGCCGGTATGCACATTGACACGCTCAATAGTCTTGCCCGTAAATGACGCGCCTGAAGGCCGCACATCAAAGACCAGCCACTGGCTGTCAGGTGTCCAGGTATTGGTGTTGGTAAGCTGGTGATGGCGCGGCGTAAAGGTGATTTGTTTCATGGGATGTCCTGATAAGAGACGATGCTCGCCATCATACTTCACACGGGCTTCACTTTCAGGCTTTAGCGTATCGCCATTTCAATAACGGCGGACAGAACGATGGAACACTTTGACATAGCGATTATCGGCTTAGGTCCGGCAGGTTCCGCGCTGGCGCGCCAGTTAAGCGGAAAGATGCGCATACTGGCGCTGGATAAAAAACGCCAGTCGGGCACCGGGGGCTTCACAAAGCCCTGCGGCGGTTTGCTGGCGCCGGATGCTCAGCGTTCCTTTATTCGTAACGGGCTCACGCTGCCGGTAGACGTTATCGCTAATCCCCAAATCTTTAGCGTTAAAACGGTGGATGTAGAAGCGGCGCTGACGCGTCACTACCAACGCAGCTATATCAACATTAACCGCCACGCCTTCGATTTATGGATGAAGTCGCTTATCCCTGATGCTGTGCAGGTCTACCACGACAGCCTGTGTCAAAAAATCTGGCGCGAGGATGATAAATGGCACGTTATTTTTCGTGCCGACGGCGGGGAACAGCAGATTACCGCCCGTTATCTGGTCGGTGCCGATGGCGCAAATTCACTGGTGCGCCGTCACCTGTATCCGAAGCATCAAATTCGTAAATATGTCGCTATTCAGCAATGGTTTACGGAGCGACATCCGGTCCCGTTTTATTCCTGTATTTTTGATAACGATGCTACCGACTGTTACTCCTGGAGTATCAGTAAAGACGGCTATTTTATCTTCGGCGGGGCCTACCCGATGAAAGACGGACAACAGCGTTTTGACGCTCTGAAACAAAAAATGGCGGACTTTCATTTTTGCTTCGGCGCACCGGTAAAAAGTGAAAAATGTACAGTCCTGTTTCCGTCACGTTGGGCGGATTTTGTCTGCGGTAAAGAAAACGCATTTTTGATCGGCGAAGCGGCAGGGTTCATCAGCGCCAGCTCGCTGGAAGGTATTAGCTATGCGCTGGATAGCGCGGAAATACTAAATCACGTACTGAAACAGAATGCAGCCGACCTCAACGCCGCCTGGTGGCGCGCCACCCGAAAACTGCGCCTCAAGCTGTATAGCAAAATCATCAAAAGCCGCTGTTTAACCGCACCGGGGGTACGAAAGCTGATTATGCACAGCAATATCGCGCATATTCCGTTAAATAATTCGTTGGGATAGCCAGGCCCGATGGCGCCACGCCACCGGGCCGTCAGGGTCTTATTTCTCCTGCGCCAGCCGGATACTGCGCTCTAT